>NZ_NRTA01000017.1 GCF_002286735.1 Leptolyngbya sp. BC1307
TCTTTGACTCATGCCTCACATTATAACTCTCATCTTGTGACGGAGGCAAGATGCGGACTAAAAGTCCGGGGTTTCAGACCCACCCCAGGTTGATGAGACAGACATGACCAAAGCCCTAATTTTCACCGTAAAAGACTGGCTGGCTGAGCAGCCGGGTCACCCAGCGGTAGAGCGGGTGCATTTGACCGTAGGCGCGTTTACCTGCGTAGAACCGGCTAGCCTGGTGTTTGCTTTTCAGGCGCAGACCCAGGGGACTTTTTTGAGCGAGGCCGAGCTGGTGATCAAAGAAACGCCGCTGATTGCCTTTTGTCATGCCTGCCAGCAGGAATACCGCCCAGAGATAGGGTCGCAATATGCCTGCCCTACCTGTCAGGCCCCGATGGACGATATTCGCTCCGGGCGAGAGCTAAAAATTGAGCGGGTTGAGTTTTCACAGTCAATGGCCGTTTAGATATCTAGATCTATCCAGCGCTCCCATACAACGAGGGCCAGCTGGTGCTTCCTACCGCCGTTTTTTTGGATTTTTCTCGTGCACCAAACTTTTGACGCTGCTTTAGAAATGAACTTGCTCCACGCCAATCAGCACGGAGCCGATGCCAATCGCGATCGCCTCAATCAGTGGGGCATTACCTGCCTGAACTTGATGAGCAGCCCCGGCGCAGGCAAAACGCAGCTGCTAGAAAGAACCTTGCAACAGCTACGCTCTGAGCTGCGGATAGCGGTGATCGAAGGCGACATGACGACTCAGCTAGACGCCGACCGGCTGCGGCAACATGGCGTACCCGTTGTAGCAATTAATACCGGTAGAGCCTGCCATCTGGACTCTAAGATGGTGGCTGGTGGTCTGCATCAGTTTGAGCAAGAGCAGCTTGAGCAAGAACAGCAGCCCAGTGAATTTGATCTGATATTTGTCGAGAATGTTGGCAACCTGGTCTGCCCAGCCGAATTTGAAGTGGGAGAGCATGCCAAAGTTGCATTGCTAAGCCTGACTGAGGGAGAAGACAAGCCGCTGAAGTACCCGATTATGTTTCGAGAAGCGGACTGTCTGTTAATTACTAAAACAGATCTGGCTCCCCACCTGGATGTAAGCATTGATACCATTGTGGCCAATGTCCGTCAGCTAAACTCTCGGGTAGTGGTCATTCCAGTCTCTGCTAAAACAGGCGAGGGGCTAGAGACCTGGTTTGACTGGGTACGGCAGACAGTGTCGGCTCAGCGGTCTAAAGCTGAAGCTGCTGAAGTATCGTCTCAGCTAGCCTGAGGGGCGATCGCGCTAGACCATGCTTTTGATTTGATTCGTATTGCCTTCTCTTCTTCTCTTTTGAGTACCCTCTTTCAATGAAACGACGCCAATTAACCTCACTTTTTCTTGCCTTTTTCTGCACGATGCTGGTCACCGTTGGCTGCGGGCAGGCTGATGACGCTGGCAGTAGCGCTGGCAGTGACGACAGTAGCGCCCCTGCGGCTGCATCAAACGAGCCGATTGTGATTGGCTATAGCAGTTGGCCCGGCTGGTGGCCCTGGGCGATCGCTGAGCAGGAAGGTCTCTTTGCCGCCAATAACGTCAATGTAGAGATGAAGTGGTTTGATGGCTACATCCAATCGATGGAGGCTTTGGCCGCCGGTCAGATTGACGGCAACTGTCAAACTCTGAACGACACCATTTCTTTTGCCGCTGACTCAGTCAATGGGCAGGCAGCGGTGCTGGTCAACGACAACTCTGCGGGCAATGACAAAATCATCGTTACCGAAGATATCAATACGGTGGCCAACCTGAAGGGAAAAGCAATCGCTGTAGAGGAAGGCGTCGTTGATGACTTCTTATTGACGCTGGCTTTAGAAAAAGAAGGTCTCTCCCGAGAAGATGTAGAGATTTTGCCGCTGGAAACGGGCGCAGCCGCTGCCGCCTTTGCAGCAGGTCAGGCCGACGCGGTAGGGGCTTTTCCGCCTTTTTGGTCAATTGCTTTAGAGCGCGCAGGTAGTAAAGAGCTGATCTCTTCTGCCGACTTTCCAGGAGCCATTCCTGATCTGTTGGTGATGAGCCAGACCATCATTGATGAGCGGCCAGACGACGTGCAGGCGATTGTCAATACCTGGTTTGACGTGCGCGCCTTTATGGAGGAGAACCCTGAGCGCTCCGACGAGATTTTGGCTGAACGGGCCGGGATCGCCCCAGAAGAAGTGCGGCAGCTTCAAGACGGCACTCGGTTTTTTACCATTCAAGACAATCTCGAAGCCTTTAGCGACGGCGAGGGGATCAAGCATATGCCATCAGCGGCAGTAGAGATGGCCGACTTTATGGTGGGCGTTGGCTTTATTCCTGAAACACCGAATTTAGAGACGATTTTGGACGATCAGTTTGTTAAAGCTTACGCCGCTGCTCAATAGGAAGGCTCTAAATGACGAGAACGGAGGAGAGTGCGCCAGTTCAGCAGTTAAATCGAGGCGATCGCAAAAGCCTGAAGCCCCGACCGTTTTGGCAGCTTAGCGAACCTATTCCAGCCCGGTTGGACTGGAGTTTGCGAGTGCTCTCGGTGATAATCCCGCTAGTCCTGTGGTGGCTGCTTTCGAGCAGCGGCCTGGTCAACCCGAAGTTTTTACCGTCTCCGGCGGCTGTAATCACGTCTTTTGGAGAACTGTGGAGCCAGGGCGTGGTGCTAGAAGATCTTGGCGCTAGCCTGATGCGGGTCGGCTCTGGCTTTTTACTGGCGGCTGTGATTTCGGTGCCGCTAGGGATTGCGATGGGCGCGTTTGCGACGGTGCGATCGCTCTTTGAGCCGATTATTGGCATTGTCCGCTATATGCCTGCGCCGGCTTTCATTCCGCTGCTGATTATCTATTTGGGCTTGGGCGAAGCGCCGAAGATTGCACTGATCTTTATCGGTGTGATTTTCTTCAATACGCTAATGATTATGGACGCTGTGAAGTTTGTTCCTAAGCATTTGCTAGAGGCAACTTACACGATGGGTGGCTCACGCCGGCAAACGCTCATGCAGGTGATTATGCCCTATGTATTGCCTAATATCATCGACGCTTTTCGCATTAACATGGCAGCAGCCTGGAATCTGGTGGTGGTAGCTGAACTCATCGCGGCCAATGAGGGATTGGGAAAACGGATTGCGATCGCTCAAAAGTTTTTTAGAACAGACGAGATTTTTGCCTACCTGATCTTGTTGGGAATCATCGGCTTTTTAATCGATCTTTCACTGCGCTGGCTCCTAAAAACTACCTGCAAATGGGCCGTCGAGTAGCTGCTGCCCCCTCCCAATTGCGCCTACCAAGGGACACCTCATGCATCTAAAAGTCTCGGACTTAGACAAGGAATTTTCAACCAACAAAGGCACTATTACAGCGCTGAAGCGGTTAAATCTGCACGTTGAGCAGGGTGAATTTGTCTGTGTGGTGGGCGCTTCTGGCTCGGGCAAGTCTACTTTGCTCAGGCTAATTGCCGGGCTAGAGCAGCCCACCAAAGGCAGTATCACCGTTGACTATCAGCTAGTCGAAGGGCCGGGCGCAGATCGGGGCATGGTCTTTCAAGACTACACGCTGTACCCCTGGATGACGGTACAAAAAAATGTGGAGTTTGGCCTGAAACTACAGGGCGTTAAGCCTAAAGAGCGCCGCCAGCCAGCGTCTTACTACATTGATATGGTGGGGCTCTCCCAATTTGCCCAGGCGTTGCCGAAGCAACTGTCAGGAGGCATGAAGCAGCGAGTGGCGATCGCCCGCGCCCTCACCAGCCAACCCAAAGTACTCCTGATGGACGAACCCTTCGGCGCGCTCGATGTGCAGACCAAAGAGACCATGCAACAGTTTTTGCTAGAGCTTTGGAAGCGCACAGGCACCAGCATTTTAATGATCACTCACGACGTGCGTGAAGCTGTTTTTCTCTCACAGCGCATCTACGTCATGACTGCTCGCCCAGGGACAATTCAGGCAGAGATTAGCGTAAAGCTCGGGCCAGACCGGACGGTAGCCACTCGTAAAGACCCCCAATTTCAGTACTTTCAAGACCAGGTAACGCGCTTGCTGACACAGCAAGCTGTCTCATAGAAGGTCGATTATCTTCTGCCTCAAGTTTTCGCTACGATCAAGCTTCTCCTGGCGCTTGCAAAGCGAGACCAGCATTGTAGCGGTTCTCTGATTGTAGAGCGGCAGGTAGTATCTGTATCATAGGCTGTGAGTAGGGAGTGTCAGTAGAAGGGGTGGCGATCGCTCACTTCATTGTCCAACCCTTCTACAGTGCAGCTTTTTCAGCGCGGAGATCGAAGAAACATAATCCTATCCGTCCACATGCTTTTGTTTTCTGCTTTCCACAGGGACAGCAGCGCCTTGGTCAATTTGCCAATGTCGCTGGCTGCAATTGTTTTTTGGTCAATGAAGACAATACCAGAGTGATGCTGTCCCTGCACTGCCAGACTTCTCAGCAAAGTCGGAATTGTCCTGGTATCGTACGTGACTAGTGTGAGTGAATGCTGAGCGGCCACAGTGAGCAGCAGCTCGTCAGAGGCCTGCAAATACCGCCCCTGCTGCCATGTTTGCAAGGCGCGAACGGTTATCTCAGGAAGCTTTTTCTGAAGCTGTGTGCCTACCTTTGGAGAAATATGTTCATCTAGCAAAAAAGAGAGCATGTGGCGCTAATCAACTGAAAACACTTCGAGATTGGGCAATCGTCTTTTCAAGTCTGTCAGCGTTACAGCCTGAGAATCTTGAATGGCAAAATCAATTTCCTTAGGATAGGCTTCTGCATAGTTGAAAGCCGCCTTAACCCACTCAGGGGAACGCTCGAAATGCTCGGCAACTTTCTCTTCATTCATCTGATACTGCTGGGAAATTTCAATCACTTCCCAGACCGCCAATGACGATCCCTGCATGAAGGCTTGCCGCCCTAAAGGAGAACTGCGAAATTCAATCAGCGCAAACTCTATTGCTCTTAAAGACTCTTCCACCAGCGTTGCTACCGTATCGCTAGGCGTTTTATCTAAAATTCGAGCCACACGACTGAGCCGCTGAAAAGTTCCATCCTGTAACCGGGCACTGACCACTTTCGACATTTGCAGCTCCTAAAACACAGGATTTTGTAGTGATAGCTTAGCAAAAAAAGACATAGATTACGATGTCAGCACTGTAACTGATACCTGTTTAGATATATCGAAGCGGATAACCCTCCGTATCAGCTTCTTGAGTTGAATGATACGTGCCCTCGCCCAGCAAGCGGTCAGCGAGCGCTAGGACTAACGCTGGGAAACTTGCATTTGACAGAGACTTCAAAGTTGCTTTCGGCGGTGCCTTCGGTGAATATGGGCAGTCCGGCTTTGCCGCCAATTTTCATGCCAAATTTGAGGTTGATTTCTTCGACTTCTGCGCCTGCTAAGTTTTTGAATGCGCCGATGACGTACCAGGTGTAGGCGCGGATGGTACCGTGTATGTTTTTGAGTTGGGCTTGAATGTCTTCGGTGAGGCCGTAGGTTTCGCGATCGCTATCTACCCCCCCGACATCGGGCAGTTCGGCAGGATTCGCAGACTCTATCAGGACGGTGTAGGTAGTGCCATCGGCGTCTTCTAGGGCTTCACGGTAGGAGAGGATGAGGATGAGGCGCAGGGATATCTGGTGAAGTGATGAAGTGAAGACAAATATTGAATGAAAAATCCCCATGAATATTTGTTCACGAGGATTTCCTATGATGCTAAAAGGTAGTACAGGCAGGGCTTTTGCTACATTTCAGCAAGCACCTTGGTTAGCGCTGCTAAAAACTTATCTACGTTTTTTTTCTCAGCGTTGTAGCCCATCAGTCCTACCCGCCAAACCTGACCCGCAAGATCTCCTAAGCCACCGCCTAGCTCCATGTTGTGCTCGTCAATGAGCCTACTTGTGACGGCCTTAGCATTGATACCCTTAGGAACGCGGACGGTAGTCAGGGTAGGCAGCCGATATTCGCGGTCTACATGACAGGAGAGCCCCATTGCCTCTAAGCCATCCCACAGATATTCAGCCGCCTGTTGGTGACGGTTCCAGCGGGCTTCTAAGCCTTCTTCGGCTAACAGGCGCAGGGCTTCGCGGATGGCGTAGGTCATGTTGACGGGGGCGGTATGGTGATAGGTGCGGCCATTGCCCCAGTAGTTGCTTAGCAAAGACATGTCTAGGTACCAGTTGGCGACTTTGCTTTTGCGGTTGTTGAGTTTTTCGAGCGCGCGATCGCCCATCGTAAAGGGAGAACTTCCTGGCGGGCAGCTCAGCCCCTTTTGGCTACAGCTATAGGCCAGATCGACCTTCCACTCATCTAAAAACAGCGGCACGCCGCCCAGGCTCGTGACCGTATCGAGAATCAGCAGACAGTCGTACTCGCGGCACAGATCGCCAATGCCATCCATCGGTTGGCACACCCCAGTCGAGGTCTCGGCATGCACTAGCGCCAAAATCTGAGGGCGGTGAGTTTCCATCGCAGCGCGAAGTTCGGTAAGGGTGAATACTTCTCCCCAAGGCCGATTGACTGTGCTCACTTCAGCGCCGTAGCGACCGGCCATATCGACTAGGCGATGACCAAAGTAGCCGTTGACGCCAACCAGCACGCGATCGCCAGGCTCTATCGTATTGGCGAGCGTAGCTTCCATCGCGGCTGATCCGGTGCCGCTGACCGGCAGCGTCATCCGGTTATCGGTTTGCCAGGCGTAGCGCATCAGCGCCTGCACCTCATCCATCAGTTCTAGATAGGCTTTGTCGAGGTGGCCAATGGGCTGACGATCCATCGCCGCTAACACTGCTGGGTCTGCGTTAGAAGGGCCTGGGCCAAGCAGCAGTCGCGCGGGAATATCTAATGGGCCGAGCGACTTTAAGTGACGATTGTCGATGCGGTAGGTAGAAAGAGTGGTAGTCATAGAAACTCGGTCTTTGCGAAGACAGACAAAAGAAAGAGACACATAAAACTGTAAGCTCGTATACCAGCCTACCTTGTCTATCGACCGGATCTTTGGGTCGCTGCTGATTCTGAAGATCTAATTCTGGGGACAGAGATACTGATTGCCGCTACTGTTAGGGCTTAAAAGCATTAAGGCTTGAAGTTGTAGGTCTTGATTTTTGGGGATTAGAAGTGAGTAGAGTGACCTTAGCTGACCTGCAGGAAGAGATTTACCGGGGACTGGTGCGGTCGTATGAGTGCGATCGCCCAATCAACCTGTACAAAAGTCTCATCTGTCAGGGTCTGGTGACTCAAGCCGATACGGGTCATCCGCTACAGGTGCTAGAAGTGGCAAAAGATCACAGTGCCGTTCGCGTTTGCCTCTGCCAAGACGACTACCCAGGCTGGATTGCCGCCGACCAAGTCCGCTATCTGACCGCTATCGAGCAGCCATACCAAGCGCCAGTACTCACCGCCCAAGAGATTCAGGCGCGTCTGCCGCAGGTGATTGACTTTGCCCAAGCGGCCATGGCAACGCCCAATACCTATCTTTGGGGCGGCACGACTGCCCCCAACTATGACTGCTCTGGCCTGGTGCAGGCGGCTTTTTTATCGGCAGATATCCAGCTGCCGCGCGATGCTTATCAGCAAGAAGACTTTACTCAGCGCATTGATCGCTCAGCCCTGCAGCCCGGCGATCTGATCTTTTTTGGTACGCCCGACCGCACGACACATGTGGCGCTGTCTTTAGGTGAGGAACGCTATATTCACAGCTCGGGCAAAGACACCGGGCGCAACAGCATTGGTATCGACTCACTAACTGATCTGAGCCATCCTGTGAGCGCCAGCTATCAGGCGTTGCTGCGCTGCTATGGCCGAGTTGTCGCCAGCTATCTGCCAAGAGGAAGACAGCCCACAAGAAAACAGCCCACTCGAAGATTTTGATAGCGCTGCTCAACCTCAGAGAGCACTATCTGGGAACTGTAAAGGCAGGCTTTACATTGGCTCACTTCTATGGCTTCTTCTCTCGCGGCTTCTTCTCTCGCGGTTTCTGCCTCGTCGCCGATGCTGCCTCGCACGCTGTCCCTGATTGAAACGCTGGGATTTGGCTTAACTGGCCTGCTGCTGTGGATTGGAGTTGCCCCTGGGGTACATGCAGAGCTGGGTCTGCAGGCGATGTGGGTGTGGATTCCAGGCGCTGTCTTTGGCATGGTGATCAATCTGCAAGTCCGCCAGTTGGGTCAGCAGTTGCCTCATGTGGCTGGCGGTACGCCCAACTATCTGAGTCATCTGTTACCGGGTGTTCCCTGGTTGACTCGCTACGCGGCCATTGGCTATTTTCTCAGCTGGGTGGCGGTGCTACCGGTCAATGCGATTATTCTGGCAGACCTGATTCAAACCAATCTAGGGCCACTGGGTATTGCGCGGCCTGGCATCGGGCTAAAAGTGGGGTTTGTGCTGCTGCCCTTTATCGTAGCTTTTAGCGGCAGTCGGGCACTCAGCACGCTGCACCTGTTTTTTTTACTGCCTGCTGTGGGGCTACTGCTGGCTTTTTGTCTGCAAGGCAGCGGCTGGCTGTTGACGACCGGCATAGCACAGGGCTGGGCAGAGCCGCCAGTGAGCGTTGGGTTTTCTCTACAGGGCTGGGCCAAATGGTACCTGAGTGGCACTTACGCCTTTTATGCCTGTGAAACGGCTGCTGCCTTTGTTGCCGATAGTCAGCAGCCGCAAAAGACCTTACACAGCCTGAAATCGGTTGCTGTCTTGATCCCGGTCATTTATGTGGCAGGTTCGTGGTCGCTGCTGCACTTACCTGGTGCGGACAGTCAAGACCCCTTTCTGACGCTGCTCATGGCAGCTGCGCCCTACTGGGGATCAGCCACGTCGCTGCTGGTGACTTTTTTAGTCGTGTCGAGCTGCTTGCTGTCTTTAGCGACTGCGGTCTCGATCGCGCCGCGTGTGCTGTATCAGCTAGCTCAAGATCAGCAGCTTTCACCGCTGTTTGGCCGCGTCTCTCAGCAGGGAGTGTTCGCGCCTGGGCTGTGGCTGACGCTAGTGCTGAGTCTGGGCTGTCTGGCTTGGGGTGACCTGCATCAGATCGTCATGGTGACGGGCGTGGGCTGGTTGGCTGCTTTTATCGTGCTGCATGGGGGGCTATGGTACCAGCGCGGTCAGCCTGGGGTGATGTGGCCGTGGCTGGCGCTCTTCATGGCGGTGGTAGAGCTGTTTGTGCTCTGGGTAGGGGGCTGGGCCTGGGGCGGAAAAAATTTCATGATAGGGCTGCTGCTGCCGATGGCGATCGCCCTGAGCGACCATCTGATCCGCTCCTGGCCTGAGCACGGGGCTATTGCGATCATTCAGTCCTGGTCGCCTGCCTGTCCGGACTGGTTGAGACGCGGCGACCAGAGTGCAAACACGTTTGAGGACTTTATCACCGCTCAGATTGCCATGTTAGTGGGGTTTATTGGGGCTACAGCGGTGGTTAGCTGGCAGGCTGGGGCAGCGGTCAGCCGCGCCGATGTCGGGGCTCCTATGGATTTTTTGGTGGTACTGGTACTGTCTTTTGTGGGCGTTGCGATCGCCTGCTGGACGGTTTTTCCTAAAATTGCCGCTGTCAACCGCGCCCGTCAGGCTGCCGAAACCTTTTCTCAGAGATTAGAAACAGCGCTTGATCAACTTCAGCAGACCCAAATGCAGATGATCCAGCAAGAAAAACTCTCAAGTTTAGGCCAACTGGTGGCAGGCGTAGCGCATGAAATCAACAACCCCGTTAGTTTCATTCACGGCAATCTCACTCATATCGAGACGTATGTAACAGATTTGCTGGCCCTGGTACAGCTATACGAAGCTCATGTTTGCCTGCCATCTGCTGAAATCCAGACAAAAATTGATGAGATCGACCTGGATTTTCTCAGAGAAGATTTGCCAAAGCTTATCAGCTCTATGGTGATAGGGACCGACCGCATTTGCGAAATTGTTCTATCGCTACGTAATTTCTCTCGCGTAGATGAATCTGCCGGCAAAGCTGTTGATCTTCACGAGGGCCTCGAAAGCACGCTGCTAATCTTGCAGCATCGTTTAAAGGCTGCGCCTGAGCATCCGGCAACATTAGTCGTACGCGACTACGATCAGCTACCGCTAGTGGAGTGCTACCCTAGCCAGCTTAACCAGGTGTTGATGAATCTTCTCGCGAATGCGCTAGATGCGATGGCAGAGAGTAACGCCGGGCGTAGCTATCAGGAAATTACTGCCAGTCCCAATCAGATTACGATTCGCACGGGAGTGGTGGATAGTCAGTGGGCTGAGATTGCGATCGCCGACAACGGCCCCGGCATTCCAGAATCGGTCAGATCGCGAATTTTTGACCCCTTTTTTACTACCAAACCCGTCGGCAAAGGCACCGGCCTCGGCCTATCTAGGGCTTGCTGAAAAAGTATAGACCGTAGTGATTACAGTCCATTTGGGCCGAAAGGGGGTTGAAAAGTGCAAGGAAAAAGGTCAAGGATGGTCAAAACCCTTGCACTTGAGTCGGTATGTATCGCAGCGCAGCGCCCGGACAATTGTCATTTGAGGATTTCTACCTGCCGTTCAGCGGCCAACTGTCAGCGGATAATCGGTGGGTCAAATTAGCGGCACTCATCCCGTGGGCGCTAGTGGAAGCAGAGTATGCAGGTCAGTTCAGCGCCAGCATGGGTGCCCCGGCGAAAACGTTTCGGGTGGCGCTGGGGGCTTTGATCATCAAGGAGAAGCTGGGCAGCAGTGATGCAGAGACGGTACAGCAGATCCGAGAGAATCCGTACTTGCAGTACTTTCTAGGGTTTAGCGAGTATCGAGACGAAGCGCCGTTTGAGGTTTCGATGATGGTTCACTTTCGCAAGCGGGTGAATCTAGAGATGGTCGCCGAAGTGAATGAACGCGTGGTGTGCTCAATGTTAGCAGAGCCAGAGGTAGTGGCTGAGGCAGAGCCAGAGACCAATCTACCGAGTCCGTCACGCTCATCAAACAACAACGACGACGACGCACCACCGCCGTCGAATCAAGGTCAGTTGATCATCGACGCGACCTGCGCGCCTGCTGACATTCGCTATCCGACTAACTTGGGGTTGTTGAATGAAGCGAGGAAAGATAGTGAAGCCATCCTTGATAGGCTCTACAGCCAGGTGTCAGGCCAGCTAAAGACAAAGCCCCGCACCTATCGTAAGCTGGCGCGTAAAGCCTATTTGTGGGTGGCGAAGAACCGGCGACCAAGCCGCAAACAGCGGCGCAACGGGATTCGTCAACAGTTGCAATATCTCGGTCTCAACCTGGGCCATATCGATGACTTGATAGCGCTGGGTGCGACCTTATCGAAGCTGAGTCACAGGCAGTATCGATTGTTGTTGGTCATCAGTGAAGTCTATCGACAACAGAAAGCGATGTATCAGACGCAGGCTCGCCGCATCGATGACCGCATTGTCAGCATCACCCAACCCTATGTCAGGCCGATTGTTCGGGGCAAGGCAGGGGTGCCAGTAGAGTTTGGGGCCAAGCTATCGATTAGCTGTATCCAGGGCTGTGTGTTCCTTGATGTCTTGAGCTGGGACAACTTCAATGAGTCCACTCATCTGCAAGCCCAAGTAGAAGCTTATCGGACGCGCTTTGGCCGCTATCCCGCCTCGGTTCATGCTGACCAGATTTACCGCACTCGTGACCACCGCCGATGGTGTCAGGCCCGAGGCATTCGTTTGAGTGGCCCACCCTTGGGTAGACCGAAGCAAGACCCCACCGTTCAGGCTGAACTCAAACAGCAGGCAAAACAGGACGAATCTGTGCGCGTCGCTGTGGAAGGTAAGTTTGGCCAAGCCAAGCGCCGCTTCTCCCTGGCCAGGGTGATGCCCAAGCTCGCTGAAACGGCTCAGTGTGCCATTGCCATCACCTTTCTCGTGCTTAACCTAGAGCGCTGGCTGCGCCAGCTATTGACCTTGCTTTTTGGCCTATTTGCCAGGTGGCGAAGCGTCCTGAAGTACCAGATAGAGCCCTATGAGGCGGTTAAAACAACTATTAGTGCATTCATCACCGCCGCAGGGGCCAATGCTATTGCCGCCCCTGCAACGCAGAGATTAGCGTTGGCTTTGCCTCTCCCTCGGAGAATCGGCGATCGCTAATCTCTAAAAAACGACTTTTTCAGCAAGCCCTATCTATTAGCTATCAAATCATCACTCAGCGTCACCAGGGCAAGCTCACCTGCTGCTCAGCGCCTGAGACCGGCACCGAATTTATCGTTCAAATTCCGCTGCAACAGCCAACAGCCAGTTAAGCCCACTAGCACGGTCTTAATCGCTTCAAGTGCTTCTATTTGGCACCAAAAAGTCAGGTAGCCAATTGCGAATTGTGGCCCAAACGTCTCCAGGGCCGATGCCAAAGGCGATGTAGAGCCCCAGTAAAAAGAGCGCTACTAGCGCAGCCGTTCTAAACGTGGTTTTGACTACGCCCAGCAGCCAGAAAAATACTAGGATGGCGATCGCGATCGCGCCCAGTGTCAAGACTATTTCCATAACCGCCTCCTTTGGCTTCCCCAGTTTAAATCAGGGCAGTCAGCCCCCATTACGCTAAAGCCGTGCTTAATTCGATCACCGCCGTCCGGGCCCATTGGTCAACGGCTAGAATTTCTTCTAGATTCGGAGCTGAGTTGAGATCGGTGCGGTGGCGATCGCAGACCTGTTCGATCACCTTAGAAATTTCCAGGTAGTGAATCTTCTCTTCTAAAAACAGCGCCACTGCCTGCTCATTGGCCGCATTGAGCACCGCCGTCATCGTGCCCCCGGCCCGGCCTGCCGCATAGGCCAGATCCATGCAGGGGTACTTGTCGTGGTCGGGGTCACGAAAGGTCAGATCGCCTGCTTTGACCAGGTCTAACGGTTCCCAGTCGGTGTAGATTCGCTCTGGCCAGGAAAGCGCATAGAGCAGAGGTAGCCGCATATCAGGCCAGCCTAACTGCGCCAGCACCGATGTATCTTGCAGCTCAATCAGCGAGTGAACAATGCTCTGCGGATGAATCACAATGTCAATTTTGTCGTAGTCCATGCCAAAGAGATAGTGCGCTTCAATCACCTCCAGCCCTTTGTTCATCAGCGTGGCCGAATCGACCGTAATCTTGCGGCCCATCGACCAGTTCGGATGCTTAATCGCATCGGCCATTTTCACCTTGGGCAGATCTTCAGTCGGCCAGTCGCGAAAGGCACCGCCTGAGGCCGTCAGCAAAATCCTTCTTAGCCCCGCTTTAGGAATGCCCTGTAAACACTGAAAAATAGCCGAATGCTCAGAGTCGGCAGGCAGCAGCTTCACGCCGTGCTTTTCGGCCAATGGCAAGACAACTGGCCCCCCGGCAATCAGGGTTTCTTTATTAGCCAGGGCAATATCTTTACCCGCTTCAATGGCAGCTAGGGTGGGCAGCAGCCCAGCGCAGCCGACAATGCCCGTGACCACCGCTTCAGCGTCGCCATAGCGAGCCACTTCTACCACGCCAGATTCACCCGCTAAAATGATCGGCTGCGGATCGAGTTCGGCGATCGCCGCTTTCAAGTCAGGCAGCTTACTTTCATCACATAGAGCAACGATCTTAGGCTTAAACTGCATCACCTGCTGAGCCAGCAGCGCCACGTTGCTACCGGCGGCAATACCCACCAGTCGAAACTGATCGGGATGATGCTCGACAATATCCAGCGTTTGGGTGCCGATAGAACCCGTCGAACCGAGCAGAGAGATGGCTTTCACAGGAGCGCTACCGTCCGTAATGTTTGCTTCAAGATCACTATAGTTTCTTAGCGGTCACCGCTTCAAATCTAAAGCGAGGCGCTGAAATCTGCTGAGCGGCCTTGGCCGTATGGCTATCATCACGCTGCAAAAGCGGCAGAAGCGCCATAATATAGTCACCTCATTACGCCCTGAAGCAGGCCAGACCCTATGGATGCATTCTCGCCGTTTCCCCCAGCTTGGACAAAAGATGCCGTACATGCGCAGCCGTTTGGTTGCCCGACCTGTGGAGCGGGCAGTCGGGAGGCCAAGCAGGTCTGGCTTAACCGCCGTGCGCCCGTTTTTACTGATGGCCGCAAACGTAAATGGCAGGAGTTTTATCAATGTGAGTGCGACTCAGTTTGGTGGGCCTGGAGTTCTGATCGACCGCCTTTAGATCTGGACGGGAATTCGGATGAAGGTGGGCAAAGGCCCGGCGAAGGTAGCTAACCCTCAGGATTTGCAGCCGATGGACGGGCCGATGGACGTAGTGGTGTTGGGCAGTCTCAATATGGATCTGGTGGCGCGGGTCGCTCACCTGCCGCAGCCGGGTGAAACGCTGCTGAGCGAAGGCTTTGCGACGGTGCCGGGGGGTAAGGGCGCAAATCAGGCGGTGGCAGCAGCGCGGTTAGGGGCGGCAACGGCGATGGTAGGCCGGGTGGGGGAGGATGGCTTTGGCCAGGTTTTGCGCGATCGCCTCCAGGCTGAAAGCATCGACACCAGCGCCGTAGCCACTAGCCAACAAGCCCCCTCTGGCACGGCCCTGATTGCGGTCTCTCCCGACAATAACCAGATCATTATTACAGCGGGTGCCAATGGTGAAGTCAGCGCCGCCGATCTCGATAGACTGAGCCCTTATTTTGAGCAGGCGAAGATACTGCTACTACAGTTTGAGATTCCTTTACCCATCGTCGAAAAAGCGGCGGCGCTAGCCCATCTCGCCGGACTGACGGTCATCGTTGACCCAGCGCCTGCCCACGCCCCCTTATCTCCAAATTTTTGCCAGCATATCTCTATTTTGACGCCCAACCAGACTGAGGCGGCGGTACTGAGCGGTAGGGCGGTAGAGACTGTGGAGGAGGCGATCGCTGCTGCCGAGACACTCCAGCGGCAGGGCATCGCCGTAGTCATTGTCAAACTGGGGGCGCAAGGCGTAGTCTGTGCCACGGCTGACGGGAGCTTTGTTATTCCTGCTTTCTCTGTGCGAGCAATTGATACCGTAGCGGCGGGCGATGCTTTTAATGGGGGGCTTGCCGCTGCCCTTTGCCAGATAGATATGCAGACGCAGACTTTGAACAATCGCCCCTTGCTCACCTCTGCTATTCGCTATGCCAGTGCCGTGGCCGCCTTAGCCGTAACCCAATCTGGCGCACAGTCGGCCATGCCTACGGGGGCCCAAGTTAAAGCGTTCTTAGAGACTCAAAAAAAGAAGCAGACTGCTTAAGCTTTTGCATCTGAAAGAGCGGTGCGAGCCATAGAAGCGATCGCCTGATCCGTTGCCTTGGGCAGTTGATAATACCGACCGCCTGCCACTTTCGCTAGTTCCTTGCCAAAGCCGGTAGAAACAAACTTCCGCTCAGTATCAATGATCAGCAGCTGATAGCCGGTAGCGCGAATGCTGCCTGCAATCTCTAGCAGTTCGGCTTTAATGTCGGGCTTTTCTTCGGTGTCTTCAGGATCATCGCCAAGAGAGCGGGAGAGCGGCACATTTCCCCGGCCATCGGTGATGGCGACAATCACAACGCTGCCGACATCGCCAGATTTTTGCGCATTGGTGCCCACCCGTATGGCTTGCATAAGCCCATGAGCGAGGGGAGAGCCGCCCCCGCAGGCCATAGTCTCTAATCTGCGCTTGGCGGCTGTGATTGAGCGGGTAGGCGGCAACAACACTTCGGCCTGCTCGCCTCTGAAGGGAATCAGCGCGACCTGATCTCTGTTCTGGTAGGCATCAGTAAGCAGGCTCAGCACCGCGCCTTTGGCATTTTGCATACGGTTGAGCGCCATCGAGCCGGAGGCATCGACCACAAATATAATCAGTGAACCGGCTTTGCGAGCTAAGCGTTTGGCGCGAATGTCACCAGATTCGACAATGACTTTGCGGTCGGGCTGGCGATCGCGCCTGGCCTTCTGATAAGGAGCGGCAGCGCGAAGCGTAGCATCCACCGCAATCCGGCGAGCCTGCCCCGTCGGAATAAAGGGCTTGATGTACCGACCGCGTTCGTCAGAGAAGATAACGCTGTTCTTTCCTGAAGCGCCCTGCCGGGTAGTGGATTCAGCAAAAGACAGCAAAGACGAATCTATCACAACACCTTCTGGATCAAAGACAAACTCCTCTGGAATAGAGGGCGGCTGCTCAGGCTGTTCCTCTTGTTCTTCTTCAGAGTCATCGTCTTGATCGGTGTCATCTTCCTGATTTTCATCAGAATCTTCTTGCTGATCTTGTGGCGGCGGCGGTGGCGGCGGTGGATTCTCTGCCTCCTGTGGGGGAATGGCGCTAGAGCGGGGCACAATCACCAGCTCAACGGCATGGCGCAAATCGTCGGCATTGACGTTGGTACGGCCATCAAGCGCGGCGCAGGCTTTAGCCACCCGCACAGCAAACAGCTCAGCCCGGTGACCCATTACGCCGCCGCGCAGCGCCTCAGTCACCAGATAGCTGATTTGGTCGGTGCTGATAGTGACATCTTTTAGCCACTCGCGGGCCAGGATGATTTGAGTCCTGAGCGAGTCAATTTCTTCTTCGTACTCGGCTAGAAAAGGCGACGGATCGTTGGCAAAGCGGTTGACCTGTTCTACAGCAGCGACTCTGTCTTCTAAAGTTAGGCCCGTGTCGGCAGAGAGCGCGATCGCAATCCGATCCAACAAATGCTCTCGCAAATTCCCTTCTTCAGGGTTGTAAGTAGCGATCATCAGCGGCTGACACGGATGCTGAAAGCTGATGCCCTCACGCTCTATCTGGTTGCGCCCCTGAGTCAGCGTCGAAAGCAACAGATTGCTAATCTGATCATCTAAAAGATTGACTTCATCAATATAGAGTACGCCTCTGTGAGCCTCTGCCAACAGCCCCGGCTGAAAGACGCTCTCCCCAGTGCTAATAGACTTGGCCACATCCACAGAGCCCAGCAGCCGATCTTCGGTGACACCCAAAGGGATTTGGATAAAAGGCGCTTTGACGACTTGAGCGGGCAGATCGGCTACGGGCGTGTCAGCCGCAAATCGACTGGCCGTTTCGTCGTCCCACTCGCCCGGCTTGGTCGGGTCGCAGTTGCAAGAGCCTTCAATAATCTCAATGGGCGGCAGCAGCTGATAGAGCGCTCGCGCCAGCACTGACTTGGCCGTGCCTCGCCGCCCGGCGATCACCACACCGCCTAGCCCCGGATCGACCGCTGAGAGCAGCAGCGCAAACTTAATCGACTCCTGACCGACAACAGCCATCAGCGGAAAGGTTTCGGGAGTATTGGCAGTGAGGAGCGTTGGCATAGTGAAACGGTTGTTTACAAGGCTGTCTACAGTTGGCCTACATCTGGCGACCCATGCGACTGCCTGGAATCACGGGCACTTCTACGGCCTCACGAAATTCTTCTACGCTCTCATCAAACTGAATCGGCAGCACACCGACTACGTTTTCATGTGGGCGAGGAATAATCACCCAGGTTTCGAGCACGCCACCGGGCGCATTTTGGGCGGCTTCTACGCCCGCTTCCATCGCCGCTTTGACTTCTGAAACATCGCCCCGAATATTGATGCAGAACCGGGCACTCCCCGCTCGAATGTAGCTAACCAGGGTAACTCGGCCCGCTTTCACCATCGCATCGGCGGCGGCTAATACTGGGGGAAACCCTTTAGTTTCAAGCGATCCAACTGCCTGTGGCATCTATTATAGTCTCCTAGTTTTAATGGAGGCCACTCTATGAACTCCATTCATGATTGTACGGGAGAAGGGGAACGGCCTCAATTGAGGGCAGCGTATTTTTTCGAAGGCGGAAAATCCAGTTTTTCAGCCTGTAAGCTTCAGTCTGTCTTAGCGAGCCTCGGGTCTTTGCGAACCTCGGCCTAGCCCACCCGAAAAGCCCACCCAAAAAGCCCACCCAAAAAGCTCACTCAACGAAGGGCAAGGATTCTTCAGTGTAGTCAAGTTCTAGCGTAGTTAGCACGTTTTGAGTGGGGTTTGGAATGAGCGTGTGGGCATACGCACCGTCGCCATAGCAGGCATTAGCGGCCTTGAGCCCAGCCTCTAGCGCCCTTTCAACTTCTGCATTTTGACCTCGGACGACCACGTATTGATGGCCGCTGTCAGCCGGGGCGATTTTGATCAGCGTGACTCGGGCCGCTTTGACCATGGCATCCGCCGCTGCGAGGGAGGCAGGGAATCCGTGGGTTTCGATGGTGACAACGGCGATGGGCATGGGGGAAAGGATGAAGTAGGAACGATGAACGATGAGTTGGGAGTCAGGCGTGTGGCTGGCTTATTGGCGCTGATTATACCGCGTCACAATGACGATTCTCGAACCGCTGTTGCTCCGGCCTTCATCATTCATCATTCACCGTTCATCGTTCATCCTTCTGCCTTCTCTTCAAACCTTAATGCCGCTGGGCTGATGGCGGGTGGCGATGATGCGATCGCACCCCGACTCCGGGTAGGCCCAGGCGTAGTAGCTTTCTTTGGGGTTGCCCCAGCAGAGCAGCAGGTAGAGTTCGCTGCGGGTGGCTTCAGCGTCGGCCCATTCGGCCCGTTCGATCAGGGTTTCGACGCGCGCTAGCGCAATTGGTTCGGGGGGGTTGCCCGCTCGCCATAGATTGAGGCCGGTAATGCACTCGCGCCAGAAGGCGATCACCGCACCTTTGGCAGCGCCGAGTCTGAGCTTGTCTTCGGCAGTGGCCGTGAGCTGCGGGTGAATTTCGGGAAAGCGGACGGAGCGGCCCTGGAAATGACAGTGACGCCAGACGATGCCCGAGACGCCTTCGGCAATCTGGTAGTGGTGAATCTGGTCGCGAAAGTCTTGAAAGGCATAGATCTGGCTGAGCTTTTGGGGGCCGATGGCTTTAGCAATCACGGGGTCATCAAAGCGGCGGTCGGCGCTGAGCAGCAGGCGATCGCCCCGCACAGCTGCCTTCATCTCTGCATCGAGAATTGCTAACAGCTGCGCGGTGGTGTAAGCCATGGCTCGCGAGGGGTGGATTGTGCTGATCAAAATTTTACCAAGAACGCTCTCTAGCAGCGGTTGAAAATACTGTGGGTTAGCATTGACTGCAAACTGGGACTGCAAACTGGGACTGCAAACTGGGAGTCTCAAGGCTCAAGAAAAAGTAGCAAGCGCCTCTAGCAGCAGGGCATAAACGCCATCTGCATCGACCGTTTCAGCAACATTGATCGCCGCCTGAGAACCGCTGCCATACCAATCCACCACAGTACGGCCTACAGTCTGCTCGCCGGTGAGTTCTACGGTAACCGGCACTGAGCGCGTCGTGAATAACTGTGGCTTCAGCAAATAGGCAATCACGCACGGATCGTGCAGGGGGCCGCCAGGCAATCCGTAGCGAGCCAAGTCGCTTTGACCATAAAAGGCGAGCATTCCAGCAGCGGCAGTACTGACAGGGTTGCCAATGGCGCGAATGGCCGCCAGGCGCTCGGGCGTCGTCAGCACTTGATGCGTCACATCTAGCGTTATCAGCGTCGTGGGTATGCCTGCTGAGAGCACCACATGCGCCGCATGCGGATCGACATAGATATTAAATTCTGCTGAGGGCGTAATATTGCCCTGGCCCATCGCGCCGCCCATAATCACTAGCTGCGCAATGTGAGCGGCAATTTGTGGGCATTTGATCAGGGCAACGGCCAGGTTAGTCAGCGGGCCAAGGGCAGCAACGGTAATTGGCGCTGGCGCACTGAGCAACTGCTGAATGAGAAAATCAACGCTGTGCTGCGATCGCCCCTTTCCCCTCGGCTCAGGCAAATCTGCGCCCTGCAAACCGGTCGCACCATGCACCTCTTCAGCCGTCGCCAAAGGTCTGATTAAGGGACGCGGACAGCCTGCAAACACCGGCACCTCACGGCCCGCTAATTCACAAATTTTACGAGCGTTGCCATAGGTGAGTGATAGCGGCACATTGCCCGCCACCGTCGTCACACCCATCACCGGCATTTGAGCGCCGAAGGCCAAAAGCAGGGCGATCGCATCATCCACCCCCGGATCACAATCGATAATCACAGCGCCAGTCATCCTGCTCTCCTGCCTCCTCTCTCCTGCTCTCCCACTTAACCTTTCAAAGCCAAAACTGTAAAATTCAGTACAGCTACTCATATCAGTAGCCACCGTAAGCTAGCCTAAGAGCCAGATTACGATAGATGCTCCCTATACATAAACTATTTTGGCGCTGGCGATGACTCGGATTTCTTTAACTGACCGTTTTTGGCAATTGGCTGTAGGGCGATCGCTCCTTCCTGGCCTGCTGGTTAGTTTGTTGGCGATCGCAGGCTGCTCTGGCAGCAGACTGGGTGACACGCTCGGCAGAAGCCTGGAGCCCGACCCGCAGCTGGCCGAAAATGAACAGACAACAGATTCACCTGATGAGCCAGCAGACAGGGCTCAACCTGAGTCTCCTGCCACCGATGAAACTGCCGCTGCCGAACGTAACAGTGCCAGCGGCAACTCTGCTGCCGAGCGCAATCGTCAGGCCAGAGCCGAGGCTGAAGCCGCTGCGGGCAGTAACGCAGCCACCGCTGGCGACTACAAAGATCTGAGCAAAGCCCCCGAAGAAATTCAGCCCTATTTAAAAGATCTCATCAGCTTAGATCTGCTCAAGGTGAGTCCTACCGCGCCCGACCCGACCCCGACTGCACTAGGGACCCAGCCCGCTCCCCTACCTAGCCCAGATGAATTTCGTCCCAATCAGGCGATTAGCCGCCGCGAATATGCCCGCTGGCTAATGGCCACCAATAACCGCCTGTATGCCGATCAGCGCAGCCGCAAAGTCCGCCCCGGTATCGCCAGCAGCCAGCCTGTCTTTCAAGATGTGCCCGCTAGCGACCCCGATTTTGGCGCTATTCAAGGGCTGGCTGAGGCAGGCATCATTCCCAGCCCGCTCACGGGCAGCAGCACTGCGCTCACCTTTCGCCCCAATGCACCGCTAACTCGCAAAGACCTGGTGCTGTGGAAAGTCCCCTTAGACACACGCCAGCCGCTGCCTCAAGCCACGCCAGCAGCCGTGCAAGAAGCTTGGGGCTTTCAAGATGCCGCCAAAATCGAGCCTCGGGCGCTGCAGGCAATCCTGGCCGACTATCAAAACGGTGACTTTGCCAATATTCGGCGGGCGTTTGGCTATACCACCTTATTTCAACCAGACAAAGCAGCGACTCGCGCTGAGGCCGCTGCCATACTCTGGCGCTTTGGCAACTCCACAGAGGGTATCACCGCTGAGGAAGTCCGCAATCCGGCGGCAAAGTCTCAAGCGGATGAGACTGACAGCAGCACCGGCAGCAGTCCGAACAGCAGCGCTGGGGCCAGACAGAATGACTGAGGCGACAGGGCCGGAGCAACCTAATGCTGAAGCTTGGGACGAAGACCGCTTTTTTGACGAGATCGCTGGGATCGGGGTTATTCAGGTGACTTCAGATGTGGGGCAGGAGCGGGCGGTTTGTGGGTAGAGGGCAGGCGGCAGGAGACGGGAGGCTAGATTTTTTGCTGCATGGCGGGGCAGCGCTGTAGGGCTTGTGCTAGTACCTCACGCTTGATCGGCTTGGTTAAGTAGTCATTCATACCAGCATCGAAGCAGCGCTGGCGGTCTTGGCGGGTGGTGCTGGCGGTCATGGCGATGATCCAGGTGTTTTGGTGCTGATCCATTTGCCGAATCTGGCGGGTGGCGGTGGTGCCGTCTGTATCTGGCATGCGCATGTCCATCAAGATAACGTCGTA
The DNA here is from genome assembly GCF_002286735.1 of Leptolyngbya sp. BC1307. Classification (GTDB taxonomy): domain Bacteria; phylum Cyanobacteriota; class Cyanobacteriia; order Phormidesmidales; family Phormidesmidaceae; genus Phormidesmis. Next base: position 21,581 of record NZ_NRTA01000017.1, read on the forward strand.
GCGCTGGCGCTGGAGGGCTGCTAACACAGCTTTTCCAGAGCAGGCTACGTCGGCCTGGTAGCCCAACAGCTCTAGCAGCCGCAGGGCGACTCGCTGATTGATTCGATTGTCTTCGGCAATCAGAATAGTGAGACAGGCCCGGCGATCGCCTTCTGAGGCAACCAACCCTACTGCTGCAGGGGGCGGGATCGGTAGATCAGTGGGGCAGATGAAGCGCAGTGACTGATAGAGGGCAGCTTGCTTGATGGGCTTCCACAGCGTGGCCGTCACTTCAGCAGGCGGGCTGGCCGTACTTCTGAGAGCGCTGAGTAAAATGATTGGCAGCTGATTGCACCCAGCGGCAGCGTGCAGGGTTGCCAGCCTTTGGGTGAGCGAGTCTGCACTGGCGATAGGCCCATACAGACTCGGTTGATGGGCGGGCACGGCAACGGCCTCATCTAAGATGATGCCGTCAAAGGCAGTGTTTCGCATTAGCCGCAGCGCTGCTGAAAGTGAGTCTGCGGGGGTGATGCTGATGCCCAGCGGCTGAAGCTGCCAGTCTAGATAGTTACGTCGGGTTGGGTTGGGGTCAATTAGCAGCAGATGGGTGCCGCTCAGACCGGTTAGATAGCTGGGCATCGGTTGGCGGTTGGCAGCGAGTTCGGCCTGCACCGTAAAGTAAAAGGTGCTGCCTTCACCGAGGCTACTTTTCACCCATAGATTGCCGCCCAGGTATTCGCTCAAACGTTTGCTAATAGAGAGCCCTAGCCCGGTGCCGCCATACTTACGCGCGGTCGAAACGCTGCCCTGGCAAAAGGGTTCAAACAGCTGCGCCATCCGCTCTGGGGCAATGCCAATGCCGGTATCGCTAATTGCAAAGCAGATTTCGTAGCGGCTGGGGGCTGGCGGCGGCGCTGTTGGCTGTTGAGAAGTCCGGCGATTTTTCCAGTGGTAGGCCCAGTGCTTGAGCGTAGAGCGCTGGTGCGAAAATAGAGGGGTTGGAGGTATCAGAGCGATCGCCTCTACCCGCACTGATACTTCTCCAGCCTCAGTGAATTTCACGGCGTTGCTGAGCAGATTGAGCAAGATTTGCTGTAGCCTGACCGGATCGCTCAGAATCACCGCTGGCGTTGTCGGGGCAATCGAGTGGACCAGCTCTAGCCCTTTGCGGGTGGCCCGAGGCGCGAGCATCTCCAGGCTGCGCTCCAGCGTTTCGTTCAGGCACACCGGATATTTTTCAATCAGCAGCCGCCCTGACTCAATTTTAGAAAAATCTAAAATATCATTGATCAAAACCATTAGGGTCTGACTGCTGTTGTATAGGGTCTCGGCAAACTCGCGCTGTCGATGGTCTAGAGGGGTTTCCTGCAGCATTTCTGACAGGTTGATAATGGCATTGAGCGGCGTGCGAATCTCGTGGCTAACAGTGCTGAGAAAGGCAGACCGCACCTGCAATAGCGCACTCGCCTGCAGTCGGCCTAGAATAATCGCACCGATAGTCACCGCGCCAACCGCAATGAGGGGAGTCGCCACCGGCAGCAGGTAGCTACAGCGCAGCGCGACCACACAAAGCAGCAGCCAGCTCAGCGCGATCGCACTACCAGCCATGAGCTGTAGCCCAACTTCGCGCCGGTAAAACAGCCCGCCCAAAAGCGACCCGCCGATCAGCAGCGCTAGCGCCACGGTATTTTTTGAGGGCGATCGCAGCCAGCGCTGTCCGAGCAAGTTATCGATCACGGCGGCTTGCAGGTACCCCCCCGGCACTGGTGCCCGACTGTCGAATGGGGTGCGCAGATGAGTCCGGCCAGAGGTTGCCCCGTAGCCGACGACAATAATTTTGTCCTTGAGAGAGCTGGGCGAAAATTGGCCATTGAGCACATTAATCAGGCTAAGAGTCGTCAGTTCACTGATGGGGCCGGGCCAGTTGATCTGAATTTCGCTGAGAGCGGTGGGAATGCTGACCAGCTCTTTTTCTAAACTGTAGACCTGAACCGCTGCAATCCCTAAGGCCGGAATATCTTCTACAAGCAACTCAATTCTGCGGGTCAGCCCATCCGGATCGATTTGCACTCGCAAGTGGCCAGTAGCGATCGCCGCTGATTCTAAAATGGGCAGCGGCTCAATGGCGATGCCTGATAGCCCCCAGGTTTGACCAATCACCACCCGGCCATGATCGGTCATGGCCTGCGCTAACCGAGCATCGACTGCAGCACTCTCTGCTGTATCAGCCCCAGCAGACTGAATATCAGCAAGCAGCAAATTAAAAACAACGGCGCTCGTATCTGATTGAGTGAGCAACTGCAGCAGATTGGCATAATAGTCGCGCGAGATCGGAAACTGCCCTAGCTGGCTTAGCGTTTTGTCATCAACACTGATCATCACTACCCGGCTATCCCACCCCACTGAGCCGCGCCACCGCATCAGCGCAGAGGTGGCGATTCGCTCCATCGGCACCCAAGCGTTGAGCTGTAGCAGCATGACTACCAGCAGGCTGACCATTAGCCCTGGCACGATTCGGTGTAGCCATCTGAACCGGCTGACTAGCTGCCTACCTAACTGCCTACCTAACTGACTACCCAACTGACTGGCTATCGGCATCAGGGCACCACCAGTTCGTAGGCTTGCTCGGTGCCGAGCGGGGTGATGACGACCGCCCAAATCCGGCGAGCTGAGCTAGATAGCGCCACCTCAATATCAAAGCGCCCCTGCCGGTCGAGAGACTGTGGCTGCTCAGCAATCGTGAGCTGACTATTTTCAGCCATCGTGACAAAACCCGTTTGCAGATCAACTTCCAACCGAGCTGAGGCATTAGCACCTGTACTCAAAGTATCGCCGACTTCGGTGAGGCGATCGCCCCGCTGAGCCTGACGACGACTGCCGCCCTGAGGAATCAGCGCTACGGGGCCACTGAGTTCGGTGATCTTCTACCGGATCAGTCGTCCTTCGTCAGGCTAACGACGATCTGTTCAGCTGCTTGAGGAATAAACAGGTGAGCGCTGGTCAACCGATGGTGGGTCATTCTGGGTTTGAGCAAGTGAAGGGACTGCGTTGCCGCTGCGCCCTTGAACTCACTCGACAGCTGCGTCAGTGCGGAAACCTTTAAAGCCACTTCTGTTGATTTGGATGGCTGCGCTAGTGAAGCAGCGCTATCTGTAGATATATGTGTAGAAGCTTGATCAACCGGACGCTGGCCCGAGCTGCCCACGCTATCGGCAGTCACCGGCGCGCTGAGGCTCAAAATTAGCCCTAGCGATAGCAGCCCCAGCCCCACCTGCCGGAGCGTCCCTCGGATGAAGCGCCGCAGGGCTAGTAGAGCGGGTGAAGAACCGTCTGCGGGGGTAGAAGAGTAATTAGTCACGGCGATCAGGTAGAGCGGTATAAATAGATAATGGCAGCTTGTATTGAGTTTTTCTTAGAGATAGGTAATATTAATTTACAATAGCAAAAACCCCTGTGACTGTAAAGCCTTCAGGGCTCAATAACGAATTCTCGGATCGACGTAGGCATTCAAAATGTCGATAGCAATGCTCACCAGCGCCACAATCGCCGCGAAAAACACCATCAGCCCCTGCACCACCGGATAGTCGCGCTGACTGATGGCCTCATACAGACGATTCGCGAGCCCCGGCCAGGAAAAGGTCACCTCGGTGAGGACTGCCCCGCCCAGCAAAGAGGCAAATGTCAGGCCCAATATCGTAATCACCGGAATCATGGCGTTTTTTAGCGCGTGAGCGGTGATAATTCTAAATTCTGAAATGCCTCTGGCCCGCGCTGCCTCTACATAGTCGGCCTTTAGCGTCTGCCGCAGATTGACCCGCACAATCCGCTCAAAGACACCGCTGATCAATATGCCCAGCGTCAGGCTAGGCAGTGCCAGGTAGTAAACCGTCGTGCCAAACTGAGCCAAATCGCCATGCAGCAGGCTATCTAGTAAATACAGTCCGGTGGGGCCAGCAGGTGCGATCTGACTCAGCGGAAACCGCGTGCCGATAGGAAACCAGCCGAGCTGCACAGAAAAAACCAGCTGCAAGATCATGCCAAACCAATACATCGGCACCGCGTAGGTAACAATGCCAAACACCCGCCCCCCCGCATCAAAAACGGTATTGGGCCGGGAAGCGGCAATCGACCCGACGGTCAGGCCGACCGCAGCGGCAATAATCATGCCGCACAAAGTCAGCTCCACCGTCGCCGGAAAGTGATCGCCAATAATCTGCCAGACGGTTTGCCCTTGACTAGCCAGAGAGCTGCCCAGGTTGAAGCTGAGCAAATCACCCAGGTAGTCGAGATACTGCTTGGGCAAAGGCTGATCGAGGCCCAGTTTGGTTCGCATGAGCGCTTTTGCCGCCTCAGGCGCACGGGAGCCGAGCAGCGCATCGACCGGATCGCCCGGCGTGGCCCGCATCAGCAAGAACACTACGGTGGTAATCGTCCAGATCATCAGCGGCGCTAACAGCAGGCGCGAGATGACGTAGAGCCGGAGAGAATTAGAGCGAGACATGGCTTACCCTTTTTCAATCTGCCAGAGAAGGAACTGCTGATTAGGCTCGATGGCGACATCGCTCACATCAGCGGTGGTAAAGATATAGTCTTTGGTCTGCCAGAGAGGAACGTAGGGCACGTCGTCAATCATGAGCTGCTGCAAGTCGCTGAAGACCTGATCGCGCTTGGCAGGGTCTTGCTCGGCGTTTTGCTGGGCGACGAGCTGGTTGGCTTCTTCGCTGTAGTAAAACGAGCCGTTGCTCTGCGTGGCTCCGACTTCGCACAGCGTTTCAGGGCTGCCCTGGTCGCAGGTGAGAAAGGGCTGCACGAAGTTTTCGGGGTCGAAGTAGTCGGGGTACCAGTTAGAGAGCACGCTGTTATAGGCACCTTTTTCGACGTTTTCAAACAGGGTCGCCGCTTCAGCGGTGCTGACGGTGATATTCACCAGGCCGGGTAACGCTTGTTCGACTGACTGCTTAATAGTGTTGGCGGCCACTTGCCGAGGGGTAGAGGCTGACGGATACCAGATTTCAAACGTGAGCGGATTGGCTTCGGTAATGCCAGCGGCGGTGAGGTACTGCTTGGCTTCGTCATAGTCGCCGTCGCCGTAGGCTTCTTCAAAGACGGGTTCGTAGACTTCAAAGCTTTTAGGAATCAGGCTGTAGAGCGGTTCGGCCTGGCCGTTGAAGGCGCGATCACTAATCAACTGCCGATCCATCATCGCAGCTACCGCTTTGCGCACGTTGAGATCGTCGAAGGGGGCAATCTTCTGGTTGAGCGATAGGTAGTTGACCACCGTGCTGCCTGCTTCGATGACCTGCCAGTCATTGCTATCAGCGTCGGATTCGATCTTGGCGATCTGGTCGGGGTCGAGCGTTTGATAGGCCACATCGAGCCCGCCGGAGGTAAAGGTAGTAAACAGGTTGGCCGCGCTGGTAAACACCTGAATATCAATACCGCCATTGGCCGGAGGCTCACCCCAGTAGTCTTCATTCACATCGAGCTTGATCACATCGCTGCTAAAGGAGGCTAGCTTGTAAGGGCCAGAGCCAATGAAGTTGTCAGGCTTGAAGCTGCCCGCGCCGATCTCGTACTCTGTGGGGGAAACGGGCGTCATGCTCCAAAAGGTCAGCAGGGCTGGAAAGGCAGCAAACGGTTGCTTGAGCGTGATCACCAGTTCACCCGTTTCAGCAGCGGTAGCAGATTCGACCTTATCGGCGATTAGAGAAGAGGGCCGACCGTTGTTTTCGATAATCCGCTGGATGGAAAAAGCCATCACCTCGGCATCGAAGGGGGTGCCGTCATGCAGGGTGACATCGTCGCGTAGTGGGATGGTGTAGGTGAGGCCGTCTTCGCTGACGGTGGGCATTTCGGTGGCGAGCTGCGGTACCAGATCGGTGGTGCCAGGGGCGTAGGTATAGAGGCGATCGCCCAGGTTATAAAGCAAAATGCCGGGAAAAATTTCGTAGGCATCAGCTGGATCTAGCGTGCGCGCGCTGAGGGTGGTGCCGATTGAGACGCGATCGCCCGTACTCACAGCCCCTTCTGTCGCCGCCGAATCTACCGAAGCCGTATTGCCGCCGCCGCAGCTCACAGCTAGCACTAGCACCAGGCTAAACAGGCCCCCGTAGGCTCCGACTCGGCGTAATCTTTGACCGATCCTCTGGCTGATTTTTTGGCTAATTCTAAAGAACCATCGCCGCTGCAAACGAAGAAGCGTCACCATCATGGTCTGCCTGTGTAACCTACAACACGTCATTATGGGGGATGTTGGGTCAATTCGTCAGAAGAGAGCGTGCCAATTTTAGTCAGATTCTCTAGCTCACGGCTTCTGCGCTTTCGGCTTCAGCCGCGCCCATTCGTCCTTGCAACCAGGCCGTAATTAAATGGGACAATAGACCCACCGGGCCAGCAAACAGGCACAGCGCTAAAGAGTGCCGCGTCCAAACGCCTTTTTCTTGCCCTTGCCAATAGATCCAGCGTCCGACAAACAGATCCATCACAATAAAGTGAATCCAGCCCGTCGCCATCACCCGCTCATCGGCAAATAGCCCCGCTAGCTGACTCAAGGTCGGGTTCGCAAAGGCCGCTAGAGAATCTGGGTCAAGGCTAGTGGCAAAGCAGTAAATGTAGGCTAAAGCCAGCGGCACAAAGGGAATATAGGAAGCCATTACCCGGCGCGTCACCGACCAGCCTGGCAAAATAATCATCAGCGTCCAAAAAGGCAGCGCGAATAAGTTGGCACCGTTGTAGAGATAGTCGATCATGAGTTGTGTCTTACTTCTGGCAGTGAGCGGTCTGTTTTCAGGTATACCTGCAAGTTGCGCTGGCTGACAAAGTTTTCCGCACAAAATCTGTCTAAATAACCTGGAGAGAGGTTGCGCTCTCAAACCAGCCCTGTAAGCTAGGTTAGGATAGCGACCGTCTCCCGCTGTAAAGCACAACTGAAACCATGATGATTTTGCCAGGCTCGCCCATTCGCATTACCAACGTTGACGATACTTACTTTGGCTTTGAAGGTCAGGTGCAGCGCGTCAGTGACGGCAAGATCGCCGTCCTGTTTGAAGGCGGCAACTGGGATAAGCTCGTTACTTTCAAACCTTCAGACTTAGAGATTGTCAAGCCCATGCGAGGGAAGAAGTAAGCGATGCGTCTGCCGCTGCCGCAGTTTACTACCCGATCGCGTCAGGCCAGTCACATTGCTGAAGTGATTGAAACCTCAACCACCGAGTTTTTGGCGCAGTGCTTAGAGCCCGAAGATCTGAGCTTTCCGGCAATGCCGCCCTTTGGTAGCTGGGTGAAAGCTTATGACGAAGAAGCCGACAACCAGATTTACGGCGTGGTCTACCATGCGACGACCAGCCCGCTAGATTCGGTGCATCGGGCGCGGGCGCTGGGAATGTCGCTTGACGAGCTGCGCGAACAGCAGCCACAGATTTTTGCCATGCTCAAGACTGAGTTTCGGGTGGCAATTGTTGGCTTTGTGCCGCTGGCAACTCAACGCACCTATCAGCATCTGCCGCCGCGTCCGCCGCAGGTTCACCAGGCTGTGCATTGCTGTGAGCCGGATGAAGTGATTTCTTTTACAGAAGAACTCGACTGGCTGCGCACACTCTTGCAGGTGAGCGGCGTGCCGACAGAGAGTTTGGCGGCGGCAGCGATTCGTGAGGTCTATGGCCTGCGCGATCTAGACCGCGATTGGCTAGTAAGGGCCGGGCGCACGGTGAGCGTTTTGCTAAAAGATGACTATGACCGCCTGCGGATGATTCTCTCGCAGATTCATCCCTAGCCCATGCAAACCTACGACACTATCGTCATTGGCAATGGCCTCACTGGGGCCGCGCTCAGCTACGAACTCGCCAAAGCGGGTCAGGCAGTGCTCTTGCTAGACGATGGCAACCGTGACAGCGGCACGTGCTACAGCTATGGCGGCATTGGCTACTGGGCCGGGACAACCGAGTTGACAACGACACTTTTGCGCGCAGGCATGGCTCGCCACCGCGAGCTATCAGATGAGCTAGAGGCAGATACTCAGCTCCGAGAGATAGATCTGTTGCTAACGGTCGAAAAAGAAGCAGATATAGACTCTCTCATTAACGCTTACAAAGTCTTTGATAGGCCGCCTCAGCTAATTTCTGTTGAAGCGGCGCAGGAGATAGAACCGCAGATTGACGCGGAGGCGATCGCTGCTGCCTTCACCATCCGCCATGCCCATGTCGATCCGATGTCGTTGGTAGCTGCTTACAACCAGGCATTTCGCAGGCTGGGCGGTCATCACAATCTGTCTGCCGCGTCTGGATTAGTGAGAGTAGGCAACAAAGTCACAGGCGTAATGACTGAGGCTCAGGCGTACCCTGCTCAAACGGTTGTGGTTGCAGCTGGCGCGTACAGTCGAAATCTTTTGCGGGCGGTTGGTTTACAGGTGCCGCTGTTTTTCACGCATGCCGAGATTATAGAAACGCCGCCTTTGGATTTTGAGGTGCGATCGCTGATCATGCCCGCCGCCAACAACCGCTTTAAGCAAGAGGCCGAAGCCGCTGCTAGCGACCAGTGGCAACAGCCCAACAGCCAGGTGATTCCGCCCGTCTTAGAAGCAGGCGTCATCCAATTCGCCGATAAAACCGCTCGCATCGGGCAGATCAGCCGCTTTCACTCCGCCTACAGCCCGCCTGCTGACCCTACCGATAGCGAAACCGCTATTCGCCGGGCTATAGAACAACAGCTACCAATCCTCAAAGGCGTTCCTGGCACCTGGCGACACTGCCTGGTCACCTTCACCCAAGACGGCTTACCGCTACTCGGCCCTGTGCCTACCGTCAGCGGGCTACATCTCTTCTCAGGTTTCACCAGTCCCTTTGCGCTTGTACCGCCTGTTGCTCAGCGCTACGCCCAATACTTGACAGGGCACCTGCCAGACTCGCCAGACGGCCTGATAAAAGATATGCTGATTGACCGTTTCAGCGTTGAACGCGACCATTAGGCCCGTTCATCCTCAGTCTTTGATTGCTCTGTAAAGGATCGGCATGGCCAAAGCCAAGAAAGTAGCCAAAGAAGAACCGTTAGAAAAGCAGCTATGGAAAGCGGCTGATACGCTGCGCAAGAATATTGACGCGGCTGAGTATAAGCATGTGGTGCTGGGCTTGATTTTCCTCAAGTACATCTCAGATGCTTTTGAAGAACTCTTCACCAAGCTGAAAGCCGGTGAGGGTGAGTATGCCGGGGCTGACCCGGAGGACAAGGACGAATACAAGGCAGAGAACATTTTCTTTGTGCCGCCAGAGGCGCGGTGGTCTTTTTTTCAGGCCAAGGCGAAACAGCCCAAAATCGGTACGTTTGTCGATGCGGCGATGGATGCGATTGAAGCGGAGAATGCTTCGCTTAAGGGCGTGTTGCCGAAGGTGTTTGCAAGGCAGAACCTTGACCCGACTAGCTTGGGTAGCTTGATTGACCTAGTGAGTAATATTGCGCTGGGCGATGCTAAGGCCCGCAGCGCGGATGTGCTGGGGCATGTGTTTGAGTATTTCTTAGGTGAGTTTGCCCTGGCTGAGGGCAAGCAGGGTGGGCAGTTCTATACGCCGCGCAGCATTGTCGAGCTGCTGGTGGCGATGCTGGAGCCGTACAAAGGGCGAGTTTTCGATCCTTGCTGTGGATCGGGTGGGATGTTTGTGCAATCAGATGAGTTTGTAAGAGAGCACCAGGGCCGGGTGAACGATATCTCTATCTACGGTCAGGAGAGCAATCAGACGACGTGGCGGCTGGCGAAGATGAACCTAGCGATTCGCGGTATCGACAGTTCGCAGGTGAAGTGGAATAACGAAGGCTCGTTTCTTAATGACGCGCACAAGGATGTGCGGGCGGATTTTATTATTGCTAATCCACCGTTTAACGTGAGCGACTGGAGCGGTGAGCTGCTGCGGGGAGATGGGCGCTGGCAGTATGGGGTGCCACCTGCGGGGAATGCGAACTTTGCTTGGTTGCAGCATTTTCTGTACCATCTGGCTCCTAGCGGACGGGCGGGAGTGGTGCTGGCAAAGGGGGCGCTGACCAGTAAGACTAGCGGGGAGGGCAAGATTCGCGAAGCGCTGATTGCTGATGGCAATGTGATGGACTGCGTTGTGAATTTGCCCGCGAAGCTGTTTTTGAATACGCAGATCCCGGCGGCGCTGTGGTTTATGAATCGGGCGCGGAATAATGGCCATCCGCGTAAGGGCGAGATTTTGTTTATTGACGGGCGCAACCTGGGGCACCTGATCAATCGACGGACGCGCGAGCTATCAGATAAGGATATTCAGCAGATTGCACAGACATACCATGCTTGGCGCACCGGGGAAGCGGGCTATGAGGATGTGAAGGGCTTCTGTGCGTCGGTGCCCTTGGAGCGGGTGGCAGAGCTGGACTATGTGCTGACGCCGGGGCGCTATGTGGGGTTAGCCGAAGAAGAGGATGATTTTGATTTCACGGAGCGGTTTACGGCGCTGAAGGCGGAGTTTGAGGCGCAGTTACAGGAAGAGGCGGCGCTGAATGAGGCGATCTCGCTCAACCTATCGCGGGTAAAGCTGCCATGACGCTGATAGAGCAAATTCAGCAGGGCGAGGGCAAGACGCTGGAGCTAAAGGCTCAACTGCCCCGGCATGACCAGATCGCGAAGACGGTGGTGGCGTTTGCTAATACCAGCGGCGGCAAGCTGGTGATTGGGGTGGATGATGAGCGGCAGGTGGTGGGGCTGGCTGAGACGGATGTTTTGGATTTGCAGGATCGGGTGGCTTCGATTGTGTTTGACCGCTGCTCTCCAGCGATTTTGCCAGAGATTTATAGTGCGAATGTGCAGGGCCGTCTGGTGCTGGTGGTGGAAGTATTTCGGGGAAATTTGCTGCCCTATTACCTGAAGGCGGCGGGGAAAAACGAGGGGACGTATTTGCGGATTGGGGCGACGAATCGGCGGGCGGATTTTGAGCACATTCTGGAGCTGGAGCGGCAGAAGCGCAGTCAGAGTTTTGATGAGGAGGTTTGCCGGGAGCAGGTGCTTTCTGAGTTGGATTTGACGCCGTTGATGGAGCGGTTTGCGGAGCGGGGGAAGCCGCTGACGGCGGAGAAGCTGAGGAATTTGAAGCTGGTGCAGATGGAGCAGGGGGAGCTATGGCCGACGCAGGGGCTGATGATTTTGCTGGGGCGCTATCCGCATGTGGTGATGAAGTGTGCGCGGTTTCGGGGGACGGATATGAGTGTCTTTTTGGATCGCAAGGAGTATGAGGGCGATTTGTTTGGACAGCTAGCGCAGGCGGAGGGGTTCATTAAAAACCATATTCATCTGCGGGGTGAGATTAGTGGGTTGCAGCGGACGGATACGTATGAGTTGCCGGATGAGGCGCTGCGGGAGGCGTTGGTGAATGCGGTGGTGCATCGGGACTATACGAATAAGGGCCGCGATATCAAGGTGGGGGTGTATGACGATGTGGTGAATGTGGTGTCGCCGGGGGGGTTGCCGAGTACGCTGACGGCGGAGACGCTGTTGGATGGGCGTTCGGAGATTCGTAATCGGACGATTGCGCGAGTGTTTAAGGCGTTGGGGTACATCGAGCAGTGGGGCAGCGGGATTCAGCGGATTCGGGCGGCTTGTTTGGATTGGGGGCTGGCGGAGCCGAGGATTCGAGAGAAGGGGGATTTTGTGGATGTAGAGTTTTATCGGCCTGGGTTTGAGGTGATGGCTAAACCTAAAAGTATCGGAAAAGTATCGGGAAGTATCGGTAGAGTATCGGAAAATGAGCAGCGAATTTTGGCTTATCTGGAAACTCAGCGGTCAATCACATCCAAAATCGTTGAGAACCTAGTTGGAGTTAAGGAAGCTAGAGCTAGACGGATATTGAAAGAAATGATTGATAAGGGCTTAGTTGAGAAGCGGGGTGGTGGACGCAACACCTACTACGTAGGAAGTGAAGGGTGAAAAGATGAGTGAGTGGCTAGAATTTAAAATAGAAGACTTTGCTGAAGTTCTAAATTATAAACGTGTACCTCTGAGTACCAAAGATAGAACCGGAAGAAGTGGAAAATTTCCATATTACGGAGCATCAGGCATCGTTGATTACATAGACGACTACATCTTTGATGGAGAACATGTTCTAATTTCGGAAGATGGAGAGAACTTAAGAACAAGAAAGACTCCAATAGCCTTTAAGGCAGATGGGCAGTTCTGGGTGAATAATCATGCTCATATACTTAAGTTTCGTGAGGAACATCTTAGCAGCCTTATCGTTTATTATCTTCAAAATTTAGATTTGAACGAATTCATAAGCGGTGCTGTTCAGCCAAAGTTAAACAAGACGAATCTCTTGGCAATACCAATTTTCCTTCCAAGAGAAAAGATAGAGCAGCAAGCGATCGCACAAGTTCTCAGCAGCCTAGACGACAAAATTGACCTACTGCACCGCCAGAACAAAACGCTTGAGGCGATCGCTAAGACACTGTTCCGTCAGTGGTTCATCGAAGAGGCTCAGGATGATTGGGAGGAGATGAATGTAGCTGATTTTGTCGAACTAAATAAATCCAGCATTGATAAAAGCTACCCCCACAAAACAATTGAGTATTTGGATACTGGCTCAATTCTTGAAGGTAAGATTGATGGTTTACAATCGCTTGAGACGAGCCATTCGCCCAGTAGGGCAAAGCGTTTGGTTCGACATAACGATGTGCTCATCTCTACTGTAAGACCCAATCAGAAGCACTATGGGGTAGTTAAAAACCCAGCAGATAACCTAGTCGTTTCTACTGGGTTCTGTGTCATAACTTGCACGAAAATAGATCCTCACTTCGTTTATCTTCTACTGACGAACGACGAAATGACTGAGTATCTGCACTCAATAGCTGAGGGTTCTACCTCAGCTTATCCTTCACTGAAGCCATCGGACATAGGGGCTATCGTCTTTCATCTTCCACCAAGCGATAAGCTAAAAGATTTTGCCAGTATTGCCCACGAGTCGTGGGAGAAGATAGAGAACAATTATGCTCAAATCCAAATCCTTGAAAAACTCCGCGATACGCTTCTTCCCAAACTCATGAGCGGCGAAGTGCGCGTAGACGTGTAACCATAGCCGACTACTCAGGCACAAAAACCAAAATCGAGATCGCCCCACTAAGACGAGTAAAGTGCTTCGGATTTAGCGTTAATAGCCTATCCACATCTGATTTCAACGCAGCTTGGGCGATCAAAGCATCGAAAATCCCCCCGCCTGGAAGGTTGAGATCTGACATTTGAGCGATCGCCGCCTGATAATCTGCTTGTTCTAACGAGACAGCCTTTAGGTATTGCAACTGATGCTCAATTAACAACCTGACATCTTGCGGTGACATGCGGGGTTTGCTAGGCATCCGAGTCAGCACAGAGTAAATTTCTGCCAAACTATGAGTGGAAAGATAGCCTTCAACTTGCCCTGCCTTAGCCGCTTGTAGCTGAGCGAAGCAAGGAACATGGCTAGGGTGCTGAGGCAGTGATGCCGCAACAATGACAGAAGTATCAAATAGAACCTTCACAGCCCTAGTTCTTCCCAGCTTCTACCCCTACTTTGCTCAAGTAGCGCATCAAAATCAACCTGCTCAAGCGACTCCGTATCAAACACCAAAATGCCATCCTGATCTCGAAGGCGAGACTCTACCGAATCAACTCTCATCGCAGTATCCGCAGATAGCGTAACAGATAGGCTAACTTGCGCTTTAAGTGCGTTTATTTTTTCCGTGACAGCCTGCAAAATAAACTGCTCCGGCGAGAGTCCTTGCCGCCTAGCAATTTGTTCAACTTCTTGTTGCAAAGCAGAGGATAGATCCATAGCGAGGCTAATAGCTGCGATACAGCCATTCTAGCTTGGATCAAACCCACGTAATTTATGAGTACAAATACTCGTCTCAGCTCAGCTTAATTCAATCAATATTTTCAACTGGGTAAGCTAAGCAAGTATTGTCCTGTACTTCATACAACGCTTCGTAAAATAAGCGTAACGCCCCCTTCAGCCCCAGCTCAATGACTCACCAACTCAACGAATCCGCCATCGAAACCCTTGCCATTGAGCTACTCCAGCGCCAGGGCTACACCCACCTACACGCTCCCGGCCCTGATAGCCCCACCCCCGAACGCAGCCGCTACGAAGAAGTCATCCTCACTAACCGCCTAGAAGCCGCCCTGCACCGCATCAACCCCAACACCAGCCCCGACAAACTGCAAACCGCCCTCAAAGACATCCAGCGCATTTCATCACCCGACTTGCCCGCCAATAACGAAGCCTTCCACCGCCTGCTCACCGAAGGCGTCAACATCACTATTCAGCAAGACGGCGGCGAACGCGGCGACCTCGTATGGCCAATCGACTTCGCCCACCCCAACAATAACGATTTCGTCGTCGCCAGTCAGTTCACCGTCATCGAAAACAACCACAACAAGCGCCCCGACCTAGTGCTATTCATCAACGGCCTGCCCCTGGTCGTGATCGAGCTAAAAAACGCTACCGACGAAAACGCCACCCTCAAAACCGCCTACCAGCAGATCGAAACCTACAAAGCCACCATCCCCAGCCTGTTCACCCCCAACGCCTTTTCGATCATCTCCGACGGACTCGAAGCCAGAGCCGGTTCCCTCTCCGCCGGATTCAGCCGCTTCATGGCCTGGAAAACCGCCGACGGCAAAACCCAAGCCTCGCCCCTGGTCAGTCAGCTCGAAACGCTGATCGCAGGCATGTTAAACAAAGCCACCCTGCTAGACCTTGTGCGCCACTTCATCGTCTTTGAAAAAACCAAAAAAGAAGACCCCAGCACCAAAGTCATCAGCATCCAGACCGTCAAAAAGCTCGCCGCTTACCACCAGTACTACGCCGTCAACGCCGCCATCGAATCTACGCTGAGGGCCGCGAACATTGGAGCTGCTGATATCAGCGCTCCTTTTGAGGGCGCATTCAAAGCGGGGGAAAGCCCAGCCAGCTATGGACTGGGTGATGTGGCTCAGCAGCCGAAGGGCGATCGCAAAGCAGGCGTCGTCTGGCACACCCAAGGCTCCGGAAAATCCCTGTCAATGGTGTTCTACACCGGCAAAATCGTTCAAACCCTCAACAACCCAACCATCCTCGTTATCACCGACCGCAACGACCTGGACGATCAGCTCTTTGACACCTTCGCCGCCTCAAAGCAGCTCCTACGCCAAGACCCGGTACAAGCAGGCGATCGCGACGAGCTAAAGAGTCTGCTAAAAGTCGCTTCTGGTGGCGTCGTTTTCTCCACCATTCAAAAATTCCAACCCGAAGACGGCAACATTTACGAACAGCTCTCAGAGCGCCGCAACATCGTCGTTATCGCCGACGAAGCCCACCGCACCCAATACGGCTTCAGCGCCAAAACCATCGACGAAAAAGACGACAGTGGCACCCTGATCGGTAAAAAAGTCGTCTACGGCTTCGCCAAATACCTGCGCGACGCCCTGCCCAGCGCCACCTACCTCGGCTTCACCGGCACCCCCATCGAAAAAACCGACGCCAACACCCCGGCAGTGTTCGGCAACTATGTAGACATTTACGACATCGCCCAAGCCGTAGAAGACGGGGCCACCGTGCGCATCTTCTATGAAAGCCGCCTTGCCAAAATCAGCCTCAGCGACGCAGGCAGAAAGCTGATTGCGCAGCTAGATGAAGACCTAGCCCAAGACGACCTAGCCGAAGCCCAGAAAGCCAAAGCCAATCGCACCAAAGTAGAAGCCCTCATCGGCAATCCTCAACGCATCCAAACCATCGCGCAAGATATCGTCAGTCACTTTGAAGCACGGCAAGAAGTCTTTGCCGGTAAAGGCATGGTCGTGAGCATGTCGCGCCGCATCGCTGCCGAACTTTACGACGCTATTATCCAGATCCGCCCCGACTGGCACGACGACGACCCCGCTAAGGGCGCGATCAAGGTGGTGATGACTGCCAAATCGAGCGAAGGCTCTCAAATTGCCAAGCATCACACCACCAAAACACAGCGTAAGAATCTAGCCGACCGCATGAGAGACGACACCGACCCGCTGAAGCTGGTGATCGTGCGCGACATGTGGCTCACCGGCTTCGACGCGCCTAGTCTGCACAGCTTGTATATCGACAAGCCGATGAAAGGTCATAACCTGATGCAGGCGATCGCCCGCGTCAACCGCGTCTACAAAGACAAACCCGGTGGCCTCGTCGTAGACTATCTCGGCATCGCCTCAGACCTGAAAGAAGCCCTCTCCTTCTACTCCGACGCAGGCGGCAAAGGCGATCCTACTCTCGCCCAGGAGCAAGCCGTCGCTCTCATGCTCGAAAAGCTCGAAGTGGTTTCTGCGATGTACCACGGCTTCCCCTACGAGAACTACTTTGACGCCGACACCGCCCGTAAACTGTCGATGATTTTGGCCGCAGAAGAGCATATCTTGGGCTTAGAGGACGGTAAGAAGCGCTATATCAACGAGGTGACGGCATTGTCTCAGGCGTTTGCGATCGCCATCCCCCACGAGCAAGCCCTAGACGCCAAAGATGAGGTCGGCTTCTTCCAAGCCATCAAAGCCCGCCTGACCAAATTCGACAGTCCCAGCGAAGGCCGCAGCAACGAAGAACTCGAAACCACCATCCGCCAAGTCATCGATCAGGCGCTGGTATCAGAGCAGGTGATCGATGTATTCGACGCCGCAGGCATCAAAAAGCCAGACATCTCCATCCTCTCCGATGAATTCCTGGCCGAACTCAAAGACTACGAGCATAAAAACATCGCCCTAGAAGTGATGAAAAAGCTGCTCAACGACGAGCTAAAAGCCCGCGCCAAGACGAACCTCGTACAGAGCAAAACCCTGCTAGAGATGCTCGAAAACGCCCTCAAGCGCTACCAAAACAAAATCCTCACCGCCGCCGAAGTGATGGATGAGCTAATCCACATCAGTAAAGAGATCGTATCCTCCGATTCTGAAGCCTCAGCAATGGGCCTATCCGAGTACGAATACGCCTTTTACACCGCCGTCGCCAATAACGACAGCGCCCGCGAGCTGATGCAGCAAGACAAGCTGCGCGAACTCGCCGTCGTCCTCACCCAAAAGATTCGCGAGAACGCCACCATTGACTGGGCTATTAAGGAGAACATGCGGGCCAAGCTCAAAGTCATCGTCAAACGGCTGCTAAGAAAGTATGGCTACCCACCTGATATGCAGCTACTGGCCACCGAAACTGTACTCAAGCAGGCTGAGGTGATCGCCAGTGAGCTGACCGGCCAGCCGTAGAAGAACAAGCACCGCAGAAAAGCCAATACCCTTTAAAGTGACGTGCAAATCGGCATGGCTAGGCGGTACATTGAGTTCTAGCCGCCAGAATTACCTGTAAATCCTTGACGGTCAGCAGAAGGGACACTAGCTTTGCCTCTCGGTCAGCCTATCCTGTCAACATAAATCTCTATGGCATACGATCACCATCTCAAGCAAATTGAGGCGCTGGCCCTCAGCGATGAGAAAAAATCATATTTAGAAAACCGCTGGCTAGATCAGTATGCCTGGTTTGAGCGGCGGGCAAAAACCATGCAGATGTGGTATCGCCGTCTGCGGCTGATTGTTGTCATCGGAGGCGTATTGATTCCAAGTTTAATTGGCATCAAATTTTCTCCCGACATAGGCGCTCTATTCGGATTGAGAGATCAGCCGGTCGAGCAAGAACCTGCCTGGGTAAGTGTCGCGAGTGGCCTTACAGATGGCGTCATTTTTATTATCAGCTTGATAGTGGCGATCGCGGCTGCACTTGAAGAATTTTTTAACTTTGGAGAGAAGCACCGAAATTATCGCAGAGCCGCCGAAGCGATGAAAGGAGAATACTGGCAGTTTTTACTGCTCTCAGGTCACTACAGCAAGTATCAAGACGATGCGATGGACTATGCCCAATCGATCAAGGCTGCTTACGGTACGTTTGTCCAGCGGATAGAACAAATTATCGAAGACGATGTTCGCAGCTTTATCGAGCTAGTCGATGAACAAATGCTCGAAGACAATCGCCAAACTCAAAAGATGTTGCAGGACAAAACAGATGGTTTGATGAGTGAACTCAAACATATCGGCGATCGCTTGGCAGCAATAGAGGGTGCGCCTGCTAAGCGATCGCCAACCAATCCTACAGCCGCTCCCTCAGAAACGCCCGATACCTCAGCCGCAATCATGGCTATTGATCTAACAGATCAGCCCTAGAAGGAGATAGGCCCTAGAAAGAGATAGATAGAGGACAGCGCTGCCGTTGAACGATTGGCTGCTTCACTGCATAAAGAATGTAGCGTTTGCAACGAAAAATTCAGATCTCAAGTAACTTTTGGCCTATACTGAGGCCCAACGGACGGCAGCACTTATAGAGTGTTTTGCAGCCGTTCTATATGAAAAATGGCCCTGCAAGCCGCCGGGCAAGTAGCCAAATGAACAACACCGCACTAAATAGCAAGGCCAAACCCAGTTGGGCAGGTGACGACTTACTCTCCCGTTTCGTAAATCTGTTGATTCAGACCAAGCCGATTTACGGTGTGATGAAATCTCAAGCCAGGCGAGTCTTGATCAAGACCGCTGAGAAAAACGGCATTCAGTGGCGAGAAAACTACGAGGCGCTAGAAGCTTCGGCAGCAAAGCAAGCGCTGACAACAATCGCTAACCCGAAGATTGTTTATCCAGACTATTATCAAGTGCCTTTTCATGCCTACGATGAAGGCAATTTGTGCTGGCCAGCCGCCTTTGAAGCGGAGTCAGCTACCCAGGCGATGGCGCTGCGCATCTGGCCGCAGGAAGACCTGACCTGGCAAGCCGCTCAAGCCCGATTGCGTACTAGCTTTCACGACGTGCTGGCTGAGCATGGCCCGCCTTCGGTACGAGACATTTTAGACATCGGCTGTTCGGTCGGCATCTCCACGCGAACTATCCATGACTATTACGAGAAGACTCAAAACCATTCTGTTCGCACTGTGGGTTTAGATCTTTCTCCTTACATGCTAGCGGTGGCAAAAGTGCAAGATGAAGAGGGGGCGATCGCTCAATGGATTCACACCAAAGCCGAAGACACCGGCCTCTCAGGGGCATCTTTTGACCTGATCACGCTGCAATTTGTCATTCACGAACTGCCGCGCCACATTACCCAAGCCATCTTTCGCGAAGCCCATCGGCTGCTGCGACCCGGCGGCTGTTTGGCAATTGTCGATAACAATCCGCAGTCGGAAGTCATTCAAAACCTGCCGCCCGTCCTCTTCACCCTGATGAAAAGCACCGAACCCTGGAGCGATGACTATTACACCTTTAATGTAGAAGCGGCCTTGCAGGAAAGCGGACTTGAGCATGTAGTGACCATCATGAGCGATCCGCGCCATCGCACTCTGATTAGCAGAAAGCCATCTTCGTCATAAACAAACTGTCGGATTCGCCCTTTAACTGACGAATTCAAGATCTCTGAGGGCCATCATGAATCTGAACCAAGTCACGCTTCCTTCAACAGATATCAGGCGCTCTGTCGCTTTTTGCAGAGGCATGGGATTTAGGCTCATTGTCGAGTCTGAAGACTATGCCAGGTTTGAGTGTCCGGCGGGCGAATCGACTTTTTCAGTACACAAATTAGTCGATATCAAACCAGGCTCTGACACTATCATCTACTTTGAATCTGATGAGCTTGATCAGTTGTTTTTAGACCTGACTAATGAGGGATATGCCTTTGAGTATGCCCCTAGAGACGAGCCGTGGCTATGGAGAGAGACCAGGCTCAAAGATCCGGATGGCAATATGATTTGCCTATTTTGTGCGGGCGTTAATCGCAAGCATCCACCGTGGCGCGTGATTGATGCATGAACTCTCTAAGTGAGCTTTTCGATGGCGCTGCGCAAAAACTGTTTGACAAATTCATCGCGCCGGTTGAGCTGATACTGCTGCTCTACAACGGCCTGAATGCCGCGATCGCCCCAATCTTGATTAGCCTGAAAGTAAACCATAAAACTCTTGCCCGCAATCCGCGTTAGATAGGCCGCGCTCGCCCCCTGCACCAGCTTACTAGCGACTGCCGTAGCCAAATTCACCTGTAACCCCACCGCTAATAGCTTCATCGCCCCCTTGGCCAAACTCAGCGCCGCCATTGTTTTCGCCAGCGACACCGCCAGTGTCTTCGCCTCCTCAATGCTGACTTCTACCCCATAGACCCGGCCTAGCTCCACCACCATTTGCGCATTCACCGCAGCCGTCGCCAGCATATCTACCACCGGCAGCGGTGTGGCCGCCAACACGCCTGCCCCTATCCACTGATAGCGATCTACAATTTTTTCTGCCTGCTGCTGTCGTTGCACAGTGATTAGCGTGCGCGCATCTGCGCTCAGCCGCTGAGATTGCAACAGCAGATTGCTAGCAATCAGATCAGATCCTTCTTGCCGCAAAATAGTCAGCATGCGTTCGATCAGGTCGGCAATAGTCGGATCGGGCTGAACCATTGTGCCATCTGCTAGCTGAGCCGGAGACGGGCGGGCGGCGATCGCCACTACATCTTCAGCCGCCATCAGCCCCCGCGTGCGCTCACGCAGTCGCCCTAAAATCTGTTCTCTCTCTTCGGGTAAATAGCGATCGCTCTTATTGAAGACAAGCAGCGATCGCTTTCCCATACCCACTAGCATCGCCAGCGGCTCATACTCCACCCGATGCAGGTCGTTGTCAATCACAAACAACAGCAAATCCGCTGAGGTGGCTAGTGCTTTGGCCTGCTGCGCCCGCTCTTCACCAAATTCTCCTGCCTCTAACAATCCTGGCGTATCAGTAATGAGAATCTCCTGATCCCGGTTAGCGAGTCCGGGCACCCCTATCCGATAAGTCTGCGCTACCTGAGTCGTGCCTAGCGTCGCCGCTACGGGCGCAGCCATCTCACCGAGCAGGGCATTTACCAGCGCCGTCTTCCCTGCCGACCCCAGGCCAAACACCACTATCTGAAATGTCTGTTCTTCTAGCCGCTGCGCCAGTGCCTGAGACCGAGCCGCCAAAGCCTGCCGCGCAATCTCATCTTCGATTTGGCTAACCTGCTGCTGAGCCGCCTGCAAGCTCACCGCCGCCACTTTATCTGGCGTCTCCGGCAGGGTCACCACCCGCTTGCGCCGAGGCCGCAAAAACAGCCAGCCATAGTAAGCCAGCACGCCCAACGCACCCATCAAAGCCACTACCACCAGCAGCACCGTTAGCTGAGCCAGCAAAGGCGACACTGCTGCCACCGCGCTATATAGCTGACCTAGCGAACTGACCGCGATGAGCAGTGCGCCCAGGCTGATAAGAGTGGCGATCGCCACCAGCAATAGGTAGGGCCGACGCATAGGTAAAACCGAGGAACCAGTTGCCGACGCTCATCAGTGATGGCGAGCGGGTATGTCCGGCATTGTATCAGAGCTTTCTGTAATCAGCCTCAGGAAGACGACCCGCCTGCTTCGATCTGCCGGACTGCCGTCATCGCCGAATAGCTAACGCCTGCTGTGCCTTCTCCAGGATGGGTGCTGTCACCGACCAGCCACAGGTTGGTAATC
Source organism: Leptolyngbya sp. BC1307 (assembly GCF_002286735.1). Lineage (GTDB taxonomy): Bacteria > Cyanobacteriota > Cyanobacteriia > Phormidesmidales > Phormidesmidaceae > Phormidesmis. The sequence continues at coordinate 43,064 of NZ_NRTA01000017.1, forward strand.
GGTGTGCGGGTGGCAAAGCCAAACGGGCCAAAGGTAGGGACTCGCTGACCAATGCCGCCGACAATGCCGCGATCGCGCCCCGTAAACGTCTCAAAGCTCCTTGGTGTCGCCGCCTCCACATGCACCAAATGCTCGGGCCGCAGGTCAAAGTAGCCCTTCAGCCGGGAAATTGCCTCCTGAGTATAGCTCTCCTTCATTGCCCGATAGCCTGCTTCGTCACAGTCATACCACTGCTGCACTTCTGTAAAAGAAGAGGCGATGACGGTGGCTTTTCCGTCAGGTGCACGCCCATCGCCCGGACGACTCACCGAAACAAAGAGAGAATTGTTTTCAGCAATCGGGCCGTCATAGTCATAGAGAAACTGGAGATGGGGCGGGCAGTTTGCAGGCAGCGCAGCTTGTTCTACCCCTAAGTAAATCACGAACGCACCGGAAGAAGGAGAGAGATTTTCGACTCTGCGCTCGTAGCCTTTCATTCTGTTATCTTTAGCTAAACGCACCAGATTTTGAACAGTCACGTTGGCAACTACATGATCTGCGGGTTCCAGCCAGGTATCTCCTTTGGGGCTGGTCACTTTTACCTGGGTTGGCTTGCCCTGTTCTATTGCTATCGCTTCGGCGGTGTGGCGCATGTGGAGTTCGCCGCCGTTTTGCTTAAGGGAAGTGGTGAGGCGATCGCTCAAAACCTGCATACTCCCCTTCAGATGAGACAACCCGTGCGGTGCCTGCGATACGCCCAGCGCCGTAGCCGCATACAGCACCGCCGTCTTGTCGGCTGTTGTTTGCGAATACAGCTTGAGCTGCATGTCCAAAAACGTTCGTAGCCGCCGATTATCGTACAGGTCGTAGCCTCTTAAAATCTCTCCGACTGTCGAAAACGTAAACGGTACCGTCAGCAGCGTATCGGGCCTTACCGCCGTCCCGAGCTGCCAAATATCCCAGAGGCTGCGGGGGGGCAAGACCGGTTCGCGCTGCTGAAACCGCCAGCTATAGTCGAACAGCGCTTTCATGAACTGCCAAAAGGGAGCGCTTCCTGGGAACTGCCGCTCCCGCTCTTCCCGCCACTTTTGCGGATCGCGCCACACATTAATCGGCTCCTGCTCTCCCGGCAAAAATACCGCGCAGGCCGGGTCGCACTCACTCGCCGCAGGCAGATCAATCCCCAATTCTTCAAATATTTGAGCGTGAATACCGCCCGGCTCCAGCCCCGCCACTTGAGTAGCGCCCACGTCAAAGGTGAAGCCCCGTCGCTTAAAGGTAGAGGCGCAACCGCCCGGCACAATCGCCTGATCAAACACCTTTACCTGATAGCCTCGATGCGCCAGTAGCGCCGCCGCCGTCAGCCCGCCAATGCCTGCGCCAATCACTACTACTCTTTGCTGAGCTGAGCTGCTGCCCATAGACCTTTACATTTCTTAAAGCTTCTTTCAGTTTAGCGCTGTTATACCGCTGGCCACCTTGCCTACATCCGGCATGCAAAGGAATATAAAGGAATATATGTCTGCTCTGGCAACAATCTCCGTCATCAGATATACACTCTATTTTTGCTTCGCTTCGTAAGCTGTTAGTCGATAGTAAAATTGCGTGGAGCCCACTATGGCAGACCCTAATAACATTTCGCAGGACGCAAAGCAGCTCTCTGAAGACTTAGAGAGCAAAGACGAAAAGACCCAAAACAAAGCCAAGTCAGAAGTTGCTCATACAGATTTCGATAAAGAATATGATATCGCGCTAGAAAACGAGACCAACGCCGGTGGCAATCAGTCAAGCGACCCCAGTCCCGTCACCCGCAAATCTGAAGCTAGGGCTAGCGGCCAGTCTTCATCAACCGCTCAACAAGGTACCAAAAGCCCCGGCGATAGCGACCCTAATGACTATCGCGATATGGCTAAAGACGTGACTAAAAATGCAGAAGCCGCCGCAGAATCTTAGTCCTGCCAGGTCAGTCAATTTCTGCTCTAAAGAGACGATCTAAAAAGGGCTATACCTATTGAGTGGTATAGCCCTTTTTGCTATTTACTCTGGAGTGCTAGTACACTTACTCAGTCTCTGCCGCCAGATTAAACAAAAACGGCACACCGCCGCCAGAGCCGTCGCCTGTGACCAGCACCCGAGGCATCTGCGAGCCGCCTTCGCGCCACGCTTCAATCGCTTCCTTCTGCAAAACCAGAGTACCGCCCTGAGCTTTCAAGGTCTCGGCGATCAGTCTCTGCGCTTCAGCTCGGCCTTTGGCCCGGTTGATCTCAGCCTGCGCAGATTGCTCTGCTTCCTGGGCGACGTAAACCGCCCGCTGCGCTCGCTGCTCAGCGATTTGCTTTTCTTCAACCGCCTTGGAAAACTCGGGCGAAAAGGCCAAATCGACCACGCTGGTATCGAGTACGTCAATGCCGTACTTATCTAGCCTGAGCGCCAGGGCCTCGTCAAAGTCGGCCTTGAGCAATGTCCGCTGCGTAATCGCCTGCTCGACCGTTCGTCTGGCCGCTGCCACCTTAAAAGACTCCTGAGTCTGTGGCGCAATGATCTTAGAAACGATGTTCGAGAGCGACCCCTGCTTCCGGCGAATGTCTACAATTTTCTCGGGCACCAGGCGAAAGTTAATCGCAAACCGCGCCTTGAGATCCTGTAAATCTTTGGTCGAACTTTCTGCGGGCACCTCAAATTTTTGCACCGTAATGTCATATACGTCTACATACGAGACAAACGGTGGCTTCAGGTGAATGCCTTCTAGCAGTGCGCCATTTTGGGCTTTACCCAATACGCTCAAAACGCCCGCCTGACCGGGGTTGATAATCACAAAGCTGCTCGCCAGCACAATGGCCACAATCGTAGCGATAGTCGCAATCACCACCGGCTGAATATTTCCCTTGCTCACGCTCAATAGAAAAACTCCTTATCTTATATATAGATAAAACTGCAAGATGAATGGCGATCGCCTCAAACCCTGCCTGTACCCATACAGCCTAGCTCGCTACAGCCCTAAAAGCTCCCCATCGCCTGTAACCACTTCCCCAATGACGTAGGCTCCAATTCCTTCGCTGGCGAACTGCTCGCAAGCCGCATCTGCCTGCTCAGGCGGCACCATCACCACAAAGCCGATGCCCATATTAAAGGTATTAAACATATCGGCGCGGCTCACTTCCCCAGCGGCGCGAATCCAGTCAAATACGGGCAGTACAGGCCAGCTATCGGGTACGAGCTGAATAGATTGCCCCTTGCCCAGGCAGCGCGGCAAATTCTCCGGCAGACCGCCGCCCGTGATGTGGGCCATGCCGTGAATGGTGAGGTCAGTCTTCAGAGCCGCTAAAACGGGCTTTACATAGAGCTGCGTTGGCGTCAGCAGTACTTCGGCTAAAGACTGGCCTCCCAGCATACGAGGCTTTTCGTCCCAGCTATAGCCGGTGGGCCTGCCAGCTTCGCGGGCGTCTCTAGCGCCTTCGGCGACAATTTTGCGCACCAGGCTAAAGCCGTTGCTGTGAACGCCGCTGCTGGCGAGACCGATCAGGCGATCGCCCACCGCCACCTGCGACCCATCCAGCATCCGGTCTTTTTCGACAATGCCGACACAAAACCCCGCCAGGTCATACTCCCCTGGCGCATAAAACCCAGGCATCTCAGCAGTTTCACCGCCCAGCAGCGCGCAGCCCGAAGTCTGACAGCCGCTAGCTACGCCTGCCACCACCTGCGCCAACTGCTCAGGGGCCAGCTTTCCGGTCGCTAAATAATCCAGGAAGAAAAGCGGCTCTGCCCCCATTGTCAGCACATCGTTTACACACATCGCCACCAGGTCTATACCCACCGTATCGTGGCGATCCAGCGTGTGAGCCAGCTTCAGCTTCGTACCAACGCCATCAGTTCCCGATACCAGCACCGGCTGACGATAGCCACTCGGAAGTTCAAAGCAGCCGCCAAATCCGCCCAGCGCCCCCAGCACCTCTGGCCGACGTGTGCTGTCTACCATCGTTCGAATCTTATTTACAAACGCCCGACCCGCTTCAACATCTACCCCAGCCTGCCGGTAATCCATAGCTAATTCGATATTTCAATATTCAGTGTCTAATTCACTGTAACCTCAGCAGGAATTTAGAGAAATGAAAGTCCGTTTAGCCGCTCAATATAGTCATTTAATAGTCAGCTAATTGCATAGTCTCTAAAAAACTATGCCTATAGACGCATTAAAAATCAGCTCTGATTGATTAGTTATCTAGAACCCAAGCCTTGAAAAGCATAAGTATTACAGCAGGTTTACACAACGACAAATTGACCGGCAAATCCTTTACATTTCGTCATTTCAAGCTTTTTATGAAAGCGATATAAAGTTTCTCGCTAGGGATTGATCAGAAGATTTGCTGATCCTGGTTCAAATTCGTTCGTGTAGATTGGCGACTGTTCGCTTATTTGATTCGAGGTCAGAGCGCTGCTATGACACAATCGCTCAACAAACAAGACCTAACGCGAGTAGCTGCGGTCTGAGCGGTTGCGATGTAGCCCATTATGTTTGTGATTTCTAACGGTTCAACCAAACACCACGCCAGCAGTCTGGCAGCAGCCGTTCTGCTGTCTAGTCTCGGCGTCACCCTTGTGGGTGCTCGGCCTGTCAGTGCGTTGCCTATTGCTGACGAGGCTAATTTTAAGATTGCTGAGTCTGTTTCAGCCGGAACAGAGGCCAGTTTATCGACTGGCTCACCTGTAGAAACTAAGTTGGTAGAGGCAAACTCGGTAGAGCTATCCGATACCGTCGCTTCTAGCGCTATCTCTGCTAGTTCAGCCAGTAGCGGCTCACAGCCCAACGCCGAACTGGTGCCCGCTCTCAGCGGCGATATCCTGATTCATTCCCACGCTGTCGATGGTCGCCAGGCCGCCACTCTCTACATCAAAAATATTCCAGTACTTACGTTCATCGGTACTGAAGTTAACAGTCTTTCTAACGCTAGCGACGCGCTTTCCCTGGCCGCTAGTGATGCAACGATCTCCCTCCAGGCCAGCGTTTCTAGAGCCGGCGATATTCTCAATGCAGAGCAGGAGAATGATCCTGTGCTGAGAGCTACCCGTCTAGGCAGCAAAATTGGCTCTGCCGAGACTGATGCGACCGATATCTCAGTTCGCTGGAATTCAGAAAGCGAGGGCTATGTGGTCACCCTGGCGGGCACAGATCTGGTCGCTCTGGACGCTCGCACCCTTTTGCCTGACACTACTGACAACCCGGCAGAAGATGCGCTACAGGTGACCAATCGCCTGCGACGACTGCTAGGAAATGTGCAGCCGGTCTCTGAGATTGAGGGGCGACCTCAGCCTGAACTACCAGTACCAGCAGTTGAGACGGTAGCAATTGTCTCTAGCACCATTGGCGGCGCTTCCTGGTATGGCCCTGGCTTCAACGGCAGACGCAGCGCTAGCGGTGAAGTCTTTAACCAAAATGCGATGACAGCGGCTCACCGGACGCTGCCTTTTGGCACCCGGGTGCGCGTGACCAATCTCAGTAACAACCGTCAGGTTGTCGTCAGGATTAATGACCGTGGCCCTTATAGCGGCAGCCGGGTGATTGACCTTTCTGCTGGAGCCGCCGCTGAGATCGGGCTGATCAATGCGGGGGTAGGCACCGTTCAGCTAGATGTTTTAGGCAACTAATGTTGATGCTCTTCGCTTAGAAGCGCGATCGCAGCTCAGCAACCTCAAAGACATCTGGGGCATCTGGGGCATCTGGATTAAAAAGGGCTCTCTCCGAGGGCCTTTTTATTTTTTGCTCAGCTCGCGCTGGGTGCTCATTCCCGATCAGGCATGGACTGCGCTAGATTGATGTAGGCCAAATAAACACGGCATTTTTACTGAAAGCGTCTATGGGGAGAAGGCTGTGCGGCTGTTTAATACCGTCACTGGATTGCGTCACCACCTGGACCAGTGCGAACGGAGCGGTCGGCGATCGCTCCCTAAACCCGATTCAGGCGATCGCCCCCTATCCAATTTAGAACAGTTCACCATTGGTCTCGTGCCGACGATGGGCGCACTCCATGCCGGTCACCTCAGCTTGATCGACCAGGCCCGCCACGATAGTGACATGGTCGTCGTTAGCATTTTTGTCAATCCGCTTCAGTTTGGCCCTAACGAAGATTTTGAGCGCTATCCTCGACCGCAGCAAGCCGATCAGGAGCTGTGTCAGTCGGCTGGGGTAGATATTATCTTCATGCCTTCGCCGCTAGCACTCTATGGCACGCCTCAGCCCGACCTGACGACGGTGACCCAGGTGGTACCGCCCCAATTGATGACCGCTACGCTCTGCGGTCGCTCTCGTCCAGGCCACTTTCAGGGCGTTGCTACCGTGGTGACTAAGCTGCTGAATATCGTGCGACCGACCTATGCCTATTTCGGGCAAAAAGACGCTCAGCAGATCGCTATTCTCAAGCGGCTTTCGCAAGACCTGCATCTACCGGGTGAGATTGTGGTTTGCCCAACGGTACGCGAACCAGACGGGCTGGCAATCAGTTCACGCAACCGCTACCTATCAGAATCAGAGCGTCAGCAGGCAACAGCGCTCTATCACAGTTTACAAGCCGCCCAATTAGCCTTCAGGAGGGGGGAGCGATCAGCCCGCAGCCTGCTACAGACAGCAGGTGAGGTCATAGCGACTGTACCGGCTGTCACTTTAGACTACCTGGCGCTAGTCCAGCCTGATACACTGGAGCCTTTGCAAGCAATTGAGACTGTAGGAATGATGGCGATCGCGGCATACATAGGCACCCCAGGCACTGAAGGCAAGACCCGTTTAATTGACAATGTTGTGTTGCAACGCGCGCCCATCATTGCGATCGATGGTCCTGCTGGGGCGGGTAAATCCACAGTTGCCCGTCAGGTCGCTCACCGGCTGGGCCTGCTCTATCTCGACACAGGGGCGATGTACCGGGCGCTGACCTGGTTTGTCTTACAGCAAGATATCGACCCCGCAGACGAAACGGCGGTTGCTCAGCTACTGCCTACCTGTGAGATTCAGCTCATCGCTAACTTTAAAGACGATCAGCCTCAGCCGCCGCAAGTACAGGTAAATGGTCAAGAGGTGACGCAAGCGATTCGCAGCGCTACGGTCACCGCCCAAGTTTCGACGATTGCTGCCCAAGCTGCCGTCCGCGCCAAATTAGTCGATCAGCAGCAGCAATACGGCCTCCGTGGCGGCATCGTCGCCGATGGTCGTGACATTGGCACCGAAGTCTTTCCTCAAGCCGAACTCAAGATTTACCTGACCGCTTCAGTCGCTGAGCGTGCCCGTCGCCGCTATCGCGATTTGCAAGCTGCCGATCAGCCCCTACCCGATCTCGATCAGCTTGCCCAGTCGATTGCAGAGCGCGATCGCCAGGACAGCACCCGCACCGTCTCCCCGCTGCGAAAAGCCCCCGACGCAATCGAAATTGTCTCCGACCATCTAGACGCTGAACAGGTAATCGAGAAAATTTCTACCCTTTACCAACAGATTGCAGCCGAGTAAAACATCACATCTAGCTGCTCCCTTTCCCCCTTCTCCCCTCCCCGGCTTCCCCCTGGCATGGCTGATCCCTCTAACCCCGCGCATATCCAAGCGCAAAAAGCAGCTCAGCGGCGGGCGCTACTCAAAGCCCGGCAGGCCATGCCTCAGCGAATCTGGCAAGAGAAGTCGGCTAGCATTTGCCGACATCTGCAAGCTTGGCCAGTGTTTACGCGATCGCGTCTGACACTGGCCTACTGTAGCTTTCGAGGCGAACCCGACTTAGGCATATTGCTCAAGCAGCAGCGCGTTTGGGGACTGCCCCGCTGCGAAGATAAAGCGCTTCACTGGCATCGCTGGTTTCCGACCTGTCAGTGGCCGTTGCGCACTGGCACTTACGGCATTACTGAACCTGATCCTGCTTCGCCGCTAGTCGATCCCCACCGGGTCGATCTGATCTTGATCCCCTGTTTGGCCTGCGATGTGAACGGCTACCGACTGGGCTATGGCGGCGGCTTTTATGACCGGATGCTCAGCCACCCGACTTGGGCCAACAAAACCACCATTGGCATCGTCTTTGAATATGCCCGGTTGCCTCAGCTGCCGCGAGCCGACTGGGACATTCCGCTCAGCGGTATCTGCACAGAAAGCAGCCTGTTTCTTTCGCCTAGCTACAGAGACGCTAAACAGGCATAGCAACGCGGCTACTTTTTATCTGCGGGCAGTCTCTGCTGATTGCCATAGCTTAATGCCGCCTAGCAAACCCAAGACGTTAGAAACCACCTTCACATTTTCAGGTAAGGCAGTATCGATCTGCTTGACTTCACCGCCGCCCAAATAAAGCCGGTCGTAATTAAACGCATGAGAGAGAGAGGCGATCGCCTTCGTCAGTCTCTTGTTCCAAGTTGTGGTGCCGACCCTTTTTAGCGCCTCCCGACCGAGCTGCTCCTCGTAGGTCTCCCCTTTGCGAAAGCGATGGTGAGCAATTTCTAAATTGGGGACGAGCTGCCCTTCAGTAAAAAGAGCAGTGCCAAACCCGGTGCCCAGGGTGATGACCATCTCTACTCCCTGACCGGAAATCGCCCCTAGCCCTTGCATATCGGCATCGTTGGCGACTCGTACGGGTCTGCCAAGGCGATCGCTTAGCTGCTGAGCCAGATCGCAACCCTGCCAGAGCGGATGCAAATTGACCGCTGTAAACACGACCCCCTGCCGGACGACGCCCGGAAACCCGACCGAAACCCGATCATAGTCACTTTGCTGGCTGGCCAATTGCTCGATGATGGCAATTACAGCATCGGGGGTAGCGGGGTCAGGGGTTTTTTCGCGATCGCGCGTTCCCAGCGGATTGCCCTGCTCATCTAAAATCAAGACCTTAATCCCGCTCCCCCCAATATCGACTGCCAAAGTCTTCTTCACAGTTGCGGGCTGATCTTGCGCCAATTCAGCATCAGCGGGCTGAACGTCAGTAGGCTGCATATAAAAACACTCCTCGTCTGAATCTCTTTTGAATCTTTAAGAGGGCAGCGGACGCAAGCCCTCAAAGCGGTAAACTTCTTCGAGCACTTTCACCCAGCCCGCTGCCACCGACGCCAAAATCGCATTGCCTTTAGCCGCCGTCGATACCGTAGCATCTCCTACCACCCCGCTCCGACTCAGGTCAGCCATCGTCCAGGCGATCGGCAGTTGCCCTTCCAAACTCAGCAGGCTCCCAGCTGGTAGCTCATTGGGATACTCTCGCACAGCCTTAGCCATATCGACTTGATTGGGCAGAAGGGAAAGCATCACGCTGGTTTCCACATCGCCTGCATGAATGCCCTGATTGTATTCTGATGCGCCCACCAGTTCAGCCGCATTGTGCGGGGCTCCCCAGACGAATAGGGGAAATATCATCAGGTCACTGTGCTGCTGGCGTAAGTCACGAGCGACAATTTCTAAGACTTGGGGCTGGCCGCCGTGCCCGTTGACCAGGACTAGCTTACGGAAACCGGCTCTGTAAACACTGACAGCCATCTCCATGAGCACGGCTATCAGTGTTTGCGCCGTCAGCGTGATGGTGCCGGGAAACTGCCAGTGCTCATTGGACTTACCGTAGTAGAGGGGCGGTAAGGCATAGGCCGGTATGGCTGGGTCTAGCTGGTGCAGGGCTTGGCCGACGACTGCGGTGGCGATCGCCGCGTCCACCACCAAAGGCAGATGCGGCCCGTGCTGCTCCACCGCGCCAATCGGCTGAATAATTAGGGTATTGGCCTTGTCAGGCAGCGCCTCCACCTGAGTCCAGCTCAGGTAAGGAAAAAAGCGCTCTGCGGGAATATAGCCATGCATAAATTAAAAATATCCTGCTTCAAGCTGCGTAATCTTACAGATCAACAAGAAAGGGCCAGCAAATCGGAGCACTCTGTAAGAATAGGGTAGGGCAGTCAACGAGCTGGCCGCAGCCGAGCAGCGATGCCTAGAGACTCCCAGTATTATCGGGGTAGTGGGGTCGTATAAATTACCCGGGTTTTATTCAGGCTCCTGATAATTACCTATTTACGCGCCCAACTTTATTGATTACCTTGGGTAGGGCATCTTCTACTCTATAGAGCGTGTCTTCGACATTATTCCTAAATCTGAGTTTAATAGGCTGCGTTTTTAGCCTTACCCAATTATTTTCAAACCTCTCGTAATTTGCATCTTACGTTTCTTTCCTCTTCGCAGTCTCTGTTGTAAATGAAAAATACCGCCTGTGCTCTAAGCTTTCTAAAACATTGCTCCGTAGGCGCTACCGCCCTGATTTTTCCCGCCATTGTCACTGGTATGGGCGGGGTGGCCCAACCAGTCGCCGCCGCCGATTTTCGAGACAGTCCTAAAATGGTCTTAGATGAGGCATGGCAGCTGGTTTACCAGGAGTATGTCGATGCCAGCTTTAACCGGGTCGATTGGCTGGGCGTAAGAGAGGCGCTGCTAAGCGGCGAATATACCTCCAGGGATGCGGCCTACAGTGAGCTACGGCGGGTGCTGCGCCGATTAGAAGACCCCTACACGCGCTTTCTCAACCCCGATCAGTACGCGGCTTTGACTGAGCAAACCGCTGGCGAGGTCTCCGGGGTGGGTGTGCGACTAGAGCAAGCTGGCCAGAGTCTTAAAGTCGTAGGCGTTTTAGAGGGATCACCTGCTCAGCAAGCCGGCATTGAAGCGGGCGACATCATCTTAGTAATCGACGGGCGCTCCAGCCGAGAGCTGAGCATTGAAGAGGCTTCTCAGCTAATTAGAGGGGAGAGCGGCAGTCCGCTTTCAGTGACGCTGCGCCGGACAGACGGCAGTGAAGCGACGCTGGCATTAACGCGCGAGGTCGTCTCCGTTCCGACCGTTACTTTTGACTTGCAGCAGCAAGCCGGGATGAACGTGGGCTACATTCGCCTGGATGAGTTTAGCGCCCATGCTGCCGAGCAAATGCACACTGCGATCAGTACCCTGACTGAGCAGGGCGCAGAGGCTTTTGTGTTAGATTTGCGCGGAAATCCGGGCGGGCTTTTGAACGCCAGCATTGATATCAGCCGCATGTGGTTGCCTCGGGGCAGTATCGTCCGCACCGTGGACCGCGATGGCCACAGTGAGGAGATTATGGCCAACCGGACGGCCATTTCAGATCTGCCCCTGGCTGTGCTGGTAAACGGTCAGTCTGCTAGCTCTAGCGAAATTTTGACCGGTGCCCTGCGAGACAATGACCGCGCAGTGGTAGTCGGCGATCCGACCTTTGGCAAGGCGCTAGTGCAGCAGCTTCACGGTCTGTCTGATGGATCGGGGCTAGCGGTCACGGTGGCGCACTACTACACGCCCGATGGCACCGATATCAGTCGGCGCGGCATCACGCCAGATATCAGCGTCAGTCTGACTGAGCAGCAGCGCCAAGAGCTAGAGACGAATCCGGCCAGACGTGGCACCAGCGCTGACCCTCAGTTTGTCAGGGCCGTCACTGCCATTGAGCCGGAGGTGATTGCTCGTCGCCAGGGAGATTCTCCGATGCTAGCTTCTCCTGGTCTGACGCAACCGCTGCTACCTAGCCAGCTCGGTCGTGTAGAGCCCTAACGACCGCGTAAGCAGACTCGGCGTGGCTGGTTTGAACGCAGCACGTAGAGATTCTAGCGATCGCTACTAGATAACAAAGTGCCGGAGGCTATACAGAGCAAAGTGGCCAAAGCTACCCAAAGCTATATAGGCTGAGTGCTGTGCTGAGAGAAGACGTAAATTCTCTGAGTCTCTAACTGCCGGCAAATATCACCGGGCGTTAGCGGGTTTTCTCCGGTTGGCAACCAGGGGAAAATCTGCCGATCTAGCCGCACTTTGAGCTGAGTAAACGGATCGCCACCGGTTGAAATCAAAAATTCTAACTGGTCGATGTTCTTCCAGCTGATTAAGTCATCCAGTAGAGCAGCGATCGCCCGCACATACGGATGGCTTTCATCTTTGTACCAGTGGTCGTCAGCCACATCGGGTTGATCTAAACCCAGGTGAGCAATCAAAGGCATCTGGCCAAATACCGCCACCGCCACTGAGCGGGCCTCTTCTTGCAGCAGCAGGTTGTGCTGCTGGGCCAAAGCGCGCAGCTTTTCTAGCCTTTCGTAGCGGGCTGTGACCGGATCGTCGCCTGCCACCTCAGCGCTCCACTGAATCGCGACCGTCACCAGATAGGTCTGCAGCAGCAGATGACCCATTTTTTTGGCCTTGGTGGCCAGATAATTGGCGTTGTAAGAAGTGGCTTCAATTAGCAGCGGCACCCGGTCTACCATCTCTAGGCCATAGCCCTTGAGCCCAGCGATCTTGCGAGGGTTATTAGTAATCAGCCGAAACTGACCAACGCCCAAATCCATCAAAATCTGAGCGCCCATGCCATAGTTGCGCTGATCGACCGGCAGGCCGAGCCGCTCATTGGCCTCAACCGTATCGAGCCCCATATCTTGCAGAGAATAGGCTTTGAGCTTGTTGACCAGGCCAATGCCGCGCCCTTCCTGACGCAGATAGACCACCACCCCTCGACCGGCGTTTTCGATCATCTTCAGCGTGGCCTGAAGCTGCATCCGGCAGTCACAGCGCATCGATCCTAATGCGTCTCCGGTCAGACACTCGGAGTGCATCCGCACCATGATCGGATCGGCTTTAAATGTTGCCGGATCGCCTTTGACCAGGGCAACATGCTCAGAGCCATCGAGCTGGTTACGATAGGCATATACCTGAAAATCGCCAAACTTGGTCGGCATGGCGGCGATCGCCTCACGTGTGACAAACCGCTCGTGCCGCAGCCGGTAGCTGATGAGGTCGGCAATGCTGATTAGCTTCAGGCTGTGGCGCTTGGCGTAGTGCACCAGGTCTGGCAGCCGGGCCATAGAGCCATCGGGGTTCGAAATTTCGCAGATGACGCCTGCTGGATACAGCCCCGCTAGCCGGGCAAGATCAACGCCGGCTTCGGTATGTCCGGCCCGCTTGAGGACGCCACCCTCTTTGGCCCTCAGGGGAAAAATATGGCCCGGTCGGCGCAAGTCTTGGGGGACGGCTTTGCCATTGATGGCGACTTGAATGGTGCGCGCCCGGTCTTCTGCTGAAATGCCGGTCGTGACGCCCCAGGTGAGAGCTGCATCAATACTGACCGTAAAGGCCGTTTGCTCGTTTTCATCTTCAAACGGGCTGCTGATAACCATCAGCGGCAGATCGAGCTGATCGAGGCGATCGCCAGTCATCGCCAGACAGATCAGCCCTCGCGCTTCTACCGCCATAAAATTAATCAGATCTGGGGTGGCAAACTGCGCCGCGCAGATGACATCGCCTTCGTTTTCGCGATTCTCATCATCGACGACGACAATCGCTCGGCCCGCTGCCAGCTCTGCCAGGGCCGCTTCAATAGAGTCAAATTCAAAATCTAGCGGTGGTTTGCCAGGGGTAACCTCACCAGCGGGGGCTCCATCGGCACTGTCTTCAGGGGAACTTAAGTCGCGAGAGGGGGTGAGATCACGAGCATCGAAAGCGGCGTCAACCACAGGTATTCCTTACACAAGCGAAGAGTATCTATACCTCTCGATTGTATCGGCCTGGGTCGAAATCGCTAACCCATAAAGCTTCGGCGACCTGTGAATGGGTGGGCTATTCGCAGGTTGCTTGCCTGCTCGCTTGCCTGCCTGCTATTCTTTGCCCGGCGTACCCGCTAGGGACGGAGTCCAAATCACCTGCTTTTGATTGGGATAGGCCAGACCGCTCTGCTCTTGCATAATTCGCGCTGCCTGAGCCGGATCAAAATTGCGGTCAAACTGCGATCGCAGCTCAGCGTTCTTCTTCTCAGCGCCCTGTACCGACTCTTGCAAGGTGTTCAGTTGCTGCTGCTGAGACTGATAGTAAGGCACTAGCTTGGCAATCGTGGTCGTCGCTACAATCGCTAGCAGTAGGTTAACCGTTAGCTTCACCGATGACTCAAAGGCAATGGCCCGACGCGCCCCGACATGGAGCGTTCGCTTCGGTTGGTAAGGGCTCTGAACGGGCGATGTCGATGGGGTCGCAGGGGGGGCCGGGTGCTTAGCAGCATTCATAGATGAAAATCACCAAAATAGCGAGCTGATCGTAATTAGCGACAGGGCAAACGGCATCCGGGGAATTACGGCTTACCTGATACTCGCATACATTATGGATGTATTTCTGAAACTTGCAAGTTCTTCAGGCTCCTTATTAGTTTTGCTCATGACTAGCTCGCGAAGGGAGCTCTATAGCCGCCATAGGGCTTACGCTTCAGTTCGGGCCATGAAGCTAGCGGGTTGGGCAAGACGGAGCAGGCAAGACGGAGCAGGCAAGACGGTCGGTCGAGGCGATAGCAAAGCTTCCGATATGAAATAAAACTCCCGATAGACAAACCAGCCATGGTCTTCCGTCGGGAGTTCTCTTTAAAATCCGGTAGGTCTAGTCCGAGCAGATCAAGTTCGGCCTTTAAATTCAGAAAACCCGGGCAATCAGGAGCGGTCAGTGCCTCTCGATTCGCCTTGAAGTCTGAATCAACTCTACTTGTACAGTTCAGTGGCTAGGCGCAGGGCCAAAAACCCAGGAACTAAGGCAAAGGCGAGCGCCATGAAGATTTGAGTATCTGATAAAGCCATTGTGATTACTGTCCTTTCTAAAGTATGTAATACAGGTAAATTGTTTCCTAAAGTGACCACTGTGTTAGCAGTTTAGTTACTAACCGTTACACATCTTCACCTACATGAACATCTGCGTCTCTCTCTGCGGCGCGGCGCAGAGACGACATTGCCTGACATCTGCCGTTGTGTAGACAAACAGCTACAGCTTCGTCCCTAAGCTTCGTCCCTAATCTATCAGCGAGCTATATCGGGCCTATCTCCTGCATCCCAACCGGTTAGGCAATAAATAGCGTTGCTATGCTCAGACTGTGTCGTCTGATGGAGAGCCCTTTTGCCTGTTCGAGGCTAATTTAATTGTTTATGAGCGGCCATTTCGTCAGCTTCTATTTTATAGCAACCATATTTTATAAGCACCCGTTTACAATAAGCCAGACATCATAGAAAGTATGCAAAGCACCTCTCCATCCCCATCCGACCCCTCTAACAGCGGTCGATCAAGGCCCTACAGTGGTCGCCTGGCAGACGTTTACGCCGCAGCTCAAACGGGTGACGGGGGGCTTACCCATGAGCAGAGTTCTTCTCGGCCTAGTCTGGATCGCAAGCTAATCCGGGTCTATCGGGATGTCTTAAAGATGGGGGCGCTAGTCGAAAATTCTTGTTTGCTAGCCCGAGAGGCGCTGTGCGATCGCGATCTAGAAGCCGCTAGAAAAATTCCCATTCAAGACAAGCAGATTGACCAGCTCTATCGTCAGATCGAAGTTGACTGTACCCATCTGCTAAATTTAGAAGCGCCGGTCACCCAAGATCTGCGTCTGGTGAGCGCTTTTACACAAATAGTGCGCGATCTAGAGCGCATCGGTGACTATGCCAAAAGCATCGGCAAGACCTCAATCAAGCTGTTTCCCTATCCGGTCTATGA
This sequence comes from Leptolyngbya sp. BC1307, assembly GCF_002286735.1. Classification (GTDB taxonomy): domain Bacteria; phylum Cyanobacteriota; class Cyanobacteriia; order Phormidesmidales; family Phormidesmidaceae; genus Phormidesmis. The sequence goes on from NZ_NRTA01000017.1 coordinate 58,527, forward strand.
GGGGATGAAAGAGGTTGAGACGATGCTAGATCGCTGTCGGTCGATGGTGGCGCTGTGCCTGCGATCGCTCGCCGAGCTTGACCCCGAGGCTGGCCGCAGCATTAAACGCAAAGATGACGTGGTCGATGACGATTACGAAAGGCTGTACAACCAGCTAGTCAGCTCGCCTTGTGTCAGCGGTTCGGTAGAGCCGATTGTGCTGATGGTGCTCGTTATCCGTTCTCTAGAGCGGATTGCTGACCACGCTACGAATGTGGGCAAACGAGTGACTTATGTGATTACGGGTGAGCGTTTTTAGCGGGCATCGTTGTAGCCCTGGGTTTAACTGCAAAAATCTGCCGTAAATAGGTAGAATCAGAAGTAACTTGAAGGAAAACATTTGACAGTCCTCTACCGATGCGGAAACATAAGAGGGTTGTGAGATTAGAAAACATGAAAGCTGGCAATATCTTTAAGATGTGAACGCGGCTAATTTCTGACACCGCTTATGAACGCTTTGGAAAGTCATTTTCAGGTGCATTTAGCCCAACCGCCCGTGAGCTAGCATCCGCCCTGATATCGCTTGCCCTGATATCTTTTGATTTAGTGCATCAAAGCGTAAAGGCCTCTGACCTCACTGCTTAAAAAACGCCGCATACCATCTGATTTTATCGTTCGCTCAAAACTAGACAGTTGCCAATCAGCTGCCAATTACGCTGTGATCCGAAGCTGCTAGCGGCTATATGTCATCACGCTGGCAGTGGCTGCGTAAGATAAGTAGAGGCAAGCGCTGCAGCTTCTGATAGTGCGAGTCAAAACTGCCTGCTTGAGATGTGTCTGTGCCTATTCGATGCAGATTTTCACTTCATCTTAAGCCCCTTTCTTCGAAATTTAAGGATTCAATTCAAGGATTCATCGCTACATGGAATTTTCGATCGCGTCACTGTTAGCCAATTTTTCAGACGACAAGTTGGTGACTGTCAAGACTCTGGAAAAAAAGCTGAACTGTACAGCTGAGCCCTGTGCCCAAGATTTGCAGATCGCCCTAGATGCGCTGGAGCGCATTGATATTTTGCAAAAGTCTCGTGGTAAATACCGCCGGGTTCAAGAAGAAGATGTGATCGAAGGCAAGCTGCGCTGCTCTAGTAAGGGCTTTTGCTTTGCCATTCAAGACGAAGAAGGGGCCGATGATATCTACGTGCGAGAGAGCCAGCTAAATACGGCCTGGAATGGCGATCGCGTGCTGGTCAAAGTCACCAAAGACGGCAGCCGTCGCCGTAGCCCCGAAGGCGAAGTCAAGCTGATTTTGGAGCGGGCCAACGCTTCGGTGCTCTCTAAAGTCAAAGCGGGCGAAGCCGACCAGTTCAAAGCGGTCCCTCTAGATGATCGGCTGCTGTTTGATGTGGATATCACTGAGAGCGAAGCCGACTTAGCCGATGCGATTAACCATTTGATCCATGTTGAAATCACCCGCTATCCGCTCGCCCAAAATCCGCCTCAAGGCCGGGTAGCTCGCATCTTGGGCAGCGACGCTGAAGACGCCGCCGATATTGACATTGTCTATTGCAAGCACGATCTGCCGCGCAACTTTTCAGAAGAGGTGTTTATCGCCGCACGGGGCCTGCCCAACCGCGTCCGCAAAAGTGACAGCAAAGGCCGACTCGATCTGCGCAGCCAAACTATCATCACCATTGATGGCTCTGATGCCAAAGTCATTGACGACGCCCTCAGTCTAGAAATTACCGACGCTGGCTACCGCCGTCTGTCTGTGCATATTGCCGATGTCTCTTTTTACGTGCAGCCCAATCAGCCGATTGATCGCGAAGCCAGACGACGGGGCACGGCGGTTTATCTGGGTGATGATGTCGTCTCTATGCTGCCGCCGCCTTTGCCCAATGCCCTTTGCGCTCTAGTTCCTGGCAAAGATCGGCTCGCTGTTTCGGTATTGGTCACGTTTGATGACGACGGCGAGGTGCTTGAATACGAAATTCAGCCCAGCGTCATTCAAGTTGATCATCAGCTCGACTACGAGCAGGTGCAGTCGATCTTGGGGCGCGAAGACGATGAAGCCCTAGCAGAGAGGGAACCGACTTCAGAAGATATAGAGCCCTTTGAGTCAGCCTATGATCTGATCGACAGCCTGTTTCAGCTCTCACAAGAAGTCCAGCAGCGACGCCACGAGCGCGGGTCTTTTGAGCTGAACTTACCTGAGCACGTTTTTCCGCCTGAGGCAGAAGAGCTAGCTGAGTACCTTTCTCCCAAGTTTCAGTACGACGATGAGGGAGCACTCGGGGCCATGGTGGTCTCATCGCAGCTACCCGCCCGGATTATTGTCACTGAGTTTATGCTGCTGGCCAATCATCTGGTGGCTAAGCATATCCAGGCGCTGGGCATTCCGGGGCTGTACCGCATTCACCGGACCCCTGACCCGGCTGATGTGCAGGAGCTGATGAAGCTGGCCAACAATATGGATCTCAATCTGCAGCTAGAAAACGAAGACGAGGTGCATTCCCGCGACTATCGTAACTTTACTGAGCAGTTTGCCGCTTCCAAAGCTGAAAAGGTGCTGACCTACCTGTTGCTCGCGACCTTTAAGCCAGCTGTCTACAGCGCGCAGCCGGGGCCTCATTTTGGGCTGGCGATCGCCGATGCCTACACCCATTTTGCCTCGCCAGTACGCCGCTACCCCGATTTGCTGGTACACCGGCTGTTACATGCAGTGTTTGAGCATGGGCGCGATCGCCGCTCTTCCCGGTCGAAAGATCAGGTCAATCTGCGCCACAGCTCTTGCCACGGCAACATCAACTGGAGCGTACTGCCGCCGGCCGTGCAGCAAGAAATGGAAGAGCAACTGTCGCGCGTGCCGATCAAAATGACGGAGCGAGAGCGGTTAGCGCAAGATGCCGAGTCCGATCTAGAAGGGCTGAAAAAAGCGGCCTTTATGCAGGCGCACACGGGCGAGGTATTTCACGGGCTGATTACGGGTGTGCAGTCCTATGGGTTCTTTGTAGAGCTAGAGGAACTGCTGGTAGAGGGCTTAGTGCATGTCAGCTCGCTAAAAGATGACTGGTATGAATATCGCTCGCGGCAGCAGAAGCTAGTTGGCCGTAAAAACCGGCAGCAGTATCGGCTGGGCGATCGCGTCGAAGTGCAGGTCAAGAGCGTTGACTACTACCGGCAGCAGATTGACCTGGTAGCCGTCGGTGGCGGCAGCGAAGCCACCGATGACGACGATGATGACAATGGCAACGAGGACTTTAGCCAAGAAGAAGAGTAAGCCCAGCCTCGCCGTACTCAATCCGCTATCAATTGCCACCTATCTATCAGCAGGACTAACGCCAAAAGTGACCGTGGACAACGCTGCTGAGTCAGTAAACGCTAATCTCACGCTGCCTACGCCTCAACGACCGATGATTTTGGGGGTGAGCGGCGCTTCAGGGATGATCTATGCGGTGCGATCGCTCAAGCATTTGCTGAGCGCGGGCTATACCGTTGATCTAGTCGCCTCCCGGGCCTCTCATCAGGTCTGGCTAAAAGAAGACGGCGTGCAGATGCCGACTAACCCCGAGCAGCAAGCAGACTTCTGGCGAGAGCAGGCGGGCGTCCAGTCTGCCGGTAAGCTGCGCTGTCACGCCTGGGGCAATGTGGGGGCTAGCATTGCCAGTGGTTCATTTAGAGCGTTGGGTATGGTGATTATGCCTTGCAGTATGAGTACGGTCGGTAAGCTGGCAGCAGGGTTGAGTTCAGACTTGCTAGAGCGCGCTGCCGATGTGCAGATCAAAGAGGGGCGATCGCTGGTCGTCGTGCCGAGAGAGACACCACTAAGTCTGATTCATCTGCGCAACCTCACCACTCTGGCTGAAGCAGGGGCGCGGATCGTGCCCGCCATTCCGGCCTGGTACCACCGCCCGCAGTCAGTTGAAGACCTGGTTGACTTTGTTGTGGCTAGAGCGCTGGATCAGCTTGCGATAGACTGTGTACCATTACGACGTTGGGAAGGCAAATAAAAAGGCCCCCTGGAGGTACTCAACCATGCCCCGACTGATTGTTCTGCTGCTGATCCTGGCTGCGCTGATAGTGCTAGCCGTACAAAACCTGTCTCCTGCCGTCGCACTGGTCATTTTGAGCGGCAAGACCATCGAAATTCCCTTTGGCCTGCTGTTGCTCGGGGCCGTCTGTCTCGGTGCTTTGGTGACACTGCTGATCTACGCGCTAGTTGGCCTGCAACGACCGCCCGAAAGCAAGTACCGCCCGATGGGCAGACGAGTGCCCTACCCAGAGAGCCCTGGCAGCACGACTCTGCCTAACGCTAGCCCGTCTAGCTCATCGACTGGCTCCCAGGCAGATCCTAACTACAGTCGTTCTTCGGCCTTTGTCAGCGAACCTGCGCCTGCTCAAACGGTCAGCTCGCCTCAAGACTCACCGCCCCGTACCGCTCACAAGCCATTTGTCACCCCGCCACCCAGCCGAGAAACGCCCCCCTCGGTAAAAAAAAAGAGTGATGACGACCCGACCCCTCGCAGTCGCCGCACTGACGATGACTGGGGCGATCGCCGCACCCCGGAGCAGCGCAACAGCTGGGACGCTGAGGACGAAGACCCCTCGCTCCGTGGCTCCGCTGCAGCTGGCCAAATCCCCTCTCCTAAGCGGGGCCTATTTGATTTCATTCGGCCCGGAAGCACTCGTGAAAGCCCCGACCGTCTAGCTGACGATATTGCGTCCGGATGGGAGTCATCTGCCGATCAAGCTAGCGGCTATGCGGAAGATGATCGCTACCGTCGTCCGAGCTATCAAGGCGACGGCGATGAGCTTGACCAGGGCTGGGAAAGCTTCGACAGCTATGACAATCCGCCGCCGCCCAGCGCACCCGGCTACACCCGCAGGGTCTATGCCGATGGCCTCTATGGGGCTGACAGTGACGATATCGCTGACGACTATGCGGATCTCGACCGAGATGGCGTTGACCAAATGGGGCCTGACGGCGTGTATGAAGCTGACTACCGGGTGATTGCCCCACCGACCCGACCGCTAGACGACGATGAGGAGCCGTATTCCTCGTCTTAAGCGTTGCTAGATCAGTAACCAGTTAACGCTTGAGCTGATTGATCGCTATCCTGTTATCTGTGCGCCTATATCTGCAACATGACTTCGCTGGCTAGCCCTATCCATCAACGCTATACCGCTGGTAGCTGTACGCTTGATGTCACGCTGCAGCTCTCGGCGCTGTCGCAATGGCAGCCGCAGCCGGTCGCTCACCAGCTACAGTTTCAGCTATGGCTACGACCTGCCGATAGCGACGAAACTGCTGCGACTTTGGTGACCGAAGGCGATCGCCAAACCCTCCAATCAGTCACCCACTACATTCAGCAGCAAACCCGCGCGACCCTGGCCTTAGCCAGCCTTAATACGGGGACTGCTCGCTCCGTGCCGCCGCTGCCCCCCGGCTGTAAGATAGCGTCCCCCCTCAGCTATCTACAGCTTTGTGACCTGACAACTGTCCTTAACCAGTGCGAACAGGCCGTCCGTCCGCTGCCTGTGTCTCTCAGTCTGGCTTTAGCGAGCGAACCCTCCAGTAGCGCTACTGAGGGCAGCCCCGAGCGCCGTAGCAGAGACAGCGGCAATCTAATTTCGTTAGCAGCCGTCCGTCGTCGCCCTAAGCTATGGGCCAGTTCTGCTGCTGCCGCCGTATTTGCTATTGGCCTGACGACGACGCTGTGGCCAGTTGTTAATCGAGACGCAACTACCTCCGCGCCAGAAGTCGCCTCAGAATCAGACTATTCTGCCGCTGCCCCTCGCCCAGATCAATCCCCATCCAATCAATCTCCAGAAGCGTCCGCGCCTAGAGACCTGGAGGCACCTGATGCGAGCGCCGTGCCAGAGGGTAGTAATACGTTACCTGCTTTGCCTGGCCGTTCTGCTGGCCGCTCTGAGAGCCCACCGGCGGGTAGCCGTGCCCCTGCCGACAGTCGTCCAAAACAGCCACCTGGCCCGATGCCCAATCAGCCCGCTCAATCGGCAGGTGCTGAATCGAATGAGTCCCTCGCCTCAGCACCTGCCAATGTCAGCGAAGATGCACCCGCAGCAGCCCGTCAAGCCGAGCCGATAGCACCCTCTGCGGCCAGCTCTGCAGCCAGTGCCGATACCGCTGAGGAATTCTCTGTCGCTGATGCTCCCACACCAGTCTCTCCAGCCGCTACCGATGAAGCGGATACTATTGCGCAGATACAAGCCTATTTTGCAGCCCGCTGGCAACCCGATCAGTCGGCCAGTCAAGCACCGCTAGCCTATCAGATGCGGCTATCTGGATCGGGTGAGGTCGTGACCTTTGCAGCGCTTAGCGAAGCAGCCCAAGCCTATCGCGATCGCTTGCTCCCCCCCGATGGCCAACCCCTCACGTTTTCAATGAGCCCTGATGACTCAACCACTAACGGCCACAGCACTGCTCAATCTGCCGGGATGACCCTGCGCATAGTGCTCACAGCCAGCGGACAGGTGCGAATTTCCAAATTTTAGCGATCGCTTGTCGCCTATGGCTTCTGGGCACGCTTAGCCTGCCGTCGGCGCTTTTGAACGGCGGCTACGGCTTTTTCTACAGGAAAGCCGACCACTGGAATAACCTGATGCTGGCGATCGCGCTCTAGCTGCCGCAGTTCGGTGTAGTCCACATGGTGAATGCAGTTCACCGGGCAGGTATCAATCGCCTCCTGCACTAGGTCTTCTGAATCGCCGTCCTGGCAGATCACCCGCGCCCGGCCATAGTCAGGCTCAATATAAAACGTACGGCGTGCCACATGAGCGCAGTGGGTACAGCCAATGCAGGTCAGCTCGTCAACATACACCCCCGTTTGGCGAAAGCGTCCGCCTAGCTCTGGTTCCAACCCAGTGCGCGATTGCGCATCTCTGAGCGATCCACCCAGCTCTGGCTCTAGCCCAGTGCGGCGGTCTGGACTGGCGGCTGACGTTGAGTACTCAGCCTCTGCTTTCAGGGCGTTGTCCGGCGTCAGTGCGTCTCGGTTTTCGGCCATGTTAATACCTGATTACGTCTGTGCTACGTGGGGACTATGTGGGGACTATGTGGAGATCAGCTCTTTGGGGCGGCAGCTAATAAAAAACCTCGGCCCATAGGTAGCCGAGGTTTTTTGATCAGTAAATTCTGGGCTATTACCCCGACTTACGCACCCCAGCGCTGCAGCACCAAGCGAATAGAACCATCTTTATTGTCTACCTGCTCAGCTACCTGAAAGCCCTGGCTAGCAGACTCGTTTAAAACCGTATGGTAAGCGTAGCGCTGCGTCACCTGATTTAGAAAGCCATCTACCGAAAGCGGCTGCTTCCAATACTGCAGATCGGCCACTAGCTCGTAGTCACCGCTTTCAGCGCTGCGCTTAAACCCTAAGTCATAGCCGTTGTCCTGCTCAATGACTAGCTCCGCGGTTTCGGTCTTTCCCTGATAGCCTCGAACTGGCCGAGGGCCAGTCTGCCAGCGTACGCCTGCATCGCTCAGCGCCTGCTGCAAAGAGGTGAGATTACGGAGCTTAGTCTTTATCTGGCTAAAGTGAGACATTTTCAAAACCGGGCTACTAGATGAGCACAAAAAGTTAACAGCAGTCGAGCAAAACGGGACGAAGTGAGCACCGACTTTAGCTTTAACGCGGGCCTAAAACCCGACGCTAGCTAAAAACTGATAGCAGGCTACCAGCGGCTTTCGGATACCTGCGAGCGAGCAGCGTTGGAAACTTGAACAGGCTGAGCATAAAATTCAGAAGACTTGCTGTGAGCGACTACTTGGCCTAGCTGAGCCTCAATAGCAGCTGTCACCTCAGCGCAAGAAGCGCCAATGATGCCAGTCACAGTCTCCTTCACTCGGCCATCCGGATAGATTACAAACTCAAGCGTTTCCATAAAACCAACCGCCAAATAGCTGAATCTGAAAAAGCTGTGGGCAAGCCTTATCACGCCACTGCCCCAGCCTGCCATTTCTGATGAAATGGCCTTTCGCAACCGGCGTTACAGGTCAATAAAAATCACCTGTAGCGCTTTGAGCTACGCCTGACGATATGCTTTACATCGTCTTTTAATCGTAGTCAATGTCCCTGATTTTATCTAGGGACATTGCATCAAAACTTAATAGTTCTTAGCAACAGGTAGGCGTGTTTACCCTCGACATTTTCAGTTTCCCTTAACTTTTCTAAACAGTCAAGGTAAAAAGGCAAAGCGCTACCTGAGGTAGAACTCTGTGATCAAAGATCTCTTCCTCAGGTAAAGTTGTGAGTTTTGTGGGCCTCTGCTTTACAGCTAAGTACACTGTTATTGCCTTCACGCTAACTCTGGCTGGTTTGCGCTACGCTTTTTGGCCAATCCCCTTTTGGCCAATCCCTTTTTACTCAATCCTCTGAAGTGTTTAGCCAGACGGGTAGCGGTATACTGCAGCCTAGAAAGGCTAGAATTCGTCTTCCCCGGCATCTTCCGGCAGTGTGCGAATTTGACTGTACGGATCTGGCTGTGCGGATTTAGCTGTTCTGCTAAAAGTATTCGTTTGGGCATCTTCTATGGCGTCGCCATTCTTTGAGTTCGAGCAAGATTTTGTGGGCTCTTTGCGCTGCATTCCGATGGTGGTACGCCATCGGTTGGATACCTGTGGCGTCAAGCTGAAGCTAGAGCACTGGAATCACCTGACTCAGGCTGAGCGTCAGGCTCTGGTGGAGTGGCCCTGCGATACGCCAGCGACGGCTCAGGCGTATGGCGATCGCCTGCAAACCCTCATCACTCAGCGCACCGGCTCACCCGCCAAAACGCTAGAAGTCTCGCCGCAGCCACCCTGGAGAAATATTGCGGCTATTCCTGCACCGGTACAAGAAAAATGCCAGGCTCATCAGGTGCCGCTGTCTGTGCAGCAGTGGGCTAGCTTGAGCGAGCTGCAGCGGTTTGCGCTAATTAAGCTCAGCCGTTCGAGTCACGAAAACCTCAACTTTGTGCCTGCCGTTCAAGAATTCGGTCTGGTCGCTGCCTGACCTACTGGCCTAGCCGACTTTTGTGGCCGATAGCCGCCTCCCGGCTATACTGCTCTAAGCAATTGCCCAGCGGCCGCTTGTCGTCTGCTGCACTTATCGCCTTTGTTGAAGCTGATTTCAGGACTGACTTGAGTCAATGGCAGGATCTAGCCCTAATCCGCCGCGCCCTGCTCGCCGCCGCCGTGCGGCCAAGCCGCTTATGCCGTGGGTGCTCATCAGCATTTTGTTTTTACTCTATGTGCTGATGGGACTGCTGCTGTCTGTGCCCGCCCCGCCCTACTGGATATGGGTGCTGGTGGTCCTGGGCATACCGTTAATTGCGGTAGGTCTGAGCCAACCTGCCCTGAGCCAGTCTGCCTTGAGCCAGCAGTCGGCACGATTGCGACTGCTGACTTATCCGGGGGCGTTACTACTAGTGGTAGCGCTGGCGATCGCCGCTAACTACATCGGCAGCAACCAAGACTTCGACAACGTTCGCTTTTTCGTCGCGCTGCTAGGCTTGGTGGTGCTCACGTTACTAGCCGTCATGCTGACAGCGGCAGCGGTGGTAGTCAGCGCTCAGATCGGAGACAAACTGATACGAATCGTGGACTACCGGCAGCGTTTAACCGTCCTTATGGGTGCCGGCTTTGTCGGCGTCGGCGTTGGTGGCCTCGCCGGTTTTCTTAGCAAAACTCTTTAGTGACATTTAGTGACACCCCTGTGAGGCTATGTACGCCATTGATTTTGGCACCAGTAATACGGTAGTTGCTCGTTGGAATGCGGCTACCCAAACCCCAGAGACACTCTCGCTGCCGTCTCTCTCAGCGCAGGTCAAGGCTAATCCGCCCCTGGTGCCTAGTTTGATCTATGTCGAACAGGCGGCGGCAACAGCAGATCAAGCCAAAACAGTAGCCGGGCAGCAGGTGCGTGATCGGGGGCTAGATTTAGCCAGCGACGCCCGGTTTTTTCGCAATTTTAAGCGCGGCATTGGCGCTACCGTGCAGGGATTTATCCCTGAGCTAGACGGTCAGGTGCTCTCTTTTGAGCAGGTGGGCAGCTATTTTTTGCATCAGGTAATAGGTCAGCTTAAGCAGCAAGATCCGACGCTGAATTCGCTGGTGTTTACGGTGCCCGTCGATAGCTTTGAGACCTACCGTCTCTGGCTGGGCCAGGTGTGTCAATCGCTAGAGATTGAGCAGGTACGGCTGCTAGATGAACCGACAGCGGCAGCTTTGGGTTACCAGCTAAGCGCCGAGCAGCGCACGCTCTTAGTGATAGATTTTGGCGGCGGCACTCTAGATTTTTCGCTGGTGCAGCCGACCATCTCTGTAGAGCGACCGCTTGGTTTTTTACTCAAGTGGGGTAAATCATTCTCTGCTCAGCCTGCGGGTAGCGCGCAGCAAACGGCAAAAACGGTGCGCGTATTGGCCAAAGCCGGCGAAAATCTGGGGGGTGCTGATATTGATAGATGGCTAGCCGACTATTTTGCAGAGACTCAAGCGCTGCCCATGACCGCTGTGACGCTGCGTCTGGCGGAGCGGCTGAAGATCGCCCTCTCGACTGCGCCTACTGCTGCTGAAGCTTACTTCGATGAAGAGACCCTAGACAGCTACGAACTGTCTTTAGATCGCGATCGCTTTGAGCAAATCCTCACAGACCAAGGCTTTTTTCAGCGACTAGACAGCCGCCTGGATCAGGTGTTGCAGCAGGCTCAGCGACAGAGTCTCAGCGCTCAAGATATCGATGCGGTACTGCTGGTGGGGGGCACGGCTCAAATCCCGGCGGTACAGTCTTGGGTGGCACGCCACTTCGACGCTGACAAAATTCGCAGCGATCGCCCCTTCGAAGCCGTTGCTCAAGGCGCGCTGAGCCTGCAAACTACCCAGCTTCAAGACTTCCTCTATCACAGCTATGGCATTCGCTATTGGGATCGCCGCCGCAACGCCCACAGCTGGCATCCCATTATTCAGGCCGGGCAGCCCTACCCAACCACCGCGCCGATTGAGATTTTTTTGGGGGCTTCTAGTGAAAAGCAACCCAGCATTGAGCTGATTTTAGGGGAAATTGGCGAAGCCCAAATCGATACTGAAGTCTATTTTGAAGGCGATCAGCTGGTTACCCGTCAGGCCAGCAGCAGCGGCGATCTTCAGGTGCAGGCGCTCAATGATCGCGAAGGTGCCCGGACAATCGCTAACCTGACGCCGCCGGGTTTTCCGGGTAGCGATCGCGTCCGCATCCTCTTCAGCATCGACACCGACCGATTTCTCAGAATGACCGTAGAAGACCTACTGACCTCAGAAACCCTGATGGACAATCAGGTCGTCGTTCAGCTGAGCTAGCCCCGCTTGCGCTTGCCGCCCTAAGGATCAGAATCGTCAAAGAGGATTCCCTGGTCTTTAGTCTCACCGTCAGGGTTCGACAGCTCGTCCAGCGCTTCCTGACCAGCCTTGTTCGCGTCGGCCTGTACCCGAGTAACGATGAATACCTGCGTAGTAATCAAGACCACCATAAAGAGAATGCCAGAGACCAAAAAGCTCAGCCGCTGAGAGGGAATGCTCTGACCCAGTGCATAGAGGGCAATGCCGAAAACCGCTGAGACAAAGAGCTTGGAGGTCAGCAGCATCGAAGGAGCTGACCAGCATAACGCGACTAAAATCGAGGTGAAATAAAACGCTAGCAGCAGCAGATGAATCCGCTTGGCGTAGATCGCCTTCAGGCTCACAGAGGAACGTGCAAATGGCAAGGCAGCCGGATTACTGAGCGCGGTGACTGCATCGACCAGCAGATAGGCCAGCGGGCCAGCGGCGCAGACCAGATAGACAAACCAAGGGGCCGGTCTGAGCATGAGACTACCCAGGTCGTTAGTTCCTTCGACGACGCCCACAGCGCTGTTGAAGAGCAGGCCCATCAGCAGCGATATCCCGAGCAAAACAATGTCAACCATCAGCGACTGCCAGATTGCCGAAACACCTGTGATCTGCTGAGGAGACGATGCGTTCGCAGCTGGCTCAGCCGGTATGTCTACAGTGGAGGGAGGAGAATACCTCATGACTTGGGTACCAATTTGTAAATTAAATTTTGAACCAGGGTGACGCACAGAGAAAAAAGCCTTACAGCGGCATGTCTTTGTGGAGTAGATAACGAACCCAAGATGCGCGATCTTCAAAAAATCCAGAGTGCCCACTGAAAATGCTGAGTCGAATCTCGAAGCTACCGCGATCATGCTTGATGAATAGCAGTATCGCAGTATCTAGGTAGGTATGCTGGAATAGGTTCTCAGGTTTACAGAGACTATACGATTTTAGATGGGAAATTACTGTGATCTTCTTCTTAGCTCGTAGTGAACTTTTTATTTTGGCAATCTAGATATCTCAGGCCAGTGTTTTTACGCAGGCTGGTGCCATATCCCTTAACCCACTGCTGTCAGCGAGCGAGGCCGGCAAGGTAAACTGCAAGCTGGCAGGGCCAGCAAAAATTGCTCAAGCTGCCTGAACTGAGACCTGTTAGATCTGGAGCGTGCCGCATCTGTGAACTCAACCTATACGCCTGCAAATTCTGCCGCTGGGGCTGCTGATACTCAGCGCGATCGCTCAGACCACCCAGAAGCTAACCCCACTGCCGCGCCAGCAGGATGGACCGTGGAAGACAGTGAAGAACTCTACCGGATTAGAGGCTGGGGAGAGCCTTACTTTGCGATTAACGCGGCGGGCAATATTACGGTGTCGCCTCAGGGCGATCGCGGCGGCTCTTTAGACCTGCACAAGCTGGTAACCGGACTTAAGCAGCGAGATTTTCAGCTGCCGGTGCTGATTCGTTTCTCAGAGATTTTGGCAGACCGCCTAGAGCGGATTAACGCCTGCTTTGCCAAGGCGATCACCCGCTACAGCTATGAAGGGATTTATCAGGGCGTCTTCCCGGTTAAGTGCAATCAGCAGCGGCACATTGTCGAAGACCTGGTGCGCTTTGGCAAAGCCTATCAGTTTGGCCTGGAAGCGGGTACTAAGCCCGAGCTGATGATCGCCCTGGCCAGCCTGGATACGCCTGGCGCGCTGATTATCTGCAACGGCTACAAAGACGACTCTTATATTGAGACGGCCATGCTGGGCCAGCGCCTGGGGCAAAAGACCATCATCGTGCTAGAGCAGGTAGAAGAGGTTGAGGTGGCGATCGCAGCCAGCCGTCGTTTGGGCATTCAGCCTGTTCTCGGCGTCAGGGCCAAGCTAGCGGCTAAAGGCTCAGGTCGCTGGGGAGACAGCGCTGGCGACCGGGCTAAATTTGGTCTGAGCATTCCAGAAATTGTCGCGGTGATTGAAAAGCTCAAGGCTGCTGACATGCTCTCTAGTCTGGAACTGCTGCACTTTCACATCGGCTCTCAGGTATCGGCCATCAGCGTGATTAAAGACGCGCTGCGCGAAGCCTGCCAAATCTATGTAGAACTGGTTGAGCTAGGCGCGCCGATGGGCTATCTCGATGTCGGCGGTGGCCTCGGCGTTGACTACGATGGCTCTAAAACCAGCTCCCAGGGATCAAAAAACTACAGCATTCAAAACTATGCCAATGATGTGGTCTCCGAGGTCAAAGATGTTTGCACCGCTCGGGAAGTAACCATGCCGACTTTGGTGAGCGAAAGCGGTCGGGCGATCGCCTCTCATCAATCCGTCCTCGTTTTTGACGTGCTCGGTACCAGCGAAGCCAGCTACAGCAGCCCTCAGCCCTACCAGACGGGCGAGCACAGACTGGTGCGCGAGCTTTGGGAAATATACACCAGCGTCAACGCTGAAAACTATCAAGAAGTCTTTCACGACGCCGTAGAATTCAAGCAAAAAGCCGCCAGCCTGTTTAATTTTAGCTATCTGCGCCTGGCTGAGCGTGCCCGCATCGAAAGGCTGTACTGGGCCTGCTGCCAGAAGATTGTCACCCTGCTGCGCCAGCAAGACTACGTCCCTGACGAGCTAGAGCACCTCGAACAGAGCATGGCCTCTATCTACTACATCAACCTCTCTTTATTTCAGTCGGCCTTAGATAGCTGGGCGATTGAGCAGCTCTTTCCTATTTTGCCGATCCACCGCCTCGGTGAAGAACCCACCCAGAGAGGCACCCTGGCTGATCTCACCTGTGACAGCGATGGCAAAATCGCCCGCTTCATTGGCAAAAAAGGTCAAAAAGAGGTTTTAGAGCTGCACACCCTGCAAGCTGGAGAACCCTACTACCTGGGGATGTTTCTAGTCGGTGCTTATCAAGAAACGCTCGGCAACCTGCACAACCTGTTTGGCCATACGAACACCGTCCACATTCACCTGGCCTCAAAAGCCAAAACGCAGCAGGGCTACACCATTGAACATGTCGTACGCGGTAACACCACCAATGAAGTGCTGCAGCAGGTACAGTACGACCCGGAAACCATGGTTGAGCAAATTCGGCGGCGCTCTGAGCAAGCCCTGCAATCGGGACAGATCACCCTCGAAGAAGCGCGTAAGCTCATGGCTAACTATAAAGCTGGCATGGATCGCTACACCTATTTAGCGGAGCCCTAATTTTTATTTCCTAACCAGTCTAAGGGTGAACTTTCACGAAATCTCTTAATTGCTTCAGTACGCATAAGACGTGATAGAGGTCATTACCGCGATTGAGCAATGAAAACAAATTGGACGTAGCATATTGAGGCGTCTCACCTCGAACTAGCTTGAGGAACAGAAACTCGCTGCCATTCAAGATAACTCCAAAAGTGGGTTTCTGATCATCGGGTGCTGCCAGCATGTAGGCCAAGGTTTGAGGAATCGCTTTAGTCACCGAGAATTCTGAATTCTTAGCCTCAATAGTCGTCACCCATAGCTGGCCTTGAATAACCACTACATCAATGCATCCCTGGATAATGTCACCTTCGTCCTCTGCTGAAACTCTAATATTTGTCTCACCATCCACGCGAAAAGGTGGCTCATAAAAGCCTGCCAGATCTAATAAAGGTGAGAGGATTACCATCTTCACAATGCTCTCCATGACCGGATATTCCAGCAGGTAGAGATAGTTGCGCTTGATCCGGTCAAGGGTACGCCGTTCTGCTGCCGTAGCTTCGGGTAAACCTTCTCTCCATTCTAAAAAGAATGACTCATCCTGCGATCGCTGCAGTCCAAACGTTGTCTTCAGGTCGTGTAGCTTAATTTTTCTAGCAGCTATAGTTTGAGCCATGTAGCCTTTGGTGACCGTAAGCGTCGTGGTTTCAGATGAGCGCGAAGACTCTCTAGTCAGTTTAATTCAAACTGATTGGACAACGAGGTGACGCAATCAAAGGCAGCACTGCCTTTGATTACCGCGTCATGCGATGGAAACGCCAGACAAAAATCACCCCGGCTACGGCGATCCCGGTATACTGACCGATCCACAGGCCCACCGCGCCCCACCCTACCCAAAAGCAGAGGGCATAGCCGCTAGTGAGCCCAATGCCCCAAAACGCGATCGCGCTCATCAGCATCGGCACGCGGGTATCTTGCAAGCCATAGAGCGCACTCATCGTCACCCGCTGCACGCCGTCAATCACCTGCGCGGTGACAGCAATCAGCAGTAGACTCATCGCCAGGTCAATCACGGGCGCATTTTGTGGGGCCTGCAAGTCGATAAATAGGCCAATGATAGATCGGCGGTAGATGACCAGGGCGATCGCCTCTACAAACAACGTCAAAGCAGCGATGGCGATCGCCACATACCCCGCCCGCCGTGCCCCGCTCAAATCGCCTTTACCCAGGCACAAACCCACTCGCGCCGTCACAGCATAAGACATACCCAGCGGCACCATAAACAGCAGCGCCATCGTCTGAAAGGCAATCTGGTGAGCAGCTAGCACCTCAGTACCCAGACTGCCCGCCATGTAAGAGACCGCCGCAAACATGCCAATCTCCAAGACCAGGGTGATCGCAATCGGCAGGCCAATCGCCATCAGCCGCCGCAAAACACCGATATCTAGCCGCTGCCACTGTCGCCAAAAGCGGTGGCGGCGCAGTTGCTCCTGGCGCAAAATGTAGACCAAAAACAGCCCAAACATCAGCCAAAGACTGAGACTGCTGCCCAACCCCAAACCCGCTAACCCCAAGCGCGGAAACCCTAACTTGCCAAAGCCGAGGACGTAGTTACCGGCAATATTGCACAGCGTCCCGATCATGACGATCACCGTCACCACATTCGCCAGCGAAAAGGCCGAAACATAGCCCCGCAGCATAGCAAACCCCAGCGCCGGGAAAACCCCCGCCGAAATCCAAAGAAAGTATTGCTGAGCCAGCTGAACAACCGCTTCTGGCTGCTGTAACCCTCTCAATATGGGGCCCGTTTGCCAGAGCACCGTCATCAGCGGCAGAGTTAGCAACAGCGATAGCCAAAACCCCTGCCGCGCCAAATGCTCAATTCGACCTTTTTGGTTTGCGCCATAGGCTTCAGCCGCCAGTACCCCCACCGACATGACAAAGCCGCTGATAACTGTAAGCATCAGCTGAAAAGTGCTCGATGCCAGCCCGCCTGCTGCCAGGGTTTCCGTGCTCAAGTGGCCCATCATAATGGTGTCAACAAACCCCACCGAAAACTGAGCTAGCTGCGCGATCGCCAGCGGCACCGCCAGATTTAAAAAGGCGCGGATCTCTATCACCACTGCAGATTTAGCCGCTTCAGACTGAAGCGATCGCCAGTTCATGACGCTATTCCTATTGCTTGCTGAAAGTTTCCTATTTGAAATCGCTTGCTCAAGCTTGGGCCACTGCGCCACTGCGCCGAGGATCGCCCGCGCCCTGCAAGCCGCCCGCTGCGTCTAATCCCACCGTATGAACGCCGCCAAAAAACATATTGGTCTGCTGCCACTGCAAAACCCGCTCAGTTCCCCACTGTTCAGATTTAAACTGTGCCGCCTGCGAGCCCTCGACCAGTCCCGGCTCTAGATGAAGCACCCCGCTCTCCCAGTGCAGGCGAGGGGCTTCTACCGCCGCTGCTAACGGTATGCCAAAATCTAGAATATTTGAAATCACCTGCAAAATAGCGGTGCGAATGCGGTTCGATCCGCCCGAGCCTAAAACCAACTGCGGCTTTCCGGCTTTGAGAATCATCGTGGGAGCCATCATCGACGACATCCGCTGATTGACCGGCCACTGATTGAACCCGTGCGGATTGAGGTCTTCTTCGCCTAGCATATTATTCATCATAATTTGGGTGTTCGGAATCACATAGGAAGCGCCCTCGCCGTTAGAGGTGGTCACACTAGCGGCGTTGCCTTCATCGTCCATGACGCTGATGTGAGTGGTGCTGCCCCACCGATTAACGCCTTGTCCCAAGATATCCGCCAGCGGCTGAGCGTATTTATCGACCAAGTCGGCGGCGATAAATTTTTCGGCAATGGCGTCATCAAACAGAAAGCCATCCAGATGCGATCGCCGCGCTTCATTCGTCCACCGCATCGCCTGAGCTAGCAGCGTCAGATGTTCAGCCGAGCCAAACCTCATCTGACTCAGGTCAAACCGGTCGAGCAGCTCCAGACAAAAGGCAATCAGCGCGCCGCCTGCACTCGGCGGTGGATTGGTGATCATCTGCACGCCGCGATAGTTGATGGTAAGGGGCGATCGCTCCATCACCCGGTAGTTTGCAAAATCTGCCAGACTCAAGCAGCCACCCCCGGCCTGACAGTCCTTCACCACCTGCTGCGCTATCTCCCCTTCGTAAAACGCTCTGAGCGCCCCCTCATCTCCTAGCCCCGCCAGATACTCAAGCGTATCGGCCAGCTGCGGCTGTCGCAGCGTTTCTCCCTGCCGCAGCCGATGACCCGCAGGCGCATAAATTTCTCTAGCGCCCGCCGTTGCCATCAAAATCGGATCGAGCAGCTGATAGCAGTAGGCTTGAAAATCAGTGACCCTCACCCCGCCGCGAGCATAGCCCACTGCTGGCTCTACCACCCTTTTGAGCGGCAGTCGGCCTAATCTCCTATGTACCGTCAGTACACCTGCCAGCATTCCCGGCACCGCCATCGACCCCAGGCCGATATGAAACTCCTGCACCGAATCGCCAAAATTAGCTTCAATCGGGTAAAAATCTAGCCGGTCAGAGTCTGAGCGACTGCCCGGCGTCTGCGTAAAAAAATCAAACAGCGTGTTCTCCGCCGTCTCTGCCTGGTGAGCTAGCAAAAAGCCGCCGCCGCCGAGCGAGGTCAGCGTTGGCTCCACGACACAGGCTGCCAGCATCGCCGCCACTGCCGCATCAAAGGCATTGCCACCTGCCTGCAAAATTTCTTGACCCGCCGCCGCCGTTTTCTCATGCCCAGCCGACACTACACCTGCCATAAACCCACCACACTCACTGCCTAACTAATTAAAATAGAACATATGTATTACTTTTACTTTTCAAACCGCCTTTATAGCAAGGAATAATTTAGAGTAAGAAGCAAGGATAGAAAGGAAAATCCCCCTCAATGGCTATTATTGCGCTCAAGGCTTGGTATCTCAGCAACTACGAACCCATCCGCGAGCTGGAAAAGCGGCCCCACGACCTGCGGCTGGCGAAAAATAGCCTGCTCAAATCGGCGCTGCGGGCTGACTTTTTAGAAGATATTGAAGAAGTTAAGCAGGCTGAGTGGTTTCAGCGCTACCTCGAAGGCGATCACGTCGAATTCTACATTGAGGGCAGTGGAACCTATGCGATCGCCAACATCGACCTGATCAGCCACGAAATCTACTTCGCCAAGCAAGATTCGCTCGCGAACCTGGATCCTACTATTTTCTTGTGCTACCAGAGCGAATACTCAGACTCTAGCGACCTGCTGCGCGACGAGCTAGAAGCTTTCGTCCAAAAGTTTAACGGCAAATCTCGGCTGCCCCTGTCCCTGGTAGAGTCCCATCGTCTCAGCCAGGGGCCGGTGCGAATCAATAGCGACCTGATGCGAAAAATCCGGCGATCGCTCCTCTTCATCGCCGATGGCACCCCAGTTATTGGCATTGACGGCACCCCGCCCCAGCTGATCCCCAGCCCTAAAGTCTGCGTAGAGATGGGATATGCCCTTCAGAGCAAGCGCCCCGAGCAAATCATCCTGGCCCAAATGGAGCGCTCAGACCTGCCCGGCCAGTTCCCCTTCGACACCCCCACTCACAATCGGCTGAGCTTCACCAAACAGTCCGAACTCCACAAAGCCCTGCCTCAGCTACTGCAAGAGAGACTACAGCGATTTAACCTCGTCAGCCAGTAGAACCAGAGGTGATCAGCGTTAAAATAGAGTATATGGAGCTAAGGAGATTCGAACTCCTGACCCCCTCAATGCCATTGAGGTGCGCTACCAGCTGCGCTATAGCCCCGCCTGTGATCAACCTGTAACTCAGGTGTAATCAGACTACTATAATTACGTAGAAACGAGGATTGCGTCAAGCAAAATCTATTCCAAGAGCAAAATCACTCTATGCCTGCCACTCCCCCCGACTCCCAATCTAAAGCAGACGCCGCGCTAGAGATAGGCAATATCCCTACGGCGCAAGCGACTACCCAAGAAACGATTGACACGCTACAAAGCCAGCTGCGCCGCAAAGAAGGCAATTGGGTAGAGTGGGGCAAAGCCTGCCAAACCCTGCAAAAAGCGGGCATGATGCCGCAGGCCATCTTCGAAGCCACCGGGTTTGAACCCATCCAGCAAAATCAGCTGATCGTTGCAGCTCAGGTCTTCGATTCGATGATCGCAGGTGGCGTCAGCGAGGCAGCCCGAGTGCACTATCAAACCCGAGGCAGCGACAGCCTCTATGAGTTTCGCATTTTGTCACAAGACATCCGGGCAGCGGCAGCCGACTTTGCCTTTAGCAACGGGCTTGACAGTGAGCAGGTAAGAGACATTGTCAAAGGGCTGCGAGACTTCTCCTACAGTGACAAGCCCCCTGTCGGGTTTGAAAAAACTATGGGCGATGCCGCCGCCTACCACTACTGGCGGTTGGCCCGGCAAATGAGCGATTTGCAGGCTCGGTCGCGGCTAATCGCCCAAAGTCTGCGGTTTGTCACCAGCGTCAGCGCCCGTAGCAAAATCGAGCAGCTCTTAACCGACTTCACGGTGGTTTCTGCCAAAGCCGCGCCGCGTCTGCCCATCTTTCGGTTAGAGAGCGAAGTAGATTCGCCAGTGATCGTGCCGGTTGCAGGTCAGTTGCCGCTGCCGACAGCCGACTATAAAGCGGTGCCCGCTGTCGAGCCTGAAGAACCTTTCGGCATGGTGAAGTTTGCCGGTACAGGAGCCTGGCTGCCGGTACCCGGCTGGCAGGTAATGCTCAAGGCCGAAGACCCCATCGCCCTGCTCGCCGAATACGGCCAGCTGCCTAATCCACCTAATGAGGTAGCGAAGACTGAGCCGGTGATGGTCATCATTGACCGGGCCAAGCGCCAGTGGGATGAATTTAGCTATTTCGTTTACGATGCGGACGGTCAACTGGGTCTGCGCTGGTTTGAAGAAGCGCCTCAGACCACACTGCTAGGCGGCCTTATCTTGATCATGCGACCTCAGAAGATCCTCGATCAAAACTATAGCCACGAGTATTGGCAAATAGATGAGTAGAGATAGGAAGGTACCCTGATGGCTATAGAACGTCGGCTATCGCGCAGTATGTTTGCAGAGGCAGAAGTCGTCGAGCTGCGGCAAGTCTGCATGACGCCGAGCGGCCTGTTTGAACCGGGCAAATATATCGCCGGGCAACTGCCAGACGCTGCTTTTGAAATGGGCTTGGTAGAGAAGCTGCCGCCTGTGCGCGGCAAGAGTGAAGAAAAGGAGACCTGATCATTTACACGCGCCCCCTCGCCAAACTGATTGAAGAATTTCAGCGCCTGCCTGGCATTGGGCCAAAGTCAGCCCAGCGGCTAGCTATGCACATGCTCAAGCGCCCGGAGGCAGAGGTGCGCGCCCTAGCCACCGCTCTGGTTGAAGCGAAGCAACAGGTAGGGCAGTGCTCCCGCTGCTTTCACCTCTCAGCGGAGCCAGTCTGTAATATTTGCCTATCTCAAACCCGTGACCCACATACGCTGTGCGTCGTCGCCGACTCGCGAGATGTGATCGCGCTAGAAAAAACGCGGGAGTATAAAGGCAAGTACCACGTTTTAGGTGGGCTGATTTCGCCGATGGATGGGATTGGCCCTGAACAGCTCAATATTGGTCAGCTCGTCCACCGGGTCAACAAAGAAGGCACAGGCGAAGTGATTTTGGCCATCAGCCCCAGCATTGAGGGCGACACCACGACACTGTACGTCGGTCAACTGCTGAAGCCCTTTACCCGAGTCACCCGGATTGCCTTTGGCCTACCGATGGGCGGCGACCTGGAGTACGCCGATGAAGTCACTCTAGCGAGAGCCCTCGAAGGGCGGCGAGAACTGGATACGTAGGCCCAGCCCAGCAGATCCTATAGACCTAAGTCATACACCTAAGCCACACAAAAGGCAGCCTCACTTCGATAACGTGAACCGGCCTGAGTTAGCTGTATTAGTTAGAAGGCTTGTGCATCAGCAGAAAATGCGAGAGGCTGCGCTAGTAGGCTAAAGTCTCTAGCGTATCGCGCAGATATAGACGCACTAGCTGGTCGTCCGAAGTTGCGGTGGTGATGGCTGAAAGCTGCTCTGAGCGCCAGCGCTGAAAACCGGAGCTAGCGGCGATCGCATTTTTCAGACTCTGCCAAAGCTCAGCGTCTTGGGCGGCGTGAGCAGGCGATGAATTTGCCATAGTGATCTCCATTGGTACAGAACCTGGATAGAATCTTTCAGGCTCCGCTGATTTGTTTAAGAGTAGCCTAAGACGCTGAGCCCGTATGTAATAATCGCCACGGTTCTGGGAGTTCCGAGGCCAATTTACGCCTTTTTATGTAAAGACTCCATCAATCAGTCGGCTGCGTATCCGCTTTGATATCTTCATCATCTACCGATAGAGCCGCTGCATTAAGGGGCTGGCAATAAAATACATTACCGGTCATTATAAGGCGGAGTTAAGTCAGTTGAGAGAGGCTAGGGGATGCTAGATGAGCAGATGAAGGAAACC
>NZ_NRTA01000018.1 GCF_002286735.1 Leptolyngbya sp. BC1307
CTTTGTCCCCGTCATTCGACAGTTTATTCTAGAAAACGTAACAGAAGCTACTTTCGCTTGACCATAGTTTCGTTTTGCTGTCAATGCGTAACTCCTAAGTCATTACAATCGCCTTAAACCTGCCACCATCATGGGCAAGCAAAAGCTAGATCAGCTCCTAAAACAGCTAGAAGACAACCACGCTCAAGATATTGAAAACGCGGCGGCCATTTTTACCGTGGCGCAGGGCGCTGTTAACCAGCTAGCGGCTGACTCATCTCAGCCCATACTCCCAGAATCAGAGGTTCCTCTAGCTGGCCCCTCCCCCGTTACCAAGGCCGACTTGCTGGAGCGCTATGGCAGCTACAATGCCTGCCGCCAGGCCGCTAAGCGAGCGGGCATCACCTTTAGCCACACGCCCCGCTGGGCACAGCTCGTCACTGCATTTAGCTATTTGCTTGCCTGTCAAGCCTGCGTCAGCACCTATCTACAGCAGCACCCTGACCCCAACCTCAAAGGGGTCAGTATCAAGCTCACGCTGAGTCCTTAGGTCATAACTCTGCCTCCAAGCGATCAATGAGCAATCAATGTTTGTATCGTTCCATACTTTATCGGTTCTCGAAAAAATAGCTTAAAGCTAGATAGAAAGGGCGTTTCGCCGATATTTCTCTAGCAGTGGTTTTGAAAACTTGTGTGTCGTCTTTGTTGCTTTGCTAAGAGCGACGTTTACGATTTTGTTAAGTCGGGATGAGAAGATCTTTCGACCAGATAAAACCGACAAGACAGCAAGCAGGGGTGGTAATCATGAGGAATTTAGGCAAGCTTGGCATTTCTGTCAGTATCTTGACGATGGCCGTTAGCTGCTCTGCGCCTTCGACCACACCGCTAGTAGACAGTGCGCCGCCTGACCTGGAAGCGATCGCTAGCAGTGCCCCGATCAGCATTGACGGCTCCAGTACGGTCTACCCCATTTCGTCAGAGATGGCAGAGCGGTTTAAGCAGGAAAAGCCCGATAGCCCGGAGGTTTCTGTTGATTTTTCAGGCACAGGCGGCGGCTTTGAAAAGTTTTGCGCGGGTGAAACCGACATTAGCGATGCCTCTCGCCCGATCACTCAAGCTGAAATGGACACCTGCAAAGGCAACGGCATCCAGTATGTCGAGCTGCCAGTTGCCTTCGATGCCCTCACCGTAGTAGTCAATGGCAAAAACACCTGGGCAGAAGACATTACCCTGGCGGAACTCAAAGCGCTGTGGGAACCGGCTGCGGAAGGCACCATCACCCGCTGGAACCAAATCCGCCCCGATTGGCCTGACGAACCGATTAACCTGTACGGGCCTGGGGAAGACTCAGGTACGTTTGACTACTTTACCGAAGTCGTGGTGGGTGAAGATGGCGCGAGCCGCAGCGACTACACCGCTAGCGAAGATGATGAAGAACTCGTCGAAGGCGTCAAATCTGATGTTAATGCGCTGGGGTACTTTGGCTATGCCTATTACCGAGACGCTCAGAACAGTCTGAACGCGCTAGCAGTAGATAGCGGCAGTGGCCCGGTTGAGCCGTCAGGTGAAACCATCCGCGCTACTGAGTATCAGCCGCTGTCACGACCACTGTTTATCTACGTCAATGCCGATGCGATAGATGAAAATCCGGCTTTGGGCGCTTTTGTCGAATACTATCTGGCGAATGCTCGCACGGTAGTCGATGATGTGGGCTATGAGCCACTGCCAAATGAGGCGTATGCGATCGCCCTTAGCCACTTCACAGAACAAAAAATCGGCAGCGTCTTTGAAGGCAAAGCCCAGCCCAACCTGACCATTGAAGAACTGCTAGAAAAAGAATCTGCGTTTTAAGCAGACAGGGCATCAAGCCCTATAGCTCGTCTGGGTCAACGCCCAATTCTCGCAGCTTAGCCGCTAGTATCTCACGCCGCCGCCGTTCGGTTTCTGCCTGCTGTCGTTCAGCTTCAGCCCGCTGCCGTTCGATTTCTGTTTGTCGCTGGGCTTCTAGAATCTCTGTCTGTGCAGCCTCTGCTAGTTCTTGAGTAGAAGGAACCAGCTCGCCATCAGCAGTGAAAAATCGCAGCGCTTGGGCCTGCACTCCCAGATACAGACCTAGCTGCTGACTCCATAAGTGGCCTTGCGGATTGGGCTGAAGCCTCTGATATACGCCGTCTGCCAGGTGAAAGCCTTCCATCTCCAGGCTATCGGGGTCGAACCAGAAATAGTCAGGCGTTCGGAAGATGTCCTGATAGATCTGCTTTTTGAGCCCGCGATCTGTCTTCGCTGTGGAGTCAGAAAGTAGCTCGATAATTATGTTTGGATACTTGCCTTCTTCTTCCCAAACTACCCAGCTTTTGCGAGGACGCTTTTCTGTACCTAGCACCACGAAAAAGTCTGGCCCTCTAAAGTCTTCAGACTTGCGCTGACGCGGGCTGTAGTAAACCGTCAGATTGCCTGCTGAGAAGTAGTCGGTGCGGTCTTTCCACAGCCAGTCAAGGCAGTTTAGCAGCAGCACCATCTGCTGTAAGTGAAGATACGATTCCAATGGCGGTTCGTCGCTATAGAGGTCGCCGGGCGGAAACACAACGCCGTTTAGCTGCGCTTCGTGGATGATGGATTGGGTCGATTCGGCAGCGGAGGGAGACATGGGTTTGGCGCTGGGTAGGCATCGCTTCACTTCAGTCTAAAGTCATTCAGGAGTGTTGGCGCTTGCTATTTCTAGCAGCTTCTAGCTTTTGGCGAATGGCAGTCTGCACTTTCTCATCAAAATCTGGGTCATCAGGGTGAGCAATAATCTTGTGAGGGCGCTGATTAATTCTGTCTAGATAAGTCTGGAGCGCGGACTGATCTCCTCGATGCCTGAGAAAATACTGCTTCAGCTCAGCGTTAGACATAGCATCGTAGTTAGTCAAGCTCATCAGACAGCTCTCCATCAGGCAGAATTTGAAACTCAAGTTCTGCGTTGTCTCCAGCGTAGCATCTGAGTATGCAAGCGCAAATCCTCATTACAATGTAAGCGTCGCAACTGGGAAAAGGCTCATGGACACCGCATTTGAATGGACACCAGAACCTGTTCTGTTAGAAAAGGTAATTGCCTTGGCGAATCAACGCGGACAGTCGCCAGAAGCCATTGTTGATCAAGCTGTTGCTGTTTATGTACAGACCCAATCACATAGCCGACCAGAACTCAGCCGAGGACAAGAGCTAATCAACCTTATGCGTGGTAAAGCAACTGCTAAACTGACCACCGATGAAATTATGTATCTGACTAGAGGCGACGATGACTGACGTTTTGGTCGATAGCAACGTCATCCTCGATATTGCTACTGAAGACCCTCAGTGGTTCGAGTGGTCATCTGTACAGATTTCTACATGTGCAGATCAGGGCAATCTCATCATCAACCCCATCATTTATGCCGAGGTTTCAGTAGGGTTTGAACAGATTGAAGCATTGGATACTCTGCTGCCACCAAAGTTTTTTCATCGAGAACAACTACCCTGGAGCGCTGCATTTCTCGCAGGTAAAGCTTTCCAGAGCTATAGACGGCGTGGCGGAACTCGTCGCTCTCCTCTGCCAGATTTTTACATTGGGGCTCACGCTGTCATTCTCAAAATTCCACTGCTTACGAGAGACGTGAAACGCTATCAGACTGAGTTTCCCAACTTACAACTTATCTCTCCTTGAGAGTATCGAGCACAGCGCAGGAGATTGCCAAAAAGTTCGTGATGGCGAATGCGCTGAACCCAGAAATCGCAGGGATGCAGTTTGATACAAGTGGCTAATGGCTGAGAGGTAGTCATACCGAGAGGTCGTCAAACAATCAATACTGGTACCAGGTAACGGATCTTTGTAAGCCCTTGTTTCTCGTTCGTTCAAGCTTGAAAACAAAACTTTAGAAACTTCTGAAGCGCCTATGCTCTACACTTTACAAGTCTCGATACGAGAAAAGATACTCACTCCCCCAACTATCAAAAATCCCAAACGAATCTCCATCCCCCCGGTAAACCCAGGGGAGGTGTCCCGTAGGTGCTGACGTGCCAAATGTTACATCAGTGTAGCTAATCCAGCTTCCGTTCACACGCCATCCCACCCGATCCCCAAACGCTTGGAATATCTTCTCACCTGGATACTTGCAGTCGAGCTTTGCCCCACACTCGACGTAAATTTTCTTTTGCACGCTAAATCCAAACCGACCCTGGCTGTATTTCACCCATAGGCGGTCAATCGCGAGCAGGTCTTTGCAAGGAAAGTTCAGCAGCTCATCTGAAGTGAAATAATCGTCAGGCTTCTTCCCGACAGCCCGAATCATCACCTCATAGGTTTCCTGAGCGGCAGCTTTGTAGTCTCCTGCCTCTAGCAGGTCTCGCAGCTTCATATGGTCAATGCCGCACTCCGAGCCTGACACTTCTAGCTTGTACTCAGCCGCCGCTGCCGCTTCACTTGCTGTCTCCAGAATAGGCCGCTCAATTTCTGCCACTTCAGAGTCGCTCAATTGCAGCTCTTGCCTAAACAGATTCAGATCCCCCTGTGTCTTTTCATCCAGCGGATAGCAGCCCGTCTCTATTAATCGACTCAGCGCACTTCGATAAGCTTCTCGGGCCTGCTCTATGGGCGCAAGCTCCTCCGATAAAATTCGCTGTGCCTCCGCCTCTGGCAGCTTCAACTGCTTACGCAAAAGCTCCAACCGCGCCTCGTGAAAAACCGTTAGCTGCCGGTCAACCAGATACTCTTGCACCCGTTTCCGATACTGATCTTGTGTATTGCTCGCGGCTACTGTGACAGGCACCGCAGAAACAGTCTGCACAGGTGCCGACTCAGCCTGTTGTGAAAAGCTGTTCGCTGCCTTTTGGATACCCTCGGCAATGTTACAAAACGCATCATCCCAAGTCGGCCAGGTGCCTACATCCATAACGGGCGTACCGTTTTTGGGTAAAGCCTGAAGCTTCCCAAAAGGCGTCACATGCCAAAGGCATTTTCGTAGAATGACGGGTATCACCCGAGCCTCGCCCGCCTCATGGCGTTCCATCGCTCGCCTGATCTCAGTTTCCCGACAGTAGTGCGAAGCAATAAAATCTGAACTCACTAGCAGCAAAATAATCTGCGCCGAGTTCAGGTTGCCTTTGATCTGCTTATCCCACTCATCTCCTGGTAAAATTCTACGATCATGCCAGTCTGCGATCACATCATTCCACTTCAAAATTTCGAGATGCTTTGCCAGCTCGTCCCGTAGCGTTTCATCTTTATGCGAGTAGGAGAAAAATACAGTAACGGCGTCGCTAGACATGCTCAGGCGCTAAATTGCGGGTTTACTCTCTAGTCATCATAACCTCAACGCAACTGAAGCTATGTAGACTTTCCAAGTTCTTCGAGAGCCGCATGGTAAATTCCTCGACGGATGAGGTTTCTCGCTGGCTGAGCGCAGTCGTTCGCGGAGCGTCTCCGAAGGAGTCAGCCACAACCCAACCGGGCTACTCTACGAGAAGGCAAAGCCTACGACTCCGCTCAGCCCTCGGTAACGGTTCATCTCGTCCATAGCTGTCGCTAAAGATGACTCACCCAGCGCTAAGGCAGCTTAGAATAGCGACGCTGCTCACTGCTCGCCTATGCCCGCCAACCCATCCGCTATCTACCGCTACGACTTCACCGTACCCGCCTCAGCCATCGACGAAAACGACCACCTAAACAACGTAGAATACGTGCGCTGGATGCAAACCGCCGCGATCGCCCACGCCAACCACACCCCCTGCACCCGCGAAACCACCGCCGTTGGCGCAACCTGGGTCGTCAGAGCCCACCGGGTAGAATATCTGCGGCCCGCCTTTGTAGACGAAGAGATTGCCATTCTTACCTGGATTGCGAGTATAGGGAAAGTGCGATCGCAGCGTCACTACAAGTTTTTTCGCATCTCCGATCAGGTTGTTCTTGCCACAGGTGAAACCGATTGGGTGTTTGTTGATGCTCAAAAAGGTCGCCCGATGGCCATTCCTGAGCGCGTAGCCAATGCCTTTAAAGTAGTGACTGACGAACAGGCTCCTAAAACACTCTTTTAAGCGTCTCTCATTTAGGCGTCTCTCATCAGGCGCTTTTCCCGGTACATCTCTCTGTCAGCCTGTCGCAACAGACCTTGCAGCGTGATGCCATCTCTCGGGCAGCAGGTAATGCCGATGCTGGCGCTAATCGTGAGGCGATGGCCCGACAAGATGAACTCTTGTTCTAGAGACTGTAGCAGACGCGATCGCACCGCCATCGCCACAGACAAATCAGCGTCATACAACAGCGCAACAAACTCATCCCCGCTCAAGCGAACTGCCGTATCTGTCGAACTTACACTGCATCGAAGACACTGCGCAAAGTGTTGCAGCACCGCATCGCCTATGTCATGACCGTGGGCATCATTAATTGATTTAAAATGGTTGAGATCGATATATAAAAGCGCCAGCGGTGAGAGCAGCGTTAGTTCAGACGGATTAGAATAGGGCAACAGCGCTTTTTCTGCCTTTTGTTCTAAATATCTGCGATTGTGCAGTCCGGTCAAACTATCGAGATAGGCAAACTGTTCTAACTGCGCTTGCTGTTGCTTCTCTAAAGTAACATCGCGAATAATTACTACCCAGCCTGAGAGTTGACCGCCTGGGCTGAGCAGCGATCGCACCCTCACCTCTCTAAACACCTCATCCAAATAATCGTCCTTTCGCTCAGTCACCATTCGAGGCAGAGAAACAGTTTCAGTCAGTTCAGCCGCTTCACCCATGCCCCATAGCAGTTCACCATAGTCTGGGAAAACCCTCTCAAACCGCTTACCAACAACAGCCTCTACACTATGCCAGTCCTTGCTTTCAACTAAAGCACTGGGGTTCACATCTACAATTCGATGATAGATATTCAACAAAATAACAGCATCTTTTGCACTGAGAAGAACAGTTCTATATGAAATAGGTGCAACGTCTAAAAACTGTGTGCGGAACAAACTAAACTGGACTATCATACCGGTCATCGCAAACCCTACCGGCGTTAGATCCATGCCATAAAACGTAATTCCCGCAACCACATACAGCACATTGCCGATAAAAGGGGTTAGGGCCGCACATAGCATCGCAAACACCTGCCTTCGATGCAGTCGCGATCCTACAAAAGCAGCCGTCAGCAAAGTCCCAAAACCAACAGTCAACAGCACATAGCAGTAAGGAACTGCCACATAGTGAAACCACCAGCCATGCTCAATGACCAGCCTGGGAAAAGGCTGTAAGGCCAGAGTCACTGACCGCCAGATCCAGCCGTGCCAGTGATCGGTAAAGGCTAGTAGCAGCGTCAGTACCGGGATCACATTGAGAGCTGCCAACACGCGCCGGGTCAGCCAGCCGTCGTAGTGAGCATATTGCAGCGTAAAAATCAGCCAGAGCGCTGGGAAAAAGGCAATACCTAGATACTCAGCCTTGCCAAAAATAATGCGAGCGGTTTGGTCTAGCGAGAGATATTCAAAGACCGCAAAAAAACACCAGATAAAAATGCTGCCCATACATAGCGCAAATGCCCCGGCCCCGTTAATTTCTCGGCGCTGCCAGGCATAGAGAGCAGCACTACCCGAAGCGCAGGCTGCGATCGCAGGCAAAGCGGCAAATACAATATAAAGGGGCATAGTGGCCTACTGCTTGAGCAACTAAGCGTTACCAGCTCGACCCCTAATCGTCTGTCGCTTTATGACTGAGTGATTCAGTCTTTAAGTAAAGACAATGTGGCATCAATTAAAATAGCGTATCAGCAATGAGGACAGCACCCCTCATAGAAAAGCGTTTAACCAGAATACCCGTTGAACCCGGCTTCTCCACTGAAAAATTACAGGTACACAAAAGCTCGCCGCCTCTAGAGACAACGAGCTTTTATGGCCTTTCTGGCATAAGCAGTGTGGGCAGCATCTTTGCTACCGCTATCCGGCTGCTAGCCTAAGCGAAATACACACTTACTTTCTTACGGCTCTTACCTTTGCGCTCAAATTTTACAACGCCGTCGATCAAAGCAAACAGTGTATCATCGCCGCCGCGACCAACATTTTCGCCAACATGGTACTTGGTGCCGCGCTGCCGCACGATGATGTTACCTGCAATTACCTGCTCACCGCCGTACTTTTTCACGCCTAGCCGCTGAGCATTAGAGTCGCGACCGTTACGTGTACTACCTGTTCCTTTCTTATGTGCCATCGCTCAAATAATCTCCTGTTTGTTAAGATAGCTGCGTTCGTGAGGCCCTTGCCTATCCAGTTAGAACCAGTCTAGTTAAAGCTTAGCTCGCTGTGGTGCTAGCGGTCGCTTCTTCGCTGTCGGCACTGTCTGAAGTACTGTCTGGGGCGCTAGTCGCTGCTGGAGCAGTAGCACTGCTAGCATCAGCTGTAATTGTATTGCCGCCCACCGTAATCGAGTCGATCATCACCCGAGTCAGCTCCTGACGATGACCCTGCTTTTTGCGGGTCTTCTTCTTAGGCTGCATTTTGTAGACAATCACCTTCTTCCCGCGCAGATGGCTGAGCACCGTGCCGCTGACCGTCGCCCCTTCTACCAGCGGCTGGCCGATACTCAGGTCGCCGTCATTTTCTACCAGCAGTACGCTGTCAATCGTAATCTGTTCGTCCGCTTCTACGGGTAGGCGGTTGAGGTCATAAAAGCGACCCGGTTGTACTCGCAGCTGGGTACCACCAGCGGCAATAATTGCGTAAGCCATAGTTCCTTTTTCCTTATGCCGTACAGGTAGGCCAAGCTAGCGCCTTTTTACCTGATCCGAGCATTTTTACAAGAACAACCATTGTCGCGATAGAAGCCGCTTCCTGTCAAGGGGTCGCTCTATCCAATTTGTCAAAAGCCAGATCTCCGTAGATTGCCTCCACCCAAACGGATACAGACCTTCCCAAGCAGTCAAAATTTCCCCAGCCGTTGGCATTAGTCCATACCGGTTCACTGAGCGATTGAGTGATGTCAACAAACTGAGTGTCAGGCTTGCCTAACTCCATCCACAAGCTGCCGCCCTGGTGATTGCTCAGCACGACGGCGATCGCTCCCAGATTCTCAGCATTGCCTAGCCGCGTCCACCCAATCAGATCGGGCCGTACAAAATAGTCGTACTGCTCACCGTAAGCGCAGTGCGATCGCACCCACAGCAGCCGATTGATAATCTCAGCGTGAGCGCCATAATAATCGGCGGCAAAGACGCAAGGATACCCTTCCTGTCGCAGCAAAATCAGCGCATAGGCTAACGGCTTAAACCAGTCCTCAACCGGAGACTCTAAAATTTGCAGCGGCTGAGAATTGTGATTGTCTACAAAGGTGACAGCCAGCGCCGGCTGTTCATCCATCAGCGTGCCGGTTAAAACATGGCGCAGATCGTAATAGCAGCCCTGGCGACTGGCCCGGTGAAAGTTGTAGTGCAGCGGCACATCGAATAGCGATAGCTGACCGCCGCTTTTGGCAATATACCAGTGCAGATCGTTCACCTGGTCAGACCAGCAATCGCCCATAGCAAACAGCGCTGAGGCAGGGCGATCGCTTTCTTCGGGCCGCTCAGCCGCCAGCCGTTCATGCAGCCGCCACAGCCACTTCTGGACAAATAAAGCAGATAGGTGTTTAGCGCCGTCTAGCCGGAGTCCGTCTATTCCGGTTGTGGTGACAAACCAGTGGCCCCAGTCGTCGAGCGCCTGTGCCACTACTGGCATATCCAGATCTAGCTCACAGCAGCGCTCCTGACGGCCCAGGCGAACATCGGCTTCAGCACTAAACGGCTTGGATTTAAGACGGTAGAGAACGCGCTGACCGGCCAGGTCACTCGGTTTGGCTAAGCAATTGTGATTCACCAGCTGAAAATGCTTGCCCTGCCAGGTCATGGCGCTGTAGCGCTGCCCCCGACCAGAAAAGGTAAAGCGGCTCCGGGCGGCAATCGTCTGCGTAGGGCCAATAGCTCGATCCAGGTTGCGCCAGGCGACCGGCGTTCCGCTCAAGTGCTCAACCTCATCGCCGCCGTGTTTACGGTGCAAAACCACATCGCCATAGACCTGGAGTCCGGCGGTATGGGCAGCAGCGATCGCCGTCAATAGCGCCTGATAGCTACCGTACTTAGTTGCGACACTGCCGCACTGGTCAAATTCGCCCAGGTCATAAAGATCGTAAGCACTATAGCCGACATCATCAGCCCCACCGCTCGCTTTAGTCATCGGCGGCAGCCACAGGGCACTAAATCCCGCTTGGGCCAGATCAGCCGCCGTCGCAGCGACCTGCTTCCACAGGTAGCCATCGGCAGGCGTATACCAGTGAAAGCATTGCAGAATAGTCCCGTTGATCATGGCAGATGAGGTGAGGTGAGTTACTTCATGACGACAGCGAGACAGACTCAGATTCCGTATTCTTTGCCCTTTGCGGCATCTTTATTAAATCGCAGGCAAATCTACGCAAACCTGGGACCTCTTCTGTTCGCTGGCAGGCGACATCCATTTTCATCTCCACCCGCCAACCCAGTACAATTAAAAGCCTGTTCTGTCTGCACTGTCCTATCTGCAATCTAAGACTTATGAAGCCCTACCTGGCAGCGGCTCTGCAAATGACCAGCGTGGCCGATCTCAGCAAAAATCTGGCCCAGGCCGAAGAGCTGATCGACTTAGCCACCCGGCGAGGGGCCGAGCTAGTCACCCTACCCGAAAATTTTTCCTTTTTAGGCGATGAAGACGCCAAATTTAAGCAGGCTGCTGCCATTTGCGAGGCCAGCGAAAAGTTTCTCAAAACCATGGCCCAGCGCTACCGCATCACGCTGCTTGGCGGCGGCTATCCGGTGCCCTCCCCCGACGGCCGCACCTACAATACGGCGCTGCTAGTCGATGCCAATGGCGAAGAACTCCTGCGCTACGAAAAAGTTCACCTCTTTGATGTCAATTTGCCCGATGGCAATACCTACCGAGAATCGACGACGGTGACATCTGGCAGTTCCATCCCTGCGGTCTACAGCTCAGAGCGGCTGGGCAAACTCGGCATTTCTGTTTGTTACGACGTGCGCTTTCCCGAACTCTACCGGCAGCTCTCTAAAGGCGGTGCTGAAGTGCTGGCCGTGCCAGCGGCCTTTACTGCCTTTACCGGTAAAGATCACTGGCAGATCCTGCTGCAGGCCCGCGCCATCGAAAACACCTGCTACATGCTCGCCCCTGCTCAAACCGGCTTCCACAATGCCAGACGCCAGTCTCACGGTCACGCGATGGTAATCGACCCCTGGGGAATTATTCTGGACGATGCAGGTGTCCAGGTGGGAATGGCGATCGCCGAAATCCGCCCGGCCCGATTAGAGCAGGTTCGCCGGCAGATGCCCTCGCTCCAGCACCGAGTCTTTGGCTAGGCTCACCGACAAATAAAACCTTACTCACTGAAACTCAAGCCGCTTTCAATCCGCCCAAAATTTAATCCGCAAAAAAACTATTGAGACTATTGAGAAGCCATCGAGCGCGATCTCAGCATTTCATCTTAAATTAATTTTGGCAGCGGCTTATGACTAAATGAACAATTCATAGCCCGGTCACTCATGTAAATTAGACCTCATGTAATCAGGCAACGCCCGTTGCTGAAGACAGCATGATCAACCTCACCAGATGGCTAAGCCCAGCAGGGTGGCTTGGCCCGTCAAAATACTTAAGAGACCATTTAAGTGGCATCAATAGCATGGTAGACAGCGGCATAGTAGATAGCCTCTTTTTTCAGACTGTTTGGAATAGCGATATCTGGCCTAGCTTTTGGCAGGGGGCCAGCCCGCTATTAGCGGAAGTAGACGAAGCAGAAATCGGGCCGCTGATATTGTCGGGTGTGCTACTTAGCTTGATCACTGTTTTTATCGCTGCCAAGGTGGGCGGCGAACTTTGCGCTCGGCTCAACTTACCGTCTGTTTTGGGTGAGCTAATCGGCGGCGTCGTCGTCGGGGTATCGGCGCTCCATCTGATTGTTTTTCCAGAGGGATCAGAAGTTCCGGCCTCTGCCCTGATGAATCTCATTCAGATGACTTCCGGACTGGAGCCAGAAGGGCTGTTGAGAGTGTTTAGCGGTGAGAGTGAAGCGCTATCGGTCTTAGCCGAACTCGGCGTGATTATCTTGCTGTTTGAAATTGGTTTGGAGTCAGATCTCAAAGAGCTGATCAGAGTCGGTCCGCAGGCCGCTGTCGTCGCCATCGTGGGCGTATTAGTGCCTTTTGTCGCAGGCACAACGGGGCTCATAGTTTTTTTTAATATCGGTACTATTCCGGCTGTCTTTGCCGGAGCCGCTCTCACAGCAACCAGCATCGGCATCACCGCCAAAGTGCTTGCCGAAATGCAGCAGCTCAGCTCTAAAGAAGGGCAGATTATCATCGGCGCAGCTGTATTGGATGACGTGCTGGGCATTATTGTGCTGGCAGTGGTCGCAAGTCTGGCCAAAACTGGCGAAATCGAAATTGTCAATGTTATCTATTTAGTGCTGGGGGCAGCGGCCTTCCTGATTGGCTCTATCTTTATAGGCCGTCTGCTGAGCCCGCTGTTTGTCTCTCTCGTCGATCAGCTACGGACTCGCGGTCAGCTGATCATCACATCGCTGATTTTTGCGTTCTTGCTGTCTTACATCGCGGCAGCCATCCAGCTAGAGTCCATTTTGGGTGCCTTTGCCGCCGGTTTAATTTTGGCCGAAACCTCCAAGCGTCGAGAACTAGAGGAGCAAATTACGCCCATTGCCGACATGCTGGTGCCGGTCTTTTTTGTCACAGTAGGTGCCCGTACCGACATCAGCGTACTTAACCCGTTAGAACCGGCCAACCGAGAAGGCCTGATCATCGCTTCCTTCTTAGTGGTCGTTGCCATTATCGGTAAGACGATCACGGGCTATGCCATCTTTGGTCAACCCGGCATCAATCGCCTGGCAGTCGGCTTTGGCATGATTCCCCGGGGCGAAGTCGGGCTGGTATTTGCCGGCGTCGGCGCGGCCAGCGGGGTGCTTTCAGAATCGCTCGATGCAGCCATTATCGTCATGGTGATTGTGACCACCTTTATAGCACCGCCGCTATTGCGTATGGTCTTTGACCAAGACGAGGGGGACGGCACTTTGGAGGCCGCCACTCAGGCGGTCATGGAGGGAAAGGCGGAAGCCGCTGATGGGGCGCTGACCTCTTCTACTCAGGGTGGTGTTGCGACTGCACCGTCAGCCGAAGCCGAATCGTAATGCCAGATCATCAGTCTCCGGCGCTGTCAGCGGTAGGTTCCCGATCACAGCTGTGGCCATATAGGCATCAACAGCTCTCGAACAGCGCCGGATTGAGAATCAAAAGTTTTGAACGAACTGTCCGTAAACCCTCAGAGACAGACTGTAGTTGCCAAGGCATTTGCTGACATGAGTTGATAGCAGCTCTTTTGACCTGGCCGCGCAGATGGATTAAAACATACCGATTTATAGATCTTCTACTTCAGAAAACAAAATCGAGCCGGTAAAGTCTCCAAATCCGACTAAACTCTAGACAATATTTGTCCGCTTCAAGCATGAGCACTTTATACCTATGAGCATCCCAGCCCTCTCTAGCAAGCTGCGCTCCAATTTCAAAATTGGTGTCTTCGACAGCGGCGTGGGAGGGCTGACAGTACTACGCGAGATGCAGGCTCAGCTTTTCCACGAGTCGGTGATCTATTTTGGTGATACCGCTCGTGTGCCTTATGGCAACCGCTCTAAGGGAGAAATTTTGCGCTTTGTCCGCGAAATCATCGCCTGGATGATGGGTTTAGAAGTAAAGCTAGTGATTATGGCCTGCAACACGAGTTCAGCGCTGGTGTTAGAGGAGGTGCGTTCAGAGTTTCCGATTCCGATTTTAGGCATCATCTTGCCAGGGGCGCGAGCAGCGGTAAGCAGCGGTAAACGCATCGGAGTGATCTCTACTCAAGCGACTGCGCAGAGCAATGCTTACCAGCAGGCGGTGTTAGAAATTGATTCATCTGCGCAGGTCTGGCAGGTGGGCTGCCCGGAGTTCGTGCCGCAGATTGAGAGCGATCGCATTCACGACCCCTACACGTTAACCCTGGCCAAACGCTACCTTGATCCGCTGGTCGCGGCTGGCATTGACACGCTGGTGTATGGCTGTACGCACTATCCGCACCTGGGGCCAGTCCTTAAGCAAATTTTACCCAGCGGTATTACGCTCGTAGACCCGGCCAAACATCTAGCGATCGCCGCTGCTCAAGAGCTAGAAATCTTGGGCCTGACTTGCTCCGAACCGGCTCAGTCAACTGAGTTTTTCGTCAGCGGCGACCCTAACCAGTTCGCCCAGGTTTCTCAGCAGTGGCTAGGCTATCAGCCGCAGGTCACCCAGGTGCCAGTGGCCGTGCTAGAGATGATTCACGCAGCGTCTTATCACACGAGCGATCGCTAAGCTATCTGGTGAGGCGAGCCAGCCAGAAAAAAGCGGCTGACCCATCGTGCTTTCGCCTGGATCAGCCGCTCTTAAAATAGTGTCTAAAAATAGCGTAAAAAACAGCCCTGACTAAAAAGGTCGCAGCTATCTTGATTGAGAGTGACTGCGACCTTTTTTGGTATTAAGTTTTATGTATCAGAGATGTGGGTACTCATCCACATCATCACCAGGTACACCGTAAGCAAATAACCCAAGGCAGGAACTACGATAAAAACTGGATCAGCAGCGTTAGAAAAGTTTGGCATGGCAAGCACGAAAAGAAGATAAACAGGTTAAAAAAGATTTATCAGTAGACGAAATTCGTAGAAAAGATTATGTGACAGACCAGTCGGGCTCAAAAGGGCCCAACTATGGTGGTCAAGAAAGATAACCTTAGAGAACGGGATGCTCGCTGCCTCCGATAGGAGTCAGATGCTATTCAGGTTCTACTGCTTCTGTAAGCCCCATCTAAGGGCTCACTTAAAGTGAGTAAGGGATCTAGATTCGGTTGACAGATGCTGGTAAACTACCAGAGCATATATTGAATGACTCAGGCACATCTTCGAAACCGCAATGATTCGAATCACGCTCGTTCGTCTTCACTGTAATTACAGTAAGGACAAACTATCAGCACGTTTGTCTAAATCAAAAAGCTTGCTAACGATGCGAACCGACCGGCTCACCTCAGCGCTTCAAAGAAGGCTCAGGCTATGTGCCTTTGCTACCTGTCAGATCCCTAATCACTCTGCGTAAAGCAAGTGAGAAACCCTGAGGAGGAAAACCGACAAAAGTTTTGCCAACAACAGCGAGCTACCTACGTAGCAACTGATACTTTCTGAGCGTCCCAAAAAACTCAATCAAATCACTAGAACAGCGTGATTCGCTTGGTCGATTTATAACCATACGAATATCGAGCCAGCGCGGCTAGGTCGCTGTTGCCTATTACAGCTATGCTGCCGTAGGCAGAGACGCCGATATCGTCAGAGCGTTAGCAAATGAATCATGTTGTGCGATGATCATCTTGTGATGACATCACCCAATGGTATGGACAATAGCTAACTGTGACGATTACAGTCTTGAGACAGATCTTTAAGATAAGTCGGTAAAATGACTCATCTCAGCAAACCTTAGTAGGTAACTGCTGCTAGATCGCTCTGTGGATGACTGACCTATGTATGACTTCAGGCTTTCTCGAAAAGTCTTCTGATGCATAGATTCTAGCATAAGCTTTAGTTATCTAACAACCCCACGCCGCAGATATTTCACCCAAATTTTTGCCCATTTTTTTGATGCAGCCTCGATATAGTCTCCAGTGTCGGGGATAGGGCTGGCAGCTTTGATCGCTCTAACGAGTCCCTTTGCCAGCGCTATAGCTTAGAATGAAGGAGAACTGCTTAAAGTTTCGTAACCTAATCCGCCTGAGTCGCGTTTTCCATGACCTCAGCCACCTCTCTTTTTTCCCCTGTTGAAGCCGATCTAGCCCTGCTGACAGACAATCTTAAGAAACTTGTCGGCGCTCGCCATAAAATTCTATATGCCGCTGCTGAGCATCTTTTTGGTGCAGGCGGGAAGCGTATCCGCCCAGCTATTGTGCTGCTGCTAGCTAGGGCTACTTTGCCAGACCAGGGAATTACGTCTCGCCATCGCCGTCTGGCCGAAATCACTGAGATGATTCACACCGCTAGCTTGGTGCATGATGATGTCGTCGATGAGTCTGCCACGCGGCGCGGTGTCCCTACGGTTCACAGCCTTTTTGACAATCGGGTGGCGGTGCTAGCAGGCGATTTTCTCTTTGCTCAGTCTTCGTGGTACCTTGCCAATCTTGACAATTTAGAAGTGGTCAAGCTGCTCTCGCGGGTGATTATGGATTTGGCTGAGGGTGAGATTCGCCAGGGGCTCAAGCACTTTGATACGACGCTATCGATTGAAGACTACTTAGAGAAAAGCTATTACAAAACCGCCACGCTGATTGCCAACAGCGCTAAAGCCGTCGGTGTGCTGAGCGAGGTTTCGACAGCTACCGCTGACAACCTTTATCAGTTTGGTCGCAGTCTGGGTCTGGCCTATCAGGTTGTTGATGACATTTTAGATTTCACCGGCTCATCGGAGGTGCTAGGAAAGCCCGCTGGCTCAGATCTGCGCAGCGGCAACCTGACGGCCCCGGCGCTCTATGCCATTGAAGAGGTACCCTATCTCAAAACTCTGATTGAACGAGAGTTTTCTGAACCTGAAGACTTTGAGCAAGCGATTGAGCTGATTCACGCGAGCCAGGGCATTAGCCGCTCACGGCAGCTAGCGACTGACCATGTACACCATGCGATCGCATGCCTGAGCGAACTGCCGCCCTCTGATTCTCGTCAGGCGCTCGAAGACATTTCAGAATATGTGTTGCGACGGCTGAAATAGGCGTAGGGTGAGTAGGAGCTTTTTTTAACTGAGAAGCCCTCTTTAGTTGGATCAGTTGGATCGACTGCCCTGAGATCTGCCCCGAATTGTGACAGAGGTCTGTGAACCGCGCCGTTTGCCTGGGAGAAATTCTGATTGACTGCTTTGCTGAGCAGCCGGGACTGCCTCGCAACGAAGTCGCTAACTGGACGCCTCTACCGGGCGGCGCACCGGCAAATGTGGCCTGCGCGCTGGCAAAACTAGGCAACTCAGTCGAATTTATCGGTGCAGTAGGCCGCGATCGCTGGGGTGATGCACTGATCAAGCTATTAGTCGATATGAGAGTAGGTCACCGGGGCGTGCAGCGAAGAATTAAAGCGCCGACCCGTCAGGTCTATGTCACTCAAGATGAGCAAGGTGATCGCACGTTTGCGGGCTTTAGTGAAAGCGACCCGGCAGCCTTTGCCGATGCCCATTTATTTGCCGATGCCCTGGAAGCTGATCTGTTTACGGGGGCTAGTTTTTTGGTCTTAGGCACGCTGGCGATGGCCTACACAGATACTCGTCAGTCGGTCGAGCGAGCGGTCGAGCTAGCCGCAGCCCAGGGCGCACTGGTTTTGGTCGATGTCAACTGGCGACCGATGT
This sequence comes from Leptolyngbya sp. BC1307, assembly GCF_002286735.1. Taxonomy (GTDB): domain Bacteria; phylum Cyanobacteriota; class Cyanobacteriia; order Phormidesmidales; family Phormidesmidaceae; genus Phormidesmis. The sequence goes on from NZ_NRTA01000018.1 coordinate 17,423, forward strand.
TTTGGCCTGACCCGGCTGAAGCCCCAGGGCGGGTTTACCCTCTGCTGAGCAAAGCCCAGTTTATAAAAGTGTCTGATGATGAGGCTGAGTGGCTGTTTGGCACTGTGTCAGCGGTGGCGATCGCCCAGCAGTTGCCGCATCTCAAGGGCGTCTTAGTGACCGCTGGAGCCAAGGGCTGTCAATACTGGCTGATGGGCAATACCGGAACGCTACCCGGCTTTGCAGTCGATGTAGAAGAAACCACAGGCGCGGGGGACGCTTTTACAGCAGGATTTGTTCACCAGCTGCTGCATCGGGGACACCAGTGCCTGGAAGATGCGGCCATAGCTCGCGATGTAGTTACCTATGCCAGCGCTGTGGGTGCGTTAACAACAACTCGGCCTGGGGCGATCGCGGCGCTCCCGACGCCTAATGAAGTGGAAGTATTTTTATATCTAAATTAGTAGAAAAATTAGCAGTATAAAAAAATGTAGAAATTAGGAGATAGCAGCGCTCTATGGCTGAAGAAATTGAACGCAAGTTTTTAGTCACTGCCGATAGCTGGCGGCCTTTAGCAACCGGCCAGGCTTACTGCCAGGGCTATATTGCAACGGCCCGATCCGGTCAGAGCGTCAGGGTGCGGATTGCCGGTGATCAGGGCTATCTCACGATTAAAGGCCCCACGCGAGGGCTAACCCGCGCCGAATTTGAGTATTCTATCCCGGTGGCCGATGCTCGGGCGATGCTATTGACGCTGTGCGAGCGTCCCTTTATAGAAAAAACGCGCTACCGGCTGCCAATAGGCGAAGTCGTTTGGGAAATTGACGAATTTGCTGGAGAAAATGCAGGGCTAACCGTCGCAGAAGTAGAGCTGCGCTCTGAAGATCAGCCGCTAGATTTACCAGAATGGATCGGCGCAGAAGTGTCAGGCGAAGCGCGGTACTACAATGCCAGCCTGGTTAGGTGTCCCTACTCGCAGTGGTCATAACGGGGTCGCCAGCGCCTTAACAACACCTTAAGACGACGCCTTGAAAACAAGCGGTTAGCGGCTCTGCCACTGTAAGTAAGGTAGCTGTTGGGCGGTTTGGGCGATCGCCTCGACCTGAGCCACGAGCTGCCCGCAAGCATCCCAGGTGCCTTCGAGGAACATTTGCCGGGGGCCTGATCCCATCTGTGCTGACAGAGAAAAGTCGCCCGCTCGTACCGTCATTTGTTCCAGGTCAACCACGACTGCCAGTGTTGGGTCTTCAGCAACCAGCTTTTGCAAGGTCGTCACCGCTGCCGTTTCAGCCGTGACACAGGGAATACCCATCGCCACGCAATTGCCAAAAAAGATCTCAGCAAAGCTTTCGCCGACAATAGCCTTAATGCCCCAGCGAGCAATGGCCTGAGGCGCATGTTCCCGGGAAGATCCACAGCCAAAATTACGATTGACGACCAGCACCTCTGCCGCCTGATACGCCGCCTGATTAAAAGGATGGTCGGGCTTTTGCTGCCGGTCATCGGCAAAGACCTGTGCGCCTAACCCGTCAAACGTCACCGCCCGCAAAAACCGTGCTGGGATGATTCGATCAGTGTCGATATCGTTCCCCACTAAGGGCAATCCCTGACCGGAGACCGTGTGAACTTGAGAAGATTTGCTCATGATGTTGCGGATAGTAAGGACTTTGCTTTCGCGTTTAAAGGAATGTACCGGTGAGCGCGAAGTCCACAAACGCAGCTCATTGGCGCATTCACAGCTTTGACGAGACAGTGAGTTCGGGAACCCGTACCGATCTGCTTGTTGCGATCGCCTACTCCAATTCGATAGATTAGCACTCAACAGCGGAGAGTGCTAACTTTCTGCTGAGAGGCCCTGCAAAGTGGCTGCGCGCTGCCCATAGCGATGGCGGCTGACGTAGGTTCGCTGAGATTGCTGGGCTTTAACTGTGCTTGGGCGTTGACTGAACTCAGTCTAGTTTTGAGTTCCGGCGCTGATCTAAAGGCGCTTACCCACAGCGACTTTTGGCACAGTCTATATCAACACATCAGTATTCATTCGAGTCATCGCGGAGAAAATCATATGGCAGCTATTACTCTAGGTAATTCAAATCTTAAGCCCCTAGGCGATCGCGTTTTTATCAAAGTCAGCGCTTCTGAAGAGCAAACAGCAGGCGGCATTATTTTACCTGACGCTGCTAAAGAAAAGCCTCAGGTCGGCGAAATCACGGCAGTTGGCCCCGGTAAAGTAGACGACAGCGGCAACCGCCGGTCTGTAGATGTGAATGTGGGCGACAAGGTTCTGTACTCCAAGTATGCCGGTACCGAGATTAAGCTCGGCAACGATGAGTACATCTTGCTCTCTGAGAAAGATATTCTGGCGACCGTTTCATAGGCAGTTTTTCGCGTAGGCAGCTTTATAGACGGTTGCTTTGGCACTGCGCTCACCCGTGCGCTTATCTAGCTGTCAAAAATGGCTGTCAAAAACATCAATTGAAAATCTCAATATCCTCATACCCAACGAATTCACAACCATGGCAAAACGCATTATCTATAACGAAAATGCCCGCCGCGCACTTGAGCGCGGTATGGACATTTTGGCTGAGGCCGTTGCCGTCACTCTCGGCCCTAAAGGTCGCAATGTCGTCCTCGAAAAGAAATTTGGCTCCCCTCAAATCGTCAACGACGGCGTGACCATTGCCAAAGAAATTGAACTAGAAGACAATGTTGAAAACACAGGTGTGGCGCTGATTCGCCAGGCCGCTTCTAAGACCAACGACGCTGCCGGTGACGGGACGACGACCGCAACCGTGCTAGCTCACGCCATTGTCAAAGAAGGCTTACGCAACGTGGCAGCAGGTGCTAATGCCATTGCCCTCAAGCGCGGCGTAGACAAAGCGACCGCTTACCTGGTCGATCAGATCGCTAAGCAGGCTCAGCCAGTGGGTGATTCTAAAGCGATCGCTCAAGTCGGCACCATCTCAGCCGGTAACGACGCTGAAGTCGGTGAGATGATCGCCAGCGCAATGGAGAAGGTGGGCCGCGAAGGCGTCATCTCTCTAGAAGAAGGTAAGTCGATGTTTACCGAGCTGGAAATCACTGAAGGGATGCGCTTTGATAAGGGCTACATTTCCCCTTACTTTGTCACCGACCCTGAGCGGATGGAAGCGTCTTTTGACGATCCGCAAATCTTGATTACCGATAAGAAAATTGCCCTGGTACAGGATCTGGTGCCTGTTCTAGAGCAAGTGGCTCGTGCCGGTCGGCCCCTGCTGATCATCTCTGAAGATATCGAGAAAGAGGCGTTAGCGACGTTGGTAGTCAACCGTCTGCGCGGCGTGCTCAATGTCGCAGCTGTGAAAGCGCCTGGGTTTGGCGATCGCCGCAAAGCCATGCTCGAAGATATTGCCGTCCTCACCGGTGGTACGCTCATCACCGAAGACGCGGGTCTCAAGCTCGACACTGTCAGCTTGGATCAGCTAGGGTCTGCTCGCCGGGTGACCATCACCAAAGACAGCACGACGCTAGTCGCTGAAGGTAACGAAGCCGCTGTCAAGAGCCGCTGCGAACAGATTCGCCGTCAGATTGACGAGTCTGACTCTACCTACGATAAGGAAAAGCTACAGGAGCGCCTCGCTAAGCTCTCGGGTGGTGTAGCTGTCATCAAAGTCGGCGCAGCGACCGAGACCGAAATGAAAGATCGTAAGCTCCGCTTAGAAGATGCCATCAACGCGACTAAAGCCGCTGTCGAAGAAGGCATCGTCCCCGGTGGTGGAGCGACGCTGGCTCACCTATCGCCAGGTTTAACAGATTGGGCTAACACCAATCTGTCAGGCGAAGAGCTAGTGGGCGCACTGATTGTTACCCGTGCGCTTACCGCTCCCCTGAAGCGGATTGCCGAAAACGCCGGTCAGAACGGCGCGGTCGTTGCTGAGCGAGTCAAAGAAAAAGACGCCAGCATCGGCTATAACGCGGCGACCAACGAGTTCGTCAACATGCTCGAAGCCGGTATCGTAGACCCCGCTAAAGTAACGCGCTCAGCCCTGCAAAATGCGGCCTCTATTGCCGGTATGGTGCTCACGACTGAGTGTATTGTCGTCGATAAGCCTGAGTCTGACGCGGGCTCGTCGGCCGGTGCTGGCGGCATGGGCGACTTTGACTACTAAAAACTAGGCACAGAGCGGCTCTGCGCGGCTCTAGTCTAAACCTATCAGGCGGTCTGTCTTCGGGCAGGCCGCCTTTTTTGTGATTGCTGCTACCTTTAAAGTAGAAATGCTATTGCCGCCCATAGCATTCCTCAAGCATCAGCCGCTGCAAGACCCTCTGACCCGCTATGACGCCTAGTGAAATCACCGCCGCGCTCACGACTCGATTCAAAGAAGACTGTCAGTATGTGCCGCCCGATGCGTGGCAGATAGAAACCGACCAGCTGCGACTGCTGGCGATCGCCAGTGGCCCCTGGCTAAAACTAATGACGCCGATTCTACCGATTGCTGAGGCGCAGCCCTTTATTCAGCAGATGATGGAGGCCAACTTTGATCAGACCCAAGAGGCCCGCTACGCCTTCCATCAAAACGTGGTGTGGGGCGTATTTCAGTATGATTTGGCAGCGCTTGATCTAGCTCAGTTTGAAAGTGCGGTAGCGCAACTGCTGACGCTCAACTCCAGCGGGGCAGAAGTCTTTTTCTCTCACATGGTTGAAGATCAGGTGACGCAGATTATCGTGGCGGCAAAGCGGCAGGGACAATCTTTAGAAGACACGATGAAAACGCTGGATCGCTTTTACTCAGAAGGCATCATGGGCGAGATGGGCGAACAGGGCTATCAAAAGCAGGCCTTAGGCGCTTGGCGACAGCAGCTCGAACGGCTGTGGCCAACGGTAGATATACAGGCGGCCAAGTAAGCAGCAGGCAAGTCAAGTGAATAGATCAATGGATATTGTGGAGCAGCTCAAGCAAGACTACGCCCGCTTCCCCGAGAATCAGACCTACGGTCTTTATGCAAAAGATGTCCACTTCAAAGACCCGCTAAATGACTTTAATGGCGTTGACCGCTACCGAAAAATGATCGGCTTCATCAGCCGGTTTTTTGGCAATGTGCAAATGGATTTGCACGAGATCGAGCAGCCTACCCCAACGCTGATCACAATGCAGTGGACGCTGAATCTGACAGCGCCGCTGCCTTGGGCACCGCGTCTTGCCATTCCAGGTCACACTGAGCTGGGTCTCAATCAGGCTGGACTGATCGATTCTCATGTGGACTATTGGGAGCGATCGCGCCTGGACGTACTGAAGCAGGTATTCAAGCGGTCGTAAAAGCGTTCCGCTGGATGAAGAAAAATACAAATTGCTGAAGCTAAGAGCACGAATGACTAGACGAATGGATTGAGTCATCTTTTATAACGGTATGACTTCGCCACTGATCGGCGGGCATTGGGTAGTCGCTGCGGTAGTGGCCGCCTCTGCTTTCGGTGCGGAAGCTGGCGCTTTTGAGGATGAGGGCGGCGATCGCCAGCAAATTCCTCACTTCTCCCCATAGCCGCACATGGTCAGCCGTCACCGACTCCGGCAGCTGAATGGATTTTCCCGGCTGCAAGTTAAGCACTTGAGTGATCGACAGCTGATCGAACTGAGATTGCCATTGGGTGACCTGCGCTAAGGCATCTGCCATCAGCGGCTGCTCCCGGCAAATGCCCGCACTTTCCCAGATCAGCTGAGGAAGGTGCGATCGCCAATGCATCAGCGCCTTGAGCCATTCACCTGTCAGCGAGACTACCATCGCTTTGTCAATTGGCACCTCGATAAGTTCAGCGGCAAGCTGAATATTTTTTAGCTGCGCGCCATAGACCAGGCACTCCAGTAGAGAATTGCTGGCCAGACGATTAGCGCCATGAACGCCGGTACTGGCATTCTCACCAACTGCGTAAAGATGATTAATCGTGGTCTGGCTGCTCAAGTCACAGGTGATACCGCCCATCCAATAGTGGGCCGCTGGCGCAACCGGAATCGGCTGATGAAATAGATCAATGCCCCAATGCTTGCACACCTTAATAATGTTAGGAAACCGATAGCGAATGCGCTCAGGGTCGATGGCACTCAGATCTAGCCAGACTTTATCATCGGGGACTTCGTCCTTTTTCAGATGTGTGAAGATGGCTCTGCTCACCACGTCGCGCGGGGCTAGTTCGCCATCGGGGTGATAGTCAAAGGTGAAGCGATCGCCTCGACTATCTAATAGATATGCGCCTTCTCCTCGGACAGCCTCACTGATCAAAAACCGAGGCGCACCCGGCTGGGTCAGCGCCGTCGGATGAAACTGAAAAAATTCTAAGTCGCGCAGCTGAGCCCCTGATCGCCAGGCCATCGCCACCCCATCCCCCGTACTAGCCGCCGGATTAGTGGTCTGCGAAAAGACCTGCCCGCCGCCGCCCGTTGCCAAGACGACTGCTCTCGCAGGCAGCCACTGAATCTGTAACCCTGCTGACAGGGGTTGAGAAACACAGACCCCCCGACAGCCGCCCTCTGCGCCCGGCTCCATCCACAGATCAAGCGCAAACGTTTGATTGAAAACCTGAATATTTTCTCGATTGAGGACTTGCTGAGCCAGCGTCGAAACGATGGCATGGCCAGTCGTATCGGCAGCATGGAGCACCCGCTTACGAGAGTGAGCGGCTTCCAGAGTCATTGCCAGCTGCTGACCGGATCTATCGAACGCAACCCCTAGATCAATCAGCGTGTCTATACAGGTGCCTGCCTCTTCTACTAAGAGCTTGACAGCTGCGGGTTCACAGAGCCCGGCCCCGGCCCGAAGCGTGTCTGCAATGTGAAGCGGCGTGGAATCATCAGGAGCGATCGCTGCGGCAATACCGCCCTGCGCCCAGTCGCTAGCAGACACGGCCAGATTGTCCTTAGTGACTAGGGCTACCTTGAGGTCAGACGGCAGGCACAGAGCAGAATACAGCCCCGCCGCACCGCCACCAATGACCAGCACATCAAAGCCATCAGCACCGTGGCGCAGCCGATGACTTTGATCGCGCTGAGGAGATGAATTCATCAAAAATGCTCCTAGCTATGAGGCTAACGGCAGTCCACGCTGGCCTCATAGCTAGCAGGAGAACCTCAGCGCTACTTGTAGACGCCGTTATTAAACCGGTCTGCGCCTTCTACTAGCGCCGGGTCAGGAGCAGAAATTGTAAAAACATCAAGATTCTGCCGAATCCGGTCTTTTTCAATCTGTTTCAGGCCAGGAATTTCTAAGATGTCCTCGACGGATTCGTAAGGCGCATTAGAAACTACCTTGCTAGCGATAGTAGGGTAGAGGCCGCGGTGCTTTGTAAAAGCAGCAATGTTGGTGTTATTGACATCGATCTTATTGCCGTAGTCTGTCGCTAGCTTGTCGTCTATACTATTGCGCAAATCTCGGCCACCAGCATTGGCTAGTAAAGTACTCGTTGAACTGAAGAAAGGCGGTAGCTGGTCGCCCAGCCCAAGGGCGGATACCGGCTGCACATAGCCCAAAAGCAGTGAACCTATCATGCCGATGGCTACCAGTGTGCCCCATACTCTTGTCATCGCTCGTCTCATTGGCTCTAACCCTCTCTGTAATCTACTCTCAGCGTATGCTTTAGAGGATATCATTTTTAAGGATGGAGAAGGACATCCAGCCCGCTAAGCGGGCTACCTGCATTGACTTGTCATCGGCTGGTCTAAGACGGGTCTGTATCGGGTAGGGTCATCGCAGCGCTTTGCTGCTGGCGAAGGCGGACGCTCAAAAATCGATCCAAGTCTGAGAAGGCGCAGCCATGCATGATCAGCGGTTGCTCATAACCTTTTGCTTCTACGGCATAGCGTCTAAATGTTTGCTCGCCAGCGCCTAGCTGTTCGAGAGCGCCGTAAGTTGTTTCACCGACTGAGATGTCAAGCCCGAGCTGCTTGGTGGAGGTTTCAAAGCGAAAGGCGGCGTTGACCGTATCGCCGAGCGGGGTGTAATCAGGGCGATCGCTGCTGCCCGCATTGCCGACCATGGCATAGCCCGTGTTTAAACCCGCCCCGATCTTCAGAGGAAAGGGCAGCGGAAACTCTTCATGCAGTCGGCTGGTCATCTGGTTGAGATCGCTCATGGCCGTTGCGATCTGTAACATCGACTGGGAAGTGACCTCTTGAGTCCCGTGAATCCACACCGCCATCACCGCATCGCCAATGTACTTATCCACCCAACTGCCATATTTACCAATGATTTCGCCTGCATGGCGAAACCAGGTGCCAATGGCCTCAGAGACGACTTTTTCATCGAGCTGCCGGGCCATAACGGTATAGTCTCGAATGTCTACAACTAACACTGAGATCAGTCGCCGGACGTGTAGAGTAGCAGTCGCAGCGAAGCTGTGAGACTCATCAAAGTCATGGGGGCTAGCTGGCTTTTCAGCCGGGCAGCAAAACTTCAGCTCGGTTTGGGCAAAGGTAATATCGTCGCCGTTGCGCAGCGTCACCGGCACACTGACCCGACGACCGTTGATAAAAGAACCGTTGCGACTGCCCAAGTCGATCAGGTAAAACTCGCCAGTGTCCATGTGCTGGAGCATGGCATGGTTTCTAGAAATCCAGCGATCGCTCAAGACAAAGTTATTGTCATCGCTGCGGCCGACCGTCCAACAGTTGCTGCCGGTTAGCTGCCAATGACGCAGGTTAGCCTCCGTCTTGAGCATCAGACAGGGGCCAAGTTGTGAACTGGTCGTGGAGGTTGTCACAGCTACCATCGATGACTGGTTCGGGAGGAAAGATTAGGGATGCCCTGTCACGTTACCCCGGTCAGTAAAAAATGCTCTGAAGTTGGCTTTCTTTAAAGTTTTCTTTAGATTAAGACCGGCTATCGACAAAGAATTGGTCGATAGCCGTCACTAAAAGATGACAAGATGCGAAAATTCTGCAGCGTATTTCCCGCTGGTTTTATCAAGCATTGAGACGAGCGCTAGCAACAGCCTACCCATGCTCGCTCCACCGGCACCAACGGACCTTCGCTAAGTAGAGTCAGGCGAAGACAGCGGCGACGAAAAACAGGCTGTCTACCAAAATAGTACTCAGCACAGCGCCACCGAATGCCCACCAGCTAGTGCTGCGCGACCGCAGCGGAATGGTTCCTAACATAATCAGCAGCGACAGCAACACAATTGCCCAGCCGACGCCCTCATAAGTCTCCATTCGCAGCAGGGCGCTGTGCAGGATTTGCCCTGCTTCTGTAGGCGGACTGACCATCAGCTGCCGCCAGTAGGGGATCAGCCCCACGCAGTAAAAATAGATATCGGTAATCGCTGTCCCAAACAGAGAGCCGAGATAGAAATAGTTGCCGATTTTAGCTTTGCCGTAGCGCATCAAAATCAATACGATCGGCAGGCCAACGGCTTCTATCGGCAAATGAACGTAGGGATTCCAACGGAACCAGCCCCAGTAAATAGCGCCTGCTAGCCAGGTCCAGCTAAAGCCCACAACCAGATCGCCCCAGAGATGAAGATGGGGCTTTTTGAGCCAATTCCAGCCCAGCAGCAGCCAGAGGGCTGTAACAGCCAAGCTCAGCTCCGGTAAGATTCTTACCAGGGGCGCTTGAATAAAAACGGGCACCGCTACCAAGAAGGCCGACGCTGCGAATGCTTTGAGCCGATCAGCCTTAGATTTTTGGGCGACTAGGTCAGTAAAGTCTATGCTTGAATGCGTCTGCGAACCGTCTACGGTAGCTGACGGCTCTTGAGCTGAAGTCTGCAAGGTCTCAACATCCTTAACTTGTGGCGCGGTCGGGTCGAGAACTAACAATATCTTTCTGAGATAGCTTAACTGTTCTTAACATATCATATTCTAGAATTGCCCTACATACCCACATGTAGCTAGATCTATAGCTTTATTTCTCTAGCCAAAGTTTACTATGAGCAAAAAATATAAGCTAAAACTTTGCTGGAAATTTGCCAGAATCCGGGTCAGTTTGATTGAATCGTTCACTAGCGAAACCGAATCGAGTTTCTAAGTTAAAGATGGGGCTTTGCGATATGCCAATGAATACAACTACTGAGTGGAGCTGGAATTACGCATGGTAGAACCAGTCATGATGGCTTGGGTGGTAGCTCAGACGACTGCCCCCGTACAGGAAATTACGCTATGGCGGGCAGTGGTGATCGGAATTGTGCAGGGGCTGACCGAGTTTTTGCCGATTAGCAGTACGGCTCATGTGAAGGTAGTGCCGGTAATGCTGGGCTGGGGCGACCCGGGCGTGTCGTTTACGGCGGTGATTCAGCTAGGCAGTGTCGGGGCGATTCTTTGGTATTTTTGGGACGACCTTTCTACGGTGACGCTGAAGGCAATGCGCTCAGCGTTCAGGCGCGAATTTGACGCACCTGATTTTCGCTTGGGTTTGGGAATCGTTTTGGGCACCGTGCCGATTATCGTGATTGGGCTTTTTATTAAGCTGTTTGTGCCCGGCTATGACACTTCGGTAGTGCGCTCTACGGCAGTGATCGCCATCACTTCCATCGTCATGGCAATTTTGCTGGGCGTCGCTGAAATGTTGGGCAGTCGCAAGCGAGACTTTTCTAGCCTGGGTCTGAGCGATGGCGTCAGCGTTGGCTTAGCGCAGGCGTTGGCGCTGATTCCGGGCGTATCGCGATCAGGGTCAACGCTGACAGCGGGGCTGTTTTTGGGCCTGAAGCGAGAAACGGCGGCGCGGTTTTCCTTTTTGCTGGGGATGCCGGCGATTTTGCTATCGGGGCTGGTTTCTATCAGCGATGTGATCGGTTCTGATAGCCGGGTGGCATTGGTGCCACTGCTGGCCGGGTTGCTGGCGGCGATAGTCTCTTCTTATTTGGCGATCGCCTGGCTGATTGATTTTCTCAAAAAGCACAGCACCTGGGTATTTGTCTGGTACCGGCTGGCTTTTGGGGCGGTAATCTTGATTGCGATCGCTACGCAAACGCTAGAGAATATTTAAAGCACACCTCGTCTGTGATAGAGCGGTGCCGGCACCGCTTTCTACTGCGCATATTCTCGACTGCTTGTTATGAAAACCGCTTCGATCTCACCGGCCAAAATCACCCGCGTCATGCCCGGCTCTATTGCTGAGGAAATCGGCTTTGAAGCGGGCGATCAGCTAGTGGCGATTAACCAGCAGCGCCCCCGCGACCTGATTGACTACCGATTTCTATGTGCTGACGAGCTGCTTGAGCTAGAGGTGCTAGATGCAAAGGGCGTGGCGCATCAGGTAGAGATTGAAAAAGACTACGATGAAGAGCTAGGTCTAGAATTTGAGACAGCGCTGTTTGATGGGCTAATGCAGTGCGTTAACCGCTGCCCCTTTTGCTTTATTGACCAGCAGCCGCCTGGCAAGCGAGAGACGCTGTATCTCAAAGATGATGACTATCGCCTGAGCTTTTTGTACGGCAGCTATTTAACGCTGACCAATATCTCGCCAGCCGAATGGGAGCGGATTGCTCAAATGCGGCTATCTCCGCTCTACGTGTCGGTACATGCGACAGAGGGAGCGGTGCGATCGCGCCTGCTCAAAAACGACCGGGCCGCTCAAATTTTGGAGCAGCTGGCCTGGTTTCAGCAGCAACGGCTGCAAATTCACGCGCAGGTAGTGGTGTGCCCAGGCATTAACGACGGCCCGCATCTAGAGCGAACACTCAGAGATTTGGCGGCTTTTCATCAGGGCGATCTGCCAGCGGTGGCGTCAGCAGCCGTTGTGCCCGTAGGGCTCACCCGCTTTCGCCCTGAGCAAGATCAGCTCGTACCGGTGACGACTGCTAAATCTCAGGCGGTAATTGCCCAGGTGCAGGCGCTGCAGGCAGAATTTCGGGCTGAACTGGGAACGACCTTTGCCTGGTTAGCTGATGAATGGTTTTTGATCGGTCGCCAGCCGCTGCCGCCGGAGAGTCACTATGAGTCTTACCCGCAGATTGGCAATGGGGTGGGCTCGATTCGGCTGTTTCTGAAAGAATTTGAGGTGATCGCCCAAGAACTGCCAGATCGGGTTTATCCACCGCGCACCTTTACCTGGGTAGTGGGCAACGCCGTAGAACATGCCTTTGCCCCCCTGGTCACCTGCCTGAATCAAATCTCTGGGCTGACCCTACAGATGGCTGCCATTAACAGTGACTACTGGGGCCAGGAAATTACGGTTACTGGGCTGCTCACCGGACAAGACATTGCAGCGCAGCTAGCAGGTAAGGATCTCGGCGATGGCGTTCTGCTACCTGCTTTAATGCTGAAGCAAAGTGACAGCCAGCGCCCGGACGAAACCTATTTTTTAGACGATATGTCCGTAGCGCAGCTCGAAAACAAACTAAACTGTCCAGTATTATCTATAGCGGGGCTCCCTGAATTGGTAGCCGCCTGTTGTGCTTCCGTAGTGCCTCAGCAGAGCTCCGGTGGGAATGACCCCAAGCGCAAGATGACTTTGCTCGAAGCTTAGCGCCCAAGCGCAGTGATTTCGAGGGCAGTTTTACGACTTTCTAGCCGTATCCGGGTCTTTCTGCAAGCAGATGGATGAATAGGTTACTGTCATCCAATGGCCTATCGCCTGGCGAAATGCCCCTGTTACCTTCTCTAAATAGCGTTCACATTTCAGCAGGCAAGCCTGCGGTGTGAATGCGTTTTTTGGCTGCGCCGATTTTATGTCAAAGTCATTGAGTCAAGATCAGTGAATCTAGGCCCGCTGAATTAAAGTCCATCGAATGAAAGTCCATTGAAGCCATCAGCACTATGCGATATCTCAAGTCTGCTGCTTTTCTACTGCTGGTGATGAGCGGTTCGGTGTCTCTGCTGCCGCAAACTGCGATCGCCTCCCCCCCAGAGTCAGATACTCAAAATGGCTCATCGTCGGCCAAGCCCCCGGCTAAACCCGCTAGCATTTTGTCTGCCGCGCCGCTAGCGGTCGATCTCACGAGATCTGACGCAGCGCTCGGTTTGGTAGAGGCTCAGGTTACCGACGGGCGATCGCCTCAGTTTTCGCAGGTAGCTGAGGGGCGATCGCCCGTCGCCGAAACCGTCGTGGCGCAAGCACCCCCTGCACAGCCAGCAGCGCCGCCGATGGATCTAGAAGACTTTAGACGCCTCATCGAGTCACCCAGCCAGCAGCAAGCGCAAACCCCAGCGCCGGCAGAGAACCCAACAGAGAGCCCAACAGAGAGTCCGGCAGCCAGTCCAGAAGAAGGCGACCTGCCCACGCTGGAAGAACCCGCGCCCGCGCCGCCGCCCACTGAAGAAGCGATGCCTGATGAGATGTCGCCTGAGACACTTTTTCCCGAGGCAGACTTTAACCCGGCGGATGTCGAAATTGGGGACCCGATAGACAGTTTGGTCGCCGATCCCAATCCCTTAAATTTTCCCACCGCACCTGAAGAAGTTGAGATAGACAGAAGCCCGGTACTGACCCTAGAGCAGGCAACTGAGCTAGCCTATCGCAACAGTCAGGCCCTCCAGCGATCGCTGCTGACGCTAGAGCAGGCAGAGGCGGCCATCGACGAAGCTCGCGCCGCACAGCTACCAACAGTATCTACCGGGGCCGACATTACCAGCCGAGAGAGCGGTGGCACATCGGGTCTTTCAGGCTTAGAAAATATTCCAGGATTGGGCGAAGTCGGCCAAGATAGCGGCCTCAGTACGACCTTAAGCGGCTCTGTGGATGTTAGCTACGACGTATTTACCGGCGGCAGACGAGCGGCCTCAATTCGAGCGGCAGAACTGCAGCGACAAACGAGCGCTTTGGCTGTAGAGAGTCAGCAAGAGCAAATTCGTTTGAATACGGCTAATTCGTACTACGCACTGCAAGAGGCAGGCGAACAAATTCGGATCAACCAGTCATTTTTAGACGAAGCGGCGCGCAACTTACGAGATTCCCGGCTGCGGCAAGAAGTGGGCGTAGGAACTCGCTTCGATGTGCTGCGGGCCGAGGTACAGTTTGCCAATGCCCGGCAGTCGCTGATTCAATCGCAAAGTCAGCAGCAAATTGCCCGCCGAGACATTGCCCGACTGCTCAACCTGCCGCCAACCGCTAGCTTACAGACAACGCCAGTAGCCGTGGCCGAAAGCTGGCCGCTCACCCTAGAAGAAAGTATTGTACTAGCTTTTCAAAACCGCGCTGAGCTAGAGCAGCAGTTGCTACAGGCCGATATCAGCGAACAGCAGCGCCAGATCGCCCTGGCCAGTATTCGGCCTCAGGTGAGTGTGTTTGCCAATTACAACCTTCAGAACTCGCTGGATGACAACGACGGCTTTCAGGACAATTACGCATTCGGCGCTCGGTTTAACATGACCTTGTTTGACGGAGGCGCTGCCCGAGCTAGGGCCCGTCAGCAGCAGCTTGATGGCCTCATCTCTGAAGAGCAGTTTGGCGAAAATCTCGACCAGTTTCGCTTTGATGTAGAGCAGGCTTACTTTAACCTACAGGCGAACCAAGAAAATATTGCGACTTCGCAGGTAGCGGTTTCTCAAGCGGAGGAGGCACTCGACCTGGCGAATTTACGCTTGCAGGCCGGGGTCGGCACGCAGCTAGATGTGCTCACCGCCCAGCGGGAACTCACTGAAGCCGAGGGCAACAGCGTCACGGCAATTCTGGGCTATAACCGGGCGCTAGCGGAATTGCAGCGAGCCGTCAGTAACGTAGGAGATCTATAAAGCGCGAAAGGCAGGTAATAGCTCTAAAGCGCTGATCACACAGATGTTTCAGACTTTTCGGCTGCTGGGTTATCTAGACGCGCAGGTGTGATTCCATCAGTTGAATGACTGAGGGCGTTAAAAATGGTTTCTTCCTGGCACAGCCGTTCAATTACCTGCTCAGCGCTGAGCAGCCGCTTGAGCACCACCTGACCGATCATCGAGTGGGTAGCTGCCTTGGGCACCACCTCGACCATTAGGACGGCCTCCTCTACCTGATATAGCCGGAGCGTTTCGCCATTTTCTTGGATGCAGAGCGACTGCTGCTGCAAGTGAGGCAGGCGATGCCAGGCCGATTCATTCCACAGGCCGCCAAATTCCCAGACTCTGCCTGTGGTCCAGCTATCGGATAGAAAGAAATACTTCACAGCGTCACCAATGAGCGTTAACGACACAACCGTTTCTCGTAGCGTAATATAGCGTTGGCCACTTTGCTTACTACACAAGTGATCGCTAGAACCTTTGTACAGGGTAAGCACAGTGACGCGCAAGCACTGATGTTCGCGGCAGGCAATTGGCTCACTTTCGCCCGGATAGGCTGACTTTTCTTAGAAGGAATAACTGGTAGATGCACCCTGATACAAACGCTTGAATTCGCTCCTTTTTGCGGGTTTAAGCGTTTTTTTTGGCCTGATGAGGGCTGAATGCTGTCGGACGGATTGTGCTCTGGGCTCTGGCCCGTGATAGGCTATCGCAAAGAATTCTCTGACGTATTTTTACTAGCGGGACTAAAAGCTGATGGCGATGCGGGTAGGCCTGTTGTTCGGTGGGCGGTCTGGAGAGCATGAGGTGTCGATTCGTTCGGCTCAGGCGATCGCTCAAGCGCTAGCCACTGGCGATAACCCGGCCAAATACGAAGCTGTGCCTGTCCATATTTGCAAAGACGGTAGCTGGGTGACCGGCGAGACAGCTCAGCAGGTACTCACTTCTGGGAAGGCGCTGGCGGGTGACGACACTGCCACCCGCGAACTGCCAGAGATGGGCACATTAGAGTCGCGTCTGCCCAATCTAACCAAATCAGCCGCCGCCCATAATAAATTGACGGATATTGATATCTGGTTTCCCGTTCTCCACGGCCCTAACGGAGAAGACGGCACCATTCAAGGCTTGTTGAAGCTGCTACAGATGCCGTTTGTTGGCTCTGGGGTGCTAGGTTCGGCGCTGGGGATGGATAAGCTAGCGATGAAAAGTGCCTTCGCTCAAGCTGGGCTGCCTCAGGTGAAGTATCAAGGGGTGACCCGCGCCCAGATCTATTCCAACCCCTGCATATTTCCTAAGCTGTGCGACGACCTGGAAGCTGATATTGGCTATCCGTGCTTTGTTAAGCCTGCCAATTTGGGGTCTTCTGTAGGCGTTGCTAAAGCGACTAACCGCAAAGAACTGGAGGCTGCCCTCGATAGCGCAGTCAGCTATGATCGCCGGGTGATAGTAGAAGCTGGGGTGGTCGCTCGTGAGGTGGAGTGCTCTATTCTCGGCAATGACTATCCCAAAGCTTCGGTATTAGGAGAAACCCAGTTTGAGAACGATTTTTACGACTATGAGGCCAAGTATACAGAGGGCGGGGCAACGCTGTTGATTCCCTCGCCTGTGCCAGATGAAGTGCGCGATCGCCTTCAGGAGATGGCCATCCGCGCCTTCCAAACCGTCGATGCTGCGGGTCTCGCGCGCGTAGACTTTTTCTATATCGAAGCTACAGGCGAAATTTTGATCAACGAAATCAACACCATGCCCGGCTTCACCGCTACCAGCATGTATCCCATAATGTGGAAAGCCTCCGGCGTAGATTTCCCAGAGCTGGTAGACAAACTGATTCAGTTAGGATTAGAGAGAACCGCCTAAAAAGTTCATTTGGCTAGCGCTATTGCGAAGCCCAAAACTCTATACGACACTGACTTCAGCCTGTGGATAGAAACGCAAGGCACAGCACTCAGGGATCAGCAATTTGAGGAGATCTAGATTTCCCCAATCTGATAGAGGACATTGAAGAATTGACCAAGCGTGACAATCGGGCACTTCATAGTCACCTAAAGGTGCAGCAGCAGCACCTGCTGCCCAAACCTACGCACCGCTGGTGACCTCGATCCCCTCATCTGAGCTGTCGTCTTCAGTTGATCTGTCGTCTTGAGTGACAAATTCTTCTGAGTCATCGTCATCGTCAAAATCCTCCTGGCTCAGCGTCATAGAGCGGCTGAGCCAATGCTCATCTAGCTGACAGATGAGCCGGGCATTGTTATACGCCTGGCGCATGGTCAAAATGGTGTGACCGATGTATTTACCTGACGGCTCGCGGCGGGCCACGATCGCACAGTCGGCAATATCTTCATCGACCAAACAGATAGGCAGCAAGAGATCGATACTGTTAATTTTGGGATAGTAGGTCGGCACTGCCGTCTTGTAGTTGATCTGGGTTTTTAGCAGCGTACGGCTCAGCGCCTCTTCTAGTCGGTTGACGATATTTCTGTAGGCAATGGAGTCGGCGTCTAAAGCCTCGGCAAATTCCCTTTTGTAGCTGTGAAAAGCTGGACCAATCAGCGTTTGAGTATCGCGCGGAGTAAAGCCTGCCGGGGCGTATTGCTCAATAAAAGCTGAGGGCAGACGCTCCATATTATCTTGTACAACATGCCGCCAATCGACTTCAGGCGCGCCCGCTGCTAAGTGATAAAAGGCTTGCTCAGGGTTGGCCAGATAGTTGGCCGCAACTGGGAGCCGAGTAAATTTGGCCACCAGCTTTTTTCCTGCTGAGCCCTCACCGGGAATGCAAAAGTCTAAGTCCCATGTTTGATTAGACTGCTGGGTGAGCAGGGCGTAGATAGGTCGGAGCAGTCGGTCGAGCAGCCCAGTATTGAAGGCGCGGTATTTATAGCTGGTGCTAGAGAGCACTTTTTGCTCGTGCTGCAGGCGGATAAAGGTATAGCGCAGATAGCTTTTAAGGATGGGATGGGGAAAATCAGTCGGCGGCTCGGGGCCAAAGTACCAGCGCTCACGCAGGGCGATCGCTGCCAAATCACTCACCTTTTGATGCAGCGTCTCTGGCGAAAATCCCGCAAACCTGGACAAATGCAGAATGGTATGGCTAGGTGGCTTGGGAACCGGACGGGTGCCGCTGCGCTGCCGGATGCTCGGCGACACGCGGCGGGGTTTAGAAACTACTCGGAGCGGAGCGGTTGACGGGCAGAGCCGGACATAGCTAGGGCTATCGGCCTTAACTTCGATTAAGTCAGATCGGCTTTCTATAAAGCTAGAGAAGTCGGTAAAGCCGTACTTTTGAGCGGAGAAAGTGGGGAT
Source organism: Leptolyngbya sp. BC1307 (assembly GCF_002286735.1). Lineage (GTDB taxonomy): Bacteria > Cyanobacteriota > Cyanobacteriia > Phormidesmidales > Phormidesmidaceae > Phormidesmis. Next base: position 35,359 of record NZ_NRTA01000018.1, read on the forward strand.
CTGAGTGGCGATCGCCCGCCTCAAACTATCCATATGCACCCAGCCATCGGCGCTATCGTATCTTGTCAAGGTATCCGTCAGCAGCCACTTGACATCCGTTGTCGGTCGGACATAGTACACAGGCGCTGAGCTAGGGCTACCGGGATCCGGGTCAACCCGTTCTAGCGCTACCAGATCAGGCACGGCCTCTAGCAGATCGAGCAGCTTCGCGAAATTATATTTTTCGTAGGAAAATGAGCGGTCTTTTTGCCTCAGTAGCGCCCCCACTTGGGCAGCATGGGTGCGCTTTTGCTGTGGCAGTTCGTAGATGGCCTGGTAGAGCAACTGTCGCAGCGCCGATGGCACCGCCGGATCGATAGCGGCAATGGAGGCTGAGCCTGCCACTGTAGATACAGTCGGGCGGCTGTCGGGGCGGCTGTCGGGGCGATTGAGTTCTCGGCTAGCGCTACGGCTAGATGAGCGACTGCCGCCATGGAGCAGACGTTGAAAAAATCTGGAGATTGATTTGAGTAAAGATCTCATCTAATCAGAGGCTGTGCGCGGATGGTGACTGGCAGGGTAGATAGCAAGTCAATGGATAAATAATGGAGGTCTGCCAATAGCGTAGCGAGACAGCGACTGAATAAACAGCTCGCCAAGACACATCTAGGTCATAAAAGGCAATATTGTTTGCAATTATATTATTTAGAATTGTTTAGATGTTTGATATCCAAGGGCTGCCACAGTCGCTGGACAAACCCCTCTAAAGGGGCTCACACCCGATTGTAAGCATATAGTACGCTGATAGACTGCAACCACTTGCAATCACTGACCGCTTATCACCTGAGATCTATGTCTGTTCGCGTGCGCATTGCGCCTAGCCCAACTGGAAATTTGCACATTGGCACGGCTCGTACTGCCGTCTTTAACTGGCTCTTTGCCCGTAGCCAGGGCGGTCAGTTTCTGCTGCGCATTGAAGATACCGACTTAAATCGCTCTAAGTCTGAATATACGGACAATATTCTAAACGGCTTGAAATGGCTGGGGATGGATTGGGATGAGGGCCCTTTTTATCAGTCACAGCGGCTGGAAATGTATCGCGAAAAAATTCAGTTGCTGCTAGAGAAGGGACTGGCCTACCGCGCTTACGAAACGCCCGAAGAACTCAACGCCATGCGCGAAGCTCAGCAGGCTCGCAAAGAGGCCCCTCGCTATAACAACCAGCACCGCCACCTCACGCCCGAGCAAATCGAAGCGTTTGAAGCCGAAGGACGACAGGCAGTGATCCGCTTCAAAATTGACGACCAGCGCGAGGTTACATGGCATGATCTGGTGCGCGGCCACGTCAGCTGGCAGGGCCAGGATTTGGGCGGCGACATGGTAGTGTCTCGGGCCGCAGGTAAAGGAGATGTCGGTCAGCCGCTCTATAACTTTGTGGTGGTGGTAGACGATGCTGATATGGCAATTACCCATGTGATTCGCGGTGAAGACCATGTGGGCAATACGCCTAAGCAAATTTTGCTATACGAGGCCATGGGCATAAAGGTGCCTGAATTTGCGCACACGCCGCTGATCTTAAATGAGTCGGGGGCGAAGCTCTCTAAGCGGGACGGGGTAACGTCAATTTCCGACTTTCAGAACATGGGCTTTACCGCCGAGGCGCTAGCAAACTATATGACGCTGCTGGGCTGGTCTGCCCCCGATGCCCAAGAGCTATTTACTCTGCCAGAAGCGGCCAAACTCTTTAGCTTTGAGCGGGTGAATAAAGCCGGAGCGAAGTTTGACTGGGACAAGCTCGACTGGATCAACAGCCAGTACCTGCACGCCAAACCGGCTGAAGAGCTTTTACCGCTGCTGCTGCCTTACTGGGAGCAGGCGGGCTACGGGTTTGATGCTGAGACAGATAGCGCCTGGCTGTTGCCTCTGACGGCGATGATTGGCCCGAGCCTGACGCGGCTAAAAGACTGTGTGGAGCTAGCGCACTTTTTTGCGACGCCGACGCTGGACTTTAGCGAGGCTGCCAAAGATCAGCTGGGCAAAGCAGGGGTTGCCGGCGCTATACAGGCGGTGCTATCGGCGCTAAAAGAGACTCAGATTGGCCAACCTGAGGACGCTAAGGGGCTGATCAACCAGGTGACTCAGTCGCTAGGCGTGAAGAAAGGGTTGATGATGCGATCGCTTCGAGCTGCGCTGATGGCCGATATGCAAGGCCCTGATCTGGTCGAATCCTGGCTGATCTTGCACCAGCGGGGGTATGACCAGCAGCGATTGCAGGCAGCTTTATCCATCGCTGAGGGCTGACGGTTAACCGTAAAACGGGCAGATCACTTTGTATCGCTCTGCCTATATCGGGATTTTTCGTTGTCTCATACTCAGAATTTACGTTAAATTTAGTAAAGACAAGTCTCATAAAACTTGGGATCGTTTAGTAATTTGCTAACGGCCATTCAGAAGTTTGTAGCGAGCAGACCTCTACCGCCAGTCGATGCTAATTGATGATCAATCCAGTGAGCACCGCCGATATCTGCTGACACCAGATGTTCTGCGGATCGTGGATTTGACTTTGGGAAGGCAAACAACGCCTGCGATCCAAATCTCAAATCGCGAACTATCTATATAACAGAGGCCACCGAGTCATGAAATTTTCTTGGAGAACTGCCCTACTGTGGACACTGCCCCTTCTAGTAGTTGGATTTTTCCTGTGGCAGGGTTCCGTCGGTAGCGCAGATCCCGTTGATACAGGTCGTAACACTGCTAGCACTAGCATGACTTACGGTCGATTTTTGGATTATTTAGATGCGGGTCGCGTCACGTCCGTTGACTTCTACGAAAACGGTCGGACGGCCATCGTCGAAGCGGCCGATCCTCAAATTGACAATCGGATACAGCGCTGGCGCGTCGATTTGCCTGGGAATGCTCCCGAGTTAGTTGAGCGGCTGCGTACCGCCGATATCAGTCTGGACTCTCACCAGCCTCGTAACGATGGCGCGATCATCGGTATTCTTGGCAATTTGCTGTTTCCGATTTTGCTGATCGGCGGGCTGTTTTTCCTATTCCGTCGCTCTAATGGCGGGGCCGGTGGTCCTGGTCAGGCGATGAACTTTGGCAAATCTAAGGCGCGCTTCATGATGGAAGCCGATACTGGCGTCATGTTTGACGATGTGGCCGGGATTGAAGAGGCCAAAGAAGAGCTGCAGGAAGTAGTCACCTTTTTGAAGAAGCCCGAGCGCTTTACCGCAATTGGGGCACGCATTCCGAAAGGGGTACTGCTTATCGGCCCGCCAGGAACGGGTAAGACTTTGCTAGCTAAGGCGATCGCTGGAGAAGCAGGCACCCCCTTCTTCTCGATCTCCGGTTCAGAATTTGTTGAAATGTTTGTCGGTGTGGGTGCCTCTCGCGTTCGCGACCTGTTCAAAAAAGCCAAAGAAAGCGCCCCCTGTATCATCTTTATTGATGAGATTGACGCGGTTGGTCGCTCCCGTGGCGCAGGCATTGGCGGCGGTAACGACGAGCGAGAGCAAACGCTCAATCAGCTGCTGACAGAAATGGACGGTTTTGAAGGCAACACAGGTGTGATTGTGATTGCGGCTACGAACCGGGCCGACGTGCTCGATTCGGCGCTGCTGCGTCCTGGTCGCTTTGACCGTCAGGTATCGGTTGATCCGCCCGACATCAAAGGTCGCCGCGAAGTGCTAGAAGTACACGCTCGCAACAAAAAGGTAGCAGACGATATCTCTTTAGATGCGATCGCTCGTCGCACCCCCGGCTTTACCGGTGCGGATCTGGCAAACTTGCTCAATGAAGCCGCCATTCTCACCGCTCGCCGCCGCAAAGAAGCCGTCACCATGCTGGAGATTGACGACGCGATTGACCGCGTGGTTGCGGGCATGGAAGGCACACCGCTAACTGACGGAAAAAGCAAGCGATTGATCGCCTATCACGAAGTCGGTCACGCCATCATTGCAACCATGATCAAAGCGCATGATCCCTTGCAAAAAGTCACCCTGATTCCGCGTGGTCAGGCGCAGGGCCTAACCTGGTTTACGCCGAGCGAAGACCAGATGCTGATTTCTCGCGCTCAGCTCAAGGCTCGCATCTGCGGTGCGTTGGGTGGCCGGGCAGCAGAAGATGTCATCTTTGGCGATGCCGAAATCACGACCGGTGCAGGCAATGACCTGCAGCAGGTGACCAACATGGCCCGCCAAATGGTGACCAAGTTTGGCATGTCCGAAGACCTCGGACAGGTAGCGCTGGAGAGCGAGCAGGGTGAAGTCTTCTTAGGGGGTAACTGGGGCGGTCGCTCTGAGTACTCTGAGGAAATCGCCTCTCGCATTGATGCTGCCGTACGCAAAATCGTGCAAAAGTGCTACGAAGACACCTGTAATATCATTCGCGAAAACCGCAATGTGATTGACCGGGTGGTGGATCTGCTGATTGAGAAGGAATCTATCAGTGGTGACGAATTTCGTGAGATTGTAGGTGAGTACACTACCGTCCCTGATAAGGAACGATTTGTCCCTCAGCTGTAAAGGGTACTCTGTGATCGATTACCTGGTGGCATACGGTTGATTTTTGTGCGCCGCGAACGGTAATTCTCTATAGATAGTTGCTACGAATAAAAGGGTTTGCTGGTGAACGGCGAACCCTTTTGTATTAGGCCAGACGGCGGCTGAGATCTCTAGGGCGTCAGCCGCCGTCTGGCTGAGAGACGATTTTTCTTTTGGAACATTTCTCTTTAAGCTGAGCAAGCTGCTCGCAAATGCTCTATGCCTACTCTCTACGTTGCGGTGACAAACCACGGTTTTGGCCATGCTACTCGCGCCGCTTCAGTCGCCGCAGAGATCCGGCAGCGCTGTCAGGCCGCTGGCCTACCGCTGAAGCTAATCATCGCGACTAAGGCCCCGGGCTGGCTGCTCGACAGCTACTTGCACGGCGACTATACGCATCGGCCAGTGAGCTTTGATGTGGGCGTCTTGCAAACCGACAGCCTGACCATGGACAAAGCGGCAACGCTGCGAATAATGCAGGAGATTCGCAACCAACAAGACCGGCTGATTGCCGAGGAATCGGCTTTTTTACAGGCGGAAAACGTTGACCTAGTGCTCTCAGATATTCCGCCGCTGATGGGCAAAATCGCCCGGGCAGCGGGCATACCCTGCTGGGTGATGGGCAATTTTGGCTGGGACTTTATCTATCGGCCCTGGGGAGATGAGTTTGCGGCGATCGCTGACTGGATCTGTGAGTGCTTTGGCCACAGCGATCGCACTTTTCGCCTGCCCTTTTGTGAGCCGATGTCAGCGCTGCCAAATATTACCGATGTGGGGCTCACAGGCGGCACGCCTGCCCATAGCGAAGACCATTTGCGCAGCTTACTCAGCCGAGATATTCCCTCTGAACGTACCGTACTGCTGACCTTTGGCGGCTTAGGGCTATCGGCGATTCCCTACGATAGGCTAGATCGCTTTCCCGACTGGCAGTTCATCACCTTTGATCGCCAAGCGCCTGACCTGCCCAATCTGTACCGGGTGAGCGATCCGAAAATGCGACCGGTAGACTGGATGATTATGTGCGATCGCATCGTCTCAAAACCGGGTTACAGCACCTTTGCCGAAGCCTGCCTGCTTGATAAAGGCATCATCACCATCACCCGGGAAGGCTTTGCCGAAGCGCAAATTTTAATCGACGGCATTCAGAACCACGCGCCGCACTGCATTGTAGAAGCCGCAGACTTTTTCAACGGCGATTGGTCATTTTTACAGCGCGATCTGCTGCCGCCCAAAACCAACCAAAAGCTCGACAAAAGCGGTCAAACCGTTATTGCTGCCGCCATCACCGAGTATCTGGAGAACCGGCCCTAACCCGCGCGGTTGGCAAAGGCGCAGGTGAGATAGACTAGCAATAGCCCGGTACTAACGAAACAGTCAGCTCAATCTATGGTGACGACTTCCAGCACAGTTCACTATCAGCAGGTCTTACGGCTCTCGACTCAGGCAAAGTCTCTGGGCCGATTTACCCGCAAGGTGCAAGAAGCTGTCAGCGCTTCGGGCGTGCAAACGGGGCTGTGCTCTATCTTTTTGCGTCACACCTCAGCGAGCCTGGTGATTCAAGAAAACGCTGACCCTGACGTGCTGGCCGATATGGAGACCTTTTTGTCGCAGCTGGTGCCCGAGGGCGACTACTACCGCCACAGCGACGAAGGGCCAGACGATATGCCCGCTCATCTGCGCACGGCGCTAACTCATACCTCTGAGCAAATCCCCATCATGAACGGGCGGCTGGCGCTGGGCACCTGGCAGGGGATTTATCTGTGGGAGCATCGCGATCGCCCCCACACCCGAGAAGTCATTGTTCACATCACCGGAAACTAAGCCATGAGCGATCAGCAAGATCCGTGGCGTCAGGGCGCTGGCAAGAATGCTTCGGGCAAAAAACGTCGCCCTGCCGACCAGTTTGCCGCGCCTAAATACAGAGGCGTCAAGCAAAAGCCAATTCAGTCTTCAGTACCCAAGCCCAAGCTGAAAGGGGGGGCGACCGCTGCGCCTAAACCGCCTAAAGCCGCGCCTGAAAATCTGCCTATCGTTCCGTTAGACAATTCAGCAGCGGTCGAGATCAAGGGCAAGCCCAACATCAGCGGCGGGCTCATCCCCACCGCCGCGCCAGATTTTCGCTCTGGCTTTATCAGCATCGTCGGTCGCCCCAACGTCGGTAAATCCACACTGATGAACTATCTGGTGGGCCAGAAGATTGCAATCACCTCGCCTGTTGCTCAGACCACTCGAAACCGCCTTCAGGGCATTTTAACCACGCCTCAGGCGCAGATTATCTTCGTCGATACGCCGGGAATTCACAAGCCGCACCATGAGCTAGGCAAAGTGCTAGTACAGAATGCTCGGGTGGCGATCAATTCGGTCGATGTAGTGCTGTTTGTGGTGGATGCGACTTCACCAGCGGGCAAAGGCGATCTGTTTGTCGCGGATTTGGTGGCGAAAAGTAGCCGTCCGGTTATCCTCGGCATCAACAAAATTGACCAGCTCAGTGAAAGCGGTCGCAAGGCGGCTGAAGTGAAATCTAGCTATGAAGCGATCGCTGCTGAACACGGCTGGGACGTAGTAAAGTTTTCGGCCCTCACAGGAGAAGGGTTAGGCACTTTGCAAGATCAGCTGGTTTCCAAGCTAGAGCCTGGCCCCTATTACTACCCGCCCGACCTGGTAACCGATCAGCCTGAGCGATTCATTATGGGCGAACTCATTCGCGAGCAGGTGCTGTTGCATACTCGCGAAGAAGTGCCGCATTCGGTGGCGATCGCCATCGACAAAGTAGAAGAAGACGAACACATCACCCGCATCCTCGCTACCGTTAACGTCGAACGCACTTCTCAAAAAGGCATCCTAATCGGCAAAGGCGGCTCCATGATGAAGGCCATCAGCACCGCCGCCCGCGAGCAAATGCAAAAGCTTGTAGCGGGCCAAGTCTATCTAGAAATTTTCGTGCGAGTGCAAAGTCGCTGGCGACAGTCACGTACTCGCCTGGCTGAGTTTGGCTACAAGGTAGAGCAGTAGTAAAACGAGGCATTGGCTAAGATGCCTGTTGCGTTCGCGATATTGAAAGGTTGCGGATTGTTCTATTTACGAAGCTGAGATAGTCGTCAATTTCCTCGTAGCTATTCATCTCTTTCTCTTCCTCTGAGTCAAGAGGTGCTGCTTTCTGTTCCAAGAGAAGTTCTTCGATACGGTCTTGAACCCTGCTCGATACGCGAAAGATGGGAATACCTTCTTCCAGCTCAATACGGATAGCACCGTCTATTAGTAGAGAGCTGGGCAAGTTCTTAAGCTTGGGTAGAACGGACAAAGTCATGGCTACCGCCAAATCACTTTAGCACCCTAATTTTATACCGTCCTGCGAAATTGAGCTGTATCCCATGAAGGAAATAACCGCCAATAAGGAATTTCCGCAGACGAGACCGCCAGTTTACAGAAATGAGTGGCTTAATTTGAACTTTTCAGTAGCCCGCTAAAGCCAGAAACTGTAATACGTTGGTGTCTTTAGTTTTTCGCCACCCCGATCTGAGATCGCTGAAAGCCTTGTCACGCCGTTTCAATTTAGCCCGATTTTAGGGGGTGGCGAAAACATCCAGACACCAACAAATATCAAAAAGCATTTAATTGTACTCTCCAGGAGTGGCTTTTTTTACGACAGTAACCCTACCAACTTTCTTACCTGACATTCTCAATAATTCATCACCTGAAAATTCAAAACCAAGCTTTAGTGCTATTCGTGCAACATCATCCGCAGTTGTTGCTGCGACTACCTCGCTTTTAAGTGCAGGTTCAGACTGCATTTTCTTCAAAAATGCCTCAAGTTGATCTAAAGCCATATTTCAAATCCTTATTTTCGCTAGCTGGTCATATGTTACACAAGAAAACCATTACAAGCTTCAAGCAATTTCTATCGTTATATCAGGATATAGGCAATGGGTGGAACTTCCTGAAGACTAGATATATTTTTCAACAGAAGGTGTGACTTTTGAGAAAGCGGATCGTGTAGTTGCTGATAGGAGATCGCTCCAATCAGCAGACCATCCCAAACAATCGATTATGCGCTAGCGGGTTTCCTGCGTATTTATCAAGATTCCCTGTGTCAGATAGTTGACGCTCTTGAAGGGGTGCTGAGGCTTATGCGATCGCACTTCCGTTAGTTACAGGTACAGGTGCGATCGCGCTTGAAACAAGATTTAGCTGTGCGCCCAGTATCACCGCATGACTAAGGGAGGGCTATCTAGGTGTCGCGATCGCTCAAACCTATCGAGCGTACAGGTTGGATTCCTCGATTATGAGGGCGGCTTCTGACAGTGCTCCGAAACATCTCACAAGTCCTTGCACCGCTTGACCAGGACGTGGCGAAACATAAGTATCGTACAAGTTTCTATTACTGTACGGAAGACAAACGCAGAGGGAAGTCGCCTCCCCTCTGAATGTTTCAAGCGGGCTCTAATTGCCCTGCCGCAGCTTTTCCAGTACGCTCTGGTCTTCCATCGTCGTCGCATCGCCTACGACTTCTTCGCCGCTAGCCAGGTTGCGCAAGAAGCGGCGGATGATTTTGCCGGATCGGGTTTTGGGTAGAGCATCGGTAAATTGGATTTCGCCAGGGCGGGCGATCGCTCCAATTTCCTTCACCACATGCTGCTTCAGCTCAGCTTTGAGTTCATCACTCGCCGTATACGTTCCTTCCAACGTCACAAACGCATACACATCCTCCCCTTTCAGCTCATCCTTACGGCCCACCACAGCCGCTTCTGCCACTGAGGGATGCGACACCAGAGCCGACTCAATCTCCATCGTCCCCAGTCGGTGCCCTGACACATTCAGCACATCGTCTGTGCGGCCCATTACCCAAAAGTAGCCATCTGCATCCTTGCGAGCACCATCCCCGGCAAAGTACAGATACTTGCCGTCCTTGGGCGGAATATGCTCCCAATAAGTGCGGCGGAACCGGTCGTCATCGCCATATACCGTCCGCATCATACTGGGCCAGGGATGCTTAATCACCAGATAGCCGCCTTCGTTTGTGCCGACCGGATTGCCTTCGGCGTCAACTACATCGGCCAAAATTCCAGGGAATGGTTTGGTCGCCGATCCAGGCTTGGTCGGTGTGGCCCCCGGCAGCGGTGTGAGCATAAAGCCACCGGTTTCGGTTTGCCACCACGTATCGACAATCGGGCAGTTGTTGCCGCCGATGATCTCGCGATACCACATCCAAGCTTTGGGATTAATCGGCTCGCCCACAGTTCCTAAAAGCCTTAGAGAGGAAAGGTCTCGGGCCTTGGGCAATTCATCGCCCATCTTCATAAAGGCGCGAATGGCTGTAGGGGCTGTGTAAAAGATATTCACCCCATGCTTTTCTACGATATCCCAGGTGCAGCCGGGGTTAGAAGGTCGGGGTGCGCCTTCGTACATTAAGCTCGTTGCACCATTAGAAAGCGGGCCATAGACGATATAGCTGTGGCCCGTAATCCAGCCGACATCGGCGGTACACCAGTACACATCGGTTTCTTTAATGTCGAACGTCCACTGAAACGTCATGTGGGTGTATAGGTTATAGCCCGCTGTGGTGTGGACAACACCCTTGGGCTTGCCGGTAGTACCGCTGGTGTAGAGGATAAACAACAGATCTTCGCTGTCCATCGGCTCGGCGGGGCAGTCGGCAGAGACAGTAGGCTGAGCCTCGTGCCACCACACATCACGGCCTGTCGTCCAGTCGATCTCTTGCTGGGTGCGCTGAACAACTAAGACATTAGTCACTGAGGGCACAGCGTTGTCATCTAACGCAGCATCCACAGCAGGCTTAAGTCCCATCGCCTTGTCTTTGCGAAAACCGCCGTCGGCGGTGATCACCACTTTGGCTTCGGCGTCGTTGAGGCGATCGCGCAATGCCTCTGCACTAAACCCGCCAAAGACTACCGTGTGGGCCGCGCCGATCCGCGCACAGGCCAGCATCGCCACCGCCGCTTCCGGAATCATCGGCATGTATAGACCGACGCGATCGCCCTTTTTCACCCCCATGCCTTTCAGCACATTCGCCATCTGACACACTTCGCGGTGCAGCTGCGCGTAGGTGAGCGTGCGCGAATCGCCCGGCTCCCCTTCCCAAATCAGCGCCGCCTTGTTACGCCGCGCCGTTGTCAGGTGACGGTCCAGACAGTTATAGGAAATATTGATCTTGCCGCCGACAAACCACTTTGCAAACGGCGGCTGCCAGTCGAGCACGGTGTCCCACTTTTCAAACCAGTCCAGCTCCTGCTCCGCCAGCTTTGCCCAAAACGCCGCTGGGTCGGCTGCAGCCTCGTCATACAGCTTTTGGTAGACCGCCATACTGGGTATTTGCGCCGCTTGTGAAAACGCCGGGGAGGGCTCAAACACCCGCTGCTCTTGCAGGACTGATTCGATGGTGGAGTTTGACATGAGAAGTAAGCCTTAACGCGCTACGAGAAACCTTTCAAAACCATACTGCGTTTGCCCGCAGCTTGCCTACTAGATCAAGGTGAAGCTGCGATCGCGCCTCGAAAACTGTCCAGCCTTATCTGATCAAAGCAACAGTCAACGTTAGCCAAGTTTGCGACGCGGATAGGTTTTCATGAGCTGGCGCACCTGCTCGGCATGGTAAGAGCTGCGAGTTAGCGGAGACGACACAACCTGCAAAAAGCCCATTTCTTCACCCGCCATGCGCCAGGCATCAAACAGGGCAGGCGTCACGAAATTTTCTACGCCCAAATGCTTTTGGCTAGGCTGCAGGTACTGCCCGATGGTGACAATGTCGCAGTCTATGGCCCGCAGATCACCGAGCACCTGCCGTACTTCGCCGTCGGTTTCGCCCAAGCCCACCATGATACCGGATTTGGTGTAGGCCCAAGGGGCAATGGTGCGCGATCGCGCCAACAGCTCCAGACTGCGGTCATAGTTTCCCTGAGGCCGAGTTCGCCGGTAAAGGCGAGGCACCGTCTCAGTATTGTGATTGAGCACGTCAGGCTGACCTTCCAGCAGCAAAGTTTCCAGCGCCGCCCAGTTGCCGCACAAGTCAGGAATCAGCACTTCAATGGTCGTCTCGGGAGAAACCTTGCGGGTTTCTTCTATGCAGCGGATAAACTGACTAGCGCCGCCATCCGGCAAATCGTCGCGGTTGACTGAGGTAATCACAACGTGCTTGAGCTGCATCCGCCGAACCGCTTCAGCTAGATGCACCGGCTCTAGCGGATCGAGCCCTTTTGGTGCTTTGTCAAAATCAATGTCGCAGTAGGGGCAAGCGCGAGTACAGGCTGGCCCCATAATCAAAAACGTGGCAGTCCCTACGCTAAAGCACTCGCCGATGTTAGGGCAAGAAGCCTCTTCGCAAACAGTATTCAAGCCGAGATCTTGTAAAATTCCTTTTACATTGCCGACCCGCTCCCACTGCGGCGCTTTTACCCGTAACCAGTCTGGCTTAACTACCAAGCTCAAGTCGCCCCTCTATATAGCGTTAGCACTTTGTTTGCACATACCTTATCGGCGGCAAGCTCGATAAGTACAGCGGGCAAAGTCACTCACAAAGCACGTAGGCGTAGCCTTCTCTGCGAGTATGCACCCGCACTTTGCTATACATTGCCGCTCATCACCGTCTAAGCGTGCAAGTCTAAGCGTGCAAAAGTGATTCTAGCAAGGCTAAGGTGTAAAGGGGAACTTTAGGACGATTGCACTCGCCAATTTTCACAGCCCACCCGTGTTAAAGCCCACATCAGGCAGCAGACCGATGCGCAGGCAACCCCCTATCATTCGCTGTTTTGTAGTGCTGTGCTTTGGTTCGGCAGTGACCCTAGCGGCCTTTGAATGGCGCAACCCTTTTCCGGGGCCAGTGGTCACGCCAGATTCTGTCTCGGATATCAGCAGCGAGTCAGCGACGTTTGAACTGGGGAATCCGTCTCAGCAGTCAGGATTGGCCGCTCGGCTGCGGCTCGGACAAGTCTTTGGCAGAGAACCCACACCAGCCGCTGCTCAGCCATTAGCCGAGTCCTCAGCCCAGCTAGTGCTCTCTCTCAGCCAGCGCGCTCTAGAAGTGCGCTATGCCGACCAGCCAACCGTACGCTACGAGGTGGCTGTAGGTCAGGCCGACTGGCAGACACCAACCGGTGAGTTCCACGTCGTTAACAAAATAGAAAATCCTGCCTGGCAGCACCCTATCACCAAGGATGAAGTGCCACCCGGTCCAGACAATCCGCTAGGGTCTCGCTGGATCGGGTTTTGGAGCGATGGCCAGGCCCAAATCGGCTTTCACGGCACCAATCAGGAAGAGCTGGTCGGCGAAGCCGTCTCTCACGGCTGCGTACGAATGCGCAACCAGGATATTCAAGACCTTTACCAGCGAGTCGAAGTGGGGACAGCGGTGAAGGTAGAGCCTTAGGGATTGATAGGCAGATGCCCCTCATCACTACGCTGCTGTAGGCTGCTGCTCAAAGTTATGAGCGTAGCCTTTGAGCAGCTTGTTGACCTGGCCCATCAGGCCCTCTTCAGTGCGCTGAAGCTCTCTGCGCTCTGGGAAGAACTCGGGCTGGTTGAGGCTGCGTCCTACTGACTCGGCGACCTGCTGAGTGATCAGGTCGGCTAGCTCATCGCGGGCTTTTTCACGCTGATAGTTAGCGCCTTCTTCGGTGGTGGCATACAGAGGCGGCAGTCGGTTGAGGGCATAGGCAGCAATGTCACCTAAGTCGAGGGTCTGATCGCTTTTGGCTTCTACTGCGGCTACCTGGGAGATGGCCTCAGTTAACACCAGCTCTTCAATGACATTAATAAATTGTTTGCGGGGGACGGCAACGACTTCACCGGTGAGCAAAGAACCCATCAAACGATCTAGGGCCATGTACTCTTCGATGGATAGCTCAGAGGCAGTATCGCAAATGCGGCCAACTTCTGCTTCCATAGCAGGGGTCAGATAGCCATCTTGCAATGCCTGTTCGACGATTTTTTCTATGTTACTCATGCTGGCGCAAGACTCCGATTAATGGTTCCACTGAAAGATTTAAAGGTCACTTGCAATTTTTGTGACCTGATTTGGATGAATCTCATGTGAAGTATTCCCGTTGCCCCAACCAGCAAAACAGGTTGATGCTCAATTTAGGCAGACTTACTCTACGCCGTCGTAGCGCCAGGGCACCGGATCGACGGCAATCCCGTTGACGAATAGCCCCCAGTGGAGATTTGGCCCGGTGGCAAAGCCCGTAGAGCCCATGTAGCCGATGAGCTGACCTGCCTGGACAAAGTCACCTTCGTTGACGGCAAAGCCAGAGAGGTGAATCATCACGCTGGTGACGCCCTGGCCGTGATCGATGCCAAGGGTGTTGCCATTGAGCACAAAGCCGTCTGCGACCCGACCGACCAGCGCAATCTGACCGGCAGCGGGTGCATAGATGGGCGAGCCATTACCTGCCGCGTAGTCTACCCCCCGGTGGTAATAGTCTCCGGCAAACACGCCATTGTAGTAACGGCGCAGACCATAGAGGGAGCTGACATAGCCGTTGCTGGGCTTGGTCATGGGGCCATCCCAATAGCGCTCTGGGGTACGCAGCGCACGGAGGTCGTCTAATCGGCCAAACTCGTAGTCGGTGCCTTCTAGTCCGGCGCGACCGGGAGAGAGCGTGATGTACTGAGTGGGGAAGCTGCGATCGCCAATATTGACCGCTATATTATTGGTGCCTTCAGTGCCACTGACTTGCAGGGTCATCCGTCCCGGCGTTGTATTAGGGCTGGTGGGTATCAGAGCGCGGTAGCGATCGCCTGATAGCAAAAACGTTGGATAGCTCGTATCCCCCATGCTGACAGTGGGTGCTTCATCGCTGCGTTCACCCCGCACGACTACCGAAAGTGTGTCTCCTAACTTGGGGCTACTGGGCGATACCTGCACCTGGTAGGCTTGGGCGGGCGTGGCTACAGCACTCCACAGCACCAGCGCGCTAGCGGCCACAGGTAGCAGCAGCCAGGGCAGTCTAGCAGGCAAAGAAAGCCTATGCCTGACACGGCGCCATAGCCTGGTAATAGCCGAGGTAAGAGAAGAAATCATAGCGATCAGTAATTCAGTAATGACGACAGGTATAGCAAATATGGCCTCAGCCGTCTTCAGTCAGCGCCCGTGAAAATTGGCAGCATGGCTCAGACCGCATTGACGATATCACTCCTGAAGCAGCTAGGAGAACCTTACTCCTTTGATGTTATCTATATACCTGATTTAACATAGGCGATCGCCCCTCGCATCAAAATCATGTTCTCACCATCCGCGCCTTTAACGCAGATGGCGTTGGCGTCTTGCCAGCTGAGGGCACCCGCTAAGGTATCGCCGGTGGTGAGCTTCACTTCGACTAGTTGCTGGTCGCGAATGAGGGTTTGCACTTGGCGAATGCTGGGTAGGCCGGTATCAAATTCTTTAGAGGACATCAGTTTACGAGGTGTACGAAGGAGCGTTCGATCTGTAGGTTGCCCGAGAACGGCGGTCAGAAATCGATAGCGGCTATAGAAGCAAGCGATGGAGCAGGCGTTATAAGATGCTTAGTACCGTCTAAAAAGACTCTGTTTTCATGACCACTCTTTCCTTTAGCAAGTATCACGGCCTTGGCAACGACTTTATTTTGGTCGATAACCGGGCTAGCTCGGAGCCCATGATTACGCCAGAGCAGGCAGTGGCGGTGTGCGATCGCAATTTTGGCATCGGCGCTGACGGCGTGATTTTTGTGCTGCCTGCCACTGGCGAAACTGACTACAGCATGCGGATTTACAACTCCGATGGCTCAGAGCCGGAAATGTGCGGTAACGGCATTCGCTGTCTGGCCAAATTCATTGTCGGCCTGGAAGCCGCTGACGGGCGCGCGCTTCAACTGCCACAGACCTATCAAATTCACACGCTGGCGGGGACCATTCGCCCCCAGTTGCAGCCAGGCGGTCAGGTCACGGTCGATATGGGTGAGCCAAATTTGCTAGCCCAGGAAATTCCAACGACGCTAGCAGCTGAGCAGGAAAAAGCTATCGATAAACCCCTTGAAGTAGCCGGGCAGCCGTGGCAGGTAACCTGTGTCAGCATGGGCAACCCCCACTGCATTACCTTTGTAGACGATGTGGCAGCCGTACCGCTGGCCGAAATTGGCCCCCAGTTTGAAAGCCATCCGGCCTTCCCCGCTCGGATTAATACCGAATTTGTGGAAGTGGTGCAGCCTGACTATTTGAAAATGAGAGTTTGGGAGCGAGGGGCCGGGCCAACGCTAGCCTGCGGGACGGGAGCCTGCGCGCTGCTGGTAGCGGCTGTGCTCAATGGCAAGAGCGATCACAAGGCCACAGTCGAACTGCCAGGCGGCTGTCTAGAAATTGAGTGGGCACAAAGCAATCGAGTCTTTATGACCGGTCCGGCTACGCTGGTCTTCAGCGGTAATGTCTTTGTCGATGCCGCCGGACGCTAGCCCAGGAGATGACTGCTATGGCTCTAATTGTGTTGACTAATGACGATGGCATTGACGCTCCGGGTATTCGGGCGATGCAAGCGGCGCTGCACCAAATTTCAGAAAATGGGGGATTCGAGCATAAGAGCCAAAGCGTGATCGTCGCACCTGACGCACCGCTTTCGGGGTGCAGCCATCAGCTCAACCGGGGCGGCACCATTCCGATTGAGCAAAGGGCAAAGGGAGAATATGCCATTGGCGGCACGCCCGCTGACTGTAGCCGGGTGGCGCTGAGCCATTTGTATCCGACAGCAGACTGGGTGCTCTCAGGGATTAATGCGGGCGGCAACATGGGTTCGGACACTTACGTCTCGGGTACGGTAGCCGCTGTACGAGAGGCCACTCTGCTGCGTAAAAGTGCGATCGCTATCTCTCAATACAAATACCGGCAGCAGCCGTATGACTGGCCCCGCGCCACCCGACTGAGCGCCCAGGTACTCCAGCAGCTAATGGCGACCAAACCTCAGCCAGGGCAGTTTTGGAATGTGAACCTACCTGCGCCTCCTCTAGATGGCACTGCGGACAGCCCCGAAATCGTGTTCTGCCCGCGATGCACTCAGCCTTTACCCACAGATTTTGAGGTGGATGAAGCTGGCTTTCGCTATGTCGGCGCGTATGAAGATCGTCTGCGCGATCCGAGCGGCGATGTCGATGTTTGTCTGGGCGGCAGCATCAGTGTGGTGAGTATTCAGATGTGGTGACGGCTGACGGACAGTGAGAAAATGACCGTATTTGCACACATAAAAAAATCATGAAGTCGCAACAAATTACAAGGCAATATGAGTAATAGTACGGTTTATTGGGAAGGTATGTTCAAGTCTGCGACGCACCGTAGTAAGATGGCAACGCGCTATAAATAGAGCGATCCCCAAAAATAATAACGAAAAGTTTTAGTAAATTTTCGGTATAAACACTCTGTAATAAACGTCGGTAGACACACACCATCCCTTAAACTTTCAAACTTGAGCCAGTAGTTGTGTTGCTGCCTGTTTCTTGTCTCGTTCCTTCACTGTTAGGATCTCGCTCAAGCGGTCAGTCCTAATTCTCATTCCTGAAGATGGTTCAGCTTAATACTGGATTTACGCTATTTCTCAGCTTGCTGGTAGAAGCAATTCCATTTTTGCTCATCGGTGTAGCGTTTTCTAGCCTGCTGATGTTTTTTGTCGATGAGCGCAGGCTGATTGGCATACTGCCTAAGAACGCGCTGCTAGGTGCCTTAGCGGGTAGCCTGATCGGCCTGATGTTTCCAGTATGCGAATGCGGCAATGTGCCAGTGGCCCGGCGGCTGCTCGTGCAGGGCGCGCCAACGGCAGTATCGATAGGCTTTTTGCTGGCGGCTCCGACGATCAATCCCATCGTCTTTTGGGCGACCTGGGTGGCTTTTCGCGGTCAGCCAGAAATTGTGCTGATGCGGGTTGGCTTTACCCTGCTGATTGCCACAACCATTGCCTGGGTATTTAGTTGTCAGCCTGATATTGGACCATTTCTGCAAGAGTCTGTCGCTCGCAGCCGATTTCGTGACTCGCCTGCTAAGCCGTCGGCCCCCTCGACCTTGCTGCAGGGAGGAACCTTTTTGCAAATGGCTGGCGGTACGCTGCAGCTAGACACGCCTTCTGCTCAGAGACTGGTCGCTAACCCGGCGATAGAGCAGACATGGGGTAGCAAGTTGCAACTAGCAATTGATAATATGGTGCGCGAACTGCGCGAACTGGGAGCGGTGCTGGTGCTGGGCAGTGCGGTCGCGGCAACGGTTCAGGTTGCAGTCCCCCGAGAGCTGATTTTGGGCTTGGGTCAGGGGATGATCTCCTCTATTCTGGCGATGATGCTGCTGGCGGCGGTGGTCTCTATCTGCTCAACGGTAGACTCATTTTTTGCCCTATCGTTTGCTTCTACCTTTACTACTGGCTCACTGCTGGCCTTTTTGATCTTTGGCCCGATGATCGACTTGAAGAATATCGGCCTGCTACTGACGGTGTTTAAGGGCCGGGCAGTATTTTATCTGTTTGCGCTGGCGGCGATGATGAGCTTTGCCGCGTCTCTGTTTGTCAATTTGTATATTGGGTAATGGCTGTGCGATCGCCCCGTTCTGTCTCTGCTGCTGCCCGCCCTCGGCTCCGACTGCCCTGGCGAGACCTGCTGGACGTGCTGGCTATAGGAGTATGGAGCGCCATGCTGTTTCGCTATTGGATAGGCGGAAAACTGCTGCTGCTGCTGCATCCCGACTACGCCTGGCTCTCTAACCTAGCGGCTATTGTGCTGCTGTTGCTAGCGGCCTTTAAAGGTCTCAAGATCTGGCTCGGGCTGCTCGGGCGGACTAAAGCAGCGGTCTCTAGTAAAGATCAAGGGCATGTGACGCTGCTGCCCGCCACTATCAGCAGTGCCTTAATTCTGAGCGTCGCTGTTTTTGGCTTGATCTATACGCCTCGGGCATTTGCTAGCCAAACGGCAATTCAGCGAGGCGTGTCTGACAGTATTACGCTGACCCGCGCTCAACCTCGGCGGTTTGTGCGGGCAGCAGCCCCCGAAGAACGCACGATTATCGACTGGATTCGGCTGATCAACGTCTACCCGGAACCCGATGCCTATGGGGGCGAGGCGGTGGCGGTCTCAGGCTTTGTCATTCACCCAAAGGAATGGTCAGCAGATCATCTGATGGTTTCGCGGTTTGTCCTCACTTGCTGCGCGGCGGATGCCTATCCGGTTGGGCTACCTGTTCAACTGCCAGCGGGCAAAACCTACCCAGTAGATAGCTGGATAGAAGTCACTGGTCAGATGACGACAGAGACCCTGGACGGGCGGCGACAGTTGGCGATCGCGCCCACCGCCATCAAAGTCATAGAAGAACCCAGAAACCCTTATCAGTACTAGGACTTCCCCCTTCGCTATGTCTCAGTCACGTCGAAGACAGCCGCTTGACCGGGTGGCCACAAGGGTCATCACTTTACTCGGACTGTTGATTGCCGCCATGCTGCTGCTGGGCGCTCAGTCGTTACCTCAAGTCAGAACTTTTAGCTGGCAAGACAAACCGGTGACCGCCGCAGATGTTGCGTTTATGATGACGTTTACTCAGCCGATGGACGCTCAGAGTGTCGAGAAAAATCTGCAGATCGAACCGGCGCTAGCAGGCAAATTCAGCTGGGCAGGCAGACGGATGGCCTACACGCTGGCAGTACCTGCGCCCTATGGCGAAAGCTACAAGATCTCTTTGCCGACGGCAAAAGCGCTAGCCAGGCAGGACGGATTTGAGCCGTTTAGCAGTGAGTTTAAGACACGCGATCGCATCTTTGCCTATATCGGTGCAGCTGGCGAAGAGCAAGGGCGGCTGATACTGTTTAATTTAACCCGCAAAGAAAAAACGCTGCTGACCCCTGAAGGGCAGATCGTGATGGATTTTCAGTCTTATCCGGAGCGCGATCGCATCCTATTTTCAGCCGTCAGTGCCGAAGCGCAGGCCGAAGGTCAGTCATCACCACAGATCTACAGCGTTTCTACCGGCCAGCGAGAAGCTACCGCCGCTCCTCGCTGGCAGCTATGGAACCGGACTGAGCCCGCCGCTGCCGGTGCCATTCAGCTCATACTCGACAACCAAGACTACCAAAACCTAAAATTTGACCTCTCACCCAACGGCGAAGTTATTGTCGTGCAGCGAGTAAACCAGACCAACCCAGCAGACTTTGGCCCCTGGGTGCTGATGAATGGAGAACCGCCCCGTCAGCTTAAAACAGAGCCGGGCGGAGACTTTACCATTGCCCCTGACAGCCTCTCACTCCTGTTGCAGCAGGGAGAGGGCACAGCGGTCATTGCCCTAGAGCCAGAAGTCGCCCAGGCAGACGAACTGCTGGATTTCTTGCCGGACTATGGGCTGACGCTAGATGTGGCTAGCGATGGTAGCGCGGCAGCTCTAGTAAATTTCAACCAAGACGATCCAGACAAGCGGTATACCCAGTCGCTATTTTGGGTATCTAGCCAGGGTGAAGAAAAGCAGCTATTGCAAACCGAGGGTGCCATAGTCAGCGCCCAGTTTAATGAAGACAACACAGTTCTCTATTGCCTAATCAACCGGCTGTTAGTAGTAGATAACGGAGCCGAGGATGAGTATCAGGTATCGCCCTACATCACAGCCGTCAATGTGAAAACAGGCAAAGAGCAAGAGCTGCTAGAAATGCCGCCTCAGCCTGAAATAACCTTGAGTCTTTCGCCCGATGGACTCGCTATTTTGTTTGATGAAACCCTGGTCAGCGATTCGCGCTTAAAAGCAGACACTGACCAGGCTACAGATCGGCTCTGGCTGCTGCCGCTGTTTAGCACCTTAGAAGAGCGGCTGAGCGGGGAGCCGATTCCTTTACCGCCAACAGAACTGGAGCTAGCAGGTCGCCATCCAGAATGGCTGCCCTGACGTTCATAGGGCATCAGTAGCTGTAGCTTTGGCCACTTAGCTGATATGGCTAACATTTCGCTGAATATACATCTGCAAAAAGATCTGTGCGGCGGAGGGTTCTAAGACATCTAGAGCATTAATGATGTCGGGAATAGAGTCCGCAAGGGGGTCACTCACTTCATTGACCCATTGGTTAACGGTAGAGCGAGCAACCCCCATCGTCACAGCCAACCGGTTTTGGCTGATGCCGTGCTCTTGGAGAACACACTTTAAAGCTTTACCTGCCCTTCCCATTTTTCATATCTCATATGAATGACTACGCCTGCGAGCCTGCTCTTCTGAACTGGCTCTACCAGACTGTTCATAACTACTGACCTCAGTGACAACAATCCTGAAGATTTTATACTGAAGTTTCAAGACTATGATCAGAGATAGCTCTGAACTAAGAAATGAATATTAGACAGTAATAGGACTGACACTGTGGCATTTTTTTTCCAGGTTATCTATGCTTTAAGCCCGAGACCTCTGTGAAGTCAGTCTTTTTTTGTGACGAAACCAATTGCCCAGAGCGACGCTCTGGGGCTATCACCGCTAGGCGATCACGACTGCTCAGGTAAGATGCTTACTGAAATGATTATGTATTAAAATAGCCGTCTTTCATCCGTGAAAACACAGCCATAGCAAAGCGCGGATATATTTGGGTCTGTTCAGGCTTTATTCGGCGCTGACTGGCTCAGAATCAGCGGGTACGGGTTCATCGACGGCAGGTAGAGCATCGACGGCAGGTAAAACAGATAGAGGGCCGACTAGAGGCTCTGCATAAGGGGCGATCACCTCAGATTCAGACGCAGCGTCATCAGCGGGCACAAGGGCTGGTTGGTTGGTTGGCTCTTCAGCGGCATAATCAGCCGCCGCTGCTGTCTCTGAAGTTTCTTCTGAGGCTTCCAAGTATAGACCGCTACTTTCCAATTCGCTGCCTGCGTCAGACCGACGATTGTTGACGGGCTCTTCAGCTTCTATCGGCCCCTCTGGCTGAGCGGGTGCTTCTATAGTGGGGGGAAGCTCGCGCCACGGCTCGGTTTGCTTTTCGCCCCAATCTTCTAACAATTTTTCATCTTGCCAGGGTGCGCTGACCGGCTGATCAATGAACGCATCGGTTTCCTCAGTTACTGTTGGTGCTGGCTCCGAGGAACGCGGGTTGCGTCTGACCGGCTCGTCTGATGAAGTTTCATCGAACAATGCCTTGGGCTCTGGCAAGACAGGGTTGGGAGCAGGGTCTTCGTAGTTTTCGTACGCTTCTAAGTTTTCTGCGGGCACTGACTCAGCCTGTGGAGATTTGGGCGGCTTGCCTACCTCTACAGGCGGCCAGCCGTCATCGGGTTCGACAGTGTTAACCTCAGACTCGGGCGAGTAGGTCTCAGGCAAGTAGGTCTCAGGCGGCAAGGTCTCGTCGGTGACTCCATCCCCATTAAACCCAGCCTCATCGCTAGAGGCAGACTCGTTGAGCTTCTGTGGTGCGGTCGGTACGGGGGTAGGCTTAGCCTCTAGCACGGCGGGAAAGTGCATCGGTTGGTCGAAGCTTTTGGACGCATCGCGGATGGTCTGGAGTATCGCGGCACCGTGCTCACCTGTGGCCATTTGCAGATGAGAGTCTTGAATCGTGACTGGCAAAAATTCTACTTTCATCTGATGATTGCGCAGTGAGACCTTGAGCGCTGCCGTATCGTGATCGGCTAAGGGCGCGCTGCTAAAGACAAAATCGCCCAGGGAGTAGGCGATCGCGCGATCGCGATAAATTTCTGCCCCTTGAATCTGGTTAGGATGATAGCCCACCACCAAATCAGCACCTGCATCTACCGCTTCTCGGGCCAGCGCCTTTTGCCAATCAGCCGGAACAGACGAGGTAGGCAGATTGGCCTGGGAAGTCTCTGACGAGGCGGTGTCAGCCTCCGGCAAACCCTCTTCCGGCGCTTCTAGCGGGTCTCCCCAGCGGTAGTTGACCACAATCCAGTCTACCTGAGGGCGAATGGCTTTGATATCTTCGATGATATACCGCTGGTCTTCGCTGCTGGTGAGGGCAACGCCTGCTTTATTGGCTTCGGCACCGCTGAGCGCTTCGGGGTTGTAGCCTAAATAGGCAATTCGCTGACCCTTCACTTCCAAAATTTCGGGGCGATGAGCTTCTTGCTGGTTGAGCCCGGCACCTACCCGGTAGATATTTTGCTGGTCTAGGGTTTCGAGCGTTTCGCTGAGCCCCTGAGTGCCGTAGGCCAGGGTGCCTTCGCTGGCCAGGCTGACAATGTCAATACCACCAGCCTTGAGCGTTTGTACCGCCTGCGGGCGTGTGCGGTGATAGAAGTCTTCTTGCAGAGAAGTGCTGGCATAGGCTAGCGGCTCCGCTAACCCCACCATGGCGACATCGGCCTGCTGATAAAGACTGACCCCCGAAAATAGCTGGTCGAGGCTATCGGCTTCTTCAAAAACGAAATCTTTGAGGCTAAGTTCACCGCCAAAGAGCAGGGTGATAGTCGGGTCGGCGGGCTGAGCGACCTGATCGTGCGGGATGACTGCGACGGTTTCTAGCGCGGCTTCGACAGTTCTCCCAGTGAACCGACTGGCCGAACGAAAAGCAACCGTTGTGGCCTCAGAGCCTTCAGGAAAGTCGTCGTCAGCGCTTTCGCCATACCAGGGAAGCGCTGTATCTGCTGAGGTAGCCACTGGCGCAGTTAGCCGACCGGCGAGCACTAGCTCAGTGAGTCCGCCAAACAAAAACGCTGCCGCCGCCGCTCCCGAGATAAAAGCGGCCCGAAAAAACTTGAACTGACTGCGAACCACCTGACGCGCTGCCTGGCTACGAGAAGATTCGTGTACTAGCTGAGGAGCCCGGTCTTGAGGAATTGCTGACCCGGTAGCGGCCTGGGTATCGGTTACCTGGGCATCAGCTGGCTGAGGTATCGCTGGCTGAACAGCAGCAGGCGCTGCCTGAGGTATTTGCTGAGGTATTTGCTGACGCTGTTTTTGCTGACGCTGGGCAGCAGTCGGAATCCGAACGCGCTGCTCCCAATTGGTTTTGTCTGTCCCTAACGGACGAGCAATCAGGTGAACGCCTTCAATCACATCGGAATTGAGCCGGTAGAGGCGATCGCACACAAAGCGAACCAACCGCTGTGGCTGAGGAACCCGCTCAAACTCCACCAAAATTCTGAGCCGACCCGGCACCTCATCGGCCAGTACCTGAGCGTATACTTGCTGCGACACCAGCGGTTCGTTTAACCAGTAGGCGATCGCTCGGAAATACCCCGCTGCTGCTAGCTGTGGAATATCTAATCCGGCAAAGCCCCAGGCGGTAGGGTCTAGCATAGGCTCTGGGGGCGCTATTGAGTTTTGGGGGGCGATCGCCATTGAGGAGCCTGCTCAAAATTGTTGTCTAATCGTCTGATAGATATCGGTAGATTGAGTGAACCGCACCCGCTCGTACTTGCCGTAGGAGCATACCCAGTTTATTTGATATTTTGCCATGCCTTAAAGATTTTCATCGACATAGGGTTCTTCATAAGGCGCTTCCAGGCTTTGACTCTCTTCTATGGCCTCCGGTTCGAGCGTTGGCGCTACGTCTTCTTCGCCCGTGCTGCTAGGGTCATTGGCCGGTGCAACCGCTGGCTGAACTGCTTGATCGGCTACCTGATAGATCCGCCCTGAAATGCGGCGAATCAGCTCTACGGCCCGACCATCGTTAGTGGGGCGCTCTACCAGTACAGCGACGATATAGCGTTTGCCATTGGATAGGTCTACGAGCGCGGCATCCCCCAGCACAGAAGCGATGTCGCCGGTTTTATTGTAAGTGAGGGCTTCCTTTTCTTCGAGTCCTGCTGCCAGCAGGCTTTTATTGTAAGTGCGCTGCAGAATGTTTAAGACGCGATCGCGCGATCGCAGCGTCAAAGTTTCGTCTTGCGTAACCAGCAGCAGCGTCTGGGCCAGGTCGCGGGCGCTAGTCGTATTCGTGCCGTCAAGATCGGGCAGCGGCCCGTTCAGCCGAGTTTTTTCCAGGCCGTAGGCGGCAAATTTGCTGTTTAGCGCTGCACTGCCACCGAGCAGGTCAATCATCATATTAGTAGCGGTATTATCGCTACTAACAATCATTTGAGTGGCCACTTCTAGCGCTGTAAACTGAGTGCCCGGCGCAGATACCTGCATTTCGCCAGAGCCGTCAGCCAGCTGATCCGGCTGAATGGTCATCGTCTGATTAGGATTGATGCGACCGGCGTCTACTTCTTCAAAAAAGGCCAGCAAGATCGGCAGCTTGATGGTGCTAGCTGCGGCGATCGCCTCACGCCCGGCCAGATCCACATAGTCTCCCGTATCTACATCGACATAAAAGAGCTTGGCTGTCAGCCCCGGATAGAGGTTGGGCAAATCCTCAAACTGAGCCTTGAGCGCGGCATTTTCTTGGGCGAGCGGAATCGCAAAGGCGGCTTTGGACTCAGCAGGCGGCGCTAATGCTGATTCGGTGCGGGCGGCGCTGCCAGAACTACTGCTGCTAGGGAGCACTGTGAGCAAAGTACCGCCAATGGCCGCAATTCCCAGACCGGCTACGACTAAGCGACCCAGATACAAAAGCGGTAAAGGAGCCTTGAGCGATCGCCGAGCAGAACGGCGGCGGGGACGCGCAGGCGATTCGGTGCGAGCATGCTGGGCGCGAGACGAGGCGGATCGTGGCGGCGCTGAAATCGCCCGCAGCCGAGTGGGAGCATTGCCTTTTGATTGGGCAGAGGCTAGGCCAGCGGGTGTACCGGGTGGGCGACGGCGATCACGGCGGCTGCGCCGGGGACGAGTCGGATTTTCATCGGGCGGGCGATCAGGTTTGCGGCTAGTCAGCTTGCTCACTGGCTTACCGACTGGCTGGCTACCGGGATGTTTAAGGAGCCGTGGGCGATTCGCAGGGATATGGTTAGAACCGCTGCCTTTAGCCGCTGAAGGGCCTCGGCTGCTCTGCAATGGGCCGATAGATTGACCTGAACCGGGAGAACCTGGACGGTTGCGCGAGCCGTTAGCATCTGTCATGACTAAAGTTAACCCTTCTTTGAATCTGATAGCGCCCATTCCATCTGTCTGAGGATACCTCTTAGTAGGGCAACTTCACGGGAGGACGGCGCGGCTCTGTGCAGCAGTAGCCTCAGCTTGCGCATGCGGCTAGGAGCGGTATGCGGATACAAATATCCCACTTTTAACAGTACGGATTCTAGATGCTGGTAGTACCCTTCCAGTTCTTTTAAGTCAGCGGATTCCGTCTGTTTAGCAGATAGGGGGGAGTTTAGTAAAGCTTTTTGAGGATTTTGTTGAGGCGGGGAGGGGGTAAGGCTGGCGCGGTGGAGTTCGTAGCAGCAGATGGCGACCGCTTGGGCGAGGTTGAGAGCGCTGTACCCGGCATCGGTGGGTATTTTGATGAACTGCTGGGCGTAGGTGAGTTCTTGATTGCTCAGCCCCCTGTCTTCGGGGCCGAATAGGATCGCGGCGTGACTGCTGGCAGCGGTAGAACTGGCCAAAAGTAAGGCGGGCAAGGCAGTTTCAGGTAGCTCCAGCGGCGCATCAAAACCGCGCTGGCGAGCGGTGGTGGCGATCGCCCACTGACAGCCCGCTAACGCTTCGGGAATAGTCTCCACCCGCCGAGCGGCCCTTAAGACATCATCAGCATGGACGGCCATTTGCAGCGCTTCTTCACCCAGAGGATCGCACTGCGAGTCAACTAAGACGAGCTGGGTCAGGCCAAAGTTTTTCATCACCCGCGCCACCGACCCGACATTGAGCGGGCCAGCGGGCGCAACGAGGACAATCCGTACCGAGGCTAAGGCTGCTTGAGACAATTCTTGCGACATAATTTAAAAGTCTACGTCAGCTTCTCCCTAACGTAATCAAAGCCCTTCTCTACACTCTATGGCCCGTCAACGCGCAAAGTCTGATCTGCCATCTAAAGTTTGTCCGGTGTGCGGACGCCCTTTCACCTGGCGCAAGAAATGGGAGAACTGCTGGGACGAGGTGAAGTATTGCTCTGAGCGCTGCCGCCGTCGGCGCAGTCAGGTTGATGAGGAGACGGGTGAGAGCAGCGTTTGAATGTAGGGATTCGGTGAAGTCGGCGACGGTCTCAACTGCGCCCACTTCTATGAGTTCTGCCTTGGCGTGCGTGGTGGTGACGCCGATCGTTTTGATGCCTGCCCCAACCGCTGAGCGAATACCTGCTGTCGAGTCTTCAAAGGCGATCGCTGCCTCAGCCCTAATCGACAGCTGATCTAAAGCAGTTTGGTAAGGCAGGGGGTCGGGTTTGCCTCTGGGCAAGCGCTCAGCAATCACTACAGGATCGAAAGTGTCGCTGAGTCCCAGTTCCTGGAGCATAAAGGTGGCGTTTTCTGGGGGTGCGTTGGTGACGACGGCGATCGCAAGTTCCTGGCGTTTAATCTGGCCTAGCAGCTCAAGTAAACCTGCTAAAGGGGTGAGATTTCCCTGGGCAGCGGTACGAAAGGCCGCTTCCTTATCAGCACTAAAAGCCTCGACTTCTGCCTTTGATAAATCGGGCAGAAAATTGGCTAAAATCGCTGCGTTTTGTCGTCCGCTGATCTTCTGACGGTAAAGCGCTCGGTCGAGGTCAACGCCGTGCTGGGCAAAGATCTTTTGAAATACCTGAAAATGAACTTTGTCGCTGTCTGTAAGGGTGCCATCGAGGTCAAAAATAACGGCTTTGAGCATGGATTTTAGTGTGGCTCTGGGGGCAAGGCGCGAGGCCGATGGTGATAGATCTTCACATATTGTGGAGCGAGTTGCCGTGATAGTCTAGTTAGCCTGAGACGTTTTAGATGACGGCGATTTTGGGTGAAAAAGCGATTTGCCGCCCTGGTTCGCTGTGATTTTACGGGGAAAGTTCGGTGAAAAACCGGCGCTGTCCCGCAACTGTGATGGATGAGAACTGTGTGAATGGTCACGCGGCTCACACCAAAGCCAGAATGCCCGTGCGTTTTATTTAACCTAAGCCCATCTGCGCGGTACAGATGCAAACGGTAATGATGCTCAAAAATATTTCGATGCGCGCGGGTATCGCCCGGGGCGGATTGGCGGCGATCGCCACCCTGATGCTAGCGACACCAGCATTGGCCCATCATCCTTTTGGTGGCGAAGCGCCCAAAAATGTATTCCAGGGGCTGCTCTCAGGCGTAGGGCACCCCATTATCGGGCTCGATCACTTTGCTTTTGTCATCGCTGTGGGTTTGCTGGCAGCCGTTTTAAGACGCGGGATTACGGTTCCTATCAGCTTTTTACTAGCGGCTTTGGCAGGTACGGGACTGCATTTGGCTGGATTGAATTTACCGGCTTCTGAACTGGTGATTTCTGCTTCAGTGCTGCTGTTTGGCATATTGGCCGTGACCCATCGTCGGTTAAATATATTGGCTGCGATCGCGCTGACGGCACTAGCTGGCATCTTTCATGGCTATGCCTATGGTGAAGCGATTATTGGGGCAGAGCCGATGCCGATAGTCGCTTATTTGGTCGGGTTTACGGTGATTCAGGGGGCGATCGCCTACGCTGCCTATGGACTCTCTCTACGTGCGCTCAATCAGAACCCTGCGGCTGGAATGACCTCTCTACGACAGGCAGGCTTCGTCATTTGCGGCGCAGGTGCAGCTTTTCTTGGCAGTTTACTGGTTTAAGGCCACTCTCTTTTAGGGAAACCCTATCAACAACCATGAGTAAAATACCCGTTACGGTAATTACCGGCTTCTTAGGAGCTGGCAAAACAACGCTTGTCCGCAATCTGCTGCAAAATACTCAGGGCCGACGCATTGCAGTGATTGTCAATGAGTTTGGCGAAGTCGGCATCGACGGCGAGCTGCTGCGCGACTGTCAGGTCTGCGATGAAGAAGACGATACAATCAACAACTCAAACAACATTTTAGAACTGGCAAACGGCTGTCTGTGCTGCACCGTCCAAGAAGAGTTTTTGCCGACGATGCAGGCGCTGATTCAACGGCGCGACCAGATTGACTGTGTGGTGATTGAGACTTCCGGCCTGGCGCTGCCAAAGCCGCTGGTACAGGCTTTTCGCTGGCCCGAGATTCGCACGGGGGCTACAGTTGACGGCGTGGTGACGGTTGTGGACTGTGAGGCCCTGGCCAACGGCGATTTGGTCGGCAATTTGGAAGCTTTAGAAGCGCAGCGTCAGGCGGACGACAGCCTCGATCATGAAACGCCAATTGAGGAGCTGTTTGAAGATCAGCTAGGCTGCGCGGATATGGTGCTGCTAACAAAAGCTGATCGGGTTAGCGCCGATCAGCTGACTAAAGTAAAAAAATGGCTGGCAGGCAAACTCTCTGACGGCGTAAAAGTGTTGCCCTGTCAGAATGGCGAGCTGAACCCAGACGTGCTGCTGGGATTCAACGCAGCAGTGGAAGATAATCTCGACAGCCGTCATAGCCATCACGACCATGAAGCTGAGCACGAGCACGATGACGATATCACTTCCGTGCCGCTGACGTTAGATCAGGAGTTTGAGCCTAAGGCTTTGGTACAAAAACTGATTCAACTGATCAACGAGCAAGAAATCTACCGCATTAAAGGATTTGTGACCGTACCGGGTAAAGCAATGCGGCTCGTATTAAATGGGGTAGGCAAACGATTTGATTACTTCTATGACCGACCCTGGCGCACCGATGAGCCCCGGCAGACAAAGCTAGTCGTCATTGGCCACGACCTGAACCCAGCAGGCATTCGGGCTATGATTGCAAACAAGGCTTAGCCATGCTGTATTCATAAAAATGTCGAACAAATCTCTGAAGGTATTCGTAATTAGCTGCTCGGTTCTCTTCGTTGCTTTAGCGGTAGGGATTAGGGCAAGCCTCCTTCAGCGAGCTTTGGATCATTACGTTTACGACAACAGAAACCACTATCTGCCTTGCCGAAAACTACCGTCTGGAACTGAAGTTAGAGCGGTGGTGAAAGCTCAGCAGGAACTCATTCAGCAGATTGAGCTGGTCAATCCTGACGGTACGAATGTATATGTCGTTCAGAACGCTAAGTGTCCTGAAAAGGCCGACATTTTGATAGACTACCCATCTCATCGAAATAGGTTAGAAATAGAGCAGCTGATCGATAGCGATACGTTTCACGGCGTGCCCTACAGACTGCGAAACTACTAATATAACTATCTTAAAACGCTTGTCAGCATTGCCCTCTGACCGACATTGCCCCACCTCTCTACGATGACTTTTCCTACGCCTTTACTCGATGCTAGGTTTGCCAGACAAAAAGATTGTGATGAGCAAGCGCGCCAGCAAATTTTACAGATGACCCAGCACTGGCTAGGGAACCACGCGGCTCGCTACGGTATCAAGGGGGGCTACATCTTTGGCTCAGTGACGTTGCCGGATCGGTTTAGCGATCGCTCCGACGTAGATTTAGCCGTCGAAACCCATAAAACCGGGGACATCTGTGCGCTGATGGGCGATCTATCCATGCATATCAATCGGGACGTAGATTTGATACCGTTAGACCAGTGCCATTTTGCTGACAAAATTCGCCGAATTGGGCTGCCATGGACACAGAACGCATCGCCGGGCTGACTGCAGAAATAAAAGGTCAGCTTTGGCTGATGCAGAAAGTAAGCGATTCTCCGTGGGAGAGGCTGTGCCAACGCCTGCAATCTAGGGTCAACGACGGCTTAGATACCCCTGGTCAGCTAGATAGCGTCGCCTACCAAATCCACAACCTTTACTGTTCAGCAGAGGACTTGCTGAAGCTAATTGCCAGCTCCTTTGAAAACCAGATTGGCGCTGGAGGAGACTGGCACCGGGTGATGCTGCTGCGGCTGAGCCAACCGGTTGAGGGAATTCGGCCTGCGTTTCTATCCGCCACATCGCTGGAGGTGATGAACAAGCTCAGAAGCTTCCGCCATCTCATCAGGCACGCCTACGGTACGGAGATTGAGCTGACTCAGCTACAGGCAAACCTCAGTGCGGCCCAGCGGCTCTATGGCTTGCTCCAACAGGATATCAATATTTTTCTAGCACAGCTTACTGATACGAGCAGCTAATAGCGCACTTTTCAGCTGAAAGTTAGTCGAGGAGATCAGCCGTGGAAATCATATCAGCGAGCCTTGAACATCTAGAAGAGGCAGCGACGCTGTTTGATCAATATCGCGTTTTCTATGAGCAGCCTTCAGATCTTGCAGCGGCAAGACAATTCCTCAGAGCGCGTTTTGAAGCTGAGGACTCTGCTATATTTTTGGCTCGTGAAGCGACTGACAGCGTTGGGTTTGCTCAGCTCTACCCTGGTTTTTCTTCCGTGTCCATGAGGCGAATCTGGATTTTGAACGATCTGTTTGTGAGGCGATCGCACCGCAAACAAGGCATCGCCAAGCTACTCATGAGCGCAGCAAAAAACCACGCGAGAGAGACAGGCGCGGTTCGGATTGGCCTATCTACCCAAACGACTAACGCCCCAGCCCAATCTCTCTATGAATCCCTTGGCTACAGAAGAGAGCAGTCGTTTTATCACTACACCCTGCCACTTGTATAGCGCTGACCCTTAGAATAAAGCAGCGACACAAGATAGCCAATTGAGAGTAGCGATGAGTGACAGACAGCCCATTCATGTGATTGGCGGAGGATTAGCCGGAACGGAGGCAGCCTGGCAGATTGCTAGGGCTGGGGTGCCGGTGGTGCTGCATGAGATGCGGCCAGTGAAGACTTCTCCGGCCCATCATTCGGAGCACTTAGCTGAGCTAGTATGTAGCAATTCTTTTGGGGCGATGGGGACTGACCGGGCCTCCGGGCTACTGCACGAAGAACTGCGGCGGCTGGGGTCAGTGGTGATTGGGAAGGCAGATGAGCATTCGGTGCCTGCGGGCGGGGCGCTGGCGGTAGACCGGGGCGTGTTTGGTCAAGATCTGACGGCGGCGCTAGAAAATCATCCGCTGATAGAGCTGCGACGCGATGAGGTGCAGCGTATCCCCGCAGAGGGTGTGACCGTGCTGACGACCGGGCCGCTGACCAGTCAGGCGCTGAGCGAAGACCTGGAAAGGTTTGCGGGGCAAGCCTATATGAGCTTTTTTGATGCGGCCAGTCCGATTATTATTGGCGAGTCGATCAATCAGAACATTGCGTTTATGGCATCTCGCTACGACCGGGGCGAGGCGGCGTATCTGAACTGCCCGATGGATAAAGAGCAGTATCTGGCTTTTTATACAGCGCTGTGCGAGGCGGAGCAGGCAGAGCTGAAGGACTTTGAGCGAGAGACAGCGAAGTTTTTTGAGGCTTGTCTGCCGATTGAGGAGATGGCGCGGCGCGGGGAAGATACAATGCGCTACGGGCCGCTAAAGCCGGTGGGTTTGTTCGACACCGAGAAGTATGGGGCGTTTGATGCGCCGGAGAATAAGGTACGTAAGCCTTACGCGGTGGTGCAGCTACGGCAGGAAGATAAGGCCGGGCAGCTATGGAATATGGTAGGCTTTCAGACCAATCTGCGGTGGGGTGAGCAGAAGCGGGTGTTTCGGATGATTCCGGGGCTGGAGAATGCAGAGTTTGTGCGGATGGGAGTGATGCACCGCAATACGTTTATCAATTCACCAGAGCTGTTGAACGGATCTTTGCAGTTTAAGGTGCGGCCTACGCTATTGGCAGCGGGTCAACTGGTAGGGACTGAAGGGTATACGGCGGCGATCGCGGGTGGCTGGCTAGCAGGCACAAACGCCGCCCGAATTGCGCTGGGCCAAACGCCGGTGTCCCTGCCGGTGACGACCATGCTGGGGGCGCTGGTTGACTTTATCAGCTCAGCAGAACCGAAACACTTTCAGCCGATGCCGCCGAACTTTGGCATTATTCCACCCCTGGCTAAGCGAGTGAGGAATAAGCGAGAACGGTATGGGGTGTACCGCGATCGCGCCTTTGCCGACCTGCAATCCTGGGCGACTGAAAATCACGTCGCTTTAGAGCAGCCTGTATTGAGAGCGATCGCCTGATCAACCCTCTAGTCAACTGTCTGTTGGGGGCGAAAGTGAAAGGGATTGAAGTTTGTGCGGCGGTCGTAGTAGTCTTCTTGCTCCTGCTGTTTTAGCCAGCCAGTCAGCCAATAGGTAACGGGCGTAAAGAGAATTTCTACGCCGCACTTGAAGACGTAGTTAGAGACAACCAGCGTGATGATTAGCGAGGCGGGGAAGAGACCCCAAAAGGCAATCACAATAAACAAAGCCGTATCGAGCACCTGACCGACCAGCGTAGAAAAGATCGTCCGCAGCCAGAGCCGTCGCCCCTCGGTCGCCACCTTCAGCTTGGCTAGAATAAAAGAGTTAGAAAATTCGCCCACAGAATAGGCGATCAGGCTGGCGATCACGATGCGCGGCGTCAGTCCTAAAATTTGGTCATAGGCCGTCTGGTACGTCCAATCGGACGCGGCAGGTAAGGCTCCGACAACGATGAACGTTACAGACATGACCAGGGCAGCGATAAATCCCGTCCAGATGACCTTGCGCGATCGCGCATAGCCATATACTTCAGTCAAAATATCGCCAAAGATATAGCTCAGCGGAAATAACAGCGTGCCGCCATCAAAGGTAAAGAAACC
Organism: Leptolyngbya sp. BC1307; assembly: GCF_002286735.1. Lineage (GTDB taxonomy): Bacteria > Cyanobacteriota > Cyanobacteriia > Phormidesmidales > Phormidesmidaceae > Phormidesmis. Next base: position 68,319 of record NZ_NRTA01000018.1, read on the forward strand.
AAAATCGACAATTTTGGTAGAGACAATATTAGAAACCAGAAGAACCGTGACGAACAGCGCTGTAATCGTGTCTAGATGCTTAAATCCACGCATTGCTAATTTTGCATAGGGAACAGGGGCTCTCAATTATAGACTTTGATCAGGTTCGACACTGTTTGAAAGCTTTCCGGTATCCTGCTTTAATCCAAGGCTCCAAAAAATGGGCTCCAAAAAATGTCCGATGCCAAGTGCGCTCACTCGTCACCGAGCTTTCTACTGTTGTTTTTAGATGGCGTTGGGCTAGGTGAGGCGGGCGCAAATAATCCGCTGTCAGCCCTTGAGGCCACGCCTTTTTTGACAGCGTATTTGGGACAGTCCTTAGTGGCTGAGGCGGCAGCGCTGCGATCTGGTGTCCTTTTCAAACCGATTGACGCTACTTTGGAGGTGCCGGGTTTGCCACAGAGTGCAACGGGCCAAACCACGATTTACACCGGGCAAAATGCCCCAGAGTTTTTAGGGAAACACCAGTCGGGCTTTGCTAATGGCTCTTTGCGGCAGCTGATTGACCGCTATGGCCTATTTTCTCAAGCGCTAGCTTTGGGGCGGACGGCGACTTTGGCCAATGCCTATTCTCCCGAGTATTTTTACGCCATTGCTGAGCGCAGACGCCGTTACTCAGTCTGCACACTATTGAATCTTTCGGCAGGGCTGCCGTTTAGAATGCAGTACGAATACGACCAGGGAGAGGCGATTTTTTGGAATATCATTGGCAACGCAGCGCCTGATCAGCTGAGAAAACCCATCTCACCTGCCACCGCCGGGCAGCGGTTAGCCCAGCTAAGTGGACGGTACGGAGTAACGCTGTTTGAGTGCTATCTGTGCGACTATGCGGGCCATGCACAAGATTGGGAGCGAGCGGTTACCTACTTGCAGCGAATAGATGCGTTTTTAGAAAGCGCGATCGCTCATCTCCCGCCCCATGTCACGCTAATCATCACTAGCGACCACGGCAACGTAGAAGATCTTTCTACCAAACGCCACACGCGCAACCCCGTGCCGCTAATAGCAATCGGCCCTGAAGCAGCAGCGTTTGCCAGGGTTAAAGACTTGACTAGTATCACACCGCAAATTCTGTCAAAGATGGCGATCGCGCAACAGCGATTCTAAAATTCTGTCCATAGCCAGGCGGCGAAATGCCATGCTGCTGAGTACAGTCAAGCAGTGACTCAGTGAGACGGTGCTGCAATGTGTGGACGGTTTACGCAAACTTCCTCGGGTGAGGCGATCGCCCAAACCTTCAGCTTAAAAAACACCCCTGACCCACAGCCAAAATACAATATTGCGCCTTCTCAGCCGGTAGCAGCGATCGCCCAGCCTGAAGACACCCGAGAATATCGCATTTTTCAATGGGGACTGGTACCCGCCTGGTCAAAAGATCCCAGCATCGGCAATCGCATGATCAACGCGCGGGCCGAGACCGTCGCCGAAAAACCCTCCTTTCGGGCAGCCTTCAATCGGCGACGCTGTCTGATCTTAGCTGACGGCTTTTACGAATGGCAGCGCACCGGCAAGCAAAAGCAGCCCTACTACATTCAGCTTAAAAACCAGGAGCCCTTTGGCTTTGCGGGTATTTGGGAGCAGTGGGAAAGCGGCGACGGCAGCTATCTAGAAACCTGCGCCATTCTCACGACCGAGCCCAACGAGCTGATGCAGTCTATTCACAATCGGATGCCGGTGATCGTCCATCCGCAAGACTATGAGACCTGGCTAGATCCTGAGCTGCAAGCGGGTAGACACCTGCAGGCAGTGCTGCGTCCTTACGAAGCTGAGGCTATGCGCCTGTATCCGGTCAGCACCACCGTTAACAATCCTCGTCACGAGACACCGGAGTGCGTGGAACCGTTGGCCTCGTAGCTGCTGGCCGGAGCGCGCTTGTGATAGGTGCGTCCGCGCCACTGAATTGTGGTCTGTAAGGAAGATAGAAAAATGCGTAAGACGGCCAGCGGATCGGCTAGGGGAGAAAGCCAGAAGCACAAAGCCGGCGAAAACAGCTTTGGAGGGCGGTCGTAAGAGGAGGCGATCGCCACCTGCATGCCCCATCGCACCAGCAGCAAGAATACATTTAACCCTACTGCCATTTCTGAGACCAGGCTGCGCTGAGCCGTTAGTAACCAGGGCGAGCACAGCAGTACGAGCAGCGGCAAAGCTTGGGTACTCACCAACAGAGCCAGATCTCCCCAGAGCTGAGCGGGCGTCGTCGCATCTTTGAGGTCAAGCGATCGCCCCCAACCCTCCCAAGTCTCGCGCACCCCCTCATACATGCGCACGCTGATCACCTGAGCGCCGTCTAAAAAGCCCACCTTAAACCCGGCAGCCGCCGCTACTCGCGCCAGCGTCACATCGTCACAAAAAGAACTAGCCGCGCAGCTATAGCCCTTGAGCTGAGTGAGAACCGAGCGCCGTGCTAAAAAGCACTGCCCATTCGCCATGACGCGCTCCGGCGCAGCCTCTCGCACCCCGGCTGAGTCAAACCGATAGATCAAAGTCATCAGCAGAGCGGGCTGTAGCCACCATTCGCCAGCAGAGTGCAGCTTAAAGCGGGGAGAGAGCGACACCATGTCATAGCTCTGCGCTTCGGCCTCGCTGACAATAGCCGATACTAAGCCCGGCTGCGGCTGAGTATCGGCGTCAATGCCCAGCACCCACTCGCTCTTAGGCGAACTGGCTAAGAATCCTGACTGTAAAGCCCAAGGACGACCGACCCACCCAGATGGCAGCGGTGAATCGGTAATTAAACGAATCCGAGGGTCTTGCTGGGCGAGTGCCTTCACTTTCTCGGGCGTTCCATCTTCAGAGCGGCTATCTACCACGATGATTTCTCGCACTTCCGCGCCCTGCCGCCGCAACCCCACCAGGCAGGGCTGAATGCGATGGGCTTCATTCAGCGTCGGCACGACGACACTGACCGTTTGCGCCTGACCGCTACTCGACCGGGGAGCAATGGGCGGCTGCCGGCGGGCTCCTCTCAGCAGGCGAGAGAGCAAAATAGCCGTAAAGGGAACCTGCAGTAACAGCAATCCAAAAGGTAACACCCCAGTTTCTAACTCAGTCAGCAGATACATATTTAGCGTAATAATCTTGCGTTTTGGTTCCCCTTGCCAAGGGGAACCGTAAGGGAGGGGTTTTCGATAAGTCCGCTACACACCGAGACCCCTCCGTTGGTTCCCCTTGCCAAGGGGAACCAGTCCTAAGGTTTTGATATTGCGGTGTTGGCGTGCGATAAACGGGTACGTCAGCAGGCTCATTCGGGAGCCTTGTAAAGAGACGCCACTAGTCCGCCAAACCGGGGCAGGGAGTCAGCCTCGCCTTGCTGCTGCGCTAGCTGATAAAGCCAGAGAACAGGAAAAACACCCAACAGCAGACCCAGAAGAATCGGCGGATAAATTTTGCCATCGACGCTAATCAGCGCGGCAAAGGCGAAGTTGCTCAGGTAGATGCCGAGCGGGAGTTCTAGCGGCAAGGCCGACCACTGCTCAGGTTTGGCCTGCCAGAGAAGAGTGGCGATCGCCATAAACACCACACCCGTTCCAAACCAGCCCGCAAAGTTTTGATAGGGCATACCAAAGAAAGCACCGGGCTGATCCCAGGCCCAAAAAGGCATCGTGGTCTGGCTCATAGCCGGGTCTAAGACAAAATCCCAAGACGTAAGCAGCAGCGAACCGAAGGCGATCGCCCCCAGCTTTGCTAGCGGGCGGCTGACCAACGACTGCAGGCCCATGTAAGCAATGATGTAGGCGCTGAATCCGAGATAGAACCAGGACAGGGGGATGGTGAAAGGCACCAAACCGGCAATTTTGTAGCCGAGGCCGCTCAGATAGTGATAGTGCCCAAAGGGAAAGCCCGTGCTGGTGCCCATCAGCTCAGCGCCCAGAGAGAGCACTAGCGCCGAAGCCATAAAGCTGAGCCAGTGCCACAGCCCCAAGTGCCGGTAGGCATAGACCGCCACCGCCGCCGTCCCCGAAATCATATAGACCGCTCCGCCGCCTGCCATTGACCAGCGAAAGGCAGTGCGACCAATCTCAGGGAGCTGGGCAATAAAGCCAGGATGGGGCAGCACCAGCAGCAGCCCGGCTAGGCCAAAAACGAGCGAGACAATGTGGACAATAAAGCAGATGCGCTGGACAAGCTGGAACCGGCTAGTCAGCGGTGGAGACGCTGGCGAGATCAAAAAAGATTTCATAAAGCTCAAAATCCTCTAAAAGGGCAGACAAAACGCTCAAATCTGACAGATAAAATTAACCGCATCCATATTCAAAAACTGTAGTTTTTGTAGGAAACCTCAGGGCTTCCGCCTGAATGTGGCTTGGCTTGCCGAAATGATCGCTCATCTTTGCTGAAATCACACTCCACCATGACGCAAAATCCAGACTTTTGCACAAACCTGCTGCTGAGAATGAACCGCCAAACAGTGCTCAAAGGGTAGTCGCAATCGGAGCAGATGATCACGCTAGATAGAGACGCTATTAGGCAGGTCACGAGTAGCTGATAATGGCATATCGCCTGGAGCTAGACGGTGATAAAGTCACATCTGGCGGTAATTGCGCTGCTGACAAGATCAACTGCAAGCGTTTTATGGGCTTAATGTAGCAAGAATCGGCTGATTATAAATTAAGCAAATAAAAAGAATGCCAGCAGCGCTGCTTCGATGCCATACAGTGACAATCCAGTTAGTCTTAATCTCCCGCAATGTAGTATTGTGAATTTTTGCAAATCAGCTCTCATCTCCAATTGCTGACAGCGAAACGTCTGCCCTCAGCTTCTAGACCTGGCATTTAGCCCTGGTAGTTAAGCAAAGGGGGCGCGGTCATTGTGTCAATTAATCAGGTAATCTGTGCAGTTAAGTACCCGGCCCGCTAGATTTGCAGACTCTTCTCCCACCGAAGATCTTCCTTTTACGCTTAAAGATTTGAAAGATGCTATTCCCGACTACTGCTTTACGCCTTCGGCAAGCCGCTCTTTAGCTTACTTTTTTCTCGACATTGGCCTGATCAGTGGGCTTTACGCGCTGGCTTATCATCTCAATTCCTGGCTTTTCTTTCCCTTTTTCTGGGTAATGCAGGGTACCCTATTTTGGGCTTTGTTTGTGGTGGGTCATGACTGTGGGCACGGGTCGTTTTCTAAGCATAGATGGCTCAATAGCTTGGTCGGTCATCTCAGCCATACGCCGATTTTGGTGCCCTATCATGGTTGGCGGATCAGTCACCGCACTCACCATGCCAACACAGGTAATATCGATACGGATGAAAGCTGGTATCCGCTCTCTCAAACGACCTACGACCGGATGAGTGGGCTTGATAAGGTAGCCCGCTTTAGTCTGTTTTTGTTTGTTTATCCGCTGTATCTATTTGTGCGATCGCCTGGTCGTCATGGTTCTCACTTTTTGCCAAGCAGCCCACTGTTTCGCCCTTCTGAAAAACGGGATGTGATTACCAGCACAGTGCTCTGGAGCCTGATGGTGACCGGGTTAGTGTGTGTAGGTTTTCACTTTGGTGCGGCCTTCTTGTTCAAGTTTTACGTAATGCCATATCTAGTATTTGTCGTATGGCTCGATCTGGTCACGTTCTTGCATCACACCGAGGCCGACATCCCTTGGTATCGCAACGATAGCTGGTATTTTCTTAAAGGCGCGCTCTCTACGATTGACCGTGACTACGGCATATTTAACAATATTCACCACAATATTGGCACCCACGTCGCGCACCATATCTTTTTGAATATGCCGCACTACTATCTCAAAGATGCGACTGAAGCGCTCAAGCCAGTTTTGGGAGATTACTACCGCGAGTCTAAGCGCTCTATCTGGTCTAGTCTCTGGCGATCTAACCGGGACTGTGTGTTTGTGCCGGATGAGGGGCAGACGGTTTATTTTCAGCGATATAAAAAGTGATCTGTTAGGAAATAAGGAGACAGGAGACAGGAGATAGCGCAACTTCTGTTTACTGCCTCCTGTCTTCTCTTCCTAAGATTGAGTGGTCGCAATCCCCAGCCGCACCCCTTCCACTTTCCGCAGCTGATCCATCGCGGCGACCACTCGTCCGTGTGGAGTAGTTTCATCAGCGCGAATGGTGACGAAAATGGGCTGATTGGGGGCGATCGCCTCCCCCTCTCGAAAAGCCTGCACTCGATCAGCTAATGCCGCTAGCTCTACCGCATCGTCGCCTAAAAAGAGTTCTCCGCCTGATGTAATCGTCAGGGTCAAGTTCACCTGGTTTTGAGGCGTTGCTGTCACCGCCTGAGGCAGATTGACCGGGAGCCCTTCGGCTTTGGTCAGGTAGAGCGTAGTCATGATGAAAAATGCCAGGATCGCGAAAATCACATCGATCATTGGCAAGATGTTTACGCTGGGGCGACTGGCTTCATTGTCTTCGGGTAGGCGCATGAGAAGGGCGGGGAATGAGTAGAAGCTGATGGCAAGGTAATTTGAGCGGCGGCGGCTCAAATACACAGCGTTGATGCCTGTAGTCTCTATGTAGCATAGGTATCGCGCGAGACTTCAAAGATCGTGTGGTTCTATGGATTTTTTTGCTTAATCTTACTGCAATACTGAGCAAGGCTTGTTCAAATTTGAGCAAGTCTCATTTGATTAAAGCTATTGATTAGAGCTATTCCTCTATGCTTGATAAGCGGCTGATTTGTGTCACTGGACTACCCCGATCTGGGTCTACTTTGCTGTGTCAGCTTTTGGGCCATCATGCTGATATCTATTGCACGGGCCATAGTTCACCGCTTTGCCCTACTATTACAGGGCTGCGGCAGCACCTGAGCGATAGTGATTTTATGCGATCGCAGCTAGATATCGATTTTGATCTATCCTACCAGCGGCTAAAAAATGCCTTTGGCGGGTTTGTAAACGGCTGGTTTGCTGAAACTGACAAAGCCTGGACAGTCGATAAAAACCGGGGCTGGCTTCATCATATTGAAACGGTTCATCATTTAGCGCCCGATTTTCGGATGCTGGTGTGTGTGCGCGAGCTAGGGCAAATCTATGGCTCTGTAGAGACTCAGCATCAGAAGACGCTGCTGCTCGATTTTCCCGATCATTTGGCTAATCTCTCTCGCATGGATCGCGCCGACCAGTTGTTTGCAGCTCAGGGAGTCATCGGTCAGCCGCTGGGCTCCATCGAAGCGCTGCAAGATATTGACGCTCAGCTTCAGCAGCAGCTTTACTATGTGGTTTTTGAGCATTTGATGCAAGAGCCAGTAGCGGTGATGCAGGGCGTTTATGACTGGCTAGGCTTACCGCCTGCTGCTATCGATCCGCAGAATCTGACGGTGCAGCTACATGAGAGCGACAGCTATTACCGCTTCAAGTATCCTCATGCGAGACGATCGCACATCCAGCCACCGCAGACGCATCTGGTGCCGCAGCGAATTCAGCAGCAGATTCAGCAGCGTTTTCCCTGGTTTTATCAAACGTTTTATCCCGGTTTGCTAGAGCCAGAGGTGCGCTCATGATTACTTCGGTGCCGCTGCTGCACGAGAGCCGCTCCCTTCAGCTCAGGCGCACTGTGCCGAACGATGCTTCGCTGTTGTTTCAGCAGGGCTTTAGCCAGCAAGAGTTTATGCGGCTTTTTCGCCTGAATGATGCTCCGGCTAGCGAGGCTGAGGTGTATCAAAACCTGGTGCGCCGTCAGCAGATTCCCGCTCATCAGGAGACTTATCTAGAGCTATTGATCTGTCATCGCCGTTACGGTCCGATTGGACTCTGCGCCCTGGCCGATCACTCTGCGCTTCACCAGCGAGCCGAATATCTGGTTGGCCTGTTCGATTCGGCGCGGCGGCGGGTAGGTTATGGCATAGAAGTGACGCTGATGGTGTTGGACTTAGCCTTTAACGCCTATCACCTGCACAAGGTCTATGCATCAACTTACGCCTATAACCTACCTGCACAAACTGGTCTGGTAAAGATGGGCTTTCAGCTAGAGGGGCAGCGCCGCGACCACATTTTTGACCGGGCCAGTCAGCAATTTGTAGACCTTTACGACTACGGCATGACTGTTGATAACTTCCGCCAAAATCAGAGACTTGTGCCCCTGTCGCAGCGTTTATTACAGCGTGATATTACCCCGCTAGACTCCTCTTTAATGCTAAGGCCAAAGAGCATTTCTTCAGCGGCATCTGGCAGTCGCATTCTCCAATCAATCTAGTCTTCGCGGCGGTTATATCGCGTCTTTGATGTGTTCGTTTGCTAGGGCTGGAGCGATTTCTTCTGGCTGTGAAGTGCCCCGCTTCAATTTGTGCAATTGCATGAAAGATCTGTACCCATTGCTGGGTATCTTATGCTGCTCGCTTTTGACAAATACTATCCGACTTGCTTTAAGGTCGAAAGACAGAAAATATGGCTAGTTTCAACGACGTAGATACTTTTTTAGAGCTGCAAGATGCGATTACCAACTCTAAGAACAATGGTCAAGCCGACACTATAAACATTACTGGAAACATCTCCTTAACGGGTTTGCTGCCGCTGATTGAAGAAGACACGGGGCTGACTATTAATGGCAGCAATTTTAGCGTTGATGGTGGCGGTGCCAATCGTCTCTTCTTTGTCAAAAGCGGTACGGTGACTTTTGATAGCCTAACCTTTGCTAATGGTTTGGCCCAGGGCGGTGCGGGTGGCGGTGCGGGTATGGGCGGTGCCCTGTTTGTCTATGATGGGACAGTCTCTGTTGCCAACAGTGCTTTTGCAAATAATCAGGCGATCGGCGGCGGCGGCGGCTTCGGCAACGGCGGCGGCGCAAGTTTTGTTGATCATGCCCTCGCGAATAACGGCACTTCTGGTTTGAACGGCGGCGGCGGCAGTAATGGCGGGGCTGGCACCGATGGTGGTTTCGGCGGCTCCGGCGGTAAAGGCGGCTTCGGCGGCGGCGGCAATGGCGGCAATGGCGGCAATGGCGGCAATGGCGGCTTCGGCGGTGGCGGCGGCAAAGGCGGCTTCGGCGGCGGCGGTTCCGGCGGCGGCAATGGCGGCAATGGCGGCTTCGGCGGTGGCGGCGGTAATGGCGGTTACGGCGGTTACGGCGGTTACGGCGGTTACGGCGGTTACGGCGGTTACGGCGGCGGCGGCGGCGGCTTCGGCGGCGGCGGCGAAGGCGGCGGCAGTGGCGGCAATGGCGGCTTCGGCGGTGGCGGCGGTAATGGCGGTTACGGCGGTTACGGCGGTTACGGC
>NZ_NRTA01000019.1 GCF_002286735.1 Leptolyngbya sp. BC1307
GCTCACGCAGTAAAAACCGATTGATGCTGTCGTGGCTTACCTCTGCCAAGATTTCTGAGAGCCGTACACAACTGACGTATTTAGGCTCAGCTAGTAGAAATAAGGTGTAGAGAGGGCTATTACACTGGGCTGTAGATGGTTTTGATCGCTGGCGCATGCTGACCAGAAGGCTAAGAGGATGTGATTTATTCTACCACCCATAATCTGCCTGCTCTGTCAATGCGTAAGTCCTATCTCTCTCAAAACGTTACTGCCGAAGCGCAGGTTGCTCTGTGTCAGCCGGAGGGATTTTCCGAATGGTTAGGCAAAATAGGCGAGGCGTTGAGCGGGGTGTGTCAGGAGGCGATCGCCGGGGGGCAAGTTCTCTCAGCTGCTGAAACGCAAGAAATTATTGTAGAGAATACCGAATATAAGAATCGCATTTTCTTGAGCACTTATAAGACCGAAACCCCGTTTGGTAGCTACAAAGCCATTGGCATTTTCAACAGATTTTTTCTACAAAAAGTCAACACTGGTATAGACAGCCCTGATCTTTCATGAGCCCCCAACGCCCAATTTATCTAGACTGCAATGCCACGACGCCAGTAGACACGCAGGTGCTTGCTGCCATGCTGCCCTTTTTTACAGACTACTTTGGCAACCCTAGCAGCTTGAACCATGCCTACGGGTGGGAAGCGGAGGCAGGTGTGAAGCGAGCGAGAGAGATTGTGGCAGCGGCTATTAACGCTGATCCGGTTGAGATTGTGTTTACTAGCGGTGCGACTGAAGCCAATAACCTGGCTATTAAAGGCGTCGCCGAAGCTTACATGGCAGGCGGCAAGCATATCATCACGGTACAAACTGAGCATAGCGCCGTGCTCGATCCCTGCCGGTATCTAGAATCTCTGGGATTTAGCGTGACCTATTTGCCTGTAGGGGCAGATGGGCTGATTAGCCTATCGCAGCTAGCGCAGGCTTTTCGCCCGGATACCATTTTAGTGTCGGTGATGGCGGCGAATAATGAGATTGGGGTGCTGCAACCGATCTCGGAGATTGGGCAGATGTGCCGCGATCGCCAAGTCATCTTCCATACAGACGCAGCTCAAGCACTGGGTAAAGTCCCTTTAGACGTGCAGGCGATGAAGATTGATCTGCTGTCGATGACGGCGCATAAGCTCTACGGGCCCAAGGGCATTGGCGCTCTGTACGTGCGGCGGCGCAATCCTCGGGTGCAGGTAGCTCCCCAATTGCACGGGGGCGGACAGGAGAGAGGGCTGCGGTCGGGCACTTTGTATACGCCGCAGATTGTCGGATTGGGTGAGGCGGTGAAGCTGGCCGTAGAAGAACGCGCTGATATGGCCGAGAAGTTAGGCGGATTGCGCGATCGTCTCTGGCATCATCTCTCTGGGCTCTCAGGTATCTATCTCAATGGACACCCCACTCAGCGGTTGCCTAACAATCTCAACGTCAGTATTGAAGGGATTAATGGCGCAGACTTGCTTTCTCAGCTGCGCTCTGAAGTAGCGCTCTCTTCGGGGTCAGCCTGTAGCTCTGCTAACCCTGCCCCTTCTCATGTGATCAAAGCTTTGGGTCGCAGCGATCAGTTGGCAAGGGCGACTTTGCGGTTTGGATTAGGGCGCAGTACGTCGGCAGCAGAGATTGACCAGGTCGGGAAAGCTGTCAGTGAGGGGGTGCGATCGCTTCGTAGTTAGCCAGCTAAGCCAGCGCTTTCCCTTTCTACCATCATCGTTCTCTTCTCCATACAGGTCGGGAATACTTCAGTAAACCCCCGATGCGTCTATGTCTGAGCTGTCAGCTTCGCCCCCTGCCCACGGTCAACCGGCCATTAGCGTTTTGGTCGTAGACGACCAGCCGATTGCCGCTAAAGCGATTCGTCGGCTGCTGGCTTCAGCCCCTGATATAGCAGTCCATTACTGTCAGGAGCCGACACAGGCGCTGGCGATCGCCACAGAGATCAGGCCAAGCGTGATTTTGCAAGATCTGGTCATGCCCAATGTAGACGGGCTGATACTGGTCAAATTCTTTCGGGCGCATCCAACCACGAGAAATACGCCCATTATTGTGCTCTCGTCCAAAGGTGACCCCGAAGTGAAAGCCGCCGCTTTTTCTGCCGGTGCCAACGATTACCTGGTCAAGCTGCCCGATCCGATTGAGCTGATTGCGCGGTTGCGATACCACGCAGCGGCCTATCAAAATCTGCTGAAGCGATACGAAGCCGAGCAGACCCGGGCCTACAGCAAAACGTTAGAAAACCAGGTAGAAGTGCGCACCGCCGAACTCAAACAGGCGCTAGATACGCTCAAGCAGGCCCAGGCCCAGCTAATCCATACCGAAAAGATGAGCAGCATGGGGCAGCTCGTGGCGGGTATCGCTCACGAGGTGAATAACCCGATCAACTTTATCTACGGCAATCTCAACTACATCAACGGCTATGTAGAAGATTTGCTAGCGCTGATTCAAGCCTATCAGCAGCACTATCCCTCGCCGCCGCTGCCGATTTGTGAAAAGCTAGAAGACCTTGATCTCGAATTTACTTCGCCTGATCTGTTGCGAAGCTTTACCTCTTTGCGCAGCGGTGCCAAACGCATTCGCGACCTGGTACTTAACCTGCGTAACTTTTCTCGCTTTGACCAGGCGGCTATTAAAACTGTAGACCTGCACGAAGGCATTGACAGCACTCTGGCAATGTTAGCGCCTGATCTAGCAGGGGTTATCGTAGAAAAAGAGTATAGCGAGCTACCCCTAGTGGAGTGCTACGCCGGTCAGCTAAATCAGGTTTTTATGCACTTGATTCGCAATGCGCTAGATGCGCTTAAGCTGTCTGCAGACGCTAATGCGGATAAATCTCCTTTACTGCATATCTCTACGGCGATCGCTCAAAATAATCGGGTCGCAGTGTGGATTGCAGACAATGGCCCAGGCATTTTGCCAGAGATTCAAGAGCGCATTTTTGACCCTTTCTTCACAACCAGGGCGGTGGGTCAAGGCACGGGGCTGGGCCTGTCGATTAGCTATCAAATAGTCACCGGGCAGCATCAGGGCAGGCTAAAGTGCTACTCGATGCCGGGGCAGGGAGCCAAATTTTTGATTGAGCTGCCGGTTTGCTTGGCGGCGGCTGAGCCTCCGGATGAGCCACCTGAGATTAAGCATGAGGCTAAACGCAAGGTGCTACAGGGCCTGACGAGCGGCGCGGGTGACCTGACCTAGTTCGTTCAGACTGGGCCAGGGCTGGATCGCCTGATCAGATCGCAGCCATAGCAGATATTCAATATTGCCAGCCGGACCCACTAGCGCCGACCACGTCAGCCCCCGGTAGTGCCAGCCCAGGCTAGCTGCAGCCTGCGTAACTTGCAGAATCGCCCCGGCCTGATCTTGGGCATCGCGCACTACGCCTTTTTTGCCAACTTTCTCGCGGCCTACCTCAAACTGCGGCTTGACTAAGAGAATAGCTTCACGAGGCGGGGCCAGTAAATCCCAAAAGGCGGGCAGTACTTTGGTTAAGGAGATAAACGACACGTCCATCACGCCTAGCGTGGCAGGTACTTGCCCGTCATAAAGCTCTGCTGCACTCAGGTGGCGAATGTTAGTGCGCTCTTTAAGGATGACACGAGGGTCTTGCCGAATTTTCCAGGCGACCTGGCCATAGCCCACATCGACGCCGTAGACCTGCTGAGCGTTGGCCTGTAGCAGACAGTCGGTAAAGCCCCCGGTAGAAATGCCGCCGTCTAAGCAGATTTGTCCGCTGGGCTGAACGTCAAAGACAGCTAGGGCCTTCGCTAGCTTTTCGCCACCTCGGGAGACATAGGGGGGCTTTTGCTTGAGTTCAATCACCGCATCAGGCGCAATCAGGGTGCCAGGTTTGTCAATGATTTGCTGAGCAATTTTCACTTCGCCTGCTCTAATCAGCCTTTGGGCCTGCTGCCGGGAAGGGCACAGTCCTTGTTCTACCAGAAGAGTATCGAGTCGCTGCTTGGCCAACAGAAGGCACCTGGGAAAGGCACGGATGAAAGAGGTAGCTTTGATTGTATCAAACTGTCTCCTGTGAGGTTCTGGCAGGCAGCAGGTAGATCAGACCTGAAATCCAGGTAAGGGCGACGGCGACCCAGAAGAGAACAATGCCCGCTATCTGCCAGATGCCTGAGAGCGGTGCGAGCAGGATAGAAATAGCCACGATTTGCACGACTGTCTTCGCTTTACCCCAGATGCCTGCGCCCGGTACCTGACCCTGCTGAAAAGTTGGATTCACCCGCCAGCCCGAAATGGTTAGCTCTCTTGCCAAAATTAGAAAGACGCCCCAGGCAGGTATCTCGCCTAGCCCTACCAGTGCCATTAGCGGGGCTAGCACCAGCAGCTTATCGACTAGCGGATCTAAGAACTTGCCTAGATCGGTGACCTGATTGAGACGGCGGGCCAGGTAGCCATCGAGCCAGTCTGTACCCGCGAAGATGACAAAAGCAACCACGCTCACCCAGCGGTGAATATCGGTTGGGTCGAGCAGCGCTATAAGGACGATGGGCACGCCTAGCAATCGGGAGACCGTAATCCAGGTGGGTAAATTCATCGCGGTTACTACTGGTGGTGGCCGTCTGATGGGCCGTAGGTCAGTTCTCCAGAGACGTAGCTATGGGGCTCTACGTGAATGGTGGCTCGTGTGGGGCCAAATTCGGCTATGAGCTGCTGCTCTACCTGCTCGGTGATGTTGTGAGCGCTCAGTACGTCTTTGGGTTCTACAATCAGGTGCATGTCGATAAAGACCTGGCGGCCCAGCAAACCGCGTGAGGCGATACTGTGGCAGTTGAGCACGCCGGGTACCTGCATGACGGCGGCGTGAATAGCTTCGGGAGCGATCGCCATCTCATCGACCAGCCAGGGCAAATTAGCTGACAGCACAACCCAGCCGCTGCGAATGACCAAAATCGCCACCGGAAACGTCAGCACCACATCTAGCCACTGCACCCCTACCCAGACGCCAATCAGCCCGCCAATGACGGCAATGGTGATCCAGATATCGCTCATAGTGTGCTGCGCATCGGCAATCAGGATATTGCTACCCAAGCGAGTGCCGACCCGCCGCTCATAGAAAGCGACAAAAATATTGATGCCCAGTACGCCCAGCAAAAACCACAGCGAGAGTGCCCCCATCGTCACGGGCTCACCGCCCACCAGCAGCTGCTCTCCAGCCCCTTTCAAAATCTCAAAACAGGCAATTCCTAAGAATGCGGCAATGCCCAGTGCGCCGACCGCCTCAAACTTTTGATGGCCGTAGGGATGGTCGCGATCAGGTTCAGGAGAGGCTAGCTGATTGGTCACCAGCCCCAGCACGTTATTGGCGCTGTCAGTGATGCTATGCAGCGCGTCGGCCAGCAGACTCAAAGAGCCTGTCCACGAGCCGACCAAGATCTTGAGCACCACGACAGCCAGATTGAGCACCAGGGTAATTAGCAAGACCCGACGAACTTCTGCCCGGTAGGCACGAGGAATCTGGTGGGAATGGCCGTGCTCGTGTCCGTGTGCGTGGTCGTGACTGTGGCGATCGCGTCTCCCCTCAGGTTGGTGACCCCGATGGCGCGGATCATCGTGAGCAGGTGACTCTCCGTTAGCGCGTTCTTGCTGGTGCGCATCAGTCTTAGACATATGCGGCCTCCTGAATACCCCTGCTGTATCTGCTAGCCTATCGCGTTCTTGAACGGTTCGGCAGTTTCTCGCAGGGTTCTATGTCTACAGATTTATAGTCATGGCTATTAGCTCGCTATGCTTTGGGCGTTGGCTTCGGTGATCGCCTCGTTGACCCGAATAAAAATCTCTCGGCAGTGGTTCTGCGTGCGCAGCGGCAGTTCTTCATTTTTGACCACTAGATCTATCTTGGCTCCGCTGTTATCAGCCTTGGGTTGGCTAATTAGCAGCTCTACAGTCGCCAGCTGAGCAAAGGAGACCTGACCAGGCTTTTCTTTGGCGACTATGCAGATCGGATCTTGATATATTAAGTAGAGATCACACGCTTCTAACGCGCCGATGAGCGCCCGGTTGATATTGTCCTGGGAAAAGCCGGTTACCAAAAAGTTAGTATAGCGAGCCATAGAAAGTTACAGGATGACTGAACAAACGAAGTTGCGACTCCGAGCCTGTTATCTTAACGAGGATCATTGACAGGATACCGCTGTTTTACTGAATAGGGAATAGGGTTACCTCCGTGCCGGTATAAACTGAACGCGATGCACTCAGGGAAATCTTGGAGCCGAGCCAGACATGCGCGGGAAATTAATTGTCTTTGAGGGAGGTGAGGGTAGCGGCAAAACCACTCAAATTAAGCGTTTGCACGATTGGCTAAAGCGCAGTGAGGCGTTGAGCAGGCTGCAAGAGAAAAACGCTGTTGTCGGTGTAAAACTCACCCGCGAGCCGGGCGGAACGGCACTCGGACAACAGATTCGCCGTTTGCTGCTCGCTCAGCACTCACCGACAGAAGCCTCTCCAGAGGTTCCAATTGTCAGTAGAGCCGAGCTTCTATTATACGCGGCAGATCGGGCTCAGCATGTAGAAGCCACGCTGGTTCCCTGGCTGGAGCAGGGATATTGGGTGCTGTGCGATCGCTACACCGATTCAACGGTAGCCTATCAGGGCTATGGCCGTCAGCTCGACTTGGCGCTGATTGACCAGCTCAACCAGATGGCGACAGGCGGACTTAAGAGCGACCTGACGCTGTGGCTGCGGGTACCGCCAGATGTGGGGCTTGCTAGAATGCAGCAGCGCGGTCAGGCGGACCGAATTGAGCAGGCAAGCGGGGCGTTCCATCGGCGGGTGAGCGAGGGGTTTGCGGCGCTAGCGGCAGAGCATGCGGGAAAGGGAGAGAAAGAAAAAGGGGGAGAGGGCTTCCTGAGCAGTGGGCCGATGGTCGAGATTGAGGGCGATCGCGCTGTTGAGACAGTGGCCGCTCAGATTCAGCAGATAGTTCAGCAGCAGATAGCTCAGTGGTATCCTCTCCTTTCTCTAGATTAATTGGCCAGGTTCAGGCGGTAGCGCTGTTAGAGCGAGCAGTTAGCTTGCAGCGGGTGGCACCGGGCTATCTGTTGGCGGGGCCAGACGGCACGGGTAAGTCTTTAGCGGCGGCGGGGTTTGCTGAGCTGCTGCTGCGGAGGCAATCGGCTAGTCCGACTGAGCCGACGGAGGCTGCGCTGGCGCGGCGGATTGGCGATCGCAATCATCCCGATTTACTTTGGGTAGAGCCCACCTATCTGCATCAGGGCCAGCTACTGACCGCTAGCCAGGCTGCTGAGTCTGGGCTCAAACGCAAGAGTCCGCCGCGCATTCGCTTGCTCCAAATTCGTGAAATTGCTCGGTTTCTCAGTCGGCCAGCGCTAGAGTCGCCCCGGGCCGTGGTGGTGATTGAGCAGGCAGAGCGAATGGCTGAGGCGGCGGCCAATGCGCTGCTCAAAACCTTAGAAGAGCCCGGCCAGGCGACCGTCATTCTACTTGCGCCCGATCAGCAGGTCTTGTTACCCACCTTAATTTCGCGCTGCCAGGTGATTCCCTTTCGGCGGCTGAACGGTGAGCAGATGGCGCAGGTGCTAGGCCGAACCGGGCATGATGAAATTTTGCGCTCGGCTGAAGTGCTGGCGATCGCCCAGGGCTCTCCGGGTCATGCGATCGCTAGCTGGCAGCAGTTGCAGGCACTGCCCGCCGACCTGCTCACTCAGCTGACAGCGCCTCCAAGGACGCTGCGAGATGCTCTCACTACCGCCCGCGAGATCAATCAATCGCTAGATACCGAGGCTCAGCTTTGGCTGGTTGACTACTTGCAGCAGAGCTACTGGCAGCAGGGGCTGAGCAATGCAATTCAGCTGGCCGCGTTAGAGAAGGCCCGCACCTATTTACTGAGCTACGTCCAGCCTCGGCTAGTGTGGGAAGTGACCCTTACTCAGCTAATGAACGTCCATCCCCACCGCCCACCCGTCCGCTCATCCGACTATGCCTAACTCTGCTGCCGACCTGCCCCAGCCGCTCAACCGGCTGCAGCCTTTCGCCATTCCTAACGGCTTTTTGCCCGCGACCGCGCCTACAGAGGGCGCTATGGACACCTCATCACCTGCCTGGTGGTTTGTCTGTACGGGCTCTCGCCTGCTGACGATAGCCGCGTCGGGCAAGGTCGATGGGCCAGAGCGCACCGATACGCTAATCCGGGCACATCAGTTAGAAGACTGGGGAATTGTGCCAGTGAGAACCCAGTTTTTGGGCTATCTACATAATCGCCCCTGTATTGCCGCTGAGCTGCCCCAGTCGGTCGCGCTACCCAAAGTACTGACCCTGTGTCACTTGAGAGAACTGTACGGCAGGCTGAGTGAGGATTTGTTTGCGATCGCTGCCCGCGCCGTTCAACTGATCGAATGGGATCGCACCCACCAATACTGCGGCCACTGCGCCACCCCCACAATTCAGCTGCCGACCGAGCGGGCCAAACGCTGCCCTCAGTGCCAGCTGCGTCAATATCCTCGGCTCTCTCCAGCGGTGATTATGCTGATCTACCGAGATGAAGAGATTTTACTGGCGCGCGCGCCTCGCTTTCGTGATGGCATGTACAGCGTACTGGCGGGCTTTGTAGAGCCGGGTGAATCACTAGAAGAGACGGTTGCGCGTGAAGTTAGAGAAGAGGTAGGGGTTGAAATTAAAAACATTCGCTACTTTGGTTCGCAGCCGTGGCCTTTCCCAAACTCTCTCATGGTCGGGTTTATTGCCGAGTACGCGAGCGGTACGCTCACCCTCGAACCAACCGAAATTGAGGCCGCTGCCTGGTTTCATAAAACAGACCTGCCGCCTGTCCCTGGCAAATTCAGCATCGCTCGAAAGCTCATCGACTGGTTTGTGACCTCTGCAATTTGATAATGCTCAGGGCCAGCCCCGTACCTGGATAAGGGTGACCCTGTCAGCCGAGAGGAGAGATTTCGCAACCAACAAGGTTGTTGGAGAGGCGCAACAGAATCCAACATATCGAAACCTCCTTCTCCTGCGTGCGCTCCCCTAGCAGCCGCCATGAGGACTACTTCGGTTTACCGCCAAAGAGCCCTTTTAACCCTTTCAGCGCGCCCTGCAATCCGCGATCGCTCCGACTGCGCGGCGCTACGGCCAATTCAATATCATCATCCTTTTCACCCTTCAAGCGATAGCCATACTCCAGATTGTCTCGTTTTTTTTTCAACATCGGAAACGCTCGAAACCCGCCCTGTAGCAAATCGGCCTGACTGCTATAAATCGCCTGGTGAATTTGGCTGGAGCGACGAACGGCGATCGCTCCCACCGGGAACCACTGCTTAGTTCCCTTAGCCCGCATGTACACCTCATACTCCGGCAAGCCATCGGTCTTCATTTTGTCGTACTGCTTCGACGCCTTTGTCCGCTCCTTTGTCCGCTTCGACACCTTCTTCTCAGACGGCTTTCCCCCAAATCCTTTCGGCTCAGACATACTGCTTACTCATTAATGCTTTATAAAAGTTTACAGCTTTATTGGCGAACGTACTTTGCCCGGTAAATTGGCAGCCCTTTCTCTGCTGTGACAGCTTCCCGATCAGTCTTCGCCGGAAACGGACTTGCCGCCAGCCAACCATCGCCCTCTCGGACAAAAGCCGGATTTTCTTGGAAGCGATCGCACATCTCCACACACACCTCCTCAATATCTGACTGCAGCCATACCCAGCCTCCCACCGGCATCAGCGCCGCTAGTTCCGCCACCAGCCCCGGCTGCACCACCCGCCGCTTTTGATGACGCTTCTTAAACCAGGGGTCAGGGAACTGAATGCTCACTCGTTGCAGCGGGCAACCGCCCGGCCAGTCTGCCAGCAGCGGCTTCAGCGAGTTATTGACATTGCAAAAAACAAAGTGCAGGTTGCGCGCCGTCGCTTCTATCGCACTATCTCGCCGGATGAGTGCTCGTTCTACCAGCGGCTCGCGAATCTCCAGCCCCAAAAAATTCCACTCAGGTAATTGCGCCGCCATCGCCCGCACAAAATCCCCCTTGCCGCAGCCAATATCTACATGCAGCGGCTGCTGAGGATGGGTAAAGACTTGAGACCAGTTTGGGGCAGCGGCTGGATCCGCGTACTTATGGCTGAGCGGATTAACATGCTGGCGGACACGGCGGATAGGCGGCATTGAGACAATAGCAGTAGGTGAACTCAACCCACCTTATCGCTATGAACCTGCCTAACGTTAATCAGATAAGGAATTTCATCGGCCTTGCTGGGCCAGCTCCGCCGGATAAATCGCCAAACGAACGGCGCAGAAATTGCCACTAAGATCAGCCCCACCCACCACGAAGACTGCACATCTTCGACGGTATAGGTTTGCTCGCCCGCCGTTGTCCGAGAGATCCAGTCAATGCCCACCGCCGTCAAATTATTTAAGCTGTGGCAGGCGACAGGCACCCACAGGCTACGCGTTTGCACATACAGCAGACCCATCACCAGGCCAAACAGCGTCAGCCCCAGCGGATTATTCACATGCAGCAGGCCAAACAGCAGCGAAGAGGCTACTAGCCCCCAGCGTAGCCCCCACTTCGTACTCCAGCGCTGGAGCAAAATTCCTCTAAACACCAGTTCTTCTACCAGCGGCGCATATACCACGAGCAAAAACAGCATCAGCGCGTCATAGAGCTGGGGGTAGCCGCTACTGCCGCCGCCTAGCATCATATTGGTCTCTAGTGTCTGCGCCGCATAGCCCGGAAAACCCAAAGACACTAAGTAAAAAACGACTGAAAAGCTGCCCAGAGAGAAGACCAACAGACTAACGACTAACAGCCCAGCGTAGCGCAGAGAAAACTGGGGCGAATGCTGCCCAAATAAGGGGCCGATATTCAGTCCCTGCCGCCGCCCTGCCCACAAAACAATGCCGCCCAGCACCGTCCAAACCGAAATCGAAAGAATGGGCATCGAAATCGGGTCGTCCTTTAGCCACGGCAGCAGCGCTCGCTCGCCTAGCTGAGCGTATGCTATGCCGATCGCAATGCTGGCGATTAAGTATGTGCCTAATATCAGGTAGCGGCTCTTGAGGCGTAAAAACGGGTTTAAAGGGGAAATTGGCCTGTCCATAGGCGAAGCGATCGCAGCTCCTGCAGTCTTCATAGAGTTCAAGGCCAGCCGAGATAGGCCAGTTTAGAAAGGCGTAGAGCAGCCAGAGAGACCCTTGAAAGCGGTCATCTCCTACTCGCTTTTGTTTCATGCCGTTCATTATAGAAAGCTTTGGCCAATACTCGCAGATGGGTAGGGCAAGGCGAATTGCTTTTAGCTTTTGTGCCTTTACAAGGGCTTTTTGATCGATGTTGCGATCGCTAACGAAAGTGCCACATCGCTATTAAAACCCCATACAAAGTTGCTAAAGTATCTGGGTAACTAGGTCTGAGTCATCTTATAGTGCCGCCCACCCCCGATGATAGTCCTTCGCCATTGCCGCCTTCTTCGCCTAATGATCGGCGCTTTTCCTGGTTTTGGTTAGGCATCCTGACCGGCAGCGTTTTGGGTGCGGCTGGTCTCGGACTAGCGGCTTGGGCGTGGATGTTTATCTACGACGATCTTGCCCCTCTGCTCTCAAAAACTCTAACCGAGTCTTTAGATCGCCCGGTTGAGCTAGGCGATGTCGAAAAAGTTACGCTCGGTAGCCTGCGAGTGGGCCCCTCTGAGATGGGGCCATCTGATACGGATCCCACTACGCTTAGCGTCGAGACAGTAACCGTCAAATTTGATCTGCTCGACACCCTGCTAACCCGAAAGCTTGGGCTAGATCTAATTTTGGTGGGAGCAGAGGGCTACGTAGAGCAAGACAAAGAAAAAGGCTGGCTGAACTTTTCAGGCTTTGAACGAGATGAAGATCAGCCGCAGCGATTTAAAGTCAGCGTTAACGATGTTCGCATTCGAGATTCTGAGCTGACGCTGGTGCCATTGCCTGCTGCTGCCGGTCAGCCCCGGCCAATTCCCATCGATCAGGTCAGAGGAAATATCAACCTCGAAGAGGTGATGGTGGCCGGTGAAGAGGCTCGCCACACCCGGTTTGAAATTCAGGGCGAACCGGCGGCAGGTGGCGAAATTACCGTCAAGGGAGAGGTGCAGCCGGTAGTCGTCAGCGCGGCACTGCTCGAAGAGACCGCTGAAGATACTGAGACGAATGGCCCTGACGATGCGATTGACAGCCCTAGCGGCGCTGATCTAAACGGGGGCGACAGAATTGGCAACGCCACCAATCTACTCATTAGTGGTGACAAAGCGCCGCTGGCCGATATCTTAAGCTTTACGCTCTCTACCATCGGCATTCCGACTAATGATGTGACGGTAGCCGCAGGTCAGGTCAGCGGCACCTTAGATATGAAGTTTCGCCCAGGGCAACCGCTGGACTATTCGGGCGCACTGATCGCCGATAATGCCGAGATTAAAACCACGCTCTTGCCCCTCCCCCTAAAAGATATGTCGGGTCAAACCCGCTTTCAGGGCAATGAATGGACGATTGATCGGCTCAGCGCTGACTATGGAAAGATTGAGGCTGTCGCCGAAGGCTTAGTCGATTTTGACGAGGGTTACGACCTCACCGTGGTGGCGAAAGATGTCTCTGTCGAAGACTTTACCGAAACGGTCAAACTCAAACTGCCCGTGCCTACCGCAGGCCGCTTCGACGCGATTGCGCAAGTCGGTGGCCCCCTCAGACAGCCAGAATTTTCGGGCACTGTCACGGCGATCACCCCCATAGAGGTAGACAAGCTCACCTTTACCAGCGCCTCTAGCGACTTTTTCCTGGAAGGCAGACAGCTCTTGCTCGACGATATTGCCGCGACGCCCAACACCGGCGGGGCACTGCGCGGCTCGGGGCAGGTTCGGCTAGGTGAGGGCTCTCCCTTTACCTTTCAGCTAGCTGGCCGCAGTTTGCCCGCCCGCGAACTGGCCAAGCTCTATGGCGTGGAGACCCCTTTCAAAATTGGGCTGGTGTCTGCCGATGCGGTCGTGACCGGTGGCAACGATGGCCCGGTGAATACGACCGTCCAGCTAGACGCGCCATCGGCGCAATACCCTGCCTCAGGCGTGGTCGAAATCAGCGGTAGAACGGTCGCCTTTCGCAATACGACTTTGCAGGTGGGCGGCGGTACGGTCAGCGGCTCGGGCCAGCTGGTTAACGGCCAGTGGAATAGCGATGTGACGCTAGCAGGGGTGCAGCTCAGCACGCTTTCAGACAACCTGCGCGGCGATATCAGTGGCCAGTTTGCGCTCAGTGGCAATACGGCTGATAACCGACTAGCCGCGATCGCCGCCCGAGGCAATGTCGCTTTCTCTGACGGCCTAGCCACCTTTGCTCCTCAGTTCAGTGAGTTTGACGACCCGCTTACCGCCCGAGTTGCCTGGAATGGTGAGCAGATCACTGTTGATCAGGCGACGACCGACCGGGTGACGGCGAGCGGTACCCTCACCCCTGAGTTCTCTGACAGCGGCTTTACTGGCTTAGAACGCTTGGATCTCGAGGTGACTGCTCGCGACTATGCGATCGCCGAAATTCCCTTTGTCAGTTTGCCAGATGCGATCGCGCTGACTGGCCGTACCGATTTTACTGGCACCATCAGCGGCAACCCGACGGCCCCGACGATCAGCGGCAATGTTCAACTGGCCAATTTAGTCATTAACCGCCTACCGTTCAATCCTTTGCTGACCGGCAGCGTGGCCTATTCTTCAGATAGCGGTCTCGCTCTAGATGTCGCTGGCGGCAGCGATCGCATCGCGCTCAATCTCCGTCCGTCTGGCCCTCAAGGGACGCTCGCCAGCACTGGCTCTACGCCCAACCTCGACTTTGACATTGACTGGCGCGACACCTTTGCACGCGGCCAAACCCAAGGCGAACTGCTCAACGTCCAGGCCGGTAATTTTCCGCTCTCTGTGCTCAACTTTCCGGCAGGGGGCGCAGCCGATATTGGCCAGCTGCGCGGCACCCTGACATCCGCTGATCTGGCGATTAACCTGGGTAATCAAACCCTCGAAGGCGACTTTGCGATTGATCAGCTGGGTCTGGGCTATATTAACGCCGGACAGTTGACCGGGCAGATCCGCTACGCCGACAGTCTAGCGACCCTCACCAGCGGCGCACTCACGATTGGTGACAATCTCTATGACCTAAGCGGGCGGCTGGCGCTCGGCGGCGGCGCACCCGTCTACAGCGCTAATATCACTACTCAGCAGGGCGATGTGCAAAATCTCCTCACTGCCCTCTCAATCTATCAACTAGAAGACCTTCGCCGGGGGCTAACGCCGCCTGACTGGATTGAAAACCCGCTCTCTCAAACGGAGCTAGAAACGCTGCTGGCCACCAGTCAGACTGGCCGCGCCGATGCCGCCCTGCTCAATCAACTGCGCCGCCTGGCTGAGATTGAAGCTATTCAGTCAGAGATTGCGATCGCCGAGGCCGCCGCGCCGCTACCCCCCCTAAAAGAACTCAGCGGCCCCTTCGCTGGAGAAATTCAGCTCAATGGCCAGGGCAGCGATTTTCAGCTCGACTTCGACCTAGCCGGGGCCAACTGGCAGTGGGGACAAGACTACAGCGCAGATCAGGTAATTGCTCAGGGCAGCCTGACGCCCAATGTCCTAACGCTGGCACCGGTTCGCTTTGCCTCGACGATTCTCGTGCCGATTGATCCAACCGCAGCGCCAGCGGCAGCCGAGACTGAGCTAGCCGCTACGATGCCTGAATCGCCCGCTAATAGCGAAGGTACGCCTCTCTCTGATCTGGCAGTCCGCCCGGTAGAAGCGGCTGTTAATTTTGCTGGTCAGCTGGTATTTGGCCAGAATACCGAGCTGACCTCCAACTTGCAGGCCACCGCTCAAAATTTGAACGTAGATACGCTGAGTGATGTGCTCGAACTACCCATTAATATTGATGGGTTTGCCAATGCGAGTGCGACCCTAGGCGGCACGCTGAACAATCCGCAGCTGCGGGGAAGAGCAGACCTGGCGAATGCTGCTATTAACGACACGCCCATTCAATCTGCCAGCGCTCAGTTTCTCTATCAAAATGCGCGTCTCAGCCTCGATAGTGCCCTGGTTGCCACTACGCCAGAAGAGCCGCTAACGCTCCGGGCGCAGATTCCCTATGCCTTTAATTTCATGACCGTTGAGCCAGAGAGTGACGATATCGCTGTCGAAATTGATGTCAGAGATGAGGGGTTGGCGCTACTAAATATCTTTACCCAGCAGGTCGCCTGGGAATCGGGCAAAGGCCAGGTCAATCTCAAGATCGGCGGCACGCTGTCTAACCCTGAAATTGCCGGATTTGCCACCCTAGATGAGGCTGTACTCAGTGCCAAAATCTTGCCGGAGCCGCTGACTAACGTCAATGGTCGGGCTACGTTTGTAGGCGATCGCATCATTGTAGAAACCCTGCAGGGCAGCTTTAGCGACGGCCAGCTCACGGCTGCTGGCACCTTCCCGCTACTGTCTCCCATTATTAGCGGCGCTCAGCTCACCGCCCTGACAGCAGCGCCTAATCTGCCGCCTGAGTCACCTACCGATGCCGCCGAACCCGCGCCAAACGCAGATCCGAGCCGCGAATTCGACCCGCTCTTTCCGCAGCCGCTAGCGCCTAGCCGTCCCCTCACCGTCAATTTTGAAAACATCGCCCTATCGCTGCAAGATCTTTATGAGGGCGGGGTGAATGGTCAGGTAATCGTCGGCGGCAGTGCCTTGGTGGTAGGGCCTCAAATTGCGGGTGAAGTCGTCCTTTCTAACGGTCAGGTGCTGCTGCCTGATGGCAATGGCAGCGGAGGGACGACCACGCTAGCGTCTACGCCGACAACTGGCACGACTGGCACAACTAGCACAACCACTGGCGGCCTTACGCCCGATTTTCGCGACCTGCGGCTAACCTTAGGCAACTCCGTTCGGATTATTCAGGGCAACCTGCTTAATTTTGTCGCCGATGGAACGCTGCTGCTAAACGGGCCACCTAATGATTTAGAGCCTGCGGGTGTGATTAACCTTAGATCTGGGCGAGTCAGCTTGTTTACGACTCTCTTCCGACTGAGAGGTGGCAACAACACAGCCGAATTTAGACCGGAGCTAGGATTGCAAAACCCGCTGCTAGATGTATCGTTGCGAGCCTCCGTCCCCGAGGTCAACAGCGCTGGTCCGATTGCCAGTACGCCCTTTGCCTCTTCTGAAGTCGCCGACACCTCGAATAATGGCTTTGATAATCCTGGATCTTTGCGAACGATCCGCGTCCGCGCCGATGTCGATGGCCCAGCTAACGCCATTTTTGAAAATTTGGAGCTGTCTAGCTCTCCTTCTCGCTCTGAAGCCGAACTGATTGGACTGATCGGGGGCGGCTTTATCACGGCTTTAGAATCAACTGTCGGCAGCCTATCCGGCAGCGGCGACGGCTTCCAAGGATTAATTAACCTGGTCAGTGGCACCGTCTTAACCAGTGTCCAAGACCTAATTGGCACGACGCTTAGTCTCAGTGAATTCCGTCTGTTTCCGGTTACCGCCGCTAGCCGCACCGTCACCGAAGGAACCAAGGACACCGGCCTCGACATTGGCGCAGAAATTGGGTTTGACGTGACCGATACCACTTCTCTATCGGTTTCAAAAATCCTGACCGATAACACCAATCCCGAATTTGGGATCAACTACCGCCTAAGTGACCAGTTTACCGTCAGAGGCACGACAGACTTAGATGAGATTAACCAGGTGCTGCTGGAATATGAGATCCGGTTTTAGCCTAGCGGGTTACTATTGCCAAGCATCCTCGGCTAAAATCGACTGAGCTTTCCCTGAAAAAGGGTCATACTAGCTGAAAGTACTTCTATCGCTTTTTCCCAGCTTGCTTTCTACCTAAATTTCTATCTTTTTCGGTGAGACGACGCTTTTTATCGTTTTACAATCGCTGTTTCTTTACCTTCAACCAACCCGTGCTCAAACGAATTACCTTTTCGCTACTCCTTTTACTGGGGGCGTGGAGTCAGGCTAAGCCAGCTGTCGCTCAAGCGCTATTACCCTATACTTTGCCCCTCGATCAGGAGCGTTTGCAGGCAGACGGTGAGAGCTTGGCGCGAGATGCCGCGCAATTAGCTCAGTTTCAACAATATGATGAGGCGCTCGCTCGGGCACAGTTGTCCGCGCAGCTGCTGCCTGGAAATGCTGATGTTCTGGCGCTGCTAGGTAGTCTCTATCTGCAGGTGAGCAACCCCCAACCGGCTGAGGCGATCGCCGTACTAGAAAAGGCCAAGGCGCTCCAGCCCGAAAACCCGCTGGTCATGTTTGCCTTGGGCAGCGCCTACTTTAGCCAGGCAGACTACATGCAGGCCGCTCAGTCTATTGAGTCTGGCCTCAAACTAGAGCCTGACAATGCCAACGCTCTATTTGACCTGGGCAACGCTTACTACAAGCTCACTCGCTACGATCAGGCGATCGCCCAATATGAAAAAGCCATCGCTAATGACGCTAGCTTCTGGCCAGCGGTGAACAACATCGGCCTGGTGATGTACGAGTCGGGAGATGTAGATGGTGCGATCGCTCAGTGGCAAAAAGCGCTTGACATTGCCGCTAGCGAAGAAACCGAGCCGCTGCTGGCAATCTCCGTGGCTAACTACAGCCGGGGCGCTCAGGTCGCTGACAGCAGCAACACCGCCGTCGCTGCCTTAGAGCGTGACCCCCGCTATGCCGACATCGACTTCCTCAAAGAAAATCTCTGGGGCGAACAGCTAATTGCAGCGACTGAGCAGTTCTTCAGTACGCCCACTCTGCAAGATCTATTAGCTCAGCTGTAGTCAGCGGCAGTCAGCACTTGCAACCAGCGACGGGCTTGAGCGGCCTATCGCTGGTCAGCTATGCCTGGCTGGGCCTTAAGCGTGGGCGCGACGACAACAAAGGCGTCTGATTCACTCAGTCCGGCACAAAAATGGTACAAATGAACTGTATTTAACACAGCGCCACTTTTTCTATTCAGGAATCAGGGCCGATATGTCATCTACAAACTTTTGGTGATCGACGACTGGCTTGGAGATGTAGCCATCGGCACCGCTCTGAGTCAAGAAGTTTTCGCGATCGCCATCCATCGCATGAGCCGTTACCAAAATTACAGGCACTGCCGACGTTTGCGGGTCGGCTTTAAGCATCTGCGTAATGGCGATGCCGTCCACCGGCTTACCCTCATAAACGCTATGAGAGAGTGAAACATCCATCAAGATGACATCGGCCTCTTTGTGCCGAGCGATATTGATGACCTCGTCAACATTTTCCGTATGTTTGACGTTTAACCCCCCTCGCTTCGTCAAAATCTTTGAGAAAACGCGGGCGTTTACCATGTCGTCTTCCACAATTAAAACGGTCTTCATGACTTTTCTTAAGGGAGAATGGGCTAACTGGGCGCAAAAGAAATCTAAAACCTGACGCTATGCTGAATCTTGAGCTTGGCTGATGTGCGTTTGACGGAAGCTGCACTAAGCGCCTATACAAACGGTAGAGCTTTTAATCCGCACGGCTTTGCTAACAATTAAGTTTAGCTATAGCGAGCTTTGAAACGTTTAGAGACTACAGTTTAGGAACACATTTTAGAGTATTGCAGTTTTTCGGCGCTTCCGTGTAACGTACACCATTGTCAGGTTCAGTGGTTGGGTTCGATGGCTATCTGCTTTCACAGTAGCTTCTCTTTGAGAGATATTGGCTCCCTTCAAACGCTCGCTGAGCTGTCTTCACAACTCGGCAGCTGATCTGACCCTAATCTAGCGCGCTGCCGTCCCCGGTAATCGTCTTTTCGCTAGCCCACCTTACTTATCGCTCCTCTCTATCAGGACCTAATTCATGGCAAAACAGCTTAACTTTTCCAATGAGCAGATCGTACCCACCGCTCTTCATACCGAGGTGCAGCGATCATATTTGGAATACGCCATGAGCGTCATTGTCGGGCGCGCCCTGCCTGACGTTCGCGACGGGCTAAAGCCTGTTCACCGGCGCATTCTATATGCGATGCATGAACTGGGGCTAACCCCTGATCGCCCGTTTCGCAAGTGTGCCCGCGTCGTTGGCGATGTACTGGGTAAATATCATCCACACGGCGACCAGGCGGTATACGACGCGCTGGTGCGGATGGTGCAAGATTTTTCGAGCCGATATCCGCTGCTGGCTGGCCATGGCAACTTTGGCTCGGTCGATAACGATCCGCCAGCGGCGATGCGCTACACCGAAACCCGGCTTGCCGCAATTGGTCACAGCGCCCTGCTGGCTGAAGTTGGCGAAGCAACGGTCGATTTTATTGACAATTTTGACAGCTCTCAGCAAGAACCAGTCGTGCTACCTGCACAGCTGCCGAACCTTCTGCTCAACGGCAGTTCGGGCATTGCGGTGGGGATGGCGACCAATATTCCGCCGCATAATTTAGGAGAAGTCATAGACGGTCTGATCGCCTTGATTGATCGGCCCAATCTCTCAAACGAAAAGCTATTTGACCTGATTCCGGGGCCAGATTTTCCGACCGGCGCAGAAATCATCGATACCCAGGGCATTCACGATGCCTACCGCACCGGTCGCGGCGGTATCCCCATTCGCGGGATTGCCAGTTTTGAAGAGATTCAGCCTGGGCGGGGGAAGCGATCGCGCCAGGCCATTGTCGTCACCGAGCTGCCCTACCAGGTAAATAAGGCGAGCTGGATTACCAAAATTGCCAGCCTGGTCAACCAGGGGCGAATCGACGGTATTTCCGACATTCGCGATGAGAGCGACAGAGACGGTATGCGCGTGGTGATTGAGCTGAAGCGGGAGGCTCAGCCCCAGCTTATTCTGAACGACCTCTACAAAATGACGCCGCTGCAAACCAACTTCGGGGCGCTGATGCTCGCAATTGAAGACGGTCAGCCCCGGCAGCTCTCTCTACGAGAAATTTTAGAGGCGTTTCTCACCTTTCGCGAAGAGACGCTGATTCGCCAGTACAGCCACGAGCTGGCGCAAAAGCAGGCCAGAGCCCACATCGTGGCCGGGCAGATTGTCGCCCTTAATCATCTGGATGCGGTGATTGAAATTTTGCGCCGTGCGCCCGACGGCACCACCGCTCGCGTCAGCCTGCAAGAGCGCTTTGAGCTGAGCGACCAGCAGGCCGACAGCATTTTGTCGATGCCCCTACGCCGACTGACCAGCCTGGAGCAACAAAAGCTGCGCGACGAAGCCGAAGAACTCGCAGCCCGAATTGGCGATCTGCAAACCCTGGTAGAAGATCGCTCGGTGCTAATGAAGTCCTTAAAAAAGGAGCTTAGAGCGCTCAAAAAGAAATTTGACGACCCCCGCCGCACCCGCATTCAAACCTCTGCCGAACGCCGCCGCGAGCAGCAGGTACTTGCCGAGATTGCTGCCGAAGAAAGCGAAGAGACGTTCATCGTAGAATTTACCCGCAAAGGCTATGTGCGCCGATCCTCGCCCAAAGCCTACAGCCGCCGTCAGTCAAGAGTTGAATCTAGCGCGCAGCTCGACGAATTTGACGATATTACTATTCAAACTGAGCTGACTAACCCCACTGAAGAGATTTTAGTCTTAACCCGCGATGGTAAAGCGTATACCGTGAGCGTAGGCGATATTCCCATCGGGCAGCGGCAGCAGAAGGGTGTCCCTCTCATCGGTTTGCTGCCCAACGCTGCTGGCAGTACCCCAGACGACGTGGCCGCCCAGATCGTCTTGAACGAAGCGCGGCTAGGCCAGCAGCTGATCTTGATTACCACTAAAGGCAGAGTGAAACGCCTGCCTGCTCAAGAGCTGAGCAACCTCACTGGCCGGGGGCTGACTGCGGTCAAGCTCAAAACAGAAGATACCTTGCAATATGCGCTGATTACGCCCCTGGGCAGCGATCTGGTGCTGGCTTCGTCGGGCGGTAGGCTGCTGCGCTTTCGGGTCAACGACGAACAACTGCCAGAGCTGAGCCGCACTGCTCAGGGGCCGCAGGGCATCCGTCTACCCAAGAGCGAGCGTCTGGTCGGCTGCGTGCCGGTACAGTCCAAAGACGCTCTGCTGCTGGTCTCGACGAAAGGGTTTGCCAAAAAGATGCTGGTCAGCAACTTCAAAACGGCTAACCGGGGTGGGATTGGCTCTCAGTCCTTTAAGTTCAGCTTGAAAAATGACTCGCTAGCGTCGATGATATTGGCGGTTCCGGAAACGACCTTCACCGTCGTGACGAATGAAGATCGATGCGCTAGCCTGATGCCCGACGAGGTGCCTTTGCAGGGCAGAAGCCAGCCGTGCGATCGCTTATTCACCACCCGGCGCACTGAAGCTGTCACCGATACCCTAATCAGCGGTCTCCCTGATGAAGCACTCAAAGCCTGAAAATTCTCTTCTCCCTTTAATTTGCCTTGGCCCAAGTCGTTCTCAAAGATATTTATAAGACCTTTCCGAGCAGCCCGCGTGAGGCGGTTCAGGCTACCAGTGCCGATGCCCAAAGAGAGGCCCAAAAAAATGCCCGAGAAGATGTCCGAAAAGATGCCCGAAAAGGTGCCCAGATTGACTTACCGGCAGGCTCCGTCCTTCGTCAAATTAACCTGACGGTAGACGACGGTGAATTCATGGTGCTGGTGGGGCCATCGGGCTGTGGAAAGAGCACTCTGCTGCGCCTGATCTCTGGGCTGGAGAGCCTGACGAGCGGCGATATCTGGGTGGGCGATCGCCAGGTCAACCGCCTGCCCCCCAAGCAGCGCGACATCGCCATGGTGTTTCAAAGCTACGCGCTCTACCCTCACCTCAGCGTTTACGACAATTTGGCTTTTGGGCTGAGGCGAACCCGGCTAACAGCCACCGATCCATCTACCAGCAAACCCGCGCCGCGCCGACCGGCCTGGCTCGAAAGTGTCTTCACAAGCCTGACCCGTCCGCTACCGCATCCTTTCCGCTACCGGTCTGCCACCGAAGATCAAATTGCTCAGCGGGTTCGCAGCGTTGCCCAAATGCTGCAAATTGAAGCATTGCTCTCCCGTTTGCCCAAACAGCTATCTGGCGGCCAAAAGCAGCGCGTTGCCTTAGGCCGAGCGATGGCCCGCAATCCTCAGGTGTTTCTGATGGATGAACCGCTCTCTAATCTCGATGCCAAACTGCGCACCGAGACGCGCGCCCAAATTGTCAACCTGCAGCGTCAGCTAGGTACGACCACTATTTACGTCACTCATGATCAAACTGAAGCGATGACGATGGGCGATCGCATTGCCGTAATGAATCAAGGTGAAATCCAGCAGGTAGCCCCACCGCTAGAGCTTTACCGCCGACCGGCCAACCGCTTTGTCGCCGCCTTCATTGGCTCCCCGCCGATGAACTTTCTTCCCGTGACTGTCAAGGCAGGCCAGCTCGTACACCCTGCTTTTACCCTGCCATTACCGAGTGGCTGGCAGCAGGCATTAGCGCCCTATCAAGACCAGCCGGTTACCCTGGGAATGCGCCCAGAGCACATGACGACTGGTCAGCAACCTGGCTCAGTACCGATCACCGTCACCCAGTTTGAAGCGCTAGGCAGCGAAACTTTTGTCATGGCCACCTTTGCAAGTGACCCCACTGCTCAGCCTTCCCTACAGATCCGCGTCTCGGCTGAGCAACCTGTCCAAATCGGCAGCACGCTACAGGTTAGCTTCCCCGCCGAGCAGATTCACCTATTCGATACCCTCACAGAGATTGCCATTCGACCTGAGTAGCCCTGATTAAACCACTATCAATCGGTTTCTTCGTCTACCATATTGGGGCTGATCAGCGTAATATCAAATTCATCCGGCGCTACGCCCGAAAACGTATCTCGCTCTAATTGGTAAAAAATAGCGCGGGCCTGCGGACCAAATACAATCTCATCTTCATTGATCAAGTCGTGAGCCTGAAGCTTGTCCCCGTTGATCAACATACCGTTGGCACTGGGTTTACCCTTCAAATTACCATCTACGATGCGATAGTAGTCTGACTGATTGTCTCGCGGTAGCTGTACCAGCGTGGCATGATGGCGCGAGACAAACTGTGACGCTAGCCGAATATCGCACTTCGGGTCGCGGCCAATAGAGTAGACCGAGCTATCTAGCGCAATCTCGCGCCTTCCCTGGCTATCTTCAACGATCAAAATGCTGGTGAGCTTAGAATCTGAAGACATAGCTAAAGCCGAGGTTTACGTAAATAAGCGAGCTAGAAGACGGCATAGCGACAGGGCTATCGGCTCTAATTTAGACTTTGAGTCAGTTAAACTGAATCGGCCTAAAATCAGAAATCCTTTTTGCCAGAGCCAAGTTACCAAGCCAGCCTGATGATGCCCACCTAATCAAGAATACTCTATAACTTTTACAGAGATCGGTCAGCCCTTCAAGGCCGCTATCACCATAGAAAGCTAGAAATCGAACCTGAAGGAAGAGGCAGCAACCAGGGCTACCTCTTTAGAATTTAGCGCTTCCAGTCAAGCTCGAAAGCACTGCGGCTGCTAAGCCATAGACTCGGCAGGTATCCGGTTCGCCGTTAGCGCTTCGTAGGTCTCTCTCATCTTCAGGCCGACTAGCACCTGAAACAGACCGCTGCCGTTCTTAGAGCCCGGATAGTTACGGTGCTTGAGCAGTAGCTCGGTCATTTCGCCGTACTGCTTGGTAGAGGTATTGCTGAGATGGCTCTCAATGTAGATGACCTCTTCTAGCCGGTCAAACTCGCCGTCTAGCTCTAGCACAGAGACCTCATTGCCAAAGTAGCTGTCAGGGCCGTAATACATCCGCAAGCCCGGGTAAGAGCAGGTAAGCTTACGTCCGCACGGAATCCAGTCGATGGTTGAACCCTGGTCAAACAGGTAGACCGGATCAAAGTTTTTGATGCCTTCCCGCTGAATCAGGCGTACCCGTAGGATTTTGTTTTCCTTATCGTCTGGAATGAGATTGGTTGGCAAAATCTGAATGACGACATCGGCATACTGCTTTTGCACATCAATGTAGGCTTCAAAGTCTGGCTTGCGGGAGTTGATCGCCGCCAGTACGTCTTCGTAAGTATGGCCGCGTTCTGCCATGTCCCGCTGAATTTTCCAGTTGATTTTTACCTCATCACTGATATCGAGGTACACGCTGAAGTCCAGCAGGCCGCGTACCCGCTCGTCATACAGCGGATGCAGCCCTTCGATCACGACAATCTTGTTTGGCTCAACCTTTTCGGGCGGATCGAGTTCACCGGTTTCGTGATTGTAAATCGGCTTGTCAATCGTATTGCCTGCCTTCAGCGCTTTGATCTGCTCGTACATCAGATCAAAATTATTTGCCTTGGGGTTAAGCGCCGTTACTTTCTGCTGCTTGCGCTGCTTACGGTCCAAACTGTGATAGTCATCCAAACAGATGACCGTCATAAACTCCTCACCAAAGAGATCGCTTAAGCGGCGCAAAAAAGTGGATTTGCCACATCCTGAGTCTCCCGCTACCCCAATCAAAACTACTTGGCCTTCTTTACTGGTCATAGGTTCCTCTACAACAAAATCAAAATCATTTTTAAAGTGTCCTAGGGTAGGCGATTCTCCGATGGAGAGGCTTTGCCAATGCCCCACTAGCAACCGCTTAGCCACAAACTGCCGACAGTGGCACTGACGACCAAGGTTCCGCCGGTATCACAATCGCCTGCCGATGAGCTAATAGGCGATTGGCAAAAAGAAAAGGCTCCTCGGGGTTGGCAAAAACAGCAACCGCCCAAAACGAACCCCTACAAACCACAAAATTTGATGATTCAAAACTTTTGATTACGTATGTGAATCTTATCAGAGACTACGACTCGCAAACAAGCAACCCTTACCTATCGGCCCTCGGAACAGGGCTCGCAGCGGTACTCAATACTCAGCTAAGTGCCTGAGGATTACGTTAGCTAACCCTGACTCAAGCCACGGCCCGAACGATAAATCCTGAGTACTATAATGATGGCCGCTTCAATCTCAGGTCGCTGCTCTTTAGCTGCTCTTTAGTAAGAGGCAAGTTCTCAGAGCTACCCACCTTTAATGAATGCAAGCTCACTTTTGACATAACTTTATTTCTCTGATGGCACTCGGCTCTATCAATTGACATCACCGGTTCCTATACAAAACTTTGCATAACTCCGATGTGCCTGAGCTAGTCAGCCCCGACCTGTTAAATCAATCGGCTCGGAGTGATAACCTATTTTATATATAGAAATATAAAGCCACCCAAGGCCACTAATTAAGGATGTACAACCCCAGCAGCACTGGCAGTAGCGTTAACAGTTCAACCAACAGCAGACTCTATGTTTATGAAGTCGAAGGCTTAGGCCGAAGCGGTCAAGCCAGCGACCTCAATATCCCGATTCGCCGCAGCGGCACCATCTCGATCACAGTGCCCTACGGTCGTATGCAGCAAGAGACCAAACGGATTATGCAGCTCGGCGGTAAAATCATCAGCATTCGTCCTGCTAGCGAGGCTGCTTTAGCTCAAGCTCAAACCAACGGCAGCGCAGCGGCAAGTCAGGCCACCTCTGAAAACTCTACAAAACAGCCCATGACTCAAGCAAAAGCGAAAGACAAGAAAAAAGTCCCTGTCAATATCTACAAACCTAAGTCTCCGTATTCAGGTGCCTGTCTCTTTAACGAAGAGCTGGTGCAAGAAGACGGTATTGGTAGCGTCAAACATCTCAAGTTTGATCTGTCGGAAGGCGATATGCACTATCTGGAAGGTCAGAGCATCGGCATCATTCCCGATGGCACTGATGAGAAAGGCAAGCCGCACAAAATTCGCCTCTACTCCATTGCCTCTACTCAACACGGTGACGATGTAGACGATAAGACCGTTTCTTTGTGCGTTCGTCAGCTGGAGTATAAAGACCCTGAAAGCGGCGAGCCGGTCAAAGGCGTTTGTTCTACCTTTCTATGCAATTTAGAGCCGGGTGCCAAAGTGCAAATCACCGGGCCAGTAGGTAAAGAAATGCTGCTGGCTGACGATCCTGAGGCCAATATTGTCATGATGGGCACCGGGACGGGTATCGCGCCCTTCCGAGCTTATCTGTGGCGCATGTTTAAAGATAAAGAGCGAGCTGCTAACCCTGACTATCAGTTCAAAGGTAAAGCCTGGCTGATTTTTGGCATTCCTACTAGTCCCAACATTTTGTATAAGGAAGAGTTGGAAGAAATTCAGGAAAACTACCCTGATAACTTCCGTCTTACCTATGCTATTAGCCGCGAGCAAAAGAACCCAGAGGGCGGTCGGATGTATATCCAGCATCGGGTGGCTGAGCATGCAGAAGAGCTTTGGAAAATGGTTCAAGACGAAAAGACCTACGTCTATATCTGCGGACTTAAGGGAATGGAAGACGGTATTGATGAAGCAATGAGCGTCGCCTCAGCTAAAGACGGTGTTGATTGGACTGAGCGCCGCCGCGAGCTGAAGAAGGCGCATCGCTGGAACGTAGAAACGTACTAACGCTTGCTTGCTTTCGATCAAACCATTCGACAAAACCTGGAGGAGGGGCATTCTACGGAGCGCCCCTCCTTTACAATTGAAAAGTTATTTGCGAAAGGTTTAGAGACATTGGCTTTAAAAGTGGGGCTCCTGGGATTAGGTACGGTCGGTACAGGCGTCGCCAAAATTTTACTCGATGCTAAAGGTCGCCATCCTTTACTGAGTTCGCTTGAGCTGGGTAAGGTGGGCGTGCGATCACATCCCAAACCCCGCGCCATTGATCTGCCTGATGCTCTCTTTACTATCGACCTTAATACCATTGTTACCGATCCCAATATTGACATCGTCGTCGAAGTAATGGGTGGTCTAGAACCAGCGCGTACGCTGATCTTGCAGGCGATTGACCAAGGCAAGCATGTGGTCACAGCTAATAAGGCCGTTATTTCCCGCTATGGTGAAGAAATCTACGAGGCGGCCACGGCAGCGGGCGTCTATGTGATGATTGAAGCCGCCGTGGGGGGCGGCATTCCGGTGATTGCGCCGCTGAAGCAGGCATTGAGCGTTAACCGCATTCAGGCTGTGATGGGCATTGTCAATGGCACGACTAATTACATCCTCACCCGTATGCAAGATGAGGGGGGCGATTTTGAGAATATTCTCACTGATGCTCAGCAGCTTGGTTATGCCGAGGCCGATCCGACTGCTGATGTCGATGGTCTCGATGCTGCCGACAAAATTGCCATTCTCGCCGCGCTTGCCTTTGGTGGCCGGATTGATCGTGAGGCGGTTTACTGTGAGGGCATTCGTAACGTCAGCGCGGCTGATATTTCCTACGCTGAGAAGCTAGGGTTTGTGATTAAGCTGCTGGCGATCGCCAAACTGCCTACCGCTGACAATAGCGCCGACAATATTCAGGTGCGCGTTCACCCGACCTTAGTGCCGACTGGGCATCCGCTCGCTAGCGTCAACGGGGTTAATAATGCCGTTCTAGTCGAAGGCGATCCGATTGGTCAGGTGATGTTTTACGGGCCGGGTGCGGGAGAGGGGCCGACTGCTAGCGCCGTCGTTTCAGATTTGCTGAGCATTGCCGCTAGTCTTTCTACCGGGCAAAATCCCAACCCGCTGCTGGCCTGCAATCACGATCACACTATCAGCGTCATGCCGAATGCTGAAGTCGTCACTCGTCTGTATGTCCGCCTCCTGGTCAAAGATACTTCCGGTGTGATCGGCAAGCTGGGCACCTGCTTTGGCAATCACGATGTCAGCTTAGAATCGATTGTGCAAATTAGCGTCCAAAACAATGAAGTAGAGCTGGTCGTGGTCACTCATGCCGTGCAAGAAGGTGCTTTTCAAAAAGCCCTTGCCGAAATTCGTCAGTTCCCAGAAGTCACTGATGTTCCTAGCTTGCTTCACGTTTTGTAGAGACTTGCGCAATCGATGTTCCATACAGTATCTGGACAGGATCTCTATCAGTGGCGGCAGTGGGCGATCGCCGCAGCCCATTCACACAAAATTGACCCGGGCGAAGTCGATTGGTTTCTAAGAGGCTTGAGCGATCTCAGCAGCCTTTCCCTTCAGTTGGGTAGCTACCGCGATCAGGGTAATTTGCCGCTGGCAATCTCTCTGGCTGACTGCACCAGCAAATGGCAGCAGCGCATAGAGAAACGCACACCTGTGCAATATCTTACTGGCGAGACGCCGTGGCGAAATTTCTCACTTACGGTCTCGCCTGATGTTCTCATTCCTCGGCCTGAGACGGAGCTTATCATCGACATTGCTTGTGCCCTATCTGAAAAAAGCCCAATTGCGAAACAGCTAGCAACAGGGAAATGGGCTGATTTGGGGACGGGTAGCGGGGCGATCGCACTGGGCTTAGCAGATAGTTTTCCGAATGCTACTGTCTATGCCACTGACATCAGTGAAGCTGCTCTGGCGATCGCTCAAAAAAACGCCCGGCGACACCATCTTGATCACCGGATTACTTTCTACCTGGGTAGCTGGCTTTCTCCGCTGACACCGCTTAAAGGTCAGCTAGCGGGCATTGTCTCTAATCCACCTTACATTCCCAGCCAAACCATTTCCACTCTCCAGCCCGAAGTTGCCGATCACGAACCGCATCTGGCATTGGATGGTGGTTCCGATGGGTTAGTCAGTCTTAAGACGCTGATTATCGAGAGTGCTATCTATTTACAGCCGGGCGGCATTTATCTGACAGAGCTGATGGATGGGCAGGCTCAGACCGTCGCTAGTTTGCTGGAAGATCAAGGTAGCTACGCCCATATTTCTATCCACCCAGACCTGGCAGGCATCCAAAGGTTCGTCTCTGCTCGCAAAGCTTTATAATCGCTGTATGGCCCGCCTCTACTGAGACTTATGGAAAGCACAGCTTCGTACGATTGGATTTTGGGGGTGCTGGCGATCGCCATCTTCCTCGGCGGTCTCTTCCTCCTCTTCGACGGCATTAACGGCTCAAATGACTAAGCACGTAGCAGAGCACAGATGTAAGGGAACTGCCCTAATGACATAATGCATAATAATTGAACTGCTTAAAAAATTATGTTCGAAACGGTTACCCTCAAACTACCTGAACGATTGCATCAAAGATTAATCAATACGGCCCAAGCCACTCACCGACCCTTAGAAGCCGTGATTTTACACGCTCTAACCGTTGGCAGTCCACCTGACTGGACTGATGTTCCCGAAGAATATCAATCAGACCTAGCGGCCTTAGACCGTTTGGAGGATGAGGCTCTATGGCAGATTGCTCGCGCTCGAAAATCCCGCGCAGACATGATTCGTTACGATGAACTGTTAGACAAAAATCAAGAACACGTCTTAGATGAATCTGAGCAAGTAGAACTTCTTAATCTTCGCAAAGAGTCTGAGCGGTTTATGCTACGAAAGGCTCATGCAGCTTCTATTTTACAATGGCGAGGAAATCGGGTGTCTGTTGCCTAACCCAACATGTCTTCATAC
This sequence comes from Leptolyngbya sp. BC1307, assembly GCF_002286735.1. Classification (GTDB taxonomy): domain Bacteria; phylum Cyanobacteriota; class Cyanobacteriia; order Phormidesmidales; family Phormidesmidaceae; genus Phormidesmis. Next base: position 29,339 of record NZ_NRTA01000019.1, read on the forward strand.
ATTCCAACCCGCTTGCGCGAGCAGATAGAACAGGCTGATTGTGGTCAATGCGGCTACTGCCAAACACAGGAAGCCAACAGTGGTATTCCGTTATCTTTCGAGCACATATTGCCCCGATCAAAAGGCGGCGGCACGATATTTGAAAACGTTTGTCTTGCTTGTCGTTCTTGCAATGAATTTAAGTCTGCTTCTACAGATGGAATAGATTCATTAACAGGAAAAAAAGTTGCTCTGTTTAATCCTCGCTTGCACGTATGGGCGAACCACTTCTCTTGGAGTGAAGACGGCACAAAAGTAGAAGGTATCACGGCTACAGGCCGAGTTACCGTGGTAGTGCTGCGTATGAATCATGCATCAATCGTCGTGGCAAGGAGACGTTGGGTATCTAGCGGTTGGCACCCACCAGTTTAATACTCGTTCTGCATGGAAAGTACAGCATCCTCTACAACTACAGCCTCGGCATCCCCGCGATCGCCATCTTCCTCGGCGGTCTCTTCCTTCTTTTTGATGGTATCAGCGGCACTAACGACAAATAGAGAAGCTCAGTAACACATCTTGCCGTCTCGGGGCGTTGCCTGCTCCTTAGACTTACGGGTCGCGCCAATCATCGTAGAGACAATTACGCAGCGTTTTAGCCTAGGTATGCGCCTGCTAGAGAGCGTTACGCGCCCTATTCGACGTGTTACGTTACCATTCATATCGAACTGAACATAGTACACACTTCCCGACGTAGCGAAAGTAGTCTCCCCATCTATCTGCAGGGTGCGTGACTCTAGCGTCTCCCATCGCGCTGCGAAGGGGGATACAGACTTGGGATGAGAGGCCCACTCTAGTGAGCCATCGCGTTCTCTCAGGCTAAACTGCCAATTAGTCTTTTGATAGTGCGCCTTTGTCTGTGCGTCGCGAATGCCCAGAAACAGCTCATCTCTAGCGACTGTCAATCTATTGCCTTCTACAAAGCTGAGCCATGAGGGGGCAGCGATCGCCGCGACAATCCCGACTCCAATCATGACGACGAGCGTCTCTAGCAACGTAAATCCTTTCTGAGTCGCGATCATGGTCCTTTCTAAAAATCCTGAAGATCATCGAAATTAGCTCACACTTTTCCAGCTATGAGCTTTCACCAAATTCTATCTATTCGGTTAAATCGCGGAAATTCGGGTTGAAGGTATTGCACATCTCATTGTTAGCTGGTTTCAGCCCGCCCAGCAAAGTGGTCACAATCACACAGCTCTGCGCTGATGAGCTAGGGTTGTCAGCATGGGTAATTTTGATGGTAAAGGGAGGCGTAACATTAACGCGACCACTAGGGTCGAACACTAGAGAGGTTGATGCTGCTGTCATCCTCAGCTTGCCGGTATTGCCACTTCCTAGTGACGTGGTGATTCCACCTGGAGTACTCGCAGATCCGTTTTGTACGGTTACCGAGAGATTGGTCGAAGATAGTGACACTCGCCGGCTTTGCTGCCGAGCCTCTGCATCATCTTGCGCATTCCTTAAAACGCCTATTAAGTCATTGCGTACCGTATTCATCCGCTGTCGGTTTAAGAAACTTGCCCAGCTAGGAGCGGCAATAGCGGCAACCACGCCTATCATAACGATCACTACCAGCAACTCAATTAGAGTAAAACCGGCGTCTGCGTGAGACCTATAATTTTGCCTAAGCATAATTTTCTACACTTCTAACTTCCAAAACATCTCTGAGAGCGCAAATACCATCGCTAAGAACCATCATCAGCTAAATCTTTGTTAATGACGCCCTTAACCAGTACCCGCGTCTCTAAGATAGGTAGGGAGCTTGCCTGGCTGAAGAAATTCACCCCGCCCGATGTACCTTGTACGCTGCCTCTGAGAAAAACATAGATGTCTTGGTTAGTCCGAGTTGTTGTGTTCGGATCGTTGTCTGGGTCAGGATTGCGTACGCAGGCAAAGAAACTGTTGTTTTTCGTAGTGGTGGCAGTAGAGGGCAACACGGTATAAAGTGGGCGCGCGGGAACGCCGCCTGTCCCATATCGAAAACAAGGTGCAGATACGCCAGCGCCATCTGCGTCAGATAGAGGGGCGCGGCTAAAAGCAATCGGCGAATCTGGCGTCTGCACATAGTCAACCAGCACAGCCGAAAACCCCTCTGGTGCGCCATTGGTATTGACCTGCCACCGCTCAAAGGGTGCCAGTGGATCGGTTGAGTTAGTAGGGTCTCGGTAGCCTCGTCTGGCTTCTAGCGTGGACACGTTTTTGTACTGAGAAAGCTCATAACGAACAATTCGAGATTGACCAGGCCAGTTTCTATTCGCATTATTTACTTTTTGGGAGTAAACAACTAGCGTGTAAGAAGCCTGCCGAATTTTCAGTGCATTGCACTGCCCTTGGCGCTCAGTTGTAGGATTAGGAATGTCTCCGCAGGAAGGGAAACCATCTTCAATCGGATCAATTCGCCAGAAGGCCAGTATTGGCACCTCTCCAGAGCGACCTGGGAAACTAGGATCTGAGGCTAGCTCAGTAGCTATCCGCTCTGGATTTGGGTAAACATAAACCGCCTCTTGTAAATCGTCAGTAATGTACTCCATGGCGCGTTTCATATCGCGCTGTATTTGGTCGAGGATGGCTTCTCTTTTGTCTATTTTTGCTAGCTCTACAACCATGTACAGCAGCGTAGAAACGACAATGCTGGCAACCACCAAAGATATCAACAGCTCTAAAAGCGTGAAACCCTTTGAATGCTGACGCGCTTTAGCAACAAACAGCCACCGGTAGAGAAAAGTTAGAGACGACATAGCTTTAAGAGGAAACTGAATGTTAGTAGAAGATAAACAAGCTAGCCATGCGTCATGCCAGCTACACTTAACTGCTTTGGTAGAGCAGCCTAAATCAATTGCACACCAGGCCGGTTGGGGCAGAGCCGGCAAACCGAAAATACTCACAGAGAGCCCCATTGCGATCGCCCTGAGCAATCTGGCTATATAAAACAGCTAAAGGACGCCTGCCCCGCTCACCTTCGCCGCTGGTAAACGCGAGCCCGGCTTCTTCGCGTTCTAATCCTGGTGTTGTCACCTGTCTCCCAGCAGCGCGAGCATCGTAAACCCTCACACCTATCTGGAAAACGACAGGCGTACTAACACTGCCAGTTATAGGCGCTACCTCTCTTCCTGTAGTTCTAAACAGTTGAATGGCAAAGTCAGGAGCGCCATCGCCATCGATGTCTACCATCCTGGCTTGTCTAATCGCCACTGATGAGTCAGTCGCTACGCTGGCTGTACTCGCTAAGAATTCGATGGGTACGGGCACGTTGGCGGCAACAGAGATAGCCGGGTTAGCAGCGTAAAGTGAGAGATTGCGCAGTCGCTGACCATAGTCACCTCCCTGTTCGACCGTCAGCCGCACTTTGTCAATTTCGGCTTGCGCTAGCTGCAAAGCCTGCTCTACTTTTTGATTTTGTACTCTCGTCGCTACCGAAAATACCATCATCGGCCCGATTGAAGCCGTTGTGATCGCAATGACAGCGATCGCCACCAGACACTCAATCAGCGTTAATCCTGCCTCAGAAGAGTGCGGATTATTCGGTTTATTTTTTGAAAATATCATCATCTTCCCAATCCCAATGTCATCCGCACTTTTTTGTCTGCTAATGGGTGCAATCCTTGAATGCTGTTTAAGGACAGCTCTCACCAGGAAATTGCGGAGTCCCGCTGGCTAGCTTCGAGCAGCGCAAGTTAGCCACATAGGGGTCTTCAATCGATAGCTCTCTGTAGTGTTCGCTACGCGGCCTATCGACCTGCACAAAGCGCTGTGCGATCGGCCCAGCAGGTGTGTACTGCAGCCCGACATCGTATCCCCAGCGTCGGTTTGGTGGTCTGTAGTAGTTGATGCGCTCGGCGCTGATAGGAGTCTCACCAGGTTGCCAGGCATCTAGATCCCAGGGTCCTGTCCCAGCCGTACTGAAGTTAAGCTGCAAGAAAGCACCTTGTATAAACAAGTTTCTATTATTCCAGTCCTCTAAAAATCTGGGGAAGTTGTGTAGGCCCCCATAGCTCTGTTGATTTCGAGAGGGGATCAGTCCGGCAATAATAGTCGCATTTATCCGTTCTGTCGCAGGAGGAACAATTAAATCGTCTTGATGGCGTTCGTCAGGCAGCTCGAATCTGTTGCCATCTGTAGCGTTGTTAAATTCTGTACCGTCACTTAGCTTTGATTCTCCATTGTTGCCTACCCATATAGGGACTGCGGTATTGCTGTAGCTCCCATCTACTCTTAGCCAACTGGTAGCACCGCCCCAAGCGTTGTGGTTATTGTCTAAGGGTCTTTGCTGGTTGTGAAACGAGGTTTTGGAGTTGCTGTTGGCTATGTTTTTGAAATCTGTAGAAACCTGATTGCGATTTCTAATAAATCCCTCCTGAACAGCTCCATCAACAAAGTTGTTTGATACGATATAGACCGCATCTGCCAAAACTTCAGCGACCCGCCAGCGATCACCCGTCTTTGTCGCAAATATGTCGGTGTTCAAGTTTGTGCGATTGTCATAAAAGGGGGCTCCGAAGCCTACAGCGCCGTCGAATAGAGTTTCTTTAAATTCCTCTAAAGTGTTTGTCCCGTTGGAAGTGTGTGGATTGAACTGGCCTTTGATGTATGCGGCATTGTCGGTGACAAAAGTGAGTCCCCAAGTGCGTCCGTTAGCGTTACTCAAATCACCGTTGTTACCATTGAGGTTGGCATTAAGTCGAAAACCATGAGGACGCCGGTCTGGATCTGGCGCAAAGTCAACAGGCTTTACACTGATACCGGTCAAGCTGCCGTCCTCTCGATGGCTTAGAGGCGGGTCTGTTGGCACACCACTGGCAACGGGACGGGTCGGACGCATCCAGCAGCGTCTAGCTGTCTCATTGCTATTGCTGCCGAGCAGCTTAGTCAATGTGTCGCAGTTGCTCCAGGTAGTTGCAGACCCAGCAATAACAGAAGCAGGTCGGACAATAGCATCTTCTCGTAAAGCATCCTCGCGAGCTGCATAGAAGATACCGCTGGTGGTATCTTGGCCATCCGAAATCCAGTAGTCGCCGCTAGAACCACCGGTTCGGGTTTTAGTCAGCCGTCCTAAATCTACATCGAGCACTCGTACAGCCATCTCTTCACGACCGTTATACGTTACTTTCTCAAGCAGCGAGAGATTTGCTAAGCGATAATTGGGTGACCCTAGTATCTGGTACCTGATGGTCATAGATTCAGGATCTAAAGTGCCATCAGCACGAGGGCTCCTTGGCAACGCCCAGTTAGTCAGGTTCTGGTTTTGTAAACGAGGTACGAACGAGATAGCACTGATGCCTGTATCGGTTAAGTCTTCAACATTTGGAGTCGAACCGTCATCCCCGACAACTCTATACGCAACACTGAGGTTTACACCATCTGCGTCAGTCAGATATAGCTGGTTTATATATTCTTCATCCGGGGGTTGAGCATACGGACCGGTACCTACTTGACCATGATTCGCTTTGGGGAAAAGATAGTACAGCGATGGATACTTAGGCACTGTTGGAGCGCACATCAAAGCGAATGCAGCTTTGCTATCTGTTATTCCATTGCCACTACCCTCAAATAGCTTAGCGAAAACGCTGTTAGGGTCGTCAGGGTTACACTCAGCGGGGAAGCGAAACAGGTACTCTTTACTACCCCTTTTCCCGATGTAGTTGATGAAGGTGGTATCACTGGGCGCTCTAAATCCGTAGAGGCGATCACGATTAATCTGCTCAAGGCTTCCAACCAGCTTTACAGCAGTTTGTCGAGTTGGCGAAATCCCAGTAGCGGCAATTGCTGCCTCTTTATCGATTTGTATGCCAGTGCAGTCATAGTCATAAGGAAGCCCTGTTGCAGCGGTGGTACAACCAGTTGCAGCGCTGCCTTCCGGACCACTACCAGTGACACCAATAGCATTCATTAATAAGCCTCCTATGGTATTTGCGGTTCCCCAGTTAGGAATAGCATTCAACAGAAGAGCCTTGTCTTCGGCCTGCTGAGAAGAAAGGTTATAGGCCAACATGCCTAAAGTACAAGCAGCTGAGTGTAAGGATGATTTATCTGCGGGGCTCAGGGCATCGTAGCGACCAGACATGGTTGTCAGCGATGGTGGATTCGAAGAAGACCGCCAATTTATATTGTTGTCTAGCTCATCTGTGAAAATTCGCCTCAAGGCAGAGTAGTCACCCCACATTGCCTGTTGGGGAAAGGGATGGACAAAAGCATCTTGGACAGGTACAAACGATGGAGTTCCACCCCTGGGATCACCTGCAAAGTAGGCCAGGTTCCGCAAAGCAATACCCAGTGGCTTAGTATTCGCTAGCTCAGTGCCAAACTTTGCCTCGGTATCGAAGGTTGAAGGAAAAGAAAACTCCCAGCCATTGGTGCCTTCCCCTGTTAAAAAGCTTGCCCTCAGCGTCCCCGTCCTAGCGTTATTGGTAAAAGTACGACTGGCTCTCAAGGTTTCTATTGTGCCGGGGTGAGCTGTATTAGCAATACAAGCTAAGGGAAAGCTGCCGTTGTTTCTTTCGTATTGATACACCACCATACCCTGCACAGCGGCTAAATTATCTCGCAGTGTGACTCGCTGCCTTTGCTTGTTTGCCATGTTGATAAGATCAGGCGGGTATAGCGGATCTTTGGGGCCGCCACCGGCATTGAAGTTCCAACCGAGGGGGTTGCCTAACTCCAAACGCTGACCAACGACAACGCGCATCCCTCTGCCGATAGCCTGCCGCTCCCAATACCCATCCAAGCCGGCAGCCACGTTGATGAGGTTGTCGCCACTCTCATCGGTTGGCAAAATCTCATCGCCAGTCTGTTTATCGTAGCTAGGGCTGCTGCGAGTCGTGTTGACTGTGCCATCATCAGTCTTGGTTACCCAGTTAGTTTTGTCGTAGCTAGGTCTGGGGCCATAGCGATTGTCAGCTCGGTAAAAGTCGTCTAGATACGGTGCTGCTAAGGTCTGGTTGATGACCCGCCCACCTTTCGCATAAGCATTGTTCGTCCAGTTCGTTGCCCGCTGCCAGCCGGTTCCCCGATGTCTCGAAACATTTTTTGTAAATAGCTCTACCGGATCTAGCGCGATCGACAGCAAATCATTGTAGTCATTACCCTGCACAGAGTCATTGCCTGATGTCAGCTTTGTGTCACCGTCATCAATTTTAGGCTTAGTCGCTAAGTTCGTGAAGATATGTAAACGTGGCGTGCCCCGACTGTTCAGGTTGCCATAGCTAGGAGCACCCGCAATCAGCTGTCCCTGAAAGTCTCTATTGTTGATATTAATGACGCCATCGCCGTCGTAATCATTCTGAGCCATAGTAATGGCAGAGCCCTGCTGTCCATAGAGACAAGAGTTATGCGAGCTGATCATATGGGCCTGGAGATTGTTCGTAACCAGCATGTTGCCATCGGTATGAATAGCTCCATTCCAGTTGAAATCAGGGCCCGGATGGATCTCCATATCGTATTTAAACCAGGCTCCCCAGCGGTTCCCCTGGAGCGCGCGGCGAACCTGCTGAAACTCTAGAGCGCTGTTGGCACGCCCCATATTCTTATTGTTACTAACAAATACTGTGATCTGAAAGTTTTTTTCTAAAGTAGCCGTGTTAACCGCAAACCAGCCTTGTTGAGGCTCGCGTGAGCCGCCACAGTTCGCTAGAGAGGCAGCTGTATCGACCGGTCCGTTGCGCGTTACCAGATTATTAGCCTTGACCCTATTTGCAGCTGCTCCGGTATCTTCTATCTTGATATCGTCAGCCCTGTTGTTGGGTGTGCCAGCAGTGTCTACAGCATCATCCATCAATACTGAGTAAGCTATTGTCTCTCCTTGCTGTATGGTTCCATCTCCATTGAGGTCAAAACCAAAAGACCAAGCGTTGTCTACTGCGCCACCGTTTAAGGTGCCATTGATATTAAGGCGCTTTTCATCCGGCAGGGTATAGGGGTCACGGCTCAATTTAGTGATGCCCAAGCCACCTGCACCCGTACTATCCACATTAAGCATGAGAGTGGCTAGTACGTCGCTTGGCGGCGTTCCTGTTCCGGGTAAGCGAGTGTCCCGCGTGAAGAGATACTCCAGCTTAGCCTTGGCCCGGTCAACCGCAGGCGCTGCGATGTTGTCAATCACCTGCTGTTCGCGAGCCATAGAGACAGACTGCGTGCGGCTAAACGACCGGAAGCTTAGCGCCCCTACCGTCAGCGTCATCACCAGTAGCAGCAGTACCGTAGTTGGCAGCACAAAACCTGCTCGACTATGGCGAGTAGAGCTATTAATAAAAAATAGGCTTCTCAAAAGACCGCTCATAAAGCGACGCTGGAGTCGCCGAAAATCTGAGCGTGATTGAGACTTACTACCGCGAGTCGGCTTGTCGGCTGACATAGCTAGCTTCCTAATCCTAAGTGGAGATGCAAACTATCGGAAGCTGTTCGATGAGTTGGGCAGACATCAGTTTTCAGGGTCTGCTCATTTCGACTGAAACGAGATTGCTTCCGGATAGTTTTTGCTTTATTACCAGTCAAGATTACCCGCTCATCTCAAGGAGTTAACCAGTGGGTATACCCATCTCATACAAAGGAGAACAGGCGATATTTAAGTGCAGCCGTAACTACAGACTAAGGATATTTTCGGAGAGAAAAACAAACTTTAGCTAAAGGAATCGGGGAGAAGAGCAGAGATTACGTGGTTTACTCTGTTGCTATCTGTCGGATGCCGGTTTGAGTCGCTGATACTACCCAGTATGCAGCGTAAATTTACTGAAAATGGACAGCAAAAAACCCTCTGTAAAATTACAAAGGGCTTGCTGAAATAGAGGGCTATCTCTCAGAAACTATGTCTTGGGCATCAGGCTGAAAATGGGTCTTTGAAAACTGAGCTTAATATTTGTTGAGGTCAATGCCTGCTGCACGAGCCATCGCTTCGACACCTTTTTTCTCTAGAGTTTTGAGAGCCTTTGTTGATACACGTAGCTTAACGAAACGCTTGCCTTGGGGCCACCAGATGCGTTTGTCTTGCAGGTTGGCTTCTTGAAGTCGCTTGGTACGGCGATGAGAGTGGGAAACGGCAAAGGCGTTGTTGGCCTTTTTGCCGGTGAGGTCGCAGATTTTGGACATGGGTTTTACGCTAACGGAGTTATCTATTATAGACAGCTATGGTCATAAGGACAAAAAGCAGATTTTTTATCGCTCAACTCTATCGTTCAGTCAACTGAGTCAGCAAGTTCGTCGAGCGCTCGGTGAAGGCTTTCATACCGTCAGCGTCGAAGCCTTTTTGAGCCATCAGGGCAAGATCGTACACCTGCTCACAGATCATCGTGGCTAGCTGAGCAGAAGGCGACTGGCCACCATCCGCTTGAATGACTGCGCCCTGACCAAGCTTGGCGACATTTTTAATCAGGGGGTGAGAGGTATTGACTAGCAGCGTGTGTGAATCAGGAAATTCTACGCCTTGCTGCTGCAAAAAGGCGCTCATTTCCTGCATTCGTCGCAGCTCTTCGGGCACTAGCACCATTGCCGGTGGGGCTGAATTATCGGCTGACTTGAGGGCTTCAGTACGAATTTTGATGCTGGGTCGGTTGAGCGCTTTTTCAAAGACCTCTTTGATTTGCTCACTGCGCGTTTTATTGGTGGTGGCATCGACGATTTCGTTTTCCTGCTCGCTGTCGATCAGGGTGTTGTCGAGATCGGCATCGACTCTTGAGAATTTTACGTCTGAGTATTCTTGCTCTAGAAAAGAGACGAAGTGAGTATCAATGAATGAATCCATAAATAGCACTTCGAGCCCCTGATTCTTGAGCAGGCTAATGTAGGTGGCTTGAGCTACTTCATCGGTGGCGTAGTAGATGCGGTTTTCGTGCTTGGCCTGATTGCGCTCTAGATATTCTTTAATGGTGGTGTAAAAATTACCTTTGGCATCGACTGCTTGTTTTTCGCTGACTTCTGACCAAGCATCGTCGCCTTCGGCTCCTTCGACTTCAACTTTGGGTTTGTCTGGTTCGGCTAAATCGGCTGTAGAACGGAAGACAACGTAGTCTTGAACTTGCTTTTTGAACTTTTCATCGTTGAGGGAGCCAAATTTGGCGAAGGTGCCGAGATCTTGCCAAATCCGGACGTATTCAGAGATGTCGTCGCGGTAGAGTTCTTTGAGGCGATCGCCCACCTTTTTTGCCACATAGTCAGCAATCCGCCTTACCGTCCGGTCAGCCTGCAAAAAGCTACGTGACACGTTCAGCGGAATATCGGTACTGTCAATCACCCCGCGCAGCGGCGTCAGGAACTTGGGAATAATTTCTTCGCAATTATCGCTGACAAAGACCTGATTGCAGAAAAGCTTGATCTGGCCTTTGTTTAGCTCAACATCCGGCTTGAGCTTAGGGAAGTAGAGAATGCCGTTAACGACAAAGGGATAGTCGGTATTAAGGTGAACCCACAGTAGAGGCTCTTCTTCAAAGGGGTAGAGGTAGCGGTAAAGATTGAGATAGTCTTCGTCGGTGAGGTCGCCGGGTGATTTTTTCCAGAGCGCCTCCTGCTTATTAATGACTTCATCGCCGAGTTTGATCGGCACTGGCATGAAGTCGCAGTAGGTTTTTACTAGCTGCTTGATCCGAGGCTCTTCTGCATATTCGGCTTCGTCGTCATTGAGGTACAGCGTAATGGTGGTCCCGCGCTGGGTGCGATCGCTCTCACTCAGCTCAAAAGAAGTGCTGCCATCGCAAGACCAATGAACCGCCTGCGCCCCTTCCTGCCAGGAAAGGGTATCAATATCTACCCGGTCGGCCACCATGAACGAAGAGTAAAAGCCCAGACCAAAGTGACCGATGATCTGCTGATCGGTATTTTCTTTATACTTGCTGATGAATTCTTCAGCGCTGGAGAAAGCTACCTGATTGATGTACTGCTTAATTTCATCTGCTGTCATGCCGATGCCGTTATCAGTAATGCTGAGCGTCTTTGCCTCTTTATCTAGGGCAATGCTGATTTCTGGATCGACTTCACCTTGATATTCACCGGAGCGAGAGAGCATTCCCAGCTTATTAAGTGCGTCAACGCCGTTAGAGATCAGCTCACGAATGAAGATCTCATGGTCGGAGTACAGCCACTTTTTGATGATGGGAAAGATATTTTCGGTATGGATACTGATGTTTCCCTGTTCCAAAACCGTCGTCATGATAAGACTCTGCCTCTTTGTGATGCGTAAAACTTCTACTCCTTATTGTCTAAAAAATGAGTGAAATGACAAGGGCAATGGCTGTCGCTTAAGAGTGCGGGTTTCCCTACCTGCTGCTATTTTAACTAGTTTGGCGACGGGAGAATTGGGCCAGCGGAGCCCTCGTGAATGGGCTTGTGAATGGATCTAGGCCAGTGAGTTTGGGTAGATTAAGGAAACGACTCTATCAAAGCTACTTAATATGAAGGTGCTTGCCTGGCCAGCCTTTAAAACTCGCTATAAAAATCCCTACGGCTGGCTGCTGTATTCGCACATGCCGCCAGCGGTAACGGTGACAGAATTTTCATCAAAGCAACTGCTGCTGGGACAGTTCGATATTTTTCACCTGCACTGGCCAGTAGAAACGCTGGTGCGCCATCCTAATATCTGGGTGGCCCGGCTGCGAGTTTTGCTGTTTTGGCTGCTGCTAAAGCTGAGCAAATGGCGCGGTACTCAAGTGATCTGGACGATTCACGATCAAAATCCTCACGTTGTACTGCATCAGTCGCTGGCAGACTGGTTTCAACGGCGGCTGATTGCGAATACTGACGGCTATATCAACCTGTGCGCAGCTGGCCAGACGGCTGTGAGGCGATCCCTACCTGGTCTAGTCGAGAAGCCGGGCTTTGTCATTCCTCATGGGCACTATCGCGGCTGCTATCCTGACGACCTGACGGATGAAGACGCGCGATCACGGCTAAATCTAGCGCCAGACACTACCGTTCTACTCTACCTGGGCTACATCAGCCCGTATAAGAACGTTCCTCACTTAGCCAAAGTCTTCTGCCAGCTGTCAAACGAGGTGAAAAGCAATGTCACGCTGCTGATCGCGGGTCAGCCCGATAGTGAGCAGATAGCCCAGGCTGTGCGCTCAGCGGCTGATAGCGCTCCAAATATTCAACTGCATCTGCGGTTTGTCAGAGACGAAGAGCTACAGATATTTTTTAAAGCCGCTGACCTAGTGGTGCTGCCATTCAAAGAGATTCTCAACTCAGGTAGCCTGCTGCTGGCGCTTTCCTTTAATCGACCAGTGCTCGCACCTGACCTCGGTGCCGTCTCAGACTGGCAGGCTCAGATCGGTTCAGACTGGATCAAAACCTACTCAGGCGCGCTAACGCCAGCGGTGCTTCAAGAGGCAATTGACGAACTTTTTCCACTGGGTATTGCGCCACTGGAGTCGCTGAATTGGGAAGCGATCGCTCAGCAAACCCTCGTTGCCTATCAGGCTCTCCAGACTTCACCGTCTAAAAGCACATGAAAATTGCTTGCGTCACCACCTTCGACCTCACGAACCCGGCTAGCTGGCCTAAGCGACACCTGGGCTTGTATGGGGCGAGCGCTCAGATTACTCGAACGCTTCAGAACGAAGAGACTGCTATCGAATATCTAGGGGCGCTGAGTCGCAAACGCAGCCCGCTCACCCGGCTCAAATGGCTGACTTACCGAAATTTTCATCAGGATTTTTATAGCTGGGCAGACCCGGCGGTTTCGAGGCACTATGCCCACCAGATTGAGGATAGGCTATCTCACTCTGATGCAGACATCTTGCTGTGTCAGGAGAATGCGATTCCCCTAGCGATGGTTCGACCGGATCGCCCGATGGTGCTATGGACTGATGCAACTTTGGGCAGCTTGATTGATTTCTATCCTTATCTAAGCAATCTTTGCTGGGAGACTCGCCACAATTTGCTCAAGCTAGAGCAAAGGGTGTTAGAGCGATGTAGCTTGATAGTCTTAACGTCGCAATGGGCGGCGCGAAGGGCGCATGACCTCTACGGGACTCCGCTCTCTAAGATTGAGATTATTCCTCGGGGGTCTAATCAAGCTCGCAATCTGCCTTCCGAGACAATTGGAGCGGCTATTGAGCAGCGGGCCAGCCGTCCCTGCAAGCTGCTGTTTGTTGGGGTAGAGTGGCAGCGAAAGGGAGGGGATGTGGCGCTTAGGGTGGCAGCAGAACTTAACCGTCAGGGCATAGAAACTGAGCTGCATGTGGTTGGCTGTGTGCCACCCGTTGATTCTCAGAGCTTCGTTAAGGTTCACGGCTTTATTGACCGAACGACACCCGCAGGCCAGGCAGAGATAGCTGCACTGTTTCAGTCAGCGCATTTTTTGATATTCCCAACAAAGGCAGATACTTTCGGCGTGGTCATTAGCGAGGCCGCCTCGTTCGGGGTGCCTGCTTTAGCGACCGAGGTCGGTGGGATTACCAGTGTTGTCAAAGCCGACGTTACTGGTAAAACATTTGCTCTAGAGAGCGACCCTAGTGAATACTGCCGGTTTGTCGCGGGGTACATGGCAGATATAAAGCGCTACCAATCTCTGGCTTACAGCACCTTGGAGCATTACCAGAAATACATGAGCTGGTCAGCCATCGGAGATCAGGCGAGAGTTGCCTTTCGAAACCTGCTCGCTGAATGAGGGTCGGCTGAGATTTGAGCAGCGATAAATAGATACTTTATCCACATATAGCGTCTGAGGCTTTCTCAAAACGCTAGAAGGTGCTATTCTCTATTTTTAATAAATAGCTATACCTAGCTGAATTCTCCGGCAATTACCATGGTTCAAGAGCTTGATCGTACCCGGTCTAAGAGTCCTTTCCCGGAAGCAGCGCCTGCGGCCTATCCGGTGTTTTACCGTACCTATAGCCGTCGGTCGGAAGAAGGCAGGCGAGAGACCTGGCAGGAAGTGTGCGATCGCACCCTCAAAGGCTTAGTCGAACTCGGTCAGCTCACCGATGAAGAGCGCGACCTGGTGGCGAAAATGCAGCAGACTTTAAAAGCCATGCCCTCTGGCCGCTGGCTGTGGGTAGGCGGCACCGACTGGAGCAAAAATCCCAAAAATTTTTCAGGTGCTTACAACTGCACCAGCACCAACGTCGTCGATTGGCGCGCCTTTGGCCTGATGATGGACTTGGCAATGATGGGCTGCGGTACGGGCGCGGTACTGGAGCCCAAATACATCAACCAACTCCCCAAAATACGCAACAAAATTACTGTAACCATGCGCGGTGGCGTCGGCCAGACCCCTGCCGCTCAGCGCCGGGAAGAGGCAGAAATTAAGGTAGACGAGGCCAATAACCGCGTCGAAATCATCGCAGGCGACAGCCGTCAGGGCTGGGTGAAGTCTTACCAAACCCTGCTAGAGCTTTCGACCGATGAGCGCTTTGATGGCGAAGTGGAAGCGATTGTTGACCTGAGCGATATCCGTCCGGCAGGGGAGCGGCTTAAGGGATTTGGCGGTATGGCCAATCCGGTAAAGCTACCTGAGCTGTACGAGCACTGCGTCAAAATTTTGAATGCGGCTATCGGTCGTCAGCTCAACTCGATTGAATGCTGTCTGCTAATCGATGAAGCTGCAGCCTGCGTGGTCGCCGGTAACATTCGGCGCTGCCTCCCGGAAGATGCACTCGTGCATACAGAAAAAGGGTTGGTTCCGATCAAAGATGTCCAGATTGGCGATCGCGTCCAAACACCGCTTGGCTACCGCCGGGTGACTAACAAATTCGACCAGGGCCAGCAGGACGTTTATGAGATAGAGACCAACGGCCCTCATCCTCGGGCAACACTGAATCATCGGATTGCAGTGTTCGCAAATGCTAGCGGCCAGATTGAATGGAAGCTGTTATCTGAGCTAGCTGAGGGCGATCGCCTGATGCACAGCCATCAGATTCTGACTGGGACGGTCACTCACCTACCCGCTGACACAACATCTGAGCGACCAGAACCAAGTCGAACGGCTAAGGATATTCGTATTCCTGAGCTAACGCCGACCGTAGCCTGGCTGATTGGATTCACCCACGGAGATGGTTATGTCGCACTAGGTCGTAACAAGCACGACAAGCCGTATGGTCGGGTGGAATGGGCTATGAATGAGCGCGATCAAGGCGCAAGCTTACTGCCTCAGTTGCGCTCCAAGATAGATGATGCACTGTCTGAGTTTGGACTTAGTGCTACACATGGCAGCGTTAAAGGAGAAAATACGGCTAAGTCAGTCTGCTCTAGCATTCGACTAGCTGAATATTTTCATGCCCATATTAAACAAGCTCAGCAGCCGCTTGAAGTACCCAGTTTCATCTTGCAGGGTTCTGTAGATGTCAGGGCGGCTTACCTAGCTGGTCTGATGGATGGCGATGGCGCAGCTAACAATCGTCCACCGCACTTGTTGACCAGCGTTTATCGTAATTTCGTTCGTCAGGTTGCAGCCGTTCTCTCTAGCCTGGGCATTGCTGGACGCATTTCGACTATCGTCCCTGACAATGTACGCTGGCAACCCAAGTACAATCTCATGCTGCCTGCTCTAAAGCAGCAATATAGTGCGCTGATTGCGCCGCATTCTGCGAAAGGGCAGATCCGTATCGGGCTCAAGATGTATGGCTTTACGTTGAGTGGTGCAATGATGCGCGCAGCCTATTCTTACAGCGAAATGCGGGAGATGGGTTTTCAAGGTAGCCATAGTGTTGATTCCAACTACGAGCGCTATATTGCCGAAGCTGACCTGGATTTAGACGTACCTATCACAGCAAAAGGATTGGGTAGCTATGATCATGTGCAAACTTACGATATAGAAGTTGAAGAAGCCCACTGCTTTTATTGCGATGGCTACCTAACTCACAACAGCGCGGGGATGAGGCAGTTCGACAGCAACGATGATGTCGCCACTGGCGCAAAAGAAAACCTCTGGCAGCAGGATGAAAGCGGCAACTGGCGAATTGACCCTACTCGCGATGCGCTGCGAATGGCGAACCATACTCGGGTATTTCATGAAAAGCCCTCGAAAGCAGAAGTCTTGACGGCTGTACAAAAGCAGTTTCAGTCAGGCGAAGGGGCTATTCAGTGGGCGGGTGAAGCTGAGCGTAGGGCGCAGGGTAAAGGACGATACGGTCTGAATCCTTGTGTGACTGCTGATACGTGGGTACATACCGGTGATGGCCCCAGGCAGGTAAAAGATCTGATCGGTCAGCAGCATGGAACTTATATAAACGGAGAGCTATTTAGCACGACAGTAGAGGGGTTCTTCTTTTCAGGCGAAAAGCCGGTTGTGAAGCTGGTGACGCAAGAAGGGTTTGAGCTGCGGCTGACTGAGAACCATCGCGTTTTGAAAGTAACCGCGCAGACTCAGAAGAAGCAGTACACCGAGTGGGTGAATGCGGGCGAACTTTGCTCAGGCGATTATATAGTGCTGCACGACCATCGCGAGCTTCAGGCTTGGGAGGGCGCTGGTAGCCATGATGAAGGCTGGTTGCTGGGTAGCCTGGTGGGAGATGGTAGCTTGACAAAGACTCAGTGGAATGACGTTGGGCTGCTGCGCTACTGGGAAGATTCTTCAGATGAGATGAGTCGATATGCTGTTCAGCTTTTGGAGACGGCAGTTGGTTACGCCCGGAGAACATCAGAAGTTCACTATCACAAGCAGCTCAAGCATCGCGTCATCAACTCTACGGGCTTAGCAAAGTTAGCCGCTACCTTCGAGATCACTCAGGGCAGTAAGAATATTGGTCAAGCAGTCGAACAGGGCAGCTACGACTTCTACTGCGGTTTTCTAAAAGGATTGTTTGATGCAGATGGCAGCGTACAGGGAACGCAGCTTAAAGGCATTAGCGTTCGGCTGGCACAGAGCAATTTGCCTAACTTGCAGGCTGTTCAGAGAATGCTGGCCCGATTGGGAATCATTTCTAAAATTTATCAGGAGCGACGACCTGAAGGATATCGGATGCTGCCGGATACTCAGCGACAACCTGCTGAGTACCTGTGCAAAGCTCAGCACGAACTAGTGATTAGCAAGGATAACCTCTATCATTTCCAGCAAATCGTTGGCTTCCGAGAGCCGCAAAAGTCAGCAAAGCTAGACGAACTGCTCGGCGGTTACAAGCGCAGATTAAACAGAGAGCGCTTTACGGCAACTGTAGAATCTGTTGAGGCTGACGGGGTTGAGAAAGTCTACGACTGTACTGTGCCTGGGCCATCGTGCTTCGATGCAAATGGTCTGGTCGCTCATAATTGTGGAGAAATTATTGGGCAGGATTTTCACTGTAATTTGGCCGAAATTCACCTGAACCAGCTTCATCCGAAAGATGAGCAGGCACAGGCAGAGGCGTTTAAGGCGGGGGCGATCGCCGTTGCTGCCCTTCTCAACCACCAATTCCAGGAATCGCGCTACCAGGTGTCCCGCGAAGAAGATCCGATTGTCGGCGTTTCCTTTACGGGTTTCTTTGACTTCTGCGTCAAGGCGTTTGGAGTCGAATGGCTGAACTGGTGGGAAGACGGCAGGCCCGATACTATGCAGGGAGTAGACTTTAAGAGCCGTGAGCAGGCGTACCTCAGTCGCTGGAAGCAAATTGTGCATGAGACGGTTTGGGAGTATTGCGATCGCCATCAAATCCGTCGCCCCAACCGCTGCACCACCGTTCAACCGGCGGGCACCAAAAGCCTGCTCACGGGTGCTTCCTCAGGCTGGCATCCGCCCAAGGCGCAGCGATTTATCCGCCGGATTACCTTTCGCAAAGATGATCCAGTAGCGCTGGCTTGTTTGGCCTATGGCTATTCGGTGATTCCCTCTCAGTCTGACAAAGATGAGAACGGCAACTTGCTGAACGATCCGTTTGATCCGCGCTGTACTGAGTGGTTGGTAGAGCTGCCGGTGGAAGTTGACTGGGCGAATTTGCCCGGTGCGGATGAAGTCGCGATTGAGAAGTTCTCAGCCCTGGCGCAGTTCGACTTTTATATGCAGGTGCAAAAGCACTATACCGCTCACAATACCTCCGCCACTGTAGAGCTGAGAGAGCATGAGGTAGAACCTTTGGCTGACCGCATTTATGAGGCGATCGCCAATGACGAAGGCTATATCTCAGCGGCGCTGCTAGCCCGGTTTGATGACGTGCAGACCTTTCCGCGTTTGCCCTTCGAGCCGATTAGTAAGGAGCGGTATGAGGAAATGTTGGGTGAAGTGCGATCGCGCCGAACCACCGAAGATTTCCATACTGCGCTAGAAGAACACGATGCGGGCGAGCTTCAGGAAGCCGGCCCCGCAGGCTGTGACTCCGATAAGTGCCTGATGCCAGAAGCTAAGCCTAGTTAACCTAGCTCAACTAACAGCTTAATTTGATAGACAATGAGGGGCATGCTCTGAAAAGGGTACTCCCCTTTTTTTGTGAAGAATTTAGGTAGTTAGGCCAACATTTGAGGTATCTACCGACAGGATAGAGTTGGCTGGTTGAAAACTTCCGTTGTTCATCTCCAAGGACAGATCCTGTGCAGTCGATCTACTGGTTTTGCTTTGTCATTGGCGGTGCCTTTGTCGCCCTCGGGGTGGTCGGCGGCGGCGAACTTTTCGATGACTTTGATGCAGATACTGACTTTGATATTGATGCCGATGCTGATCTAGACGCCGATGCTGACTTTGATGCCGATGCCGACAGCGATACAGACCTTCAGGTAGACACTGACGTTGACCTGATGCGGTCTGCCCACAGACGGCGGCGTTTGCCTGGTTGGCTATCTATTTTTATCAGCTTCAAGTTTTGGACGTTTGGCGGCTGCTTTTTTGGCCTGACCGGTTTGCTGCTGAGCGCTGTAGACCCGACGCCGTCTCCGACTGCTGTGTTTGCGATCGCCCTGGCAATGGGCCTTGTGTGCGGTGTGGCGCTGGTAAGTGCTTTACGCAGTCTGAAAAGTCGCAAGGTCGATAGCCTGGTGCGCAATGAAGACTTTGCTGGGCTGATTGGCACGGTAGAGCTGCCGTTTGATGCTAAAACCAAAGGCAAAGTGATTTTGGAAGTGGGCGGGAGCACGCTGCATCTGGTGGCGCAGACTGATGAAGAGAGAGACTTTCGGCCAGGGGAGCCGATTTTAGTAGTTGGTCGCAGCCAGAACCGACTGTGGGTTGTCTCGGCAGAAAATCACCTGGAACCCGCTGATAGTTCTAACAGCGCAGGCTGAACAAGCGACACCGCAAAAGCCGACTTCTCTATTTACCCAATCTACGGATTACCTAATCTACGGAGCTAACTATCGTGAGTGAATCGACTTTTTCAGAGGCTGAGCAGCCCGTTCTACTGGCTCAAGTTAGCCAGCCTGGGCAACTGGCCGCGCAGCCTTTGAATACTAGCGGCATCCTGGGCGCTGGGGCGGTTACGATTGGGCTGGTGGGGATAGTGGCGGCGATCGCCCTGCTCAAAGCCTCCCTCAAAATTTGTAAGCCCAACGAAATCTTGATTATTTCAGGGCGCAAATACAAGCAGGCAGGCAGCAAGGCCGTAGGCTACCGGGTGATATTCGGCGGTAGGGCGTTTGTGCTGCCAATTATCGAGCGGGTGGAGCGGATGGATATGACTACCATGCCGATCCCGGTAGAGGTGAATAACTCGTACGCAAAAGGGGGGACGCCGCTGAATATTCAGGCGATCGCCAACGTCAAAGTCTCCAGCCAGCCCAACATTGCCGGTAATGCGATTGAGCGATTTTTAGGCCGCAATCAGTCCGAAATTCGCCGGGTCGTGCGCGAAACCTTAGAAGGTAATCTGCGCGGCGTGGTCGCCAACCTCACTCCCCAGCAGGTAAACGAAGATCGGCTCAACTTTGCCGAGCGCATTGCCGACGATGTAGACCGCGACCTGAACAAACTGGGACTGCACCTGGACACGCTCAAAGTGCAAAGCGTCACCGACGACGTGGGCTACCTTAGCTCCATCGGTCGCCGCCAGATTGCCAAGATTATTCGCGATGCCGAAATTGCTGAAGCGGTTGCCCTTGGTGAAGCTGAGCGCATAGAAGCCGACTGCCAAAAGCGAGCAGAGATGTTTCAGTCGCAGGCACTGACCATTATTCAAAGCAAGCAAAACGAGCTGCGCAAAATTAAAGCAGAGCTGGATCAGCGCTCCAAATCTGAAGAAGAGCGTACCGCCGCCGCTGCCAAAGAAGCGCGGGCCAGGGCTGAGCAGCAATTGCAGTCAGTCCGAGCCAGGCTAGAACGACTGCGTCTGCAAGCCGATCAGGTTTTACCGGCTGAAGCGCATAAAGAGGCTCAGTTTTTACAGGCTAAAGGAGACGCCGCTGAATTTGCTGAAAACGCTAAGGCTGCGGCTTTGGTGAATGAAATGCTGGCTCAGGTATGGCAGGAAACGGGAGCCGACACTACCCAGATTTTCTTACTTCAGCAAATTGACACCATCCTCAAAGAAGCAGCGACCGTTCCCCACCGCTTAAAGCTAGAAAATATCAACGTGATTGATAACGGCGACGGTAAAGCGATCGCCAGCCTGGCCAACGTTTATCCCGAAGTCATCAAGCAGTTTTTGGCTCAGGTAGAGCAAACCCTTGGCATTGATGTAATCGGTACGCTCAGTCATCGCCAGCCAACTGCCACTAAGTCATAGCGCGCCCCTATTGATTGCACGCAGATAGATCCCTTCAAAATCCCTATCAGGAGAATTTAACGATGACCAGCTTTATTCTTTTAATTATGGCTCTGGCCTCGGGCTCTGGCTTTTTGATGATTAAAAATCTCTACTACATTTGCCAGCCGAACGAGGTTTTGATCTTTGCAGGGGGGAGTCAGCGGTCGGGCGATCGCAAAGTCGGCTATCGCCTGGTCAAAGGCGGCAGCAGCATTCGCACCCCGCTGCTAGAAAAGGTGATGCGCATGAACCTCACCAATATGATCATTGAGCTGAAGGTCTCTAATGCCTACTCCAAAGGCGGCATTCCGCTACAGGTAGATGGGGTGGCTAACATCAAAATCGCTGGGGAAGAGCCGACGATTCATAACGCCATCGAAAGGCTGCTAGGCAAGCCGCGCCAAGAGATTGAAAAAATTGCCAAGGAAACCTTAGAAGGCAATCTGCGAGGCGTATTAGCTAGCCTCACGCCTGAGCAGGTGAACGAAGACAAAATCGCCTTTGCCAAAAGCCTGCTCGATGAAGCGGAAGAAGATCTCGAAAAGCTGGGCCTGGTGCTCGATACGCTGCAAATCCAAAATATTTCTGACGATGTCCGCTATCTCGACTCGATTGGCCGCAAGCAGCAGGCCGACCTTCAGCGCGATGCCCGCATTGCCGAAGCCGAAGCCAAAGCTGAGTCTGCTGTACAAACTGCCGAAAACAAAAAAATCACTGCCGTTCGTCGTTTGGAGCGCGACATCGGCATTTCTCAGGCTGCTGCTGAGCAAAGAACGCAGGATGCCCTGACCATGCGCGCTGCGGTCGTCGCTGAGGCCGAAGCTGAGATTGCCGCTGAGCTGGCCCGAATTCAGGCGGACGTGCCGGTGCAGGAGGAGCGGATTAAGCAAGTGATAGAGCAGCTCAAAGCCGATGTGATTGCGCCTGCAGAAGCTGACTGTCAGCGAGCGATCGCCCAAGCCAAAGGTAACGCTGCCACCATTATCGAAGCAGGCAAAGCCCAGGCTGAAGGCACGCAGCGACTCGCTGAATCTTGGGTCGCCGCTGGAGACAATGCTCGCGACATCTTTTTGCTCCAGAAGCTGGAAGGACTGCTCAATACCCTTTCGACGACGGTACCTGACATATCGGTTAAGAATGTGACGGTAATTGATACGCAGTCAGGCAACCTGGCGACTCAAGCGGCTGCCTTTATGACTCAGCTGAAGCAAACCTCGGGAGTAGATGTCGCCAGCGCAATTAACGGACTCTCTCGGTCTAGCGACCACAACGGCGGGTTGCCTAACCTGCCTGCTGCTAGTGAAGAATCAGCGACATCGTAAGCATCTGTGCAGTCGATGTCATCGGGATACAATAAAGCAGCCCTATCAGATCCGCCCGTATCTATGAGACTTTCCCCCGCCGGTCAGCGCTTTTACCAAGCGGTTCAAAAAGCTGACGGGCGCATTAACCTGGCTGTCGCCGCGCTCTATATCGCTCAGGAAGACTATTGGGATATGGATCCCACTGTTTATCTAGAAGCTTTAGACGATATGGCTGGTGAAGTGCGATCGCGCTTACCGGTAGGCCGCTATCCGCTCAAAGTCATTCAGGTGATTAACACCTACCTCTTTGAGGAGCTGAAGTTTTCGGGCAACCGGCTAGACTATTACAACCCTGATAACAGCTGCCTTAACTGCGTGATCGACCGGCGACTGGGCATCCCGATTACCCTCTCGCTGCTCTATTTAGAAATCGCTCATCGCATTGGCTTTCCGATGGTGGGCGTCGGGATGCCCGGCCACTTTTTAGTGCGACCTGTGGTGGATGAGATGGCAGTGTTTGTCGATCCGTTTAATCAGGGTGAGGTGATGTTTGCCATCGACTGTCAGCAGAAGTTTCATCAGCTATACGGGGAGCAAGCTCAATGGCAGCCAGAATTTTTGAGCGGCGTATTGCCTAAGCCTTTTCTAGCGCGGATACTCAATAACCTGAAGATGATTTACCTGCAGCTAGAAGCCTACGATCAGGCGATCGCTACTCTCGATAAGCTGCTGATTTTGATGCCCGGGCAGGTGCAGCAAGTGCGCGATCGCGGTTTGCTGCACTATCAGCTCGAAAACTACGACATGGCCAAGCAAGATCTGGAAGGGTATCTGCGATCGCACCCTAGAGCCTCCGACGGTCAAGAAATTCAGCGGATCTTAGACAGAATTTGACCCCACTGCAGCGCAAGCAAGGCACCCGAATATACGTTTCCAAAGACCTGCGCATTCAGCCGGGTCTTTTTTTATTGGTACAATCGAAGCCAATCGAAGCTCTATTTGATGGACTGAATGAATGGATGTAATTCCGGCTATTGACCTGCTAGAAGGGCGCTGTGTGCGGCTGTTTCAAGGAGACTATAACCAGTCTCAAGTTTTTAATGACAATCCGGTAGAAGTAGCCCGGCAGTGGGAGGCCGAGGGTGCGACTCGCCTGCATCTGGTCGATTTGGATGGGGCTAAGGCAGGAAAGCCAGAAAACTGGCAGGCGATTGAGGCGATCGCTCAGGCCGTCGATCTACCTATCCAGGTCGGTGGCGGTCTGCGAGATGCCGACCGGGTACGTGCCCTATTCGATTTGGGCGTGCAGTTTGCCATTTTAGGGACTGCCGCCGTTGAAAACCCAGAACTGGTCAGTCAGCTCAGTAAAGAATTTCCTGGTCAGATTATCGTTGGGATTGATGCCCGTGACGGCAAAGTCGCTACCCGGGGCTGGCTAGAGACCTCTGAAGTGATGGCGGTCGATCTGGCCAGACAAATGAGCGATCGCGGCGCGGCGGCTATTGTCTACACCGACATTAAGCGTGATGGCACCCTCAAAGGACCGAACCTGACGGCGCTTAGAGAACTCGCCAGCGCCATTGACACCCCCGTCATCGCCTCTGGCGGTGTCAGCTCTATTTCAGACCTGCTCAGCCTGCTAGGACTGGTGCCTGCTGGTGTCTCCGGCGTGATTATTGGCAAAGCGCTTTACACAGGCGATGTTTCTCTGAAGCAGGCCATTCGCGCTGTAGGGCCAGGTCGCTGGCAGGATGTACCGCCTGAAGGCGGAACTTCGGCGATCGCCTGAGCAAAGCCCTAACGCCTAGCGTTCCGGCCCGAGGGCTGAGCGCAGCCGCAGCCTAGTTGTTCTGCTGGCGCAGCTCCTCAATTTCTTTGCGAATTGCAATCAGCTCGGTGGTTAGTGACTCTACTTCAGCTTGAAGCTCAGTATCAATCACGGGTGTTGCCACAGTGGTAACCGTTGTAGGGGCCGGAGGCGCGGCCTGAGAAAAGCTAGAAGATACGCTGCGAAAAGGTTCAGGCATCTGGCTGACGACGCCCTCAACAAAATCACGCGCCTCTTTCTCAGTGAGCGCGCCCCGGACTTCTAGCTTGTCTGCCAGGCGATAAAAGTCCGTGCCGACCTCAGAAAAGTCATCGGCAGCTCGCTGGGGGTCTTGCACCGCTTCAACGGCAGAAGACGCCGCACCGAGGGTGACGCGATAGCCTTTTTGCAATAGTTCGATCAATGTATCGGTATTCATGGTGCTACAGGTATGCCGTCCAGCTTCTATTGTGCCGCAAACTCAGAGCTGTGGCTATCAACTATAGACAGAACGTTTCTACCCAGCGGCTACTCCCACTCAATCGTCCCCGGCGGCTTAGAGGTGATGTCATACACCACCCGGTTAACACCCTCTACCTCATTAACCACGCGATTAGAAATGCTCTCTAGCAGCTCATAGGGGGCGCGTGACCAGTCGGCAGTCATGCCATCTTCGCTGCTGACCAGTCGCAGCACAATGGGGTAAGCATAGGTACGCTGATCGCCCATAACGCCCACGCTGCGCACCGGAAGGAGGACGCCAAACGCCTGCCAGAAGTCGTGATAGCTGTCGCTACGGCGAATTTCTTGACGAATGATGTAGTCAGCTTCGCGTAAAATGTGCAGCCGCTCGGTGGTCACTTCACCCAAGATACGAATAGCCAGACCTGGGCCAGGAAAGGGATGACGGCGCACAATATCATCAGGCAGGTTAACCGCTCTACCGACCTTGCGAACTTCGTCCTTAAAGAGCTTACGCAAAGGCTCAATCAGCTTAAATCGCAGATCTTTTGGCAGACCACCGACATTGTGGTGGCTTTTGATTTTGACGGCGACACGCTCACCGGTTTGCGGATCGACGTTGGTATCAGCCGATTCGATCACATCGGGGTAGAGGGTGCCCTGAGCTAGATAGTCGAAGGGGCCAAGACGAGCGGACTCTTCTTCGAAAACGCGGATGAATTCGTGGCCGATGATCTTACGCTTCTCTTCGGGATCGGTAACGCCCTTGATCTTCGTGAGAAATCGCTCTTCAGCGTTGATATACTCCACGTTGATGTGGAACCGCTTATCGAAAACCTCAATCAGGCGTTCGGGCTCGCGTTTGCGCATGAAGCCTTGATCGATAAACATGCAGGTGAGCTGATCGCCGATTGCCCGGTGCAGCAAAAAGGCCAGCGTAGAGGAATCGACCCCGCCCGAAAGCGCCAGCAGTACCCGCTGATCGCCGACTTTGGCACGAACCTCACGAATGGCTTCTTCGACAAAGGCCTCGGTAGTCCAGGTGGGTTCGCACTGACAAATCTGGTAGACGAAATTACGAATCAGGGCGTTGCCTTCTGTAGAGTGCACCACCTCGGGGTGAAACTGGACGCCGTAAAAGCGCTTTGAGGGATGGGCGATCGCCGCCTGCGGCGTATTTTCCGTATGGGCCAATACTTCAAACCCCTCGGGTAGCTGCGTGACCGAATCACCGTGACTCATCCACATTGTCGAGGCATCAGTCACCTCAGCCAGTAGCTCAGTGGGCTGATCAATGAGCAGTGCTGCTTTACCGTACTCACCGCGATCAGCCCGTTCAACCTGTCCGCCGAGCTGCTGCACCATCAGCTGCATGCCGTAGCACACGCCTAAAATGGGAATGCCTAAGTTCCAAATCTCGGGATCGCAGATGGGAGCGCCCGGATCGTAAACCGATTTTGGCCCACCGGAGAGAATAATTCCCTTCGGATTGAGTTGGCGCAGTTGCTCAGCAGAGGTGCGATAGGAGAGCACCTCTGAGTAGACTTCTGTCTCTCGAATGCGGCGGGCAATGAGTTCAGAATATTGAGAGCCAAAATCTAAAATGGCCAGCATTTGGCGGTCTAAACCAGCAGATGCGATCGCCGCTTCGGAGATTTTGGGTTGAGCTGGTGAGGTTGGTGTTTGAGAGGTTGGTGTTTGAGAGGTCACAATCAGTCCCTTTGTTCAGGTTTTCATGCCTTGCAGCGTGGGTGACATTACCTGAAGTACCTAATCGAATTCGAGAAAAAGTCCGATTAGCGAGACAGCAGTGAGACAGCATAGTCAAGCATTATTAGCTTTTAAGGAAAGCGTCTACGCAGGCTCATACATCAGGTAATGCCTTGGTAAAACGGTCTGCTCGAAGTACCGCTGGGTAGCCAAAAGCAAGCTTTTGAATGATTATCTCAAAAGCGACTTATTCATAGAAGAGGCTTTATAGCGAGCGATAGGGGGCTTTAAGAAGTTGTCGAGGCCAGTGTAGAACTGCTGAACAGATAGCGTAATCTACTGCGCATCTGTCATCCATCTGTGCAATTTCCCGAATCTACTGAAATCAGCTATCAGTAACTTTTTGAGCGCTGTCAAAAAGCGGGCACTGATCGATATCACGAAAATAAACCCTGGCCGAATTTGCTTTACTAATTTGCTATCTAACTACAGTAGCAAACCTGGGGCAGCAAAACTTCGCCAACTTTGCTGACAATAATAATCTGCCGCTGCCGGTCAAATAGCACACTGCCGACCTGCACGCTTTGTTCGGCATGGGTTTGGATGTATTGGTGTGATCGCCTATCCACCCGCTCAGCCACAGCGCCATATACCTGAGCTACCCGATTACACCGATCTTGATGATCCAACTTTCTCAAGATTTCTAGGGCCGCCTCTGTCGTCGGGCTGGCCAAAACTTGCTGAATAATCGGGGTCTCTAACCCGACTTCAGCGCAGCAGGCCGCCATAATTTCCTGCCGCGCATCGGCGACGTGGTGGTGCGTGTGAAAGATGCCGCCCGCCAGCTTAATCAGCTTGCCGTGATAGCCAAATAGCAAAATTGAGCGTACGCCTAGCAGCCCGGCTTCTGCCAGCAGTGGCCCGATCCAGTTGGCCGTTTTTAACCGGCGGTCTGGCTCAATGCCCAGCTTAATCGCCAAATCAAGTCCGTTTTCTCCCAGGCAAAACACCAGGTCACGATACTCAGCCGCCTTTTGCCGCAGCGCTTGGCGGTAGGCTTCTAGCTGGCCGGGCGCACTCAGCGGCTGAGCAATCCCGCTAGTGCCGAGCAGCGACAGCCCATCGACGACGCCAAAAGCCGCGTTGGACGTGCGCAGCGCTAGCCGTTTGCCCTCTGGCAGGATGATCGTGACCTGAATTTTTCCCCCCAGCTGGAGTTTTTCTGACAGGTTGGCCTGCAAGAGCTGACGAGCATAGGTGTAGATGGCGGCGTCGGCTCCCTGGCGACCGATGCCTGCTCCGCCCTGTAGTTCAATGGGCGCTGACTGGGCGTCGTCGGCCCAGCGGACGACCGACCAGATCGGCGTGTGACGAGTCAAATCTAAGTTATCGCCAGGATCGCTGCGGGTGATGGCGAGCGCTGAAGTTTTTGACAGTAGGGCGAGCTGCTCGATTGAGATATCGGCGGTTTCGGCAGGCGTGACCAAATCCAGCGTGACGGTTGCTGGCGTATCTGTATGGTCTTGCAGATGTTGGAGAGCGGCGATCGCTCCCGCGCAGGCAAACACCGGCAGCGTGTAGCCACTTCTCGGCTCGTTCGTAGGCGCTGGCTGTGTCATTTATCTATTGATAGTGGACTATGGAGGAAAGGAGTTTCATACGACTTATGTCCCCTCAAACTGCCAATCCTATTGACTACCTGCGCATCAGCCTGATTGATCGCTGCAATTTTCAGTGCGTCTATTGTATGCCGGAAGGCGCTGACCTTCAGTATGCTTTGAAGGAAAACTGGCTTTCTCACGATGAGATTTTGCAGCTATTGAGCGAGGTGTTTATTCCTTTGGGGTTTACGCGCTTTCGGCTGACGGGGGGTGAACCGCTGCTGAGACCGGGAGTTGTGGAATTGGTGGAGGCGATCGCCCATCTCCCTCAAACCCAAGATTTGGCGATGACGACCAATGGCTTCCTTCTAGAAAAGCTTGCTCAGCCCCTGTACGATGCGGGACTGCGGCGCATTAATATCAGCCTGGATTCTCTCAATGCGGAGACCTTTCAGAAAATTATTGGGGGGCGAGTTTCCGGTGGAAAGGCTACGCCAACGCGCTGGCAAGAAGTTTGGCAAGGAATACAGGCTGCCCATCGGGTCGGATTTTCACCGCTAAAGCTAAACGTTGTGGTGATCCCCGGCATCAACGACGATGAGGTCTTAGACCTGGCGGCTCTGACGCTCGATCAGGAATGGCATGTCCGCTTCATTGAGTTTATGCCGATTGGCAATGACAGCCTGTTTGGGCAAAAGGGCTGGATTGACAGCGAGGCAATTCGGGCTCAGATTGCACAGCGCTGGGGATTAGAAGCAGGCGCTGTAAAAGGCAACGGCCCCGCTGATGTGTTTCAAATTCCGGGCGCGAAAGGAACGTTGGGATTTATCAGTCAGATGTCGGAGTGTTTTTGCGATAGGTGCAATCGGATGCGCCTCTCTGCCGACGGCCTGCTGCGCCCCTGCCTGCTTAACGAAAGCGGCCAAATAGATCTGCGGACGAGCCTGCGTGCTGGCGTTCCCCTTTCTGATCTGCGTGCACAGGTTGGCGCGTTAGTCGGCCAAAAACCCGACATCAATTTCAAGATGCGCGAATCGGGCGTGACTGGAGCCTACAGTCGCACCATGTCTCAGATTGGTGGCTAATCATGGCCCTGGGGCCTGCTGGTTAGTGAAGGAGGGTAGCGGTGCCTGAGATCATCAATCTATCACCTTGGATAGAGTCACCTATGAATATGACTGACTAGGTTGATGTTCGACATTATTATTGAGAAGGCAATGCGAAAATGGTCATTCAGAGGTATAGTTTCACACCGTCAACGGCCTAAGAAGCTGCGGCATAGTGCTAGCAGAGGCATCGATCAATCTCCGCTGCGCCTACATTTGTCTTTTTGGCTCCGGCTGCTGAGCGTGATGGCGCTCAGTGTGAGCTTATTGTGGGGCTCAGCCGCGATGGGTGTCACACTGCCCGGGGTCGAATCGGTGGTTTCGTCACCCGCCAATCAGTCGGATGCCCCCATCGATCCGGAGTCCTCTATAGGCGAAGCTCTGCTGACTGTCGGTCTCGATACGGTTGAAGCAGCGCCTGTTTATTTGGATGGTCGCACTGTCTTTTCGGTAGCTGCTGTGGACGGTATCTCTGCATCGGCCCGGGCCAAAGTTATTTCTCAGCGCCTGAAAGCCGTTGCCGAGCGGATTCAGAAAGAACAACCCCAGGTCAACTGGGAACCAGAATCTAACAGTCAGTCGCCGATCATATCGGTTAACGGCGATCCGCTGATGACGGTGACTGATGTAGATGCTCGCATCGCAGACTTTTCTCAGCCTAGCCTGCTGGCCGAGGAACTAAAACCTACTATTGAGCTTGCTCTCCAGCGTTATCAGCAGGAGCGTCAGCCCGAATATATCCGCCAGCAGGGACGTAGGGCTGTCATTGGCTTTGTACTGCTGGTGATCGCCAGTTTTGGCCTATCGCGGCTGCGAGCGTCGCTGGCAAGGAGATACCGGAAAATTCAAGGGGTGGATATTGTTGTCGAAGAGAAAGGACGGGCTGTAGCCCAGAAGGACTTACTTCAGCGCATTCTCCACAAGCAGTCTCGTAACCTGATTGCTTTCAGGCTTTGGTTTTGCTTTATTGGGCAGTGGCTGCTGTGGGGAATCGGCTGCCTGCTACTGCTGGGGCTGTTTTCCTACACCCGGCAGTGGCGACCGGGTCTGCTGAATATATTGGGAGTACCTCTGAAAATCGGCGCTATTTTTTTGGTGATCTACGGTCTGATTCGGTTTGGCCATGTTCTAGTGGATCGTCTGTTTTTCTTGGTGCAGGGCGGCGTTTCTACTCGAAAGCGATCGCAGCGCCTCGCTCTGCGGTTTTCGACCATTTCTCGCGTTAGTAAAAATGGGATAGCGACTCTCCTGATCGCCATCGGTGCACTTGCTAGCCTGTATCTGCTAGGGCTCAATCTAGCGCCGCTGCTAGCTGGGGCAGGCATCATTGGTCTGGCAATCTCTTTTGCCTCGCAGAACGTCATTAGAGACATGATCAACGGCTTCTTAATACTGCTAGAAGATCAGTTCGGCGTTGGCGATGTCATTGTCGTTGGCGGCGTTGCTGGCTTTGTCGAAAATATGAACCTGCGCATTACACAACTGCGTAACGAAGAAGGCCGATTGATTACGATCCCTAACGGTCAGATTGCTGTAGTCGAGAACCTCTCTAAGGAATGGTCCAGGGTAGACCTGATGATTTCAGTCTCACTCAGTGCTGATATCAACGAGGCACTGGCTCTGATTGAATCGGTCGCTAACGATATGCACCAAAGCGATGAATGGTCGGAGATAATTTTAGAATCTCCGCTTTTACTCGGCGTGGATCATCTCGATCACGTCGGGGCGACGGTGCGCCTGTGGATTACAACATTGCCGCTGAAGCAGTGGGATGTTGCCCGTGAGTATCGCCGCCGCCTAAAAATTGCGTTTGACCAAGCCAATATCGATATCGGCATTCCTCAACAGTCTTTACGGGTTCACCAAAACCGTCCTGTAGAAAAGGTACCTGCCTAACTTCTAGGGAACAGAAACGCATAGGCTAGCTGAGCTACCCTATGCTCTAAGCAATATCGAGGATGCCTAAGATGAAGAACGCCGAGCGCATTGTCTGGCTAGCGGCAGTCACCAACCAGGATGTTGAACGAGTGGGCGGGAAAAACGCTTCGCTAGGTGAGCTGATGGGGGCGCTGAAACAAGCTGGCATTCGGGTGCCCGATGGATTTGCGATTACGGCTAGTGCCTACCGGGAGTTTGTCGCAGCCAATCAGCTGACGCCTCAGATCAAGTCTCAGCTTTTAGCCTGGGAAGAAGGTAAACAACCGCTGGAAGCAACGGGTAAAGCGATTCGACAACTACTGAGAAGGGCTGCGTTTTCGGAGGCGCTAGCGGGTGAGATTCGGCAGGCTTATCGAGACTTGGGCGATCGCTACGGCGTTAGCGAAGTTGATGTTGCCGTCCGCAGCAGTGCCACCGCAGAAGATTTGCCCGACGCGAGCTTTGCCGGGCAGCAGGAAACGTTTCTCAATATCAGCGGCGAAGACGAACTGTTGGAAGCTTGCCGCAAGTGCTTTGCTTCGCTCTTTACTAACCGGGCCATCAGCTACCGGCAGGAAAAAGGCTTCGATCATATGGGCGTATCGCTGTCGGTTGGCATCCAAAAGATGGTGCGTTCTGACAAAGCCTGTGCGGGCGTCATGTTTTCTATCGATACGGAGACAGGTTTCCCGGACGCAGTGCTGCTAACAGGTGCTTGGGGCCTGGGTGAAACGGTTGTTCAAGGGAGCGTCACGCCCGACCAGTTTACGGTTTTTAAGCCGCTGCTAGAGAACAACGCTTTGCGTCCTATCATCGAAAAGAAAAAGGGTACGAAAGCCAAAAAGATGATCTACGCCACCGATGGTAATAAAACAACGGTGACGACGATCAACGCCAGCGGCAAAGAGCGAGAAGCGTTTGTTCTGAGCGATGAAGAGATTTTACAGCTAGCGCGTTGGGCGGTGCTGATTGAACAACACTACGGCTGCCCGATGGATATGGAATGGGCCAAGGATGGTGATACGGGAGAGCTATATATTGTTCAAGCTCGGCCAGAGACGGTTCAATCTCAGCGGCAGAGCGGACTGCTCAAAACCTACAAGCTCAAAGCGTCGGGAACGGTGCTGGCTACAGGGTTGAGTATTGGGGGGGCGATCGCCGCTGGAAAAGTCTGCCGGGTTCTCAGCGCTAAAGACATTGACAAAGTAGAAGCCGGCAGCATTCTGGTCACCGAAATGACCGATCCTGACTGGGTCCCGGTCATGAAAAAAGTCGCCGGTATCGTCACCGACTACGGCGGACGGACCTGTCATGCGGCCATCGTCAGCAGAGAGCTTGGCATACCGGCTGTCATTGGCACGGGCGATGCGAGCCGGGTACTGAAACCTGGACAAGAAGTTACGCTTTCTTGCGCGGAGGGTGACCAGGGCTATATCTACGACGGACTGCTCGCCTTTGAATCTGCTGATGTAGACCTTAGCGACATTCCTGAAACCAGCACCAAAATCATGTTGAATATTGCCAGCCCAGGAGTCGCCTTCGACTGGTGGCAGCTCCCGGCGGAAGGGATTGGTTTAGCGCGCATGGAATTTATTATCAACAACTTGATCAAGATTCATCCGATGGCGCTGATTAACTACGACGGGCTAGAAGACCGAGATGCCTGGCAGACCATACGCGATATGACTCACGGCTACGACGATAAACGCGATTACTTTGTTGACAAGCTCTCCCAGGGCATCGGTAAAATTGCCGCTTCTCAGTATCCTCACCCTGTGATTGTGCGGCTGAGTGACTTTAAGACCAATGAGTATGCCGATCTCATTGGCGGCAGAGACTTTGAGCCCGAAGAAGCGAACCCCATGCTGGGGTTTCGGGGGGCAGCGAGGTATTATAGCGATCGCTATAAAGCCGGTTTTCTCTTAGAATGCCAGGCCTTGAAGAAAGTCCGAGAAAACATGGGTTTCAACAATGTCGTGATTATGGTGCCCTTTTGTCGGCGGCTAGAAGAAGCCGATAAAGTGCTAGATATTTTAAAAGAACAAGGATTAGAAAGAGGCCAAAACGGCTTAGAAATCTATGTCATGTGCGAGATTCCGTCTAATGTACTGCTCGCTGATAAGTTTGCCGAACGCTTCGACGGGTTCTCTATCGGCAGTAACGATCTTACTCAGCTAGTGCTAGGCGTAGATCGCGACTCCGCAGCGCTCGCCGACCTCTTTGATGAACAGGATGAAGCGGTAAAAATCGCCATTCGTCATGTCATTAAGGAGGCTCATAAAGCCGGTCGAAAAGTCGGTATCTGCGGCCAAGCGCCCAGCGACTATCCCGAGTTTGCTCAGTTTTTGGTAAAAGCGGGCATCGATTCGATTTCATTGAATCCCGATAGTGTGATGCAGGTGAAGCGGCGGGTCGCTGAGCAAGAGGCTCAGAAGTAGGCTACTCAGGGGGCGATCGCACCAAATCTCAAAAGCCTTCTCTGAGAATCGCCTGCCTCTAAGCGTCAGTGCATCTCTAGCGGAATAGTATGAGCAGGGGCCGGAAAAGCCGTCTCTAGCGTCGCCAGTTCTTCGGCACTCAAAGCCAGGTTTAGGGCCGCGTAGTTTTGCTTTACATGCTCAATGCGACTGGACTTGGGAATGACGATCACATCGTCTTGGTGAAGTAACCAGGCGATCGCGATTTGAGCCGCAGTCACGTCCCGCTCCCGCGCCATTTTTTTGAGCGCCTGATTGTTGAGCAACCGGCCCTGCTCAATCGGAGAGTACGCCATAATTGGAATTTTCTGTTGCCGACACCAGGGCAGTAAGTTTCGCTCAATGCCGCGCCGCGTCAGGTTGTAAAGCACCTGGTTAGTGGCGATCGCCTTTCCTCCCTCTAAGCGAACTGCTTCCGCCATATCTTCGGTGTCAAAGTTGCTCACTCCATAGCTGCGAATCTTGCCTGCTGCTTTTAAAGATTGGAAGGCTTCTAAAGTTTCCGATAGCGGCACAGAGCCCCGCCAGTGCAAGAGGTAAAGATCGAGATAGTCTGTATTCAGCCGTTTGAGAGAGCGATCGCAGGCCGAAACCACCCCTGTTTTAGAAGCGTTGTGCGGATACACTTTGCTGACCAAAAAGACCTCTGAGCGGCGACCGGCGATGACTTGAGCAACGACTTCTTCCGCCCCGCCTTCCCCATACATCTCAGCTGTATCAATCAGCGTCAGCCCGAGTTCTAACCCATAGCGCAGCGCCTCTACCTCGCGCTGAAAATTTCGATTGCTTTCGCCCATTTTCCAGGTACCCAACCCTAGCGCCGGAATAGGTTGCCCAGAGGGCAGTTCAATTGTTCGCATGGTTGTTTTACCTATCAGAGCTGATGATTAAGCCGCGATTACTCGGGCTGTGATTACTCTGTGCATCCATCCACACAGGTGCCATTCTCGTTGAGTGACAGCGTTCTGCCGCTGAGCGGAACATGGACAGGCGCTTGAGTCGCCTCGATAAAGGTGGCTTTTGTGCCGGGCTGAACTTCGCTGTTGCTACTCACATTTGCCTGAGGTTTCTTGATTGAGGGCTTTTTCATCATAATGGTCGGCTTAACGCTATGGGCTGGTTAGTGTTCAATTTCACGGCTGTTTGCGCGTGATGGAGGTGGCGATCGCGAGCTAAATCAATAGAAATATCTGCCACATATCTGCCACTTGAAAGTTAACAAAACTTTATAACTTGCCTACCTTGGAAACTGTCTACCGGTGAGCTGCCAGCGGGCGGTCGCTTTTCGGATCTTGCGTTTTCAGAGAATATGCTCTTTCAAACTGTCTACAGTCAGCTTCTTGCCAATCGATCAAACGAACTCTATCGAAGACTTTTGCAGATTTTTGTGTATCCCAGCATATGGGTAGCCGGGGCGATCGCATCCCTGACCTTTTTTGTACAAGATACGCTGGCATTACCCCCTGACTGGCGACCGGCGGCGCTGATTTTCTGCGCGGCGCTGCTGCCCTACAATCTAGATCGAGTACTGGATACGTTTATTCAAAAGATTCCAGACAGCAAAACCCAGGCTTTTTTTCAAAGACCTGCCGTGCTGCTGATTCTCCTCGGCGCAGCGGTGAGTACGGGCACTTTAATCTATCAGGCACCCCCATCAGTCCGCTGGGTGAGCTTAGGCGGGTTAGTGCCCTTAATCTATGGCTTACCGCTATTTCCCTGGCGCAGTGCAGCCGGCACAGTCCGCTGGTATCGCCTCAAAGATATTCCGGGGACAAAAGCTTGGCTGGTTTGCGGTTCGATTACCTACGCTGTCGTTGGGCTACCACTTGGCTACGCGATGCAGCGCCCGGATCTATCGGTGATCATGACAGCGCTGTGGCTGCTGATCTTTATCGGGTCAAACTCTCATATGTTCGATGTTCGAGATGTGGAGTCTGACCGCCAGCAGGGCGTTTCTACCCTGCCGCTGCTGGCGGGCGTTGGCGGCACGCGGGTAATCTTGACAGTTTTGAACGGTCTATCGTCAGTGCTGTTAGCTTGGGGTTGGGCGAGAGATCTGCAAGTGCCTGGCTTGGCGATCGCCCTACCGGCTACACTGCTCACCCTCATCTACGTTTGGACATTGACGCCGAAGACGCCGCGCCAGGTTTATAACATTTGGATTGACGGCATTTTGTTTTTGCCCGCACTGCTAATGCTCGGATTTCGATAGGCTGACCGACTTGATGAGATCGCTACTCAGGCCAGTGCAGCAAAGCTCTGATGTGATCCGCCAGTGTTGCTGGCTCAAACGGTTTGACAACTATCCCTGACCCGCCTAGCGCCTCAATTTCGAGCTGTTCTTCCTTTCTAGTTTTAGCGGTCAAAAAGATGACTGGAATGTTTTTAGTCAGCGCCTGCGCCTTCAGCATGTGAAAGAGAGAAATACCGTCTAGCTCCGGCATTATCACGTCTAGCAAAATTGCGTCGGGTTGCTCAGCCTGGAGCATGGTCATGCCCTCTGTAGCCGAGGACGCTGCTAAAATATTCCAGTCGGTTGTGACTTCTAAAGAGGCTTTGACGACGGCTTGAATGGCTTCTTCGTCATCAACGACCAAAATTTTTCGAGCCACTTCTACACCTGAAAATGCCTGCTGATATCATAGCTCTCAGCTCACAGGCAGCGTGAAATAAAAGCAGCTGCCCTTGCTGGGGCTGCTCTCTACCTTATCTCTGAAATATGGCAATCCTATGTAGGTAGCCCGGCCACCGTCAATTATTGGATAAAACGCGGTTGCGACCGGCAACTTTGGCCCGGTACATTGCCCTATCGGCAGCTTGATAGAGCGCCTGTAAATCTGTGGCATCGCCCGGATAAACCGCAATGCCTGCGCTAAAAGTCGTGTAAAACGGACGATTGGGCTGACCAGCAGACTCACTACTCACAAACTCTTCCTGCTGCCATTCGTGCAAAAATTGGGCCAGCCGCCGAATTCCCTCCCGATGGCTCACCCCATACATCCCCACAATAAATTCTTCGCCTCCCCAGCGAGCGACCACATCTTCGAGCCGAAAGGTGGTCAGCAACCGTTCCCCAAAACGCCTTAAAACATGGTCGCCCATTGCATGACCATACTGATCGTTAATCTGCTTAAAGTAATCTAGATCAATCAGTGCCAGACAGAGAGGCTGTTCCTGACGGTTCGCTAGTTTCAGCAGCCGGGTCAGATCCTGGGTTGATTTACGGCGATTGGCTACCCCGGTGAGGCCGTCAATATCTGCCTGTAGCCGCCGCGTGCGGGCGCGCTCTAACCAGCTCAGCACGCGCGTCACCAGCTCAGGGGCAACCACCGGCTTGCGAATATAGTCGTCAGCACCGGCTGCAAATACCTGCTGGATCATCTCTGCGCCGGTATAAGCCGATAAAAACAGCACTGGCACCTCGCTCCAGTCGGACGCATTGCGCAGCACCTGACACAGAACCAGGCCGCTAATCTGCGGCATTTCTAAATCTAAAATCACCAGATCTGGCATAAACTGCTCCAGCGTCTCCCAAAAGTGCTCGGGATCGCTCAGCAACTGTAGCCGAAAGCCCCAAGGCTTCAGCAGTTGCTCTATCAGCTTTAAGATAGCTGGGTCGTCATCGACAACGAGCAGCTTGGCAACGGGTGGCGCTCCCTTCTGTAAAGATTGAACGGCGACTTCTAGCACTTCCTCTGGCGTGACCGGCAGCTGTAGCAGCCCGGCGATTCCCAGCCGTGCTACCTGAATGCGGGTTTCAAAGCTGACCTGCGCAGCTAACACCAGTACCGGCATTGACGGATGAGCGTTTTGTAGATCGCTCAGGAGCTGGCGCTCAGCAGAATTACCAGCAGCACCATCGATAGCGCTATCGGCAGACAACAGGTCAGGGTCGTCTAACTCCAGTAAAACAATATCTGGCCGTGCTTTAGTGATCGCGCTTCGGGCCTCGGCAATACTACCAGCGGTACTGACCTGTATTCCTTGGTCAGTGGCACCTGGTATGAGCCCTTGCATCCAGTCGGTCTCATCTTCTTTAGCCTTTTGACTGGTAGCTTTTTGACTGGCTTTGCGAATGACTAACAGCTGCGATCGCTGACTGAGCGACCAGTTGCTCTTAGCTGCGACGGGTATGGGAATGGCAGCCGGTTCGATCTGGGCTAGCATCTGCTGTACGCGAGTGATAGCCACCTCTAACCGGTAGAGCTGCGGCGGGCTGAGATCGGCGCTGTCGCAGAGAGTATCTTCGATTTCCCGGCACAGCGCTGTTGCCGTCTCAAAGCCAAAGCTGCCTAGCGACCCGGCTAGCGCGTGAGTTTCTGCGGTCACAGACTGCCGTACTGCTGGCTTTAGCGCCCCTGGCTTTAGCCCGCGCAAGATGCTAGCGACCGTCGCCACCCGCTGCACGTAACCTTCTCTAACTGTCTGCCAGAGTGAGGTGAGATCTAGCGACACAAAATCTCCAGGTGCCAAATCTGGGCAGACTGGCTTCTGACTGACTGACTCCTCAACCGGCTCGTTTCCAGCAGCTATCTTTGAGGTGATTGCCCCGTTTACCCTGGCAGCTTCAGCATCAGCAGCTTCAGCGGGTTTCAGCCGGTGGCCCAGCCCATAAACCGTTTCGATCATCTCCGGGAGCCCTGCCGCCCTGAGCTTTTGACGCAGCTCTTTAATCTGGGTTCGTACTGTGCTGACTTGGGGCGACGTCTCAAAAAGCCAAACGCTATCAAGCAGATTATTTAAGCTAAAGATCCGGTGAGGATTTCGTAAAAAAAGCTCTAGCAGCGCCCGCTCTTCAGGCGTCAGCGCCAGGGGGCTGCTGCGGTAGGTAACCTCCTTGCTGCGAGGGTCGAGGCGCAGATCTCCCCACTGCAAAACGGACGCTGTACCTACAGTCGCCCGGCGCAGCAGTGCCCGAATACGCAAAAGCAGCTCTTCTGGCTCAAAGGGTGTGATTAAGTAGTCATCGGCTCCGGCGTCTAGTCCGGCTACCTGGTCGGTGCTGGCATCGCGAGCGGTCATCAAAATGATCGGGGTATGATTGCCAGCGGCTCTGAGCTGCTTGCACAGCTGAATACCATCCAGCTTGGGCAACTGCCAGTTCAGCAAAACCAAATCGTATGAAAACGACTCGACTAGCTGGCGACCAGCTTCACCATTGCTCGCTAGGTCTACATGATCCACATGGTCTGCTAGCAGCTGCTCAATGGATGCAGCAAACGTCTTGTTTCCTTCTACCAGCAAAAATCTCATGCAAACTAGTCGGGCTTATAAATGTCAGAACCACTCTAGCTTAGCCAGATTGCACAGGTCTCCTCTAGGTAGATAGCCCGAAACCCTCAAATTGCAGATCTTTGAGAACACCGACTAAAACATTTGAGGAGATTGAAAAAGCTTCTTGTCAACAATGCCTTTCTTCTGAGAGCCCTCTCACTGCGGCTGATCGCCAAATGCGGTTTGGCGATGTTGCTGGAGATGTGGTTCACCTACTAAGATTACCGACTTGTCTAGATGCTCTAGCAGCGGTAAGGTACGGGTGCCAACGCTCAGACTGCTACCGGGCCGGCGACGCTGCGATCGCAAAATTACCAGATCATAGCTGCGGGCCACTTGGGCAATCACCCCTACCAAATTATCTCGCACCAGTAAGGTCGTCTCAAT
The DNA here is from genome assembly GCF_002286735.1 of Leptolyngbya sp. BC1307. Classification (GTDB taxonomy): domain Bacteria; phylum Cyanobacteriota; class Cyanobacteriia; order Phormidesmidales; family Phormidesmidaceae; genus Phormidesmis. The sequence continues at coordinate 67,981 of NZ_NRTA01000019.1, forward strand.
CTGGCAGTTAGCCGCCGGTAGCTGATCGGCAAGCAAATCTAGCTGCTTTTGCCGCCTTGCCTGGTGAATTTCCGAAGAAAACGAGCTACAGACATGCAGTAGCGTCACCTTACCCTGATTGGCAGCCGCTAGCACCTGAGCAAACCGCAGTACTCGCAGCGTTAGCGGCGACGGATTTTCAATCGGCAGCAAAATATCTTTAAACTGAGTTGGTGAATTCAGCAGCCGGGCCACCACCACCGGACAGTGAGCCGCCCACAGCACGTCGTCATGCACGCTATTCAGCAGGGGCGCACTAAACTTGGGTCGCCGGCCCACGCCCAGCACGATCAGATTGGCGTTTTCTTCGCGGCTGACGTGGCAAATCGCCTGCGGCACGCTGGGTTCAATTCTTAAAGTGGGGGTGAGCGGCACCTCGAAGTCATGGCTGATAGCTTCAGCATCCTTCAGGCGGCGGTAGCCGTCAGCGATCGCTCGGTTCATCTGCGGCGAATCCATCTGCGGCTGGGCGATTGCGATTGCCAGCGGCACAACGCGCCCCTTTTCATAACGAGCGATAATCGCTGCTAGCTCCAGCAATCGCCGTTCCGTGCGAGGGTTATAAACCGGTACCACTACCGCAAACGCATCTGCCCTATCGTCGGGAATCGGTAACCAGCTCAGCGGCGTCGTCTCCTCTAAAGCTTCTGTAATCGCCAGCTGCCGCGCCGTTCGCGCTGTCACCAGCGGCCCCAACACCGATGTCACCAGCATCAGCAAAATCACACTGTTGAACACCTGCGCGTTAATAATCTCCGCCTCGTAACCCACCAGCGCCGCCGCCAGTGTTGCCGCTACCTGCGGAATCGACAGCGACCACATTGTCCAGGTTTGCGGCCAGCTATAGCCAAACAACAGCTTGGTACTGAAGGAAGCCAAAAACTTGGAGCCCAAAAGTGCCCCCACAATTAGCAAGGGTAAATTAATAAACCTGAGAATGCTGCCAAAGGCATTGAGATCGAGCAGCAGACCCATATTGACAAAAAACATGGGAATGAACAGAACGCTGCCCAAAAATTCGGTTTTCTCTTTAACGGGGCCATCACCGATGACGCTGTTGATTGCCAGCCCTGCCAAAAATGCACCAATGATCCCCTCTACGCCAATTAGCTGCGCGACGACTGCCGATAAAAACAGCGACAGCATTACAAACAAAAACTGGTTGCCCTCATCTTTACCTGTCGCGCGAAAAAAGGCTTTGGCTAGCTGCTTGAGGCCAAAGAGAACGGCGATCGCATACACCGTCAGCGACCCTAGCAAAACTATGAGCTTCAGCGTAGAAAAATCTCCCCGACTGATCCCCAGACAGATGGCCAATACCACCAGCGCCGTTACATCCGTAAAAATGGTCGCGCCCACGGTCACCGTCACCGCTTCATCGCCAACTACTCCTAGCCGCTGCACAATGGGATAGGCCAGCAGTGTGTGTGAGGCCAGCAGTGAGCCAATCAGCACTGCCGCTAACCAGCCAAAGCCAAAGAACAGGCCAACCGCCAACCCGCTGACAAACGGAATCGCAAAGGTGAGTGCGCCAAAGCTCAGAGAGCGATTTCTTGTTTTATTGAAAAGGACGAGATCGATCTCTAGCCCAGCGACAAACATCAGATAGATTTTGCCAATTTCTGAGAGCAGCTTCATCGTCTCAGTGGCCGGGTCAAGCCAGCCCAGCAGCCCGCCGCCAAACAGCACGCCCGCCGCGAGCAAGCCCACTAGCCCCGGCAGCTTTAACCGCTCAAAAATGGGGGGAACGATTAGAGCGATCGCCAGCAACAAAACAAAAGTTACGATAGGCGTTCGCAGTATCTCTGAAGTCGTCTCTGCTGCCAAAAGCACGGGAAGAAGCACAGAATTGCCCCATAAAGATGACCAGAAACTCACATCCCTGGCCGCTGATAAGCCTAATAATATTAGAATTTGAGAAAATTAGATCAAACTGAAGATGGATTGAGCGATCGCGCCCATACCGCTATTTCAGCGCCTATTTCAGCACCCAACATGCGCTAACACACCAATCACCGCCGTGCGGCGATCACATCCAAATCGCTAACGGTTTCTAAAAAGACCAGCAGACGGCTTCTAATTCTATCCACGCCGCCCGCCACGTTAGATTCAATATTCAAAGGCAGCACTGGATCATGCAGCGACAGTCGTAGCAAAAACCACCCGTCTTCCTCAGGCGCAGTGCAGGCTACCCGAACGCCCTCATAGTTGTTGGGCACCAACTGCCAATCAGCTTGCTGAGCGACCAAGATTTGCAGCTTGTCAATCACCGCCATGCCATGCGCCTTAAAGTCTTTAGCCAAAATCTTTAGCCGATACTCTTCACTCTCTACCGGCTCCTTGAGCTGACTAATCAAATCGGTCAGGCTTTGCCCAGACAGCCGCAGCCGCGCTAATTCCACCAGCAGCTTACTCACCAGATATGCGCCATCGTCGAGAAAATAGTTCTCTTTCATCGCGCCGTGACCCGATGTCTCAATTGCCAGCCAGGAAGCTTGCCCCGAGGCGTCTAGTCGCATGGCTTCGTTGATCACATTTTTATAGCCGCGCTTAAAGCGATGATGCACTCCGCCCAAATCGGCAATAAACTGCGCGAGTCCGTCTGAAGTAATCGAATCAGTGACAATGGTAGAACCCGGATGTTCGCGCAGCACTACCGCCGAAATCAGCGCAATCAGTCGGTTACGATTTAGCTCATTACCCTGCGAATCGACCGCTGCCGACCGGTCTACGTCAGTATCAAAGATAATGCCAAAGTCTGCCCGATGCCGGAGCACCGCCTGCCGAATCGCCGCCATCGCCTCAGCGTTTTCAGGATTGGGAATGTGGTTAGGAAAATGGCCATCGGGCTCTAAAAACTGACTGCCGCTGGTGTCAGCCCCTAGCGGGGCCAGCACTTTGCTCGCGTAAAAACCACCTGCTCCATTACCCGCATCCACAACAATATGCAGCCCTTTCAGCGGCTGTTCGTAGTGCTCCGGGTGGTTCACCGACTGGCGAATCTGTTGCACTAGCCCGTCTGAATAGACCGATATGAAGTCTCGCGGTTCTAACTTGCCTGGAGTCGCCGCTGTAGAAAAGTTGTTCTCACTGGCTAACGCCAGAATCTCGGTAATATCGGGCTTGTCTAAACCGCCTTGCGCCGTGAAAAATTTGAGACCGTTGCGGTTGAAAGGGAGATGGCTAGCGGTGAGCATAATCGCCCCGTCGCAATCGTAGCCGTCGGTGACGGTGCTCATAAACATGGCAGGTGTGGAGGCGATCGCAAAGTCATACACGCTTGCCCCCATTGCCCGCATTCCGTCTGCTAGCCCGGTCATCAGCGCTGGCCCGGAAATGCGGCTATCGCGCCCGACCGACACAACCAAATCAGCGGCGACTTTATCCACCTTTTTAGCCAGCCAGGTGACAAACCCCTGCCCTAGTCGGTAGACTATCTCGGGCGTCAGATTCACCGGCTCTCCGATTACCCCTTCTAGCGCCACCCCCCGAATGTCTGAACCGTTCTGCAACCGCTGCCAGTGATGCGACCAGTGATGCGACCAGTGATGCGATAGTTCTACAGCCATTGTCTTTCTCCCTTTGTCTGCTCCGAACCCGTCGGCCAGCCAGCAATTAACCTGCTAGTTTGAGTAAACCACAGAAAAGTAAACCACAGAAAACCAGTGCGTCAGCAGATTGCGATAGATCTGGGAGGATAGTCTGAGTGCCTAATATTTCAGGGCCTAATATTTCAGAGAAGCTAGCGTTCATTCCGGCAGAGGGCGTTTTGAGCTTGGCTAGCTACGGCAGCGTTTTGAGCCTGGGCAGCGTTGGCAGCCTTCTCAGCATTGGCAGCGCGGGCAGCATCCTCAGCATCTGTAGCGCGGGCAGTATTTTGAGCGTTGGCAGTGCGGGCAGCATCTTGAGCTTTATGAGCGCAGGCAGTGTGCTCTCAGCGCTGAGTGTCGGCAGTCGGCTGAGCTTCTTGTGCAATCGGGCAATTCGGAACGATTCGGCCTGATTTTGAAGTGATCAGAGGTGAGCATTAGATATGCTTTTAGCAATGTTCTTTGAGCACTGTCTATGCGTCCGCGCCTATTAGATACTGATGCTTGTCCGATTATTGCTGAGTGAGTGATGAGTAACTATATTAGCCGCCGCGACTATGCTGATACCTTTGGGCCGACGGTGGGCGATCGCCTCCGCCTGGCCGATACTGAACTCTTCATCGAGGTAGAACAAGACCTCACCACCTACGGCGGCACCTACTACGGCGACGAAGTTAAGTTTGGCGGCGGTAAAGTCATTCGCGATGGCATGGGGCAATCGCCGATTTCCAGAGAAAATGGCGCAGTGGATCTGGTGATCACAAACGCGCTGATCCTCGACTGGTGGGGCGTAGTCAAGGCCGATGTAGGCATTAAAGATGGCAACATCGTCAAGCTGGGTAAAGCGGGCAACCCTTACACACAAAATGATATTGACATTATTATTGGCCCCGGTACGGAGATTATCGCGGGCGAAGGGAAAATTCTCACGGCAGGCGCGATTGATTCGCATATTCACTTTATTTGTCCGCAGCAGATAGAGGTAGCGATCGCTTCTGGCATTACCACCATGCTCGGCGGCGGCACTGGCCCTGCAACGGGTACGCTCGCTACCACCTGCACTCCCGGTACTTGGAATATCCACCGCATGTTAGAAGCGGCAGAAGCCTTTCCGGTGAACTTAGGTTTCATGGGCAAAGGCAATTCTAGCCAGCCGGACGAGCTGATCGCGCAGGTGCAGGCAGGCGCAATGGGCCTGAAGCTGCACGAAGACTGGGGCACTACTGCCGCCGCGATTGACACCTGTCTTTCGGTCGCTGACGATTACGACGTGCAGGTCGCCATTCACACCGATTCGCTCAACGAAGCCGGATTTGTCGAAACGACGATTGCCGCCTTTAAAGACCGCGTGATTCACACCTTCCATACAGAAGGCGCAGGCGGCGGGCACTCTCCCGACATCCTCACCGTCTGTAGCTACGGCAATGTGCTGCCCGCCTCTACCAACCCCACCCGCCCTTACACCATCAACACTTTCGACGAACACAAAGACATGCTGATGGTGTGCCATCACCTGGATAAAAATATTCCAGAAGATGTGAAGTTTGCCGAATCGCGCATTCGCCGGGAGACCATCGCGGCTGAAGACCTGTTGCACGATATGGGAGCTATGAGCATTATCGCCTCCGACTCGCAGGCAATGGGCCGAGTCGGTGAAGTGATTACGCGCACCTGGCAGACCGCGCACAAAATGAAAGTGCAAAAAGGACTGCTACCTGACCCTGAGAATACGAGTGAAACACACGATAATTTTCGGGCAAAGCGCTACGTGGCAAAGTACACCATTAACCCCGCTTTGGCCCACGGCATTGCTCACTGCGTCGGTTCAGTAGAAGAAGGCAAACTCGCTGACCTGTGTCTCTGGGATCCGGCTTTCTTCGGTGTAAAACCAGACATTGTCGTGAAAGGCGGCTTCATCGCTTGGGCGCAAATGGGCGATGCCAATGCCAGCATTTCGACCCCTGGGCCAGTGCATATGCGGCCAATGTTTGGCAGCTATGGGCGGGCAATATCCAGCACAGCCTATACCTTTGTCTCTCAGGCAGCGATGGACCTCGATATTGCCAGTCAGCTCGGGTTAGAGGCAAAACGACTGCGCCCAGTCTTTGATACGCGCCAAGTGAAAAAGTCAGATCTCAAGCTCAACGGCCTCACGCCTAACATCGAGGTTAAGCCTGAGACCTTTGAAGTGCGGGTAGACGGCAAGCTACTTACCTGCGAGCCCGCAGACGTACTGCCGATGGCCCAGCGCTATTTCCTTTTTTAGCGGGCAGTTATCTTCCCCAGTAGCTAGTCTTGACCCACTGCTGCATTTTGGCCTCGGAGTCTGTAGAGATTGCCTGACCAGCCTGGGGATTGTAAGCATACCAGCTAGGCTTGCCTCTGGCATCAACCGTTTGCTCAATATGAACTTTGGTCCAGTCGCTGAGGGTGGCGGCGAAGTTTAGCCATAGTCCCTGTAGCCAGTGGCCTGCGGTCGAAGGTTCATAGCGGTCGGTGAGCTGCGCATATTCCTTCTCTAGAGCCGCGATTAACTGCTGATTTTGGTGGGCCCTGGCCACTTCCAGGCGGTGGGCAAGCAGTGTGAGTAAATGAGTTTGGTGGGTAGAGGTCAGATTGGTGCTGCCAGAGCCCAGGCTGATATTGGGCGTGGTAAAAATGCGGGTGGCGATCGCACCACATTCCACACAAGCCCTGGGCGTCCCAGTCTCAGCCATCTTGTGCCACACCTCAAAGGGGCCACAGCGATCGCACTTATAGTCATATCGCAGTTACCGCCGTGCTCTCGGGGCGGAACTGTTCGCGCTCCTTCACCGGCAATTCGGTCATAGTCAGCAGCATCTACCTGGCCGAGCACCGCGTTGGTCGGATTCGGCAAGGCCGCGAGCACAGGTTCATCACCAGTGAGCGTTGAGGAAAAGTGTTCTCTCCTGCGTGATCTTGCAGGAAATTCTCTGCGCAGACCATAGCTTTTATCAGGGTAGAAAATATGTAAACCCGACTACAAAAAGAATCTACTAACAGCCCGTTTGTCTTTGAGGGGTAAGGCAAAATCCCGAAGCTTTGTTTTTCGTATCATAAGATACAACTCGGGAAGTGGTTGAGTCATAGGATACCTTCAAAATCAGTAAAAGTACCGGTCTTGTATTTGTTTTACCTCTCTCTAAAGTTTCAAATATGAGAAGCCAGCGCAACCAGGGCCATTAACGATACTGAAAACATAAATGTATTAAGTGGGATTTAGGGAGTCAAAAGTTAGCTAATGACAAGAATTGGTAGACGTAAGTTTTTGGTGTATGGTACCGCCGCCGCTGGTGCTAGCGTATTTTTGAAAGCCTGTGCGCCTGAAGAAGGGACTACCGCAGCCGATACCGAAAGCGGTGAATCCACAGAGGTTGCCGCTAGTGGCGGTGACGATGTTATTAAGGTAGGCATTTTGCACTCTTTGAGCGGCACGATGGCCATTAGCGAAACTACCGTCGTCGATGCTGAAGAGCTGGCCATTGAACAAATCAATGCGAACGGCGGTGTGCTCGGTAAGCAGTTGGTCGCCATCAAAGAAGACGGTGCTTCTGACTGGCCAACGTTTGCCGAAAAAGCAGAGAAGCTAATTGACCAAGATGAAGTGGCTGTTGTCTTTGGTGGCTGGACATCAGCTAGTCGCAAAGCCATGTTGCCCGTCTTTGAAGAAAAGCAACACATGCTTTGGTACCCCGTTCAGTACGAAGGTCAAGAGTGTTCCCGGGCGCATCTAGGTGTTGTGGGAGGGGTGCTTTAGAACGCTCGAAGGGACGAGGGGAAACAAGTCATCAAATCGCTGATTGACCCAAGCAACTCTGA
>NZ_NRTA01000020.1 GCF_002286735.1 Leptolyngbya sp. BC1307
CTTTTCATTCTTCTGTTACAACAGATTTCTCGCCCTTTGACCACTCATCGTTACTTTCCTCAATAATGCTACTTACCAGCGGTTATTGAGCTATTGCGGGGGGCTTACGGAACTGCCGTCAGCTGAGTTTGATTGTTTTTTACTGGGGAAGCCTAGTGAATAACGTTAAGCAGGCGCTATGCAAACTCTTTCTACATCGTCTTTCTTTAGCTCGCCGTCTAAGTCTCAGCCGCTGATTGTCCGCGCTCGCAGCATCGCGATCATGACGCTGGTCATTGGGACAATTCACTACGGGTTAGCGACGCTGGCTCAGTCTGTTTCCTTTGAAAGCGGGGCATCTGCCATCTGGCCTTCCTCAGGCTTCTACCTGGGGGCAATCATGCTGTTTGGCCCGCGTCTGTGGCTCCCTATTCTACTGAGCGAACTATTTGCTAATGCACTGCTGTTCTACCCAAACGCACCGGCTACAATCATTGGCATTTCTGCAATTAGTACCGTCGAGCCACTGGTGACTGCCTGGCTGATCAGTCGATTTATCGGTAAGCGCGATTTGTTTGGGCGAACGTTCACTTGGCGGGGCACCGAGGCGTATTTTTCATTGACATACCCTTGCAGCCATGGCTCAGAAACATCAACGACGCTAGCAATGCCAGCCATCGGAATCTTCTCTAACAGAAGTTTATCAATCAGCGATTTCGTTTCGTCGCTAATAACCTTGTTCTCAGGGTTCGCTACGAATTGCCGCCCGCAATCTTGACAACGATGATTCTGTTTACCGTTGTGAATAAAGCCATTTTTAACGACAGCTTCAGAATCGCAACTGGGACAAGCGGGCAAAAGGGAAAACACGGAGAAGGTTTGGATTGCTACGCCTACATTATCGGTAAGGGGGGATTATCGGTAAGGGGGGAGCGATCACACATCCCCTAATTGACAGAAATATCCTTACTCGTTTAGGACTACCCATGATAGAAGGTGCGTTGAGTTTACAAAAGGTGAGTCGCCAGCACGCTTAGTGAACCTTAGTGCGCCGTAAACCATTACTCTTTTTGTATCGAAAAATCGACTATGATCGGCAGGTGGTCTGATCCAATCTCAGGGCCTGTATGCATTCTGACCACATTGAGTGAAGGGCTTGCTAGACATTGATCAATGGGGATTTGAAACAGTTTAGTAAGGATGTTTAGCTTAGGTGTGGGGCGATATGACATATTAGCGGGCCAAGTGGGAAAGGTTCCGAGTCCTTTGCGCGTGTTCTTCAGACCCGTTTCGTGAGCGAGTGTTCGGTAAAAAGGCGACCACATAGTAGTGTTAAAATCACCGATTAACAAAACGGGGTCGGTTTGCTGTTGTATATAGTCACTGACTGCCCCAAATACTTTGTTTCGACTGTGGAGAAACTCTCTTGTAATTGGCGGTAACGGATGGATGGCAACGATTAATAGTTGTCGATTTATAGTTTGGACATGTGCGGTCAGATTGACCGCATTGTTGGTATCGAACTTTCTGACTTTAAGGTCTGTGATGGGGTCTTTGCTGTAAAGGACAGTACCGGGCTGATACGGCGTCAGTTGATTAGAGCTATAGGGTAAGAATGTTTTTAAGACTTCTAGCTGTTTTGCCATTGAATCGTTGACTTCCATGAACAATGCCAGGTCAGGCCGTTCCTTTTTAGTCAGTTTGATAACCTCGGTAGCATTGCTGTTAGCTACGTTTAGGTTAGTGCTCATCACTCGGTAGTTTGAGTTTGTATCGCTTTGAGCAGGCGGAAAATACCAGGGGATAACCTGAGCTGAGAGGAGCGCTGAGCAGAAGAGTGTGAATAGGATCAGGCGCGATCGCTTCAGCCAGACCGCGATCACACCTAGAAAAAGTACCATCCCAAAATACTGCATCTGAAAATGGCATAGCAGCTCGAATAACAGTGGGCCACTCATACGACTGCTGAGCATTGCCACGGTTGTGATACCTAGTACTAGCAAGGCACATCCAACGGACTCGACGGAAGCGGATCGTTTCATATCTTTATGACTGTCTGGAATGGCACTGGCACGATATCTGAAAGGGTAGTTTTTCGGGAATAAACTTTGGAACTGGACAGTGGGAAGTTTCTCTTGAAGGGCGATCTCTGAAAGTAACGAACATTCCAATACCGAAAAGGCAAGGAATGTTCGAGACTGGTTGAATTACTACACTTAACCAGTCCAATTATGGAACTTTACGCTCGGATTGAGCAAATTATCGTCACACGGCGTCCCGCCTTCAGTCGAGAGACGCCGTGTGACTGGTTTGTGCTGCTGTTGTAGGGCGTACGAGAGCGGGGAAAACTGAGGGGAAGCCCGGAAATTCGTACCCTTCCCGCTCGGAGGCTTACCTTCTCAATCCTGCGATCGGCGATCTCAACCCACAATCAACGCCGGTATTCAGCATGAACCCTAATAAAATCGTTTGTACTATTCAACGAGTTTTCAATGTTTCCCCACCTTTTTTTCGCGCGCGCGCGCACCTTGATCACCTCATGCAAAAAGCACAGAATCCAGACAATCCCTGGGAATAGATGCTCCCAAGCCCAGCGCGTCGCCTCCTAACCGTCGGTCGTGACCGTCTTCGGCGCATAGTCGGGGGCATGGTCATGGACTTCCTGTTGAAACCCGCCATAAGCCATTGCCAGCCCCTCATGGCCAGCATTACGACTCAGGCTATTGCCGAATAGACCGCCTTTAGCGGCGGTCACCGCCAAGTAGACTCGCTGTCCTTGCCAATCACAGTGTTTCTCGTCTGCAACTAGATGGGGGGGAGCGCTGCCTCAGTTTTCACTGTGCTACCGACAATTGACGCCCGCCCCAGGGCCTGACACAACCGGTACCAGTGCATCTCTGAACGCCCATCACATAGGCGATGCCCTCATATGAGATGCCATGGTGCTTCAGATACAATGCTTTGGCTGCCGTCTCTGCCGTTTCGCTCATGTACGGGGTGACAAAGTCTGGCCGTAGTTGATAGGCACTCTCACTGCTTGGCAGATAGATCCGCCGTATCTTCAGGTCTTGCCGCAGCGATTTCGTCCAGCCGTGGAACCGATAGCCTTGGCTAATCTCTACCGGAAACAGTTCTGGATGCGCTGCTATTTGCTGATCTAGGTACTGCCGATACGCTACTCTATCATCTGCTAGCGTGGCGTAGTCGATATCATCCGCTATCGGTAGGCAGATGGTCTTGTCTCCGGCAATGCCTCGTGGCTTCCGCTTGGCCATGTCCTTGGCCTCCACTCGCTGGCAATACCTCTATTTTACGCCAAACAAACTTGCTTGGAACCAGGAACGGTCGTGGCAAATTCTTGAACGCTATCATCGGAGCCTGGGCAGCCTGCTCAACTTCACGTTGAGCCTGGATGTGATGGGACTCTCGTTGAGGGACTTACAGGAAGCGCTGTATCATCTATTGGGCAGTGTTTTGTTCGTCAGTGCCATCAATCGGGTGACGATAGAAGCGCAGGTGCATATGGACAGTCATCGCCAAGCCAAACTCGTCCAAACGCCGCCGATATTGATAGTCGATGGGGTATGGGTAGATATTCAGTACGCTTCAGCAGAGACAAAAGTAGACCGGGCTGGACATGTCCGTCAACTGCGCCAAGCTCAAGACCGTGTGGTCTTAACGGCGCTAGCAGTTTGGCCGGATGGGAATCACGAGGTTTTGCACTATGAAATTGCCGAACAAGAAGACATTCAAGGCTGGGAAACCTTCTTTGCACACTTGATTGAGCGCGGACTCGACCCCGCTGCGGTGGAACTGGTCGTCAGTGATGGCAGCTTGGGCCTACCGGCGGCGATGACCAAACACCTACCCCAAGCTAAGCAACAGCGATGCATCACTCACAAAGTACGACGCATCCAAGACTATCTGAGCTATGCTCAGTTGCCCACACAGACTGAGCAGGGCCAAGCGCTGAAGCCCTCTGAAGCGAAGTCACAACGCCGCTATCAAATCCAAAGTGACGCCTACGATATTTATAAAGCTGAGGATGAAGCGGCGGCTCAACAACGCTTAGCCGCCTTCGTCGAAAAGTGGCAGGCGCTCGAACCGAAGGCAGTTAAGACCTTTGAGCGGGATATTAAACTGACCTTTAGCTTTTACTCGTTCGATGAACTGCTGCATCCTCGAATTCGCACTTCCAACCTAATCGAGCGCTTATTTGAAGAGTTTCGACGAAAATCTGATGAAATCGGGGCATTCCCTAATGAGCAAAGCTGTCTGACGATCTTTTTCCTCGTCGTTCAACGTGACCAGGCTAAACATGACCGCTCAAGCATGGCGAAAAACTAAAGACACCAACGATAATCCAGTGGGCTATCGGGCAAAGGACTATGCTTGCGGCGGCTTTGGTAAGCTTATGGGCACACGAGACAGCTCGTGCTGACTTGGACGTTGATCTGATGTTTTTGGCTGAGCAGCCTTTGCTTTTCAGAAGAAGCGCAGATTGGTTGAATGATATCAGCTGGGGCGATCGCCGAATCGAAAGCTGGGAGGATAAGGACTACGGTGCTGTGTGGTCACGTCATGTATATTTAAATGGCGATAGTTGTGCCGAGAGCGAATTTAGTCTTGGGCGATCAGCTTGGGCGTCCATAGCTCCTCTAGATCTAGGTACTCAGCGAGTAGTGAGTGATGGTTGCCGTATTCTTTATGATCCTGAAGGAATACTCATTCAGCTGATACGATTCGTATCGTACATGTTTAGCGTCTATGTACGGTTAGCCGTAAACTGAATACCGGCGTTGATTGCGGGTTGAGATCGCTGGCTCCAGGATTCGGAAGGTAGGAATCTAAGAGGGAACCTCAACAGTTTCCGGGCTTTCCCACATTTTTTGCTCTCGTAGCCACTCGCTGCAATCTTAGTTCTAGATAGCGGGGGACTTATCGGTTCGCCGAAACACGTAGGGGCAATGGTTAGCGCTGCCGCCAAACTACCCAACCACACCGCAGAGACTACCATCCTGGGGCAGTTCGACCGGCTCAGCAAGGCGTAGCTGCGTGCAGGGTATGCGCTCAGCCAAAATAGCGGTAGCCGCTTCGCTACTGTGAACCTCTAGCAGCGCTTCAGACAGGGCATGGAAAACGAGCTGCTATCGTGGGAAAACAATCCGTTCAAAATACCAGCTTGAAAGATTAGCGATACAGATGACTTGAAGTCTGCCCGTCTCGTTTTTATAGCAACAGGTGATGTGTCCAGAGGCACCAGTTGTCAACGAGTCTAAACGATCATTCACAATTTTACAGGTAGGTATGGGTTTAGAAAAGTGCTTACGCTCACTAGAGTAGAGCTGTGGATCTGAGTTGTGATGTAGGCAGCTCGAACCATAAAATAGTAGAGGCTGGCTTATTACATCTATCGTGTACAGCAAACCAAATCGCGATTAATCTATCCGAGGGATGAGAAGAATGGAATCTTTGCTTATTCTCTCGAAAAGACATACTCCAGATTGAGACTCACTCATTTCAATCCACAGATTGCGCGGCCTTAACACTATCCAAATACCGAGATATCCAGGCACCTGTTTGTCCCTGTCATTCGACTATTTATTCTAGGAAATCTAGCAGAAACGGCTTTTGCTTGACCCGAGCTTTGTCTGCTCGTCAAGGAGCGCTCCTATGAACGCCTCAGGGCATTTTGGCTACCTGTTAAAGAAATCGAGCAGAGGCGTTGATTAATGCCTCTGCTGAGCGATTGTCCAGCGCTTGATGAAGGCGATCGCCTCTGCCCTTTGAAACAAAATCTGAGGAACGCCGTTAATGACCAATAGCCACCGCTGGTAATCTTGCTGCAAATACCAGTGATCCGAATGGCCATGCGTGCGAATCTGCCAGTTTCCTTGCTCATCTTTTTCGCATAAAAAACCCAAAGCTGACGCGGAGCGAGGTAGTGCATCGGCTGCTGTATGCTGAAGGTCAGTCATGACCTAAGCGATAGACAAAAATATCAATTGATTTTTAATCACACGTTAACCTAACAGCGACTAAAAGGTATTGTAATGTATTAAATAATACATTCTAGATTCTTTTTATGACCATTCGCTACGTTATTTTCGAAGTGGGCCTGCAAGATTCTGTCTCTCAGATGGAGGCCAGCATTATCGCTGAAGCTCAGACGTATGGCGCTCTGATTGGCTGGTTTACCATGGACGCCAATTACAGCGACAAACTATCGCTGTAATTGGCGCTTTTTCAGAAGCGTAGCCAGCTCGAAGTGATCGCCTACGCCTCGCTCTATATGCCTCGTTGTGTCTTAATCCATACACGTCAAAAGCCTGCGCTCCCTTGCGCCATTGACTGAGAGCCTAAACTGGCCATCCCTGGCGAGAGTTAAGCACAGTGGGAACGCCTTCTCAACTCGCCTGTGCTTGGGTATAGCTCACCCGGTCAATGCGTCACCCATTGTTATAGATTCGGAGTTGAGCCATCCAGTCATGCGTGCCAAAGGCACCGGCTAGCACTGTTTTGTTCCTTACGCCACCTCACCCAGCTGATTGACTGAGTGACATAAACCACATACTCAATGAGACCATTGGCAGTATGCTCCCTATGAACTTCACAGATTTTGCAGGAGCGCTCTATGGCTAAACGAGGTGCGAAAAATATTAGCTTTGCCACCTTCAATCTGTACAACCTTCAACTGCCAGAGGTTGAATGGTACAAAAAGGTCTATTCCAAAGCAGAGTACGCTGAAAAAATTAAGTGGTCGGCGGCAACCTTGATTCGGCTAGATGCTGACGTGATTGCTTTTCAGGAGTTATGGTCTAAACAATGCCTCGTGGACTTGTTTGAAGCTGCCGGTCTGGCAAAGGACTATACCCTCTACTTCATCCAGGATGAGTGGTACAACATCGCGGTCGCAGCAGCCGTGCGGAAGCCCTGGCGGGTAGTTGATCGCAAGAACCATAAGGACTTTCCCTCAAACATCAACCTCAGTAAGCCGCGCAGTCGAGATGGTGAAGATGATGAGCTGGACATCACCATTGACCGGTTCTCGCGCACGATTTTGCAGCTCTCCATCAACCACGAAGACGAGCAGACTGAGCTACCCACTATTGAAGTTTTGATTACCCATCTCAAGTCAAAGCGTCCGACTGTCTTAGGTACTCGAAGCAAGGCGTTGAAGGTACATCAGGAGGCGATTGGCAGCGCCCTCTCGACCATCCGGCGGACAGCGGAGGCGGCAGCACTGCGGGTGTTGCTCACAACGCTTATGAAGCAGACCGATCAGCCAGTGGTCGTGTTAGGCGACCTAAACGACGGTGCGCTGAGCAACACGCTTTCGATTATCACTCAACAACCGCCGTGGCGGATGTATGCCTCTAGCCGGGTAGGTAATCGCAATGATGCAGGTCTCTATACGGCTAGTGTCTTGCAGCAAATGCGATCGCTCAAAGACGTGTATTACACCCACGAATTCAAGGGCATTCAGGAGGTGATTGACCATGTGTTGGTCTCAGAGCAGTTTTACGACCATTCGGATCGTCGCATTTGGTCATTTCGGGAAATGCGCGTTTGGAATGACTATATTGAGGATGATGACAGCAGTTCGTCAGATCATGGCGCGGTTAGTGCCTATTTTCTGTATGACCCGAGATAAGCACAGAGTAACGGCCTAGGCTTGGCCTAAAATAGCCTCCGACACTAAGGCTCAAACGGCGAAAACTCGTGAGTCTCATAGCCTGTCTGCTACCAACCGAAAAAATGGTTGTAAGTCAGTCATATCAGGTGATTTAGAGCATCAAAAGACGTAGGGTGATTGCTTTACCCAGCAGAAAGTCAAGAAAGTAGGTTGTTTTTAAATCCTTTCTCTGAAAGGGTTTAAGGCAAAACCGTAGGTTTCTGGCCAAATGCCCCCGCTAGTCCTAAATCTGACATTGGCGGCGTACTCCAGCGCAACAATATCCATATAAAGGTTTGCTCTGAAGGGGAAGTCAGCGCCACGCTTACGGCCTTGCGAGATAGCCCAGCGACTGCTAAGCAAAAGGCCAAGCTTATCCTCGCTACCGATGGCAAAGGCTTTGAGGCTGAAAACCTTGTCGATGGCGAGACGATCGCCTGCGACTACCCCGACTTTCATAACTACTTCGGTTTTTTCTTGCCGCTGGCGGGCATTACGACGATTAAGCAGATTCGTGAAAACGCCTTTGATACGGTTTAGTCTTTGATGAGCCACTACAGGCTACAGATGATAGATCATCTATAAAGTCCTACTCTAGAGGGATACAGCGGTTACTCCTCATGTCGCTATCCGTAGCATCTCAAAAGCTAAACCGTATGATATCAAGGCTACGAGTCGTCTTAATCGTCTTTATATTGAGCTGCTGAAGGAGAACCCAGACTGGGATAAGGCGGAGCGACGAGAGGCGCTAAACCACTTTATGGCTCGGTTAATCTTTTGCTTCTTTGCAGAAGATACGAATATATTTCACAGTGATGGTCTATTCACGACCACTGTTGATCGGATGAGTTCGAGCGACTCCTCCGATACTCATAAGATAATCTCTGAGCTATTTCAGGCAATGAGTACCGTGCTCGAAGCGCGAAAAGCTGCCAAGATCCGCAATTGGGCAAATGAGTTTCCTTATGTAAACGGTGGACTCTTCTCGGGTGATGTAGAGGTACCCCGATTTAGCAAGATTGCTCGCTCCTATCTGCTTCACGTTGGCAATCTCGACTGGACGAAAATCAACCCTGATATTTTCGGCTCTATGATTCAGGCGGTAGCAGATGAGGAGGAACGCGGGGCGCTGGGGATGCATTACACTAGCGTGCCAAACATCCTCAAGGTGCTGAACCCGCTGTTTCTTGATGACTTGCGATCGCATTGCCTACCTTGAAATACGTACTAAAGCCACGCTTTACTTTAATTGAATCGGCTTTAACCTGCTGAGGCAGTTTTAATCTTTACTTAAACAACTGTCGATAGATAGGATCTACGATTATCACTCGTACATTGAAGTCACGCTTTACTTTAATTGAATCGGCTTTAACCTGCTGAGGCAGTTTTAATCTTTACTTAAACAACTTTTCAACAATGTCCTCAATTAGCCCTTTTTCTAACCCTGGTTAAAGACAAGTCTTTTGCCAAAAAGTTTGGACTGAGATTAATCGTTGGTGGGCGATGGTGAACAGAAGTTGCTGTAAGAAAGCCAGCAAAATAAAGAGGTAATGATTGGAGATTTGAAAGGGTTGAGCTTTGGTTTATGCGAACCCCGGACTGAGATTTGATGTGCGAAAACGGTAATTTTGTAGAGAGGAGAGCATCCGTGAATCACGATAATGACATTACCAATCAGTCAGGTAATCGTCCGTTTGAAAGCATACTGAAGACTAGAATGTCTCGGCGACATACACTAACGCGTGGGGCAGCTCTGTCAGCTACAGGCTTTTTAGCGGCGCTAGCGGGCAATAAGGCATTGATGCGGGGGGCGGTTGCGGCAGCAACGGCCCCTGCATCCGGTGCTGCGGCATCTGGAGGAGGTACTGCGATCGCACAGGCCCGCCGCTCCTCCCTGTTCAATTTTCCGGCTGTCCCCGCTGCCGTTTCGGGTGGCCCTGAGCCCGCCATTTCCTCTACCTACCAGTACGATGTGCTGATTCCTTGGGGCACCCCGATTCAGCCCGGTGGCCCTGAGTATACGGGCGATCCCAACAGCCGCCCCACGGCTGCACAACAGGCTGAGCAGGTGGGCCTGGGTCACGACGGCATGTGGTTTTTCCCCATTGGCCGGGGCAATGACCATGGCATGTTGGCGGTCAACCTAGAGTTCGGCACCAACTCTCATCTGCTGGGCAAAGAAGCTCCTACCAGCCCGGAAGATGTGCTTCTGTCTCAGCACGCTCACGGAGTCGCCGTGGTTGAAATCAAGCAGATCAACCGCAAGTGGCAAGTCGTCCGCAGCGATAAAGCCCGCCGCATCCACGTCAACACCCCCGTCACCTTCAGCGGCCCTGTGGCTAACAGCCCTCTCCTGCAAACGCCCTTCGGCAATGCGCCCCTAGGCACCGTCAACAACTGCGCCAATGGCTACACCCCCTGGGGTACCTACCTCACCTGTGAGGAAAACTTCAACGGCTACTTTGGGGCATCTGGCAGTTGGACCCCCACCGAAGCCCAGGCCCGCTATGGCTTATCTGAGAGCGGCTTTGGCTATGGCTGGCACCTATTTGACCCCCGCTTTGACCTGGCCAACTCCAGCTACCGCAACGAAGAAAACCGCTTCGGCTGGGTGGTCGAAATCGATCCGATGAATGCTTCTCAAACGCCAGTCAAGCGCACTGCATTGGGCCGCGTCAAGCACGAAAATGCCCAACTGGTCGTGGGTAGCGGTGGCCGTGCGGTGGTCTACATGGGGGACGACGAGCGCTTTGACTATTGCTACAAATTTGTGAGTCGAGCTAACTGGCGATCTATGATTGCCCGTGGCATTAGCCCCTTAGATGAAGGCGATCTGTATGTGGCCAAGTTCAACGACGACGGCACTGGTGAATGGATACTGCTTGACTACGACGCTAATCCAGCTCTACAAAATTCTTCGGAGCTCTCAAGCCAGGAAGAGGTACTCACCTTTACCCGCGTCGCTGGTGACGCCGTAGGTGCCACGCCGATGGATCGGCCTGAGTGGACTACCGTGGCTCCTGATGGCAGCGTCTACTGGGCGCTTACCAACAACAGCCGACGTGAGGAGCCCAATGCGCCTAACCCGCTGGCACCGAACCCGTTCGGCCACATCTTAGTCACTAAAGATAGTAACAATCAGGTCGGTACCACCTTTACCTGGGACATCTTCGTGCTGGCTAAAGATACCCACTCTATTGAGCAAAGCGCCTTTGGCAGCCCCGATGGCCTCTGGGCAGACGCCGATGGCCGCCTGTTCATCCAGACTGATGGTGACCAGCCGATCGTTAATGGAGTCAAGCTCAATGACCAGATGCTGGTGGCTGATCCCGGAAGCGGCGAAATCCGCCGTATTTTTGCTGGGGTGGCAGGCTGTGAAGTGACTGGAGTTGCGGTTACCCCTGATCGCCGTACCATGTTCATTAACCTTCAACACCCCGGGGAGGGCGATCCTGCTTTGACCAACTTCCCGGCCCCTACCGGCAGTGGCCTCATCCCTCGTGACGCTACCGTGGTAATCACCAAAAAAGACGGCGGCATCATCGGTTCGTAAGCATCGCCTTCACTAGTAGGGACTCTGAGGTCAGGATTAGAGTCCCTGCTGCTCTAAAAATTGTCTCCTTGTGCGTATTTTGCTTATCAAACAATTAGGTAACTCTTATGAAACATCTAGCTTGTTCGGCAGCTGCGGTCTTAGGTCTTTGTGCGATCTCAACCCCCGCTAGTGCGGTCGAGTTCAAATGGAATGTTGAGTACACCGGCTGGTGGGAATCTGAGGGCGGTGGTTCGGTTGCTGGCTTTTTTACCGCTGATGCCGCCGATGCCGCCGATGGCGTTGTCTCCGCATCTGAAATTCAGTCTTGGCTGTGGAGTTGGGCTGGTAACGATATTGTTCCAGCCTTTGAGATTCAAGGATCAAGGGGGGGAATTCAAACCTTTCCGGAAATCGCCCCAGCTGGCTTTTTTGTAGACGGTACGCTCAACCTGCCCTTTCTAGTGGATGATCTTGATCAAGCAACTTATGTGGGTGGCGAAGCAGGCGAGCAAATCATTGACCTAGAGTTTCTCATCGTTCAAGGTAATGATCCCTTTCCCACTGGCGATTCCGTGGCGAGTAGCGGGAGCGCAAATGCTGAGGCTGGTCAAATTGTCATTGGGGAGCCCACTCAAGTTCCTGAACCTGCTGCTGCCCTAGGGTTGATCGCTCTGGTGGGAGCCAGTGTGGTTACTCTAAAGCGACGCAGCCAGGAAGCATAGGGAGCACATCATTCTCTGAGTAGAGAAAAAGTAAGCTAGAAGCAGTCGCTGTGAGTAAGAGGATAGAGTCAATGACGCCAGAGAACCATGCCCTCACATGGATGCCCATGTGAGGGCATGGTTCATTTTTGGGCGTTGCTGATTTCCGGGATGAATCGAGTTTTGGACGCCTTGCGTCGCTGACCTACGATAGGAGCGTTCATCCCTTGATTCAGCAACGCCCAAGAAACTAGTTCCAGCCGAAGCTCCACTGATTAGAGTAGATCTTATTTTTAGTATTTGATGGCAATGAAGCAGCCGACAATAATAACGCAATGGCGACGCTAGCGACTCATCAATCAGCGTTTGAATAATAATAATTCAACTCGTCTCAATATCTCGATTATGTTATTGCGAATCTTATCAACGATTGCCCTCACTGCATTAGTCTTTAATCGGCTAACCCCTACAATATTTGCACAAGAACAACAATCAGAGACTCTTTATAATTCGTTTTCTTACCCTGAAGAACCAAAGATCACGATTCCAAGACTCTCAGCGATTATAACGATGTTTTGTTTCAACCTAAATTTTAATCATGGGCAAGACTCCAGTTTTCCGGTAACCCTTTTTCTAGCACGACCGATTATAGATAGTAATGGCAATGTTATTGCCCCGATTAATTCTCTGGTCAATGCTATGGTTGAGGCCAATGGCAATGAAATTGAAATTCAGCTGAACGCCTTGGTGATTGGAGGAAGCTACATCCCGATTGAAACCCCGAAAGTTACACTGCCCGCATTGACTGATACGCAACGCAATTTTAATAATTTTTCCTCAAATTTTGACCGTGGTCCGCGGGGTATTGCTTTTCGAGTTACCGATAATTTAATTAATTGGCTTTCTTTAAGCCGAACTGACGCTGTCTTAGAACCAAGTACGAGTACAATGTTGGGGTTTGGCTTATCCGTTGCTACAGGAATCGCACAAGGACTTAACGAACCTGCTCCTCCTGATCCAGAAGAATCCAGAGTCATGGAAATTCAGGAGGGGATTGTTCTTATTTTTCCCCTAGAATCTTCTGTGGAATTGTCGCCGATGCCTAACTATCAAAGTCCTTATTTCTCAGAGAGATCGTCTGCTCCAGTTTGTGAGGATGGAGAAGTGAATCCAAATCAGACTCAGTTGAATAATAATCCAGTTAGAAACGATTTTTTAACTGATGTAGATTGACTGGACAGTGGGAAGTTTTTCTCGTGCTTTGGTCGATTGAGAGCAACGAGAGCGAAAAAAAGTGTGGGAAAGCTTGGAAACTCGTGCGTTAGCATGAGGGCATGCCTGACACAGCCTTCCCTGTTAAATACCAGCTAAAGGTTCACCTCGTCGGCATCAGTCCGATGATCTGGCGGCGCTTCCTGGTGAGCGGCGACAGTACGGTCTCAGATTTCCACTATATCCTGCAGCTGGTGATGGGCTGGAGCGACACCCATCTGAACCAGTTCATCATTCACGGCAAACGCTACGGCGTCTATCACGACGGCGGCATGACCTTCACCGATGCCCCTACCACCGTGCGACTAATTGACTTGCAGCTGAGAGAACGAGAAAAGTTTCGCTACGACTACAACTTCATCGATAACTGGAGGCATCAGCTGCGGGTAGAAAAAATTCTGTATCCAGAGCAGCCGCTGGAGGTGCCTATCTGCGTCGCGGGTAAGCGCTCTGTACCACCCGAAAACTGTGGTGGTCCCTGGGCTTTTCAGCAGAAAAAGCAGGACTACTCTGTTGGCTACGCCTATGAAGTGATCGCCGATATCTTAGCCGGTGGGCCTGAGACTTTGGAAGAACGCTACAGCGAAGTGCGTTTGCTTCAGCAGTATCTGAGTCTAGAAGAATTCGACCGCAAGGCGGTGAATCGTCGCCTTCAACAATACGTTGAGGGTGATCGAAAATAGTTGTTTGCTGAGGTTCTAGGATAATGCCACTCAAAGTTCAGATCGTCTTTGAAAATGATGCCGGTGAGCCTGCGGTGGTGCAGGAAGTGGCTCAGATAGAGCGTGATGTATTCTCACCCGCCACGCTAGGACTGACGTTAGAAGACGCGAAGGGCATCCTTCGTGGCCTTCAGCGCCATTTAGTTACTCAGCAGATTGAAGACTATCAACAGCAACAGCTGACCTGTCCTGATTGCCAACAGCCGCGCCGCATTAAGGACCGCCGTAAGCTGGTATACCGTAGCTTGTTTGGCAAGCTTCAGCTGCAATGCGATCGCCTTTTTCACTGCGACTGTCAGCCGCAGGAAAAGAAGAGCCTCAGCCCGCTATCAGACCTGCTTGCTGAGCGCACAGCTCCTGAGCTGCTGTATGTAGAGACGAAGTTTGCCGCGCTGATGTCTTTTGAGCAAAGTGCCCAGCTCTTAGCGGAAGTGCTGCCGGTTGACGAGCAGTTGAATGCGGCCACTGTCCGCAACCATACTCAGCAGATGGCAGAGCGACTAGAAGCTGAGTTAGGGGAAGAGCGGTTTATGTATATCGACAGCTGTGAATGGGACATCGCTGCGCTACCACAGCCTGATATGCCGCTAACGATGGGTATCGATGGTGGCTATGTCCGAGCGATTAAGTCCCAGTCCGATCCGAAACAGCCGCATCACTTTGAAATAATCACAGGCAAAAGTATTGCTGACGATGGCTCGTCTAAGTGCTTTGGTTTGGTCAACAGCTATGACCAGAAGCCTAAGCGCCGAGTGTTTGAGATGCTTCAGTCTCAGGGGATGCAGATGAATCAGCAGGTCACTTTTCTCTCTGATGGTGGCGATACGGTACGAGAGCTTCAGCTCTATCTCAATCCGCAGGCTGAGCATTTACTCGATTGGTTCCACATCACCATGCGCATTACGGTCATGACTCAGATAGCGAAGGGCGTCACTTTCCCAGATGACTGGCCGGATAAAGATATTGGGCTTACTCTGGAGAGCATTAAGTGGTATCTCTGGCACGGCAATGTCTTTCGGGCGCTGCAAGCAATAGATTGGTTGGCTGACTCGCTCTACACAGAGGATACACCTTCTAAGCATGGCAAGCTGTTTAAGAAGGTGGAGGAGTTCAAGACCTATATTTCTAACAATCAGCCCTTTATCACAAACTATGGCGAGCGCTATCGCAATGGAGAAAGGATTGCGACCGGATTTGTCGAGTCTACGGTTAATCAGGTGATCAGTAAGCGCATGGTCAAAAGGCAGCAGATGCGATGGAGTCAGAAGGGAGCGCATCTCCTATTGCAAGTCAGAACGAAGGTGCTCGATGGCGACTGGCGTGAAACCTTTGAACGATGGTATTCAGAACTGGCTGCTCAAGCAGCTTGAACGGCTAATCAACGAGTTCCCGGGCTTTCCCACACTTTTTTCGCTCTCTTTTGCCTACTCTGACTTACATCAGAGAATCCATCGGGCTTATGCAGTTCCGAGTGTGTGAGATACATCCGGGTCGGGTTCCGTCTATACTCCGGTGGGATTGTGGCCCATCACCTAGCGGATTGGCGAGCCGCTAGGCTACCCACATACCTTTTGGTCTCAGTGTTTCAGCCTGATTTCACTGATTGACACATGGGCGTTGCTTCGTCAACGGTTCACTTGCGTTAACCCTTTCGGACTTCCCCTTGCTCCTTCCCGGTTTAGGCGACTAGGTCAGGATACGTTCGTGGTCTGCATTCCACTGACATCATTACTAATGTCAGCGTGACCGGAGTCGGTGACTCTGTTAGGTGGGGACAGCAGGACAGGTGCTGCTGAGAGATAATCTCCACTCTTAATTTGGCTATTGCCTCCTTGTCACACTCGACTTATCTACATCGCACCGCCAACAGTGTCCTATACAAAGGCGAACTTCAGCTTACCTATCCTCCTTTTTTCTGGCTTTTCTTATCCCGAACTGACGCTGTATTAGGGATTGCTCTGATTCAGAGACATATGCTGCTCAATCAAATTCTTGAGCTGATCGAGATTCACAGGCTTAGTGAAGTGCTTATCAAACCCGGCAGCCTTAGCTTTGGCTTTATCCTCTGGCTGGCCGTAGCCGCTATTGGCAATCAAATAAACCGCGTCCAGTGCCGGATCTGAGCGAATGGCGCGGGCGACGGCATAGCCATCCATCGCAGCGGTCAGGCCAATGTCGCTGATGATGACATCTGGCTGAAGCTGCCTGGCCAGTGATAGGCCGTGCTCGCCATCGTTTGCTATGTCTATCTGGTAGCCCAAATCTTCTAAAAAAAGCTGTAGAAGAAAGGCCGAATCCTCGTTGTCTTCAATGATTAAAATATGTTTGGCCCCGCTTGCTGCCACAGATGAAGCGAAAACAGCATCTGACGGAGGAGGCAAAACCTCGGTGGCTCCTATCAACTGGGGTAGCCTGATCATGACAGCAGTGCCTTGCCCTATCCCTGCACTCTCTGCCCAAATTTGCCCCTCATGAAGCTCGATAATGCCCTTCGCTAAGGGTAGTCCCAAGCCCAATCCACCGCTGCGCGCCAAACTGCGATCTTCCTGGCTAAACGCTGTGAAAATGCGAGTGAGCGCTTCTACTTCCATGCCAATGCCCGTATCAGTCATTCGGGTGATGACATGCTCTGACTCCACTTGGGTAGAGATCTCAATATGTCCATCGAGATCAGAGAACTTAATCGCATTTTGTAAGACATTGGTGAAAGCCTGCATCAGGCGAGCCGTGTCTCCATTAACCCAGACAACGGCCTCAGGCAGCACAGCATTGAGCGTAAGCCTTTTCTCTGATACAGCGCTCTCAGCATCTGTAACCAGATCTCTGAGCAGCTGCGTCAGATCCATTTGCTGCCGGTGTAGCTGAATCTTCTGGTAGGCAACTCGCGAAACATCAAGCAAGTCATCTACCAGGCGAGTGAGCTGGGTGATCTGGCGACTGGCGACGGTGTAAAGCTGCCCGGCGCGTTGGTGAAGCTGCTCATGCGATGAATCGCGAGAGGCTGTCTCCGTAAAATCTGCTGCTTTCAGGGTTTGCATCAGCGTAATGCTGTTGCTAAGCGCGTCGAGCGGATTGCGCAGTTCATGACCTAAAGCAGCTAAGAAGTCGTCCTTACGGCGGTCAGCGGCTTTTAGCTCCGCTTCATTTTGCCTGCGCTCAGTAATGTCTTCGATCAACAGCAAAATCATGTCGGCGTTGTCTTCTCGTTGCAGCCTGCAAGCATTCAGCAGCAGTGTTTTTTGCCCAATTTGCTCGAAATCATGATCCACCTCAAAATTTTGCACCGGATGATCATTCGTCAGAATTGCTTCGAGCACCGATCGCAGTGGGGAGATATTCCACTGCCCGTTGCCGAGTTCAAACAAAGAGACCTGCTCGGTGGCTGGAGCGGATACCTGAAACGTTTTGTAGAAGGCTCGATTGGCGGTGTTGACTTGCAGATCGGCATCAAGCACCACCAGCGGGGTTTGCACGGTTTCGACGATCGCTTCGGCGTAGTTGCGGGCGGCTTCTAGGGTGGCAGCATGGCGTTTGAGCGCGTCAATATCGACAAACACCAGCGTCACGCCGTCGATTTGGTTTTCGGTGGTGCGATAGGGACGAATGCGGAGGCTGTACCAGTGACCTGTTTTGGTTTGAATCTCCTGTTCCTGGGTGTTGAGGGTTTCCAGCACCTCCAAAATCATCGGTTCTAGCTGGGAAACATCGAAGTTGGCGTGGAGGTCGCTAAACGGTCGCCCGACATCGGTCGGAATGAAATTGAATAGTCGCTGGGCGGTGGGGGTAAAGCGGCGAATCCTTAAGTCGTTGGTCAGCATGACAATCGGCACACTGATGCTGGCAACAAAGTTGTTCAGGTCGCTGTTGTCACGGTTTTGTTGCAGGTTGCGGCTGCGAAGTTCGTCGTTGGTAGTCGAGAGTTCTTCATTGGTGGCTTGAATCTCTTCCTTTGCCGTTTGCAGTTCTTCGTTGGTGCTTTGCAGTTTCTCATTGCTCGACAGAATTCTTTCGTTTGCCACCTGCAGGCTTTGGTTCAGTTGGTTTTGCTCCTGAACCACCGCTTGCAGGTGAGCTTGTGCCGAGAGTTCTCGTTGGGTAGCGGCGGCCAGCGCCTGCCGCAACTGCATAATTTCCCGCTCTAGATCGGCTGGCTCTTGGCTCGCAATCGGAGCGGGGTTGAGGGCAGCGGCAGGGGGTGAGATGGTTTCCAACACGACCAAAAAATAGCGCGTGCGCGTCGTGGTTGGACGGAACGGCATCACTTCTAGATTGAGCCAGTGCGGTTGCTCCCCCGCTTCTAGCTGAATCTGTTCTTGGCGCACGACCGCGTTTTCGGCCTGGGCCTGATACAGGGCAGTGCGAAGGGTGAGCGACAAGCTTTCCCGCACCATCAGCAGCAGGTTTAGCTCGGTGGTTCCCGGTATCAATTTCAGGTACGGGTCGAGATCGCCGCGCATTTGTAAAATCTGCATCTGGTCATCCACCACGACGGATAGCGGCGCGTAGCGGTTGAAGATCAGTTGGCTCACTTCTTGGACTAGATCAACCGGACTAACGAAGCTTTCAGAGATGCGTTGCGGACTGTTAGCGCTGGAGGCGGATTGAGTAGTCTGAAACGAAAATAAGGGACGAGTTAAGGTCAATTTTCGGGCATAGAGCTTGCAGGCTTCATCCAGAGTCGCAAACAAATCTGAGGCAGTTTTGACGGTTTCAGACGTGCCCAGCAGCAGCAGGCCGGTTAAGTTGAGGCTGTAATGAAACAGCGACATCAGGCGTTCTTGCAGCGGGTCTGATAGATAAATCAGCACGTTGCGACAGCTAATTAAATCAAGATTAGTGAAGGGGGGGTCGCCCGCTAAGTTATGACGGGCAAACACGCACAGTCCGCGGACAGCGCTGCTGATTTGATACCCGCCGCTAGGCAAGGACACAAAGAAGCGGCGTTGACGCTCCGGTGAAACCCCTTTCATCTCGCTGTCTAAATAGAAGCCGGATCTGGCTTTGCTAATGGCCGTTTCGCTAATGTCGGTGGCAAAAATCTGAATCGGCGGCACGGTCGCCTGATCATCGAAAAACTCTAGCAGGCAAATGGCGATCGAGTAGACTTCTTCCCCGGTGGAACAACCCGTGACCCAAATCCGAATTGGGGTTTCTGCCGATTTGTTTTGGCTAATCGTGGGAAAAACCTGTGTTTTTAACTGTTCAAAAACTTCCGGGTCACGGAAGAAACTGGTGACGTGGATTAAAACTTCCTCATACAATGCCTGCACTTCCGCCGGATGCGCTTGCAGATATTCAGCGTAGTCTTCCAGGCTTTCGATTTGATACAACACCATCCGGCGCTGCATCCGGCGATTTAAAGTATTCGGTTTGTAGAGCGTGAAATCAACGCCAGTCGTTTTCCGCAAGAGCGCAAAGATTCTCGCCAACGCATCACCCGGCTCGGGCGGCACCTCCTTCACCACTTGGATTGGCTCTACGGCAACCAAAAAGGGACTGCGGCTCAGTTTGGCCAGTGATTCGGCAATTTGTTCCGGCGGCAGCACAAAATCCACGTTGCCCGTCGCCACAGCCGTATTCGGCATACTGTCAAAGGTGGCTGTCGCCTCACTTTGAGCAAAGGTTATACCGCCAGCCACTTTGACCGCTTTCAACCCCTGAGAACCATCGCCATCTGCACCAGATAGCACAATGGCGATCGCTTTAGTGCCGCGATCAAGGGCTAACGACTCAAAAAACGCATCTCCCGGATGATATTTCCCATTAGTTTTCTGTCGCGGCCCTAGATGTAGCAGTCCGTCCTCCAGCGTCATCTGGCTGTTGGGCGGAATCACGTAGATCTCGTTTGGCTCAACTGTCATCCGGTCTGTCACCTGCTGCACAGGCATGGCGGTGACTCTGCCCAAAATTTCAGACAGCAAGCTTTCGTGGTCAGGCGATAAATGCTGAATCAGCACAAATGCCATGCCCGTATCGGTGGGCAGGTGACGCAGCAGTTCCGTAAATGCCTCTAACCCTCCGGCGGAAGCGGCAATGCCGACCACCGGAAAGGGAGCGTCGGTTTTGGATGATTGCTCCAAATTCATGGTTTCAGCCGCGACTTCTTGTGAGTTACTCGCAGAGCGCACGTCAGATGAATTTTCTTCGGAGGGGGAAATCATGAATTATGGGTGGTGATCGGCTCGGCAGGGTGAATTCAACGGTCTTTTGGGAAATACTGCGCTAACAGACGCTGAGCGATCTCCTGGTCTGCCGTAGCCTGAGACTGGCTCAGTTCGAGCAGCAAGGTTCGCAATTGCCGCAGGGCGAGCGGCATTGGTTTCGCGCGATAATTCTCCCAGCGGTTGACCGTGACAACGGTCACGCCTAATTTGGCAGCAAACTGCTCTTGCGTGAGTCCATACAGCGATCTCAGGGGCAAAATCAAGGCATTCATATCGATGGACTGGGAGTTGGCATGATTCGTCGCTGATTTCATCTATACAGCTCCTCTGAAATTAAAGGATGATACATCATTGTGATTTAATTTCCATCAGACCACCCAAAACATATGACGAGTCTACTAGAAGGCATACTCGCTTAACAGAATCGGAGTCGTCTCGGTTTTCAATCCCTTTCTAGATTGGGAGTAGAGGGGCGTTGTTGGATTGGGTAGGTAGGGCATAAGCAGGGTCGTCTGGCTCAAAGTCGAGCATCCCTTCACGGCCATTAGCCCGACTGCTGAGGTGCATGCGAATCATAATGTAGGTCTGCACCACTAAGGGGAAGAGGGTTAGTTCCCGCTCCTATGGGGACATGCGGCTATGGGAGCTTACACCGGCTGCTGCCCCAGCAGCCGGTGCTGTAACACCTCCGGCTATGCCGATAACGTCTTGACCCATCAGGAGAGGGCCGGGGGCCGGGATACAATTGCTGCACGAACCCTGCCAGCGGGCCGAGCTGACCCATAAAATCCGTCAAGCTCTCGCCAGAGGTTAACCATGGGATATTTTCTCGCCGTACCGTTATGACCTGCCCAGTTCCCATTCCCTCCCCTCGCCTGGCCAAAGGGTTCGCCATCGCCGGGCTGGCGGTGGTGTTTGTCACTGATACCTGGACGTTCCTGGGATTTGGCCACGCTAGCCTGTACCCGCTGTTTGTGGCGGTAGCGGGCTTCTCTCGCAGCGATCGCTGGGTGGTGATGGTTGCCGTCGCCAGTCTGGGGCTAACGGCGGCGGGCTTTTTTGTGTCACCGCCAGCTCCCGCCAATTTTGCCATCGCCTATGTGATTGCCAATCGGCTGCTGGCGGCTGTGGCGATCGCCACGACCGGCGGCCTTACCCTGGTCATTTTGCGGTACATCAAGCAGGTAAACGCCTCCCAGCGGGCGCTTAGCGACACCTACGAAACCCTCAGGTCGCAGCAGATCCTGCTGCAAATTGCCAGCGAAATTGGCCATCTGGGGGGCTGGCTGGTGCCTTTGCCCGAGGGCATCTGTATCTGGTCTGAGGAGGTGTGCCGCATCCACGAGGTCGAGCCGGGGTTTTCCCCTACCGTAGCCCAAGGCATTGAGTTCTATTCGCCCGAATACCGCGATCGCATTGACACCGTCTTTACCGCCTGTGCCGAAATTGGCCGGCCCTTCCACGAAGAGCTGCAAATTATCACCGCCCGCCAGCGCCGAGTGTGGGTGCGCACCATTGGTCAGGCCGTGCGCAACGACCAGGGGGTAATTGTGGCAGTGCAGGGGGCCTTCCAAGACATCACGGCCCAAAAGCAGGCCGAAGCATCCTTAGAGCGCAGCGAGCAGCGGTTTCGCCAGCTGGCTGACGCCATGCCCCTGATCGTGTGGACCGCCGACCCTGACGGCGTTGTTGACTATGCCAGCCACGCTCTGCGGGTCTACACCGGCATCTATGAACCCGAACCCCACCCCAGCCAGATCTGGATGACCCTGCTACACCCCGACGATTTTGACCCTTGCCTGACGGTGTGGGCTGCTGCGGTGCAAACCGCTAGCCCCTATCGGTTTGAGTTTCGTCTGCGGCGCTACGACGGCGACTACCGCTGGCACTTGGTGCAGGCCGTCCCCATTCAGGATAAGGACGGCACCACGGTCAAGTGGTACGGCACCGCGATCGAAATTCACGAGCAAAAGCAGCTTGCCCATGAAGCTCGCCAGACTGCTGATCGCTTTAACACCACTCTAGAGAGCATCACCGACGCCTTTTTTACCCTCGATCACGAGTGGCGCTTCACCTTTCTCAACCGCCAGGCCGAGCGGCTTTTGCATCGCCAGCGGGCCGATCTGCTGGGTAACTGTCTGTGGGATGAGTTTCCAGAGGCGGTGGGCACCGTTTTTGAGCAGCAGTATAGACAGGCCATTAACGAGGGGCGATCGGTCGAATTTCGAGAATTTTATCCGACCCTCAACAGCTGGTTTGACGTGCGGGCCTACCCCTCCAGCGAGGGCCTGGCCGTGTATTTTCAAGACGTGAGCGATCGCATTGTCCTAGAAGAGCAGCTGCAACAGTCCCAGCGGCTAGAGTCGGTGGGCCAGCTCACCGGCGGCATTGCCCACGACTTTAACAATCTGCTGACCGTGATTTTGGGCAACGCCGAGTTGCTCAGCGAAATGCTCAAATCCGACCCCAAACTCCAGCCCCTAGCGGAGATGATTGGCAGCGCCGCCCAGCGGGGGGCCGACCTCACCCAGCGGCTGCTGGCCTTTGCCCGTCGCCAGGCCCTCGACCCCGAGGCTGTAGAGGTCAACCAGCTGATTGCCACCATGGATGGGCTGCTGCGCCGCACCCTGGGAGAGCATATTGAGATTGAGATCGTGCGCGGAGCCGGGCTGTGGCCCGCCCTGGTTGACCCTGCCCAGATCGAAAGCGCCCTGCTCAATCTCTGCCTCAACGCCCGCGATGCCATGGTTCAGGGCGGCCGACTGACGATTGAAACCGCCAATACCCGCCTCAGCCAAGACTACGCCGACCAGCATGTAGAGGTGGTGCCGGGGCAGTACGTCATGGTGGCGGTGTCAGACACGGGCCTAGGCATTGCCCCCGAAAATCTAGAGCGGGTGTTTGAGCCCTTTTTTACGACTAAAGAAACCGGCAAGGGTACTGGCCTGGGGTTGAGCATGGTTTACGGCTTTGTCAAGCAGTCGGGGGGCCACATTAAGCTCTATTCTGAGCTGGGTCAGGGCACCACCATTAAAATGTATCTACCCCGCTTTTGGGGCGACACCGAGCCTCAGCCCCGTCAGGTAGATAGATCCGTAGTGGGTGGCTCAGAGCTAATTTTACTGGTCGAAGACGACGAACTGGTGCGCCGCTACGCCCACGATCAGCTGGTAAATCTGGGCTACCGGGTGCTGGTGGCCACCAACGGCCCCACCGCCCTGATCCTGCTGCGTCAGCGAGACGACATTGACCTGCTATTTACCGATGTGGTCATGCCCGGCGGCATGAGCGGGCGCGAGCTAGCCTACCTGGCCCGGCGGTTCAGACCAGGTTTAAATGTGCTTTACACTTCGGGTTATACCGAAGATGCCATCGTCCATCATGGCCGATTAGACCCTGGGGTGCAGCTCTTGAGCAAGCCCTACAGCAGAGCCGAACTCTCGCAAAAAATTCGCGATGCGCTGGCCGCACCGCACCGCCCATGACCCGACCCACCTCTCCCCGACCCATTTCAGAGCAGCTACGGCTGCAGGTGCTGCGATCGCACTACCTGCTCGACACCCCCGCCGAGGCGGCCTACGACAACCTGGTACGGCTGGCGGCCCACCTGTGCCAGGTGCCCATAGCTGTGGTCAACCTGATCGACGAGCACCGCCAGTGGTCTAAGGCCGCCGTGGGCCTAGAGCGGTTTGAAAGCCCCCGCGACATCTCCTTTTGCACCCACGTGGTCGATAGCGATGCCCCCCTGGTGGTGGCCGACACCCACCAAGATGCCCGCTTTGCCGACAACCCCTTCGTGGTCGGCCCGCCCCACCTGCGCTTCTACGCAGGGCTGCCGCTCAGGTCGTCCCTGGGGGTGCCCCTGGGCACCCTGGCGGTGTTTGACCGGGTGCCCAGCACCCTCACCGCCGAACAAATGCGCCTGCTAGAGGCCCTGGCCCAGCAGGTCATGGCCCAGCTAGAGCTCCGGTTTGAGCGCATTCACCATCGCCTCACCGCCCTGCGCCTGTCCGTGGCCCAGCGGTTTAGCCAGATAAACACCTGGCAGCTCTACATCGACGAGAACCGCCTGCTGTGGACCGAGGGCATCTACCAGCTGACCGGCCTGACCGCCGACAGCTTTGACGAAACTTTGGAGGCCTTTGTGGCGCTGGTGCACCCCGGAGATCGCGACGCGGTCATCGCCGCCCTGATCCAGGCGGTGCAGGGCCAGCCCCTCGACCTAGAGCACCGGCTGGTGCGCCCCGACGGCGAGGTGCGCCAGGTGTGGCTCCAGGGCCAGAGCTTTGCCGGCGACAGCGCCTTTCCCCCCATGCTGGTGGGCACCCTGCAAGACCTCACCGCCGACAAGCTGGCCCAGGCCCAGCAGCAGGCCCAGCAGCAAGAGCTGCGCTACGCCCACGACACCCTCAGCTTTCACATCGACAACTCCCCCCTGGCGGTGGTGGAGTGGGACGGGGCCTTTCGGGTCAGCCACTGGTCTCCCCAGGCCGCCGCCCTGTTTGGCTGGAGCGAAGCCGAGATGCGGGGGCAGCACCCCGGCGACTGGCCCTTTGTCTACCCCGACGACGCCCCCATCGTCGAGCCGGTGATGGCCCAGCTGCTCAACGGCGAAGCCCGGCGTAACGTCAGCCGCAACCGCAACCTAACCCGCAGCGGCGCGGTGGTGCACTGCGAGTGGTACAACTCGGCGCGGCTCGACGACGACGGCAACTTGATCTCAATTTTTTCGCTGGTGCTCGATGTCACCGAGCGGGTGCAGGCAGAGCAGGCGATCGCCGCCGGTCTGGCCCGCGAGCAGGCGACTGGAGCTGCCCTGCTGCTGCGCACCCGCGAGCTGCAGCGGATTAACGAGCAGCTGCAAAAGAGCCGCGCCCTGGCCCGCATCGGCGGGCGGCTGGGGCGGCTGGGGGGCTGGGCCGCCGATATTGACC
Source organism: Leptolyngbya sp. BC1307 (assembly GCF_002286735.1). Classification (GTDB taxonomy): domain Bacteria; phylum Cyanobacteriota; class Cyanobacteriia; order Phormidesmidales; family Phormidesmidaceae; genus Phormidesmis. Next base: position 24,983 of record NZ_NRTA01000020.1, read on the forward strand.
GCAACCAGGTGTACTGGTCAGAGGAAATCTTTCACATTTTAGAGTGGGCGAGCGACGATGCCCCCTCCCTAGAAAACGCCCTCAATCTCTACCCTCCAGAGCACCGACAGCGGTTGAGCGCCGCCATTGCCACCTGCGCCCAGGGGGGTACCCCCTTTGATCTGGATGTCGAGCTATACACCGCCACCGGGCGACGGTTTTGGGCCAGGGCCATAGGCGAAGCCGAGCGCAACGCCGAGGGCAACATTGTGCGAGTGATTGGGGCGTTGCAAGACATCTCGGCCCAGAAGCAGGCCGAGTCGGCCCTAGCGCGGTTTGCCACCCGGCTGCGCACTACCCTCGAAAGCATGACCGACGCCTTCTACCTGCTCGATGACCAGTGGCGCTTCACCTACCTCAATAGCGAGGCCGAGCGCGTGCTCCAGCGGCCGCCGGGAGAGCTAATTGGCCAGGTGGTGTGGGAAGCGTTTCCTGAGGCGCGACAGTCTCAGCTCTATGCTGAGTATCACGCGGCGGTGGACAAAAATCAGTCTCGACACTTTGAGCTGTACTACGCGCCGCTGCACGAGTGGTTCGACATCAATGCCTACTCCTCCACCGACGGTCTGGCGGTGTACTTTCGGGTGATTAGCGATCGCATTGCCCTCGAAGATCAGCTGCGCCAGGCCCAGCGTTTAGAGTCGCTGGGTCAGCTGACCGGCGGCATTGCCCACGACTTTAACAACCTGCTCACCGTGGTCGTGGGCAATGCCGATCTGCTGGCCGAAACCCTCGCCCCCGACTCGACCCTGCGCCCCCTGGCCGAGATGATCAGCAGCGCTGCCCAGCGTGGGGCCGAGCTCACCCAGCGGCTGCTGGCCTTTGCCCGTCGCCAGGCCCTCGACCCCAAGCCCGTTGAGGTCAACCAGCTGATTATCACCATGACCAACCTGCTGTGCCGCACCCTAGGCGAGCACATCGAAGTGGTAAGACTGCCCGCAGACGATCTGTGGCCCGCTCTAGTAGATGCCGCCCAGCTGGAGAGCGCCCTGCTCAACCTCTGCCTCAATGCCCGCGATGCCATGGCCCAAGGCGGCAATCTGATGATCGAGACCAGCAATGTCTACCTCGATCCAGACTACGCCGCTCAGCATGTCGAGGCCCAGGCGGGCCAGTACGTGCTGATCACTGTCTCAGACAGCGGCATAGGCATTGCCGTAGAGAATCTACCCCGTGTGTTTGAGCCCTTTTTTACCACTAAAGAAAGGGGCAAGGGCACTGGGCTTGGGCTTAGTATGGTGTACGGCTTTGCCAAGCAGTCGAACGGGCACATTACGATTTATTCGGAATTGGGACATGGCACCACCATCAGGCTGTATGTACCTAGATATCGGGGGAGCCAAGGAGACCTTGCTGAGATGGTGGCTATGACAGCGCCGGCAGGTGGTGAAGAAAAGATACTTTTGGTCGAAGATGACGACCTAGTGCGTCACTATGTGCAAAATCAGTTAGAACAGTTGGGCTATCGAGTGACGGTGGCCAGCAGCGGCCCGGCGGCTTTAGAAATAATCCGGCAGCAGCCCGAGATCGACCTGCTGTTTACCGATGTGGTTATGCCCGGCGGCATGAGTGGCCGAGAGCTGGGCGATGCCGCCCGGCGACTGCGACCCGATCTCAAAATTCTCTACACCTCGGGCTATTCAGAGCAGGTAATCGTGCACCACGGGCGGCTCGACCCCGGCATCAAGCTGCTGAGCAAGCCCTATCGGCGCGCCGATCTGGCCCAAAAAGTTCGCGATGTGCTGGATGAAAGCGCTAATAAGCAGGCTTAAGCAGGGCGCGGATAGAGGATGGGGCAGTGACAGATCTATACACCACAGTCGCGTGGAGAGAGCGGTAAAGGGATGGGCGATCGCCGACTGTTGATTTTGGATGACGACCCCATGACCGGGGAAACCATTCAGCGGATTGCTGAATTTGCCGGTTTGGAGGTGTACTTTACCCCCGACCCCGACCGATTTTTTGCTCTGCTCCACGACTGGCAACCCACCCACATTGCCCTCGACCTGGTAATGCCCACCATGGACGGCATGGAGGTGATGGCCCGGCTGGCCAAGCTGTCGTGCCGGGCCAAAATTATCATCACCAGCGGTGTGGGCAGCCGGGTGCTCGACGCCGCCGGGCGCTCGGCTGCCGAACACGGCCTCGACATTGCCGGGGTGCTGGCCAAACCCTTCTCGCCCCCCCAGCTGCGAGAGATGCTGCTCGGCCAGATTAGCACTGCGCCGCCGCCGCCGACCGTTGCGATCGCCCCATCTGAGCCACCCGAGATTACCCTGACCGACCTGCACCGGGCCCTTGATCGCCAGGAGTTTGTGTTGGCCTACCAGCCCAAGGTGCTCTGCACCACGGGCGAACTGGCCGGGGTTGAGGCTCTGGTGCGGTGGGCTCACCCCAGCTACGGCCTGCTGCCGCCGGGGCGGTTTATTCCCCTGGCGGAGAGCTGCGATCTGATCGATCCCATCACCGACCAGGTGATCGATCAGGCGCTGGCCTGGTTTGGGTCGCTTTGCGTCGGGGCCACTCAGCTGTCGCCCACCACCCGCGATCGCCTGATGCTGTCGGTGAATATTTCGGCCCGCACCCTGACTAACAGTGCCCTGTTTGAGCGCGTGCGCGAGCGCTGCGAGGCCCACCGCGTTGACCCCACCCGGCTGATCTTTGAACTCACCGAAACCAGCGCCATGGATGACCCCGTGGCCTCCCTCGATCTGCTCACCCGGCTGCGGATGATTGGCTTTCACCTGTCGATCGACGACTTTGGCACCGGGTTTTCGTCGATGCTACAGCTGGTGCGGCTGCCCTTTTCCGAAATTAAGGTCGACAAGTCCTTTGTGATGACGGCCATGACATCCCCCGAGTCGCGCACGGTGGTCAAATTTATCGTTGATCTGGGCCACAGCCTAGGTTTGCGCTGCACCGCCGAAGGGGTTGAAGACGCCGAGATCCTCGACTACCTGAATCATATTGGCTGCGACCTGGCCCAGGGGTACCACATTGCCCGGCCCCTGTCCGGCCAAGATTTCTGGCCCTGGCTGGCCTCGCGCACCTACACGATCATCCGCCCCTGAGAGGATGATCGGGCCACATACGTGGGTTTGAAGTTCGGGCAGGGAATGTCCCCACGCTGTTTTCCCCGTGCCCGTTAACCGCAGCCCGTAAAATTACAGCCTGTGAAGCTGTAGGTAGCATTGATCGCCCCCTAGTTTGTAAGGGAACTATAAAGAAACAGTGCAAACGCACACATTTGCAAACAAGTCGTCATGCAGGCCCAGAATGAATGACTCACCCGACGACGCTGAAAGGCTGGCGGCGGTGCAGCGATACCACATTTTAGATACGCCGCCGGATGGGGCCTTTGACCGCATTACAGCGATCGCCGCCCGCTTGTTTCAGGTGCCGATTGCGTTGGTTACGGTGGTTGATAGCGATCGCATATGGTTTAAGTCGCGCCACGGGTTGGCCGTAGAACAGATTGATCGAGAGCCAGGGCTGTGCGCCTCGGCAATTTTGCAGGGCGAGGTCTACGCCATTGCCGACGCCCTGCAAGACCCGCGCACGCTGACGAATTCCCTGGTGCGGGGCGAGTTTGGCCTCAGGTTTTACGCCGCCGCCCCCCTCACCACCCAGGATGGCTATAACCTCGGCACCCTGTGCATTATTGATCGCCAGCCCCGCCAGCTCACCGCTGACGAAGCCCAAACCCTGGTCGATCTGGCCGCCGTGGTGATGGATGAACTGGAGATGCGCCTGTCGGCCCGCCAGCTGGTGGCCACCACCGCCGCCCAGCGGGTGGCCATCGACAACCTCTACCACGGGGCTCCCTGCGGCTATCACTCCCTGGATGCCGACGGGATAATTATTGAAATCAACGACACCGAGCTGGGGTGGCTGGGCTACAGCCGCGAGGCGGTGGTGGGCCAGCTGCGCTTCTCGGATGTGATTACCCCCGCTGGTCAAGCCACCTTTGCCGCCAGCTTCCCCCAGTTCAAACGGCAGGGTCGCATCGACGATCTGGAGTTTGAGCTGGTGCGGGCCGATGGCACTACCCAGTGGATTTTGATCAGCGAGATCGCCGAGTACGACGAGCAGGGCAACTACGTAAGCAGCCGATCAACGGCCTACAACATTAGCGATCGCAAACGCACCGAGCTTGCCCTGCGACAGCTCAACCAGTCTTTAGAAGCCAAGGTGACCGATCGCACCGCCGAACTGGCCTATCGCAACGCCGAGCTAGAGGCCAGCAACCAGGCCCTACACCTGAGCAACCTGCGCTTTCGCAGCGCCTTTGACTATGCCGGCATTGGCATGGCTCTAGTCAGCCTAGAGGGCCACTGGCTAGAGGTGAATCGCTCGCTGTGTGAAATCACGGGCTATGGCGAAGCCGAACTGCTCGCCACCACATTTCAGGCCATCACCCACCCCGATGACCTAGATACCGATCTAGACCTGGTGAGGCAGCTGCTCAGTCAAGACATTCGCCACTACCACCTCGAAAAACGCTATCGCCACCAGCAGGGCCACTGGATTTGGGTCATGCTCAGCGTGTCGATTGTGACTGACGAGAGACAGGTGCCGCTCTATTTTGTGGCTCAAATTCAGGATATCAACGAGCGCAAGCAGTCAGAGCTTGCCCTGCACAAGAGCCAGACCATGCTGCTAGAGGCCCAGAAGATCGGCCACATTGGCAGCTGGGAGTACGAGGTCGCCACCCAAAAAGTGACCTGGTCCGCCGAAAAATTTCGCATTTTGGGGCGCGACCCCGCCCTAGGCGAACCCAGCTTTGACGAGCTGCTGCAGCTCTACCATCCCGAGGATGGCGACCGACTGCGCCAGGCGGTGGAGCGCACCCTGACTACTGGCGAGCCTTACAGCATCGGGCTAAAATGTACCCGCAGCGACGGGGTAATTCGCTACCTCGAAGACCGGGGCCAGGCCGAACGCAGTGCCCAGGGCAATATCGTTCGCCTGTTTGGCATCGCCCAAGATGTTACCGATCGCGTACAGGCCGAGCGCGAGCTGCGGGAAATGAGCACCGCTTTAGCCCACGCCGTCGAAGGTATTTCTCGGTTAGACCACACCGGGCGCTACCTCAGCGTCAACCAGGCCTACGCGGCCATGGTGGGCTACACCCCAGACGAACTGGTGGGCCAAAACTGGCAAATGACCGTTCACCCTGACGATCTAGAACGAGTCACCCTGGCCTACGAGCAGATGCTGGCCGAGGGCAAGGTAAATGTCGAAGCTCGGGGAGTCCGTAAAGATGGCTCAATTTTCCACAAGCAGTTGTTCATGGTAGTGGCCTACGACGACCAGCAGCAGAGCCACGGCCACTACTGCTTTATGAAAGACATCAGCGAACGCGCCCAGCTCGAAGCTGAGCGTAGGCAGGCCGAGATTGCTCTGCAACAAGAATTAGAACGCCTATCTGAGGTGGTGGATACCCAGCAAAAGGTCGCCCTGGTCAATCCTCGCCTAGAGCAGGTGATGACGGTGATCGCGGAGAGCGCTCTGTCGTTGACCCAAGCCGATGGGGCCGCCGTTGAGCTATTAGAAGGCACCGAGCTTGTGTGCCAGGCCGGCAGCGGTATCGCCCAAGCCCATTTGGGCTGGCGATTGCCCTTGACCAACAGTCTGGGCGGGCAGTGCCTTACCGAGGGTCGAGCGCTGTACTGTGCAGATGTGGATAGCGATGGGTATGGCAATCTTCCTATTGTTCAGGCCCTCGGCCTGCGATCGGTGGTAGTAGTACCTCTGACATACCAGGCAGAACGGGTCGGTGTAATTAGAGTCTTCTCACTCCAGCCCCACGCCTTTACGGGGGCTGACCGGCAAACCCTACAGTTAATGGCTGGTTTCCTGGCGGCCAGCCTGCACCTGGCTAAAGAATTTGAGGCTAAAACGACCCTGCTGCAAGACCTGCAAGACAGCGAAGAGCGCTATCGTTCGGTGGTGGCAGCTCTGTCTGAGGGGGTAGCCGTGGTGCAGGCCGATGGCACCTTGGTCACCTGCAATGCCAGCGCCGCCAAGATCGTGGGCCTGCAAAGCGGGCAGATCGTGGGGCGATCGCTGGCTGATATGGCCCTAACCTTCATTCAAGACGATGGTTCTCCCTGCCCTGACGACGACCACCCGGCCTGGATCACCCTGCGCACCGGGCAGCCGGTCAACAATCGGGTGCTGGGCCTAGTCGAACCCCAAGGCACCACCTGGATTTCTTGCAACACTCGCCCCTTGCAGCACCCAAATGCCCCCCTGCCCTACGCGGTGGTGCTATCGTTCACGGATATTACCGAACTCAGGCGCTCGGAGGTGGCGGCCCTGCGGCGGCGGGCCGAGCAGGAGCGTCTGCTCAGCGAGATTGCCCAGCGCATTCGCCAGACCCTCGACCTAGAGGCAATTCTCACCACCACCGTCACCGAGGTGCAGCAGTTTTTACGCACTGACCGGGTGATGATCTATCGGTTCGAGGTCGATGGTAGCGGCACGGTGATTGCCGAGGCGGTCACGGCGGGGCTGCCCTCCTTGCTGGGTCAAAGAATCCAAACCACCGTCGACGAAAGCCGCCTGGCGAGTTATCAACGGGGCGAGGTCAGAGCCTATGCCGACATCCAGACAGAAGAGACAATTGCCTGCCCTGTGGATCGCCTCACCCAGGCTCAGGCCAAGGTGATTGTGCCCATTGTGCAGGGCAATAGCCTGTGGGGTATGCTGCTGGCCTACCACGGCCAGAGCCCCCACCCCTGGGAAGCCTCTGAGCTTGACGTGCTCAAGCGACTAGCCATCCAGCTGGCGATCGCAATTCAGCAGTCGCAGCTGTACCAGCACATTCAGACCGTGAACCGCCAGCTCGAACACCTGGCCACCCACGACGGCCTCACCCAGCTGGCCAACCGCCGCAGCTTTGATACTCACCTTCAGCAGGAGTGGAGCCGCCTGCTGCGGGTTCAGGCTCCCCTGAGCCTGATTTTGTGCGACATCGACTACTTCAAACCCTACAACGACACCTACGGCCACCCTGCCGGGGATGTGTGTTTGCAGCAGGTGGCCCAGGCTCTAGATCAGGTGGCCCAGCGCCCCGCCGACCTAGTGGCCCGCTACGGCGGCGAAGAGTTTGCCCTGGTGCTGCCCGACACCGGTCGCGCTGGGGCCGAGGCGATCGCCTGCGCCATTCAGCAGGCCCTTGCAAAGCTGGGGCTGTACCACGGGGCCTCGCCCTTGGGCCAGCGCATTACCCTCAGTCTGGGCATTGCCAGCGTCATTCCAACGGCGGGGCAGAAAGCTCAAATCTTGATCGACCAGGCCGATGCTGCTCTCTACACCGCCAAGCAGCAGGGGCGCGATCGCTACTGCCTAGCGCCTACCGCCCTGTAGCGGGCAGCCACATAAACCTTGTTCAAAGAAGCTAGAACTGTGGTGCGCCTATCTGGAAGGGGCTAACCTGGAGGAAGCCCAGCTCCAAGGGGCTGAACTGAAGGGCGCCAACCGGCAAGAGGCTAAACTGCTGAACACCAATCTGCAAGAGGCTCAAAACTTAACCGACGAACAACTCACATCGGCAAAGCTCTGCCGCACCACCCTCCCCGACAGCATCACCCTAGACCCAAACCGCGAATGCGAAGAACTGGGCATCGATCCGGAGACTGGAAGATATATTTGAGACACCCCTGAGACAGCAAAATAGGCTAGTCCACGGGGCAGGTTAGCTGCTCGATCAGGCAACTACTCAACATATCTTCATGAGCTAAATACACTGCTGAGGCTGGCTTGCAGCCGTTTCCCAACCAGTGATAGCTAGACCGTGAGACTCACGATTTTTCGCCGTTTGAGCTCTAGTGTCGGGATCTGTTTTAGGCCAAGTTCAGCCCTGCCTACTGAGCGATCATGAGACTCATATTGAGATTTAGATTAGCTTAGAGGACGATAAGTTATTGGCTAAAAGTATTGAAGTTAGTGGGTTTTAACCGAAACCATCTTGAGCTTAGTCAGATTGAGACTTAAAAGTCTCAATCTGGAATATGCCTTTCCGGGGGGTTATGCAAATAATCCCAGGTTCCTCCATGCTTAACTGTCGCTAAGCATATCAGGGCTGAAGTATTGCGCTAACAAGGTACAAATGAACTAAATTGCCCCATTTCGCAGCTTCGCTACTTTAGGGCCAAATAGCCCCTGCTAAACTATCCTGGCGGACTGATATCGGGAACCGGGGCGGAGGGGGCAGGTTGTTGTGGCACAGGTTGCGGTGCAGGTTGTGGCGCAGGCTCTGGTGCAGAAGGTGCAGGTTGCGGTGCAGGCTCTGGTGCAGAAGGTGCAGGTGTAGGCTCTGAGATAGAAGGACTGGGCTCTGGAGTGTTTGCAGGTGTGGGAGAGGCTGTTTCTGGGGCAGCGGGTGTGATAGGGGTGTCTTCAGGGCGATTGGCGGGTGGGTTGTTTGCAGGGGGCGGATTAGTTGCAGCTTCTGGGGCGGGAGAGCTTTGCTCGCGCTCAGGATCTCTGACAACTTCTCTTTCGGGTACCGTTACAGATTCTCGCTCACCTCTCTGGCGGGCACGGCGAGATCGCTCTGATCCCTCAATGCCAAAATCGATTTCCACTGACACCGACCCGCTACGCCCACCGCTGTCTAGCTCATAGTTACGGGCAGCATTCATCGCCGCTGCATCTAGGGCTGCATTGCCACTCGACTGTTCTAGTACTACACCCACGACCCTACCGTTTTCGTCATACTCCAGGCTGACTGAGGGCGATCCTTCCACCTCTGCTTGTAAGGCTTCTTCAGGGTATTCAGGGCGATCGCACCGACGACACCTCACAGTACTAGACCCGCTGCCATCGCCATCGCCATCACTATCCGCCGTACCTGATCCCGATCCCTCTGACGGGCCAGTACGCCGCGCAGTCTCCGTCCCCGTTCCAGTCGGCGCTGAGGATGGCTCGCTCGTTCCCGTAGCAGTCTCACCTGCGCCTTCTCTTGCACGAGCCCGCCTCAATCGATCTCTCAAGGTGTTAACATCAGGCGCATCAGAATCGGCATCTTCCGTATCACCGGCATTATTAGCAGCGGTTTCAATCGGTTCTGAATCATCCTCGGCACCGTCTGATTCTGTCTCGTCGGCCTCTGTCTCGCTAGTCTCTAATTCATTCGTTTCTTCAGGGTCCTCGGCCTCCAGCTCTGAAGCGGGATCATCGGATTCAACGATATCTTCTGTCTCAGGCTCAGCAGAAGGCTCTTCGTCTTCGGGTTCCGATACTTCAGCCTCCTCAATGGGGTCAGCGTTGACGGGTTCGGGATCGTCCAAGGCAGCGGGCTGAGGCTCAGGTTGAAAAGAGGAAATTGATGGAGGTGGCGCTGATGATCCGCCTGAAATTTGCACTTCAGCCGCTAGTTCTGCTTGGGCTAATGCTTCTGTCAGCGCTTCCACACTCTCTTCAGGCGGCACTTCTTCGATCACTTCCTCAGGCGTTTCAGCCGGATCGGTAGGGCCAGTGACCACCAGGGCAATCCGCTCAGGCAGATCGATTGCATCCGGTGGAATTAGAGCCATTAGGGGAATCAGTCCTAAGTGGGCACCTGCTGCCACTAAAAGACCTCGCAATAGCCATTTTTTAGCGATCGCATTTTCCTTAGCATGTTGCTTCAAGCAAGTGGCAGAAAGACTCATAGCGGCAAATACAAGGGCAGAGAGTTAGAAATGCTGAAAAAAGCATCTCTAACAGGATCAGTTCCCATTAATACTACAGTAATGTACTTCCTATTTGATATAAGCCTTGACCTGACTTGGCAAGATTTTGCTGCATTATGGGCAGAAACTGAGCGGCAGTATGCGCCTGTGACTTCGATTGACCATTTTCTGTGTCGGAGCCTGGGTGATTCTTATCTGGCCTTCTACAATAGTAAGCTGGGCCATCGTCGTCGATAGCCTAATTTAAGCTGCGAGTGTTACTCAAAACCAGCCAACTTTAAACCACGCCAGGCGATCGCGTCATGGGCTGACAACTCTAATGGCATTAATTATCATTGGTATAGGCTACCTGTGTATTTACGCAGGCAACGAGTCCTAGTGCCTGTTTCAGGGCTGTTCTGACAGGTAAGCAGCTTTTTGGGTCTACTTTCTCCGAGTAGGGGCCAAAAAACTCCGTGTAAGCGTCCTTTAAATCATCAGACTTGGCTACACTACTGCTCTGAGTTTTGTGAAGTTAAATCTGGTGCATGAGTAAGTCGGGGCGGGTCTATAACAAATTTCTCGTCACCTATCTCTCACCCCAGCGGGGTCGAGTTGCTGGCATTGCGATCGCACTATTCGCCAGCATTGGCTTGCAGGTACTCAATCCTCAGATTTTGCGCTATTTCATTGATACGGCAGTTGCTGGCGGGCCGCAGCGTTTGTTAGTGCAGGCAGCTTTGGGGTTTATGGCGATCGCCCTCATTCGTCAAAGCTTAGCTGTCGCCGCTACCTACTTCAGCGAAACCGTTGCCTGGAGTGCGACTAACAACCTTCGTCTGGATCTAGTTCAGCACTGCCTTCAGCTCGATTTGGCCTTTCACAAAGCCCATACGCCCGGTGAACTGGTAGAAAAGGTCGATGGAGATGTCGATGCGCTCTCTCGCTTTTTCTCTCAGTTTGTGCTGCAGGTCGTGGGAAATGGGCTGCTGGTGGCGGGTGTGCTGGGCGTGCTGTGGTGGGAAGACTGGCGAGCGGGATTGGCCTTGAGTCTGTTTGCTGTCATAGCGCTAGGTATTTTAAGCCGGTTGCAGGCTCTGGCTGTTGGCCCCTGGCGGTTGTATCGCCAAATTAGTGCTGAATTTTATGGCTTTGTGGGAGAGTATTTGAGTGGACTAGAAGATATTCGGGCGAATGGAGCAACGGGCTATGTGATGGATCGCTTCTACCGCATTTTACGGCAATGGCTGAAGGCTTTTCACCGGGCTAGGCTGACGAGCACGCTGCTGTGGGGAACGACGGTGGGATTGTTTTCGGTAGGGACGGCGATCGCCCTTGCCCTAGGTGCCTACCTCTGGAGCCGCAATGCTATCACCATCGGCACCGTTTATCTGCTGTATTACTATGCGACGCTGCTAGAAGAACCTATAGAGAAAATCCGTGAAGAACTCGAACAGTTCCAACAAGCCACTGCTAGCTTTCAGCGTATTCAAGATCTTTTGCAGCAACAAAGCCACCTACATCCAGCGGGACGGGCGGTATTGCCGCAGGGAGCGCTGGATGTAAAGTTTGAAGCAGTTTGCTTTGGGTATGACGCTGCGCCGACGCTGGAGAATGTAACCTTTGACCTACCTGCTGGACAAACGCTAGGACTGTTGGGTCGCACGGGCAGCGGCAAAAGTACGCTGGCTCGTCTGCTGTTGCGACTGTACGATATTCAGCATGGAGAGATATGTTTGGGCGGGATAAATGTGGCTGAGGTGCCGCTGAGTATACTGCCGCACCGGATCGGCCTTGTGACTCAGGATGTGCAGCTTTTTCAAACGACGGTACGCAACAATCTGACGTTTTTTAATCCGCGCATTTTAGATGAACAAATTTTGAAAACGTTGGCGGATTTGGGCCTAATGCCCTGGCTAGAGCGTTTGCCGCAGGGACTAGATACGCAGCTAGGGGCAGACAGCAGTGGGCTTTCGGCAGGGCAGGCACAGCTTTTGGCCTTTGCACGGGTGTTCTTGAAAGATCCGGGGCTGGTGATACTCGATGAAGCCTCTTCTCGGCTCGACCCGACGACGGAGGCGCTGATTGAGCGAGCGGTGGATCGGCTGCTAGGAAAGCGTACGGGCATTATTATTGCTCATCGGCTAGAGACGGTGAGACGGGCGGATCAGATTTTGATTTTGGAGCAGGGACGGGTGGTAGAGTATGGCGATCGCATCGGTCTCGCCTGTGATGCTCGCTCCAACTTCTCTCGATTACTGCAAGCAGGTACAGTTCAAAAGGTTTAGATAGCCAACTTGGGCGTGGTTCAAGCCTGAAATACAACCCATGAGCTTGCTAAGGTAGACCCATAGAGCGTATTATTAGCGAGAATATTTCTCATTAGCTAAGGTAACGCTCTTTTGTCCGCTCAAGCCATTCAGCCCCAACCTGCTAAATCCGAAACGCTGCTAGTTACCGGCATTATCCTAAGCTGCCTGCTGTTGCTAGGTTGCTTTGTCGCCAGCATTGCGCTAGGCGTTGCCGATATTGGGCCAGCAGCGGTTTATCAGGCCATGGTTGCGCCAAATGGCTCTACCGAGCACTTGATTATTCGCACGGTGCGGGTGCCCAGGTCGCTGACAGCCCTGCTTGTGGGTTCAGCCGTGGCCACTGCCGGGGCGATTATGCAGGGGCTCACTCGCAATCCGCTGGCCGATCCGGGTATTTTGGGCATTAATGCGGGGGCTGCTTTTGCTGTGGTACTCGCTGTCTTTTGGCTGAAGGCTGCTTCGCTGAGTGTATATGCCGGGTTTGCGATGGTGGGGGCAGCGATCGCAGCGATCACCGTCTACAGCTTAGGCTCCCTCGGACGGGGCGGCTTGACTCCCTTAAATCTTACGATTGCAGGCGCGGCACTGACGGCCTTAGTCTCCTCGCTAACGACAGGCATTCTCATCCTGAGTCAGCGCACTTTAGAAGAAATTCGCTTTTGGTTAGCGGGCTCGGTGGCAGGGCGAGATATGGCGCTGGTGGTGCAGGTGTTGCCTTATTTGGCAGTGGGATTGTTGTTGGGCTTAGCACTGGGGAAGCAGCTAACGACGCTGAGTTTGGGAGAGGCGATCGCCCAAGGTCTCGGGCAAAACACACTTTGGACTAAAGGGATTGCGGCGGTGAGCGTGGTTCTGTTGGCGGGCGGGTCGGTGGCGATCGCCGGACCTATCGGGTTCGTCGGCCTGATTGTCCCCCACATTGTCCGCTTTTGGGCCGGAGCCGACTACCGTTGGATTTTGCCTTATTCGGCAATTGTCGGGGCAATTTTGTTGCTGTTGGCAGATATTGTCGCTAGGCTGATCATTCAACCTCAAGAACTACCGGTAGGCATTATGATGCCGCTGCTGGGTGCGCCGTTTTTTATTCAGCTCACACGTTTACAGGTGAGGCGCTGAGATGGACTATCTAACAAAATCATCGGTGACAAAGGAACCCTTTCAGTGGCTGGTGTTTCGCACAGCCCGTCTATCTTTTAGGTTAGATAGGCGGGTGCCTAAGATTTTGCTGGGCCTGATACTGGCAACGATAGCAGCAATGATTTGGAGCGTTGGCCAAGGTGAATACCCGGTGCCGCCGCTGGATGTGGTTCGGACAATTCTTGGCCTACCGACGGACAATCCTGACTACGAATTTGTTGTAAATACGCTGCGATTGCCGCGTACGCTGGTGGCTTGGGGGGTAGGGATGGCGCTGGCAATCGCAGGCACCCTCACCCAGGGCATCACCCGCAATCCCTTGGCCTCTCCTGGCATCATTGGTGTTAACGCAGGCGCAGCCCTTGCGGCTGTCACGTTGATTGTTGTTTTTCCTTCAGTTCCGATTGCGATACTTCCTTTAGCAGCCTTTGGCGGAGCGCTGACCGTAGCTATCTTAATTTATCTTTTAGCGTGGCAAGGCGGTAGCTCTCCGGTACGCTTGATCTTAGTCGGCATTGGCTTTAGCTTGATTGCGGGCGCACTGACGGACATCATGGTCACTTTTGGCAATATCAATAATGTGAGTCAGGCGCTGGTGTGGCTGGCGGGCAGTGTGTATGGACGAAGTTGGGAACAGGCCATTGCATTCACACCCTGGCTGATTGTTTTCGGCTTATTATCTTTGTTGTTGAGCCGTGAACTGAATGCGTTGCAGTTGGGGGATGATGTGGCGCGATCGCTCGGCAGTCGGCTGGAATGGCAGCGCGGCTGGCTACTGCTCAGTGCGGTAGCGCTATCAGGTTCAGCGGTCGCCACCGCAGGCAGCATCGGCTTTGTGGGGCTGATGTCACCGCACATTGCGCGACAGCTCGTTGGCCCCTCACATGAAGGGCTCGTACCCGTAGCGGCGCTAACGGGTGGGCTGGTTGTCGTCGCCGCTGACCTCATTGGCAGACTGTTGTTTGCCCCGATTGAGCTGCCCTGTGGAATTGTCACGGCGGTCATTGGTGCGCCTTATTTTCTGTGTCTGTTAGTGCGTGATCGCGGTCTTTGACCCATGCTCAGTTCTGCAGACGAGCCTGTAGTCGTACAAGTAGACTGTAGTCCCAATGAATTACTTTGATTATAGCGCTTACCCTATGCACCCAATAGATATGCCCAACCCTGTTAGTGCCGTTGCCCTGACTACCCGTCAGCTCACGTTGGCCTATGATCGCAGCGTAATTATTACCGATCTTAGTCTTGCTATTCCCGCTGGCAAAGTGACAGTGCTAGTAGGGCCAAATGGCTGCGGCAAATCTACCCTGCTCAAAGGCTTAGGAAGATTGCTCAAGCCCAAACATGGCGTTGTCTATCTAGATGGCACGTCGATTTTCAAGCTGCCTACTAAAGCGGTCGCCAAGCAAATGGGACTGTTGCCACAAGGGCCATCTGCTCCCGAAGGATTGACTGTAAGAGAGTTAGTAGCTCAGGGGCGCTATCCTCATCAGGGTTGGTTACAGCAGTGGAGTGAGGAAGATGAACAACAGGTCGAGAGTGCGATCGCCATTACCGCACTCCAAGATTTATCCGAGCGGCCGGTAGATAGCCTTTCGGGCGGGCAGCGTCAACGAGCCTGGATTGCTATGACCCTGGCTCAAAACACTCAGATTCTCCTATTAGATGAACCCACGACCTTTCTCGATTTAGCCCATCAAATTGAAGTATTAGATTTACTTTACGATCTCAATCAGCAAGAAAGACGAACAATTGTTATTGTGCTACACGAACTCAATCACGCCTGTCGGTACGCAGATCATCTGGTCGCGATGAAAGCTGGGCAAGTGTTCGCGCAAGGGACACCTCGCGCGGTTATGACCGAAGCACTGGTGAAAGAAGTCTTTGACTTGGACTGTCGAATCATTGATGATCCGGTTGCAGGGACGCCGCTGTGTATTCCAATTGGACGCAAGGTGGCAATAGGTACCGCCACATGATGAATTTTGAAGCCTGCATATTAAGTACATAGGCATAGCCCTCTAAAGGGGCGTGGTTCAAGCGAGGATAACACTTTGGATTGGAAATTAAAACCTCAAAGTCCGGCTAAATAGACTTCTGAAGGATCTATCCCTGACTCAGACTGTCACGCTGGCGGAACCTGGGTTGAACCATGCCCGGGCTTGCACTTGAGAATGCCGGCCACATTCACCAGCCCCGCAATAGATCCCAGACTTTGTTCAATATGTTGAATTTGCTTGTCTACCGCCAGAGCGTCACTGACATCGACCTCGTAGGGATTAAATCGCTGCGGGCTCAGATCTGCTTTTACGGATGCTATACTCTAGACGTCTAAGATATGGACATTTTCAAAGGACTGAAAGTTCAGAGACAACAACGTCTCTAGCGACTGTTGATGGGTGCTGTTCGCCTGTTGAATACAGGCGTCAATCGCCGCCTTAAAATCGTCGAATTCAGCGTAATACTTAGAGTATAGGCATTCGTTTCTGACAAACTTCCACAGTCGCTCAATCACATTCAAGTGCGGTGAGTAGGACGGTAGATACAGCAACTCGATGTTGAGCGCGGCGGCGAGGGCAAAGACGAGCCGACACTTCTGATAGCGGGCGTTGTCTAAGACCACTGTAATCGGCATATTCAGATTCAGCGCGGCTAGTTTGACCAGCATCAGGCAGATGCTCTCGGCATTGATATAGCTCTCATTGGTGACGGTAATCACCTCATGAGTAATGGCATTGACGGCACCTAAGACGTTGAAGCGCTTACGGCCTGACGGCGAGGCTATAAAGATGCGCGTAAAGCACCAGAGAAAACCCAGGTAAGCCCGGTGGACAAAATGGGCAGCATCGATAAAAAAAGGGCACGTTCTCCCGCTCGTGCTTCAGCGATGCGCGGTTCAAGTTCATCCCTGCGAAACTGCTCCTGCTCTGAGATCTTCTCGGGGGTCGCGGCTTTTCCAGGTAGGTAGCCGACTTTTCGCGACTGCATCCCGATGCGCTTAAGAAAGGCTTTGATTTGGGTCGGGCTGCGCTTGATCCCGGTCAAGCGTTCGATCTCTGCTTGGGCTTCAGCGGCTGTTCGGGGCGGATGGGCTTCAAAGTGAGCTTTGAGACTCGCAATATGGGCGTTGAGCTGGCTCGATTGGCCTTTGTAGTGCAGTTGCTTGAGCGCTTCTATGCCGCCTTCCTCGTACTGCCGCAAGTAAGTCACTAACGTCGTTCTACTCTGGATGCGGCACAACTGCCGAATTTGATGATGAGGCAATCCCTGGCTTTTGAGATAGAGCACCTCCATTTTGCGTTGCACTTGCGGATGCGGGTGATGGTAGCGCTCGTAGTCAAGCGCTGCTATCGCTGCGTCGCTGAACTCTAGATTGATCATGACCGCGTTATAGGCTATGCACGACTCACTTTATTTCACCACAACAATCCTGAATAGTTCAACCCTTAACCGTCGGCAGTATATCTTGTCTGATTGAATGTCGAAGCCTGCAACCGTCGCGCCAGCCAGCACCAGCGATCGCGCCACGGCTGCACCAATTCCCTGAGCGGCCCCTATGACCACAATAAGCTTGTCAGCAAAATTAAAAGACTGCATCTTCTTTTACTCGTCGTCCCTCGCAATAGGCCAACCGAGCTGGGCTCGGCTTTCAGTAATCATATCGCTCAGCAACCGCCGCAGTGATAGCACGCCCCTCGCCGGTTCTGGAAAGTCAATTCGCAAAGACTGCACGTTGTTGTAACCCCTGACCTCAATATTCATTCCAGCCGCATCTAAGTGGATAAGGCTGGCTTGCTCTGCCCAGTCGATAGCGGCGGTGGCCCGAGCGCAGGCGAGGATGTCTTTAAGATGATCCTGGTTCAAATGTCGGGCGATGGCGGCCAGTAGTTTATCGCTCAGCGGCGCGCCATCCCGCTGGCGGGTGGGCTCAGAATTCACTTGCGGTTACCCTCATAGTCTTGTTGTGCTTGTTGTTTCCTAATCTTGTTTAGCGCTCGATTCCAGGCAGCGGGGTGGGCTCGCAGATGACTTTGGTCGCTAGCCAGGCACCTGCCAGGCAGACGACAAAGCCAATGATAAAGACGCCGGTATAGCCGAGCGCTGCGGCAATGAAGCCACTCAGGGCGGGCACCCCCACCTGATGTCCCAGCACGTAGACCGACGACTGCAAGGTGTAGTCGCTGCCTGCTGTCTCAGGACGGCTTTTGTCCATCATCACGGTGAATAGCGCGGTGCTAGCGACGCTGCGGGCAAAGACTTCACCCGTGCTGACAGCATAGAGAATGAGCGGATCGCGGATGCCAATGGCAGGCAAGGTGAGCGCAGCCACGGCGATCGCCTGCAACAGCCCAAATAAAATCAGCGATCGCTGCCGCCCCAAGGGTTGAATAAACCCGCCCGCCAGCAGGGAACCGATAATGGCCGCTGATGAGCCGACAATGCCTGTCATCCAACCAATGTCGGCCATCGAAAGGCCGAGATCTACCAGCAGAGGCCGAAACATGGTCGCGGCCATACTGCTACCGGTCGCATAGATCAAGATAAAAAACAGCCAGATTAACGCCTGCGGTTGTCGCCCAAAGCTCAGCAGTGTCTCAAAATAGTTAGAGACTGGTGAACTGTTGCTAAAAGTGCGATTTATCCGCATCCTGCTGGCGGGTCTCTCCGCTTCCCGATACCAGAGCAACGGCAGCAGCGCCAGCAAAACGCCGCCCGCCAGAAACCACACGCTCACCTGCCAGCCTAGCTGATTCAAAACCAGGAGCATTACCCCACCGCCCAAAAGCCCTCCCACCGCCCGTGCTGCGCTCTGAATGCCGTTTCCCCAGCCACGCTCGTGGGGAGCCAGCAGCCTGACGGCGATCGCATCGGTGGCAATGTCCTGAGTAGCGGCCATCGTCACAACCAGGAACACGCCCGAGAACAACAGCCCCTCATTGCCTTGGAAGGTGTCAATAGAAGCGCAGGCAATGAGTGTGAGGGCCAGGAGAAACTGAGTGACGACAATCCAGGACTTGTAATGGCCCCATTTTCTCGAACCATAGCGATCAACCAGGGGAGCCCAGAGAAACTTTAAGATCCAGGGCAATGTCAGCAGCCCCATCAGGCCAATAACTTGCAGCGATGCGCCCTGCTGTCGCAAGAAAATAGGCAAGGCTTGAAAGAAAAAAGCAGCCGGTAAAAACTGAGACGTGTAGAGACTGCCCAGCAGCACAAATTTGGTGCGAGGTCGAAGGTGCGCTTGCGCTTTTGATGGAGCCTGGGGAATCATGAGCGAAGAGGGGATAAGTTTTTTATGGGGCTTTTCTGGCCCATCTTGAGAACTCTCTTTAGAATTTGTAGCTGATAGAGCCCAGCACTGTAAAAGGCTCTCCAGGTTCAATGCCTCGGGTGCGAGTACGCGGTGAGCCCTCGATGAAATTCACGTCGAACAGGTTCTGAAAATTGAGGCCAAACCGCCAACTGTCTCGCTGATAAGAAACAGCCGCATTGGTCAGAAAGTAGCTGCCTAGATCAAAGCTGTTCTGCAAGTCGCCCTGGCGATCGCCCACCCAATTAACGCCTAATCCAAAGCCCAGCCCTGCAAAATCACCCGACTGAATTTCGTATTTTGTCCACAGGCTGGCACTGTGCTCAGGTACTCCCGGCAGGCGGTTGCCGGTTTCAAAGCGATTGTCCGCTGCGATCGCCGCGTCAATATAGGCATACGAGGCGATCAGATTCCATCCAGGTGAAAGTTCACCGACCACATCCAGCTCAATTCCCTGACTCTGCTGCTCTCCGGTCGCCACCGAAAATCGAGGATCGCTTGGGTCAGCGGTGGCGACATTTCGTTTAGTAAGATTGAAGTAAGCCAGTGTTGCGAGCAGGCGGCGATCCAACAGTTCCGTTTTGATACCCACTTCAAACCCTTCTCCCGCTTCAGGTTCTAGTGGCTCACCCTCGACCGTTAAAGCCGCGCTGGGATAGAACGAGCGAGAATAGTTGGCATACAGAGAGAGATTTTCAGCAGGCTGATAGATCAACCCTACTCTCGGACTGAACGCATCTTCACTGCGATCTGTCTCAATTGTTCTACCGCCACGGATCGTGGTTGTTGTTTGGTTAACTGTTTCGTAATTAAAGCCCGCCACCAGGATGAGATTGTCTAACAGCGAAATTTGATCTTGCGCATAGAGTTGCAGACTGCTGGTGCCGATACTCTCCTGGCTAGTGGGAGTATCGCCTCGCTCGGGCCTGGGCAGCGCGCCATAGATCGGGTCGAAAATGTTGAGCGGGGTGCGCTGCGCAAAGTCCGTGAAAGAATCTGAGTATAGTCGGTAGCGAGCTAGATCCAAGCCTAAGAGCAGGGTGTGGTCAATTGAACCGGTGGAAAATTCACCGACGACATTAGTTTGCAGGGCTAGCGTTTCATTGCTGACGGTTTGCTCTGCAAAGACACGATTGAGATCACCTGTGGCCTCGTTAAGCCCGCCAATGAACGGAAAACTCAGAGTGGCGCTAATGTCGTCAATTTTAGAGAGATAGCGAAGCGCATTGCGAATTGTCCAACTATCGCTGACGCGATGTTCTAGATCGTAGCCAATGCTGACAAACTCACTGTCGATGGTGTCGTCGGGTTCACCCAAGATGCGACTACGAGGAATATCGGCCACTTCATCACCCAAAGCGACCAGTCCGGGGTCAAGGGGGCGCTGATCGTTTAGATACTCTAATTGAAGATTGAGATCGGTGCGATCGCCCAGCTTCCAGGCCAACGCAGGCGCAACGAAAAACCGATCAGCCGCCCCCTCAAAATCTCGAAAACTGTCATCTCGCTGATACAGAGCGTTGAGGCGATAGAGCGCCCGACCGTCTTCGGTAAGCGGCCCAGAGATGTCTACCTGCGGTCGTACTAGCCCGCGACTGTCCGTTTGGAGGGCCACTTCATAAAAGGGGCTATCCAATGGCCGCTTAGAGACCACATTCACCGCCCCGCCCGGTTCAATCTGGCCAAATAAAATTGAACTGGGGCCTCTCAATACTTCAATGCGCTCAATATTGGCAATTTCTGGGAAGCCCTGTCCGGCGGCGTCTCCGTTGTCGTTAGGACTATACAGGCGAAAGCCATCCCGAAATATCGAGGCCCCTTCAAATCCTCGCAGGCTCACCTGAAAGCCTCTGCCTTCAGTCGAATTGACCGCGACCCCGCTGACATTGCGCAACGCCTCTCCCAGATCGGTAACCTGCTGATCTTCCAGCACCTGCTGAGGAATCACCTGAATGGCGGCAGGCGTATCCAAAATAGGCGTATCGGTACGGGTGGCGGTATTGGCTGCCGGGACGAAGTAGCCCTCTTCTATTGCCTGATCGCCGGTGACAACAAGCTGGAGTGAGTCGTTGGGCAGCGCGCTGTCAGGAGCGGCGGGGTCACCCACAACTGTCCGAATGGTCAACCTAGTCGCATCCGCAGCAAATGCCAGAGTCGGGGGCGCATCAACGCCCGTAATCGCAATCCGTACCTGATTATCAGGCCGGTTCGTAATTTCCACCAGCGCAATTCCGCCCGTGGGGGTGCTGGCAAAAAAGCTGTCGTCTGCTGACAGACTGAGCAGGGCGTTAGGGATATCTGCGATCGCCGCATTCCCGATCACAGCGGTTACCGGTTCAGCTAATTCACCCGCCGTTTCCAGCCGCAGCGTCAATCCTTCTGGGGTTTCCTCCAATCGGACACCGGTGATTTCGATCAGCTCAGTGGGGTCGAGCTGAGATAGCCAGCTATCCGCTGCTGCCTCGGTCGCTAGCGAGTTCGCCGTCACGGCTGCTTTTTCCAGGAAGGGCTCACGAGCGATCGCCCCCTGCCCCGTCAACAGCCACAAACCCACTATCAATGGAGCTGACCAACCCTCCCACCTCATCCACGTCACAATCATGCCTACTCTCATCACACTAAATGGGAAAAATTCTTAATAACTTCATTGCGTTGATGATAGTGGTCTGGCCTTACGCTTTTCTTTGTTAGCCGGACTTTTTTTCTGTCTCAAACGGACTTTTCGGTTTGCAACTGGGCGCTAGCGCTGCTGCATCTGGTAGGCTTTTGGCCCAATTTCAAAAGTGCGGCGAAAGGCCACGCTAAACGCTTCGGGGTTTCTGTAGCCGATAGTTTGAGCGACGCTCGCGATCGTGGCGCTGGGCATGAGCAGTAATCGCTGGGCCTGCTGCATTCGATAGCGGTGCAGGTAGCCAAACACCGTCGTCCCAAACACCTGACGAAACCCTTGTTTTAGCTTGCGGTCATTCAGTCCAATTTGATGAGCGAGATCTAGCAGGGTAGGCGGATTGGCAACCTGAGCGAGCAAAATATCTCGGGCATTAAAAATTCGATCAACTTCATCAGCTTTCAAGTCAGAGGAAGGCTGCTGCGAACCATTACTCGCCGATATTTGATCGAAATACAGGCTCATCAGTTCAATCGCCTTGCTCTCCAAATACAGGCGTTGAGATAGCCCGCGATATGGACAGTTCAGCAGTTGTTGAACGGTTGAATTCATCACGGCGCTCATGCTGTGCGACTGAAAATAATCCGTCTGATCGCACTGTGTCATCGCTACCTTCAGCGAATCCGGCAACTGTTCAATACTCTCCTGATTGCCGAGACCGATAGCATCAGGTTGAATATGCAGGTGGACTAACCGCAGCGGTTTGGCGGCGTATTCTATGACTTGGCCCTGGCCCTTTGATATCCCCAGGCTTGCCTGCCTAGGCAGAAGCTGGACTGTCTGCTCAGCATGAACACTGCGCCTTTGAACTTGCCCTTCCAGGCAAAAACTCATTCCCAGCGTGGTTGTGTCATTCGAGCAGCCCTTCGTGATCACAGCCTTTTCGCGAAAATTTAGCGTCTGAACTATCAGGCTTAGGCCGGGACGCAGCGGCCACCGCTGGCTAGACCCGTCATATTGTCTGAGCGCCGCGAGGGGCCCCTCGATCAGCGGAGCGACATGATTCGACAGCATAAGCTAAACAAAGGTGTTTACCTCACTCTATTGCAATTAATTCCCAATATCAATCCTTTTCAATAGCTGCTGAACCATCTGTTTGCAGCAGAATGACCTTTTGATTGGGAATTAAACCCTCAAAGTCCGGCCAAATAGACTTCTGAAGGATCTATCCCTGACTCAGACTGTCACCCTGGCGGAACCTGGGTTGAACCATGCCTATATGCCTCTCAATATAGCTCAGTCGTTTAGCCAGATCCACCATCTCTGAATTAGCTTAACCATAAGCCTGGCTGATTTTTAGAACTATTTTTAGAACTACTAGCTCTCGGCTGACCCATCATCATCAATTGAGAAATGTTCTCAACTAAGGTAATATCCAGTCACGTCCTGATTGGCACAGCGCTCACAGATCTCACTAGCGCTGCCAAAACATTATCAAACGCATCATGCCCATTACACTTTCGCAAGCAGACTATTGGGAACTCATCGACACCTCTCCTGAGGCCGCGATCGCCCCTAACGGTGACTCAATTTGTCCGTTTCCTGCCCGCTTAGGCGAAGGCTATTATCGCTCGGTGCCGCTGAGCGACGGTCTAGACCTGGAGATTGTAGACTATCGCCTACAAGATGATGTAGCGGTGAGGTGTGGCGATCGCACCCACCCTCTGGAATATACCTTCGAGCAAACCAGCACGGCTAGCAAAAGCACTCACCGCTATCACGTTTGCGGTAGTGGCTTAGCCCCTGAGGAGCTGTGGCATACGGCTGGTAGAGCGCGCATCGTCAGCGTCAACGTTCATATTGAGCCGACGGCATTTCGGCAGTGGATTGGGGATACAGACGCCTTGCCTGCTGCGCTGAAGCCTTTACTGCGATCGCCCAAACAAGAATATTACCAGCAGTCGAGTGTGCCCTCAGCGCCTATGCAGACGGTATTTCAGCAGATCTTGCACTGTCCCTATCAGGGATTCACCCGGCGGCTGTATTTGGAAGGCAAGCTTTGGGAAATGATGACGCTGATTTTAGCGGACATGGAAGAGGATGCGCCGCTGCTAGCCCCTGTGCTTAAGCCCGACGATGTGGAGCGAATTCACTACGCGGGAGAAATTTTGCGATCGCAGCTGACTAATCCCCCTTCACTACTCGGACTGGCCCGGCAGGTACAGATCAATGATCACAAGCTAAAAGTCGGGTTTCGGCAGGTGTTTGGAACGACGGTGTTTGGCTACCTGCACGATTGTCGGATGGAGAAGTCGCGCCAGCTACTTGAATCGGGTTCAATCAGCGTAGGCGGGGCGGCACAGTCCGTCGGCTTTGCGAACCGCAGTCATTTTGCGACCGCCTTTCGCAAAAAATTTGGCATGAACCCTAGCCTTTATCGCAAGTGCAAACCCCCTGTTTTTCGGGCGAGCTAAGGAAAAAGATCCGCCCGCCGTTCGCAAAAGATCCGCCCGCCGTTCAAGCGTGGCTTCCGGAGTGTAAGGCCTTTCGGTAGATTTATTGATAATCATTCTAACTAACAAGCTGCTGTTGGCTGGTTTAGATGAGTGCCAAAACGTGTGTGGATGTGAATCATGGCTCAGTTGAGAAGAGTATTCTGGTTAGGGAGTTTGTTTTCCGGGCTGCTGACTGTGGCGGCAGGTGCTGAATTAGTAAGTGCTGAATTAGTAAGTGCTGAATTAGTAAGTGCTGAATCAGTAAGTGCTGAATCAGGACAGCGTCAGGGTAGCCTGATGCCTGTCACTTCTGTTTTGGCGCAGGGACTGAAGCAGATTACGGGTGTTCAAATAAATGCGGTTGAAGGCAGTTTGACACTCACGCTAGAGACAATAGAGCCACTAGAAACTCCCGAAACCTCAGTGGTAGGCAACGCTCTGATAGTGGATATCCCCAATGCGGTGCTGGTCTTGCCAGACGAGGATTCATTTGAGGAATTTGCACCAGCAGCAGGCATCGCCTTGGTGCAAGTCTCGGCGCTGTCTGGAGATCGGGTGCGGGTGGCCATTACCGGCACCGACACAGCGCCGACAGCCGAAGTCGCGAGTGGGACTGCGGGGCTAACGCTGAGCGTAGTGCCAGGAATTGCTCAAGCAAGTGAGGCTGACGATGCCCTGAGAATTGTGGTGACAGGTAATGAGGATGAAGGCTATAACCCTTCTAGCGCTAGCACAGCCACGGGCACGGATACGCCGCTGCGAGATATTCCTTTTTCAGTTCAAGTCATTCCGCGAGCAGTGATTGAAGATCGCAATGTCACTGAGCTAGGCGATGCTCTGGAAACGGCCGGAGGCGTTGTCGATGCTGGTGGCAGAGGAACCAGCATATTTGGCCCAGGTCTTCTACTCCGAGGATTTCCAGTCAATGATGGCATTTTTCGAGATGGCATTTCTACCTTTTCTCTGTCGCCTTTAAGTACTAATGATATTGAACAGGTTGAAGTTCTTAGAGGCCCAGCCTCTGTATTGTTCGGTCAAGGCGAACCGGGCGGTATTATCAATTTAGTTTCTAAACAGCCTTTGAGTGAGCCCTTTTACTCGGCTGAGGTGACTGTTGGCAGCTTTGACACTTATCGCGGTGCGCTCGATTTATCTGGGCCGTTAGACGAGGCTGGAGACGTAAAATACCGGCTGAATTTATCTTATGAAAACGAAGGGAGCTTTCGAGATATCGTCAATGGTGAGAGATTGCTGATTTCTCCGATTGTTAGCTGGGACATTAGCCCCAGCACCTCATTAGACGTTTACGGGCAATATGCTTATGACCGCGAAACCATTGACGAGGGCATCCCGGCTTTAGGCGAGGGTATTGTTGATGTTCCTCGCAGTCGGTTTTTAGGCGAAAGATTTGGAGAATTTTCGCAAAATCAGTTTAGCCTTGGCTACCGGCTAGATCATGAATTTGACGAAGACTGGTCAGTAAGACATGCCTTGCAGTACTTACAATATTCGCCCAGACGGTATGCGCCGTTGATAGACTCTTTTGATGAAGAAACGGGAGATGTAGAGCGCCTTGAGTATTTTGCTGGAGGCGAATATCAGCGAATTTTTACGAATGCCGAAGCGATTGGCCGGTTTGATACGGGTTCTGTTGAGCATCAGCTTTTATTTGGAATCGAATATCGTCGTGATTCAGAGTCACCCGAGTTTCAGTTCTCCGATCTTTACACACCGATCAATGTGTTTGATCCGGTTTATACAGGGATTCCTTATGAAATTGCGCCCACCTTCTTCCGCGATGATAACATCAACACCATCAGTCTCTATCTTCAAGATCAAATTGAAATTATCCCCGAGCTAAAACTTCTGGCGGGCATTCGCTATGACTCTGTAGACCAGTTCCGCACGACCCAAGAGTTAGACGGCCCTAGAAAAGAATTTGATCTGACTGACGAAGCCTTCACGCCCAGATTTGGGATTGTTTATCAGCCGATTGAACCTGTGTCACTTTATGCTTCTTACACCACTTCGTTTAATCCTGCTTTCGGGGCTAGTCTCAATAGTGACGGTTCATCGTTTGAGCCCGAGCGGGGGCGACAGTTTGAAGTCGGCATTAAAACAGATTTGTCAGAGCAGCTGAGCTTAAATGTCGCTGCGTTTGATATTCGCAGACAAAATGTACGAACTCCCGATCCGGACAATCCCCGCTTTTCTCTGCAAACCGGAGAAGTCGCCAGTCGCGGCATTGAGCTGAATTTGGGCGGAGAGATATTACCCGGTTGGAATATGACGGCGGCTTACACCTATTTAGATGCTTTTGTCAGTGAAGATACAAGAGACACTGTCGGTAACAAACTGGCGAATGTGCCGGACAATCAGTTCAGCCTATTCACAACCTATGAGGTTCAAGAGGGTGATCTAGCCGGACTAGGAGCCGGGTTAGGGCTTTTTTACGTGAGCGATCGCCAAGGAGATTTAGGCAATACCTTTACCCTGCCAAGCTACTTCCGTACCGATGCCTCCCTATTTTACAAGCGCGATAACTGGCGCACTCAGCTCAATATTGAAAACCTGTTCAACACCGAATATTTTGCCTCATCTGGCGGCAGGACAAGTGTTAATCCGGGAGCACCTTTTGGCATTTCGGCCTCTTTCTCAATCGATTTTTAAAAACAACCTCTTCAAAGCATGATGCATCTTTGGTTCAAACCTTTTCGGCTCATTCTCTTTTTTCTGCTAGGCACACTGATTTTCGGTAGCCTGTCTGCCTGCCAGCGTCAGAGTGCTGAGCCTATCTCTAGCAGACAGCCTACTGACTGTCATTGGGTAGATCATACAGCGGGAAGAACCTGCGTTCCCGACCAGATAGAGCGATTGGTGACTTTGGACTCAACATCTTTTGAGGCTGCGATCGCGCTTGGCCTAAAGCCTATGGGCACTGTAGCCTTCCAGGGGCTCGATACTTACCTAGCAGATCAGCTAGCTGATGTAGCAGACATTGGCCAGGCCGGCGAACCCAATATAGAAAGTATAGTAGCGCTCAAACCCGATTTTATCTTGGGGCTCGACCATCAGCAGTCAGCGTATGAACAGCTGTCTCAAATTGCCCCAACCGTACTTCTTCCATTTGACCACAGCGGCCAGTGGAAAGAAGTATTCGCCAACTATAGCCAGGTGTTGAACCAGGAGACAATAGGGCAGCAGGTGATGGATGATTATCAGCGGCGAGCCCAAGCCTTTCAACAACAGCTAGCCAGTCAGTTGCCTTCAGATTTAGCCTCTTCTTTGCAGGTATCAGTCGTCCGCATGTATCCAGACAGCATCAATCTCTACTTCCGCGAGTCTTTTCCGGGCACCGTTTTAGACGATGTCTTGCTCGCTAGACCCACCGAGCAAGACATCAGTGCCGCAGAAGCAAAGAGCCGTTATCAAAATCCAATTCAAGCCTCCATCAGCTTAGAGCGGCTTGACTATGCCGATGGGGACGCTATATTTGTTTGGACGGCAGAAAACACCGCAGCCGCGAATCAAACCGCTCAAGAAAAATTGGCAGAACTTCAGGCCAATCCCCTGTGGCAAAGCTTAAAAGCTGTACAGGCAGACCGCGTTTATTTCGTTCCCAGCTATTGGATTGGCAGTGGCCCAATAGCCGCCAATGCAATTTTAGATGATCTCTTCAAATATCTAATCAAAGAATCGTAACCACTATGACTGAGAACGTTCTGTTTGTCTGCAAATCCTGTCAAATTAAACCTGACAAAGACGCTGCCGAAGCGTCTTCAAAAACTGATCGCGAAGGCATTCAGCTATTGAACCAACTCCTAGCCTTATATCAAAATTGGGCACACCAGACAAAGCTTGAAATTCGTGAAGTGGGCTGTCTGTGGACTTGCGATCAGCCTTGCGCCGTTGCTTTTGCCAATCGCCACAAAGCCACTTACCTCTTCACCCAAGTTCTCCCATCCGAAGCCAGGGCCCTGCTTCACTTTGGAGAACTTTACATCGACAGCAAAGACGGCTCAATTCCCTGGAAACAGCTTCCAGAAGTACTCCAATCAGCAGAAATCGCTAGAATCCCACAGGTGTGAATAGGGGCGATCGCTAAACCAAATTAAGGGACGTGCGGTAAAGTGCAGTACCGTTAGCGGCAAGAACTACCCGCAAGTGATAAATGCGATCGCCTCATTAATTCCGTTGAGCGGTCAAGAAAATCCCTATAGGGCTCCTTTTAGTCCGGGCGCTGAGATAAAGTATCGGACGTTGTGCTTCTATGGGCTGTTGTACGCTATGGCGTCTGAATCTATCTGGCAGATTTTGGGACGACTGATTCGCTATGCGCCAAAGCTGTACTGCGCAGATACCTTGCTGTGGCTCTTTATTGCCGGGCTGCCGGTTGTACCGGGTGTGCTCATCCGCGAATTTTTTAACAGTCTTGCTCAAGATGCTGAGCGATTCTCTTTTTCAGAATCACCCTGGATTTGGATCGCGCTGCTCCTGGCCGTCGGCCTTGCCAGAGTCGTTGCGATTTTTGCCGGACGCATTACCAAAACCCAACACCGCTTTCTCATGAGCGCTCTGACTCGTCATAATCTGCTGTTAGCGCTGCTAAAGCGGCCCGGCGCAGAGCTTTCGACGAGTCAAAAAAGCTCTCCCGGTGAAGTTCTCAACTATTTTCGTGACGATGCCAGCCAGATAGAAGACACGGTTGCCAGTACCAATGAGATTTTTGCAGAGGCCGTATTTGCCATCGTTTCTATGGCTCTCCTGCTGAGCGTAAACGCTACGATGACCTGGCTGGTCTTTACGCCGCTGTGTGCGATCGCCCTTCTCGTTCACCGGGCCGAATACCGCATCAAACGCTACCGCCGCGCCAGCCGCCAAGCCACCGCGCAAGTCACCGGCCTGATTGCCGAAATGTTCACCGCAGTGCAGGCGATTAAAGTAGCCGGGACCGAACGAGGAATGCTGCATGAGCTGAAAAGAAGAGGCGATCGCCGCCAGCAGTTGACTATCCGCGATCGTCTCTTTACCGCCCTTCTCAACTCAGGCTTTGAAGGCATTGTCAGCATTGGCACCGCCCTCATTCTGCTCCTCGCGGCCCAAAACCTACAGCCCTTAGACACTCAGAGTGGCCTCACTGTCGGCGACTTCGCCCTATTTGTTTACTACCTCTCTTTCATCACCTACTTTCTGGCCTTTGCCGGTAGCTTTCTAGCCGTTACGCAGCAAAGTGAAGTCTCCTTCGAGCGCATGGCCGATCTCACTAGCAGCGGTTCTTTTCATCAACCCGCACAAGATAAAGCACTTCACGCGCTTACGTCCTCGCACCCCCTCTACCTCCAACCTTTAGTAGGGTCTCTCCCACCGCTGCCGATCTCTGCTCAAACCATAACAGCTGATTCTCTCAGGGAACTGCGCGCGACGGGGCTGACTTATTGCTATCCTGACAGCGATTCTCTACAAGACGGCAAAGCCGAACGCGGCATTCACAATATCAGTTTCACCCTGAAAAAAGGCACCCTAACTGTGATCACAGGGGACGTAGGCGCAGGCAAAACAACCTTACTGCGAGTACTCCTCGGCCTCCTATCTATGCAATCAGGCCACCTGTTTTGGAATGATCAACCTATTCACGATCCGGCTCTCTTTTTAGTGCCGCCCCGAGCCGCCTACACGCCACAAATTCCGCAGCTGTTCAGTGTGTCTTTGCGAGAAAATATGTTGTTGGGTTCGCCAGAGAAGGGAAGGTTAAAGAGGGCAATTGCTGCTGCCGCGTTTGACCGAGATCTCGCTGCCATGCCTGACGGCCTCGAAACCCTCATTGGCACCCGTGGCTTTCGGCTTTCAGGCGGGCAAAAGCAGCGGGTTGCCGCCGCTCGAATGCTGCTGCGTCAGCCTGAGCTACTGGTTTTTGACGATCTCTCCAGTGCCCTGGATATCAAAACCGAACAGCGACTGTGGGAAAGACTGTTTGATAGCCCGCTCACTCCTGGCTATTCGCCTACCTGCTTAGTGGTCTCTCACCGTCCGGCGCTGCTGGCGCGAGCCGACCAAATCATAGCGCTAAAAGCAGGCCGAATGGTTTCATCCGGTTAGTAGCGATCATGGACATACTCAACTGAGTAAAATTATTTTTGTTAGATTCATAGGAAATAAATTAAAAATCATGCTGACTCTTATTTGCACAGTGTTCGGATGAGAGACATTGATCCGAGCTGGTGGATTTTTGCCTTGCTGTCGGCTTTTTTTGCGGCGCTAACCACTGTTTTTGCCAAGGTTGGCGTGGAGTCTGTTAACTCCAATCTGGCGACGGCGATTCGGACGGTGGTGATTTTAGCCGTGGCCTGGGGGATTGTGTGGGTCAAGGGCGAGTGGCAAGGATGGGCAGATATTTCTCACAGGTCAATGCTGTTTTTGGTGCTGTCAGGACTGGCAACAGGGCTATCCTGGCTGTGTTATTTCAGAGCTTTGCAGCTTGGCCCTGCATCGCTAGTCGCGCCGATTGATAAGTCGGGACTGGTTTTAATTTTATTTAATTTTCTCGGCTGTGTTTTTAGGTGAGCCGTTTGGCGCAAAAGCTGTTTTAGGAACCGTCTTGATGCTTGCTGGAACGCTGGTTTTATTACAGTAGGTCGGTCGGCTATGCGCGAAGATGCCGACACTCTCGCCGACACTCTCTAAGAGGTTTGTTTTACTATTCACCTAAAAACTATCAGGATTATTTATCATTTGTTTTTGAGGCGATGATAGCACAAGCGCTAAAATAAAAGGCTCTTCTCACACAAGATTCTCAATACGCCTGTGTTTATATATTTCTATTGATATTTGTTCCCAATTAGGATTAAATAATTAAAGACACTTCTGAATTGGTTTGTATGTCTTTAACCGAAATTTTCTCGGCAGGCGGCGTGGTCATGTGGCCGCTGCTACTGTTTTCTGTGTGCGCGATCGCCGTCACCGTCGAGCGCAGCTTATTCTGGTTTCGCATCAAAAAGCAAGAGCGCAAAATCGTTAAAGACGTTTTGCAAATTTACCAGGCCAATCCGCCTGCGGTTTTCCCGAAGCTCAAGCAAAATATCAATCTGCCTATCTCTCGCATCTTTTTAGAAGCGTTGGAGCTAGAAGGGGCCTCGCCTAATCAGTTCCGATTGGCCTTAGAGAGCGCGACGCAAGCTGAATTGCCTCTTTTAAAACGCTTCAATACCGTGTTTGAAACGATTGTTGCCGTCGCTCCTTTATTAGGCTTGCTCGGCACTATTTTGGGGCTCATTCGTTCATTTGCCTCACTGAACTTGGGTGGATTGAATGGGGCGAATACGGGCCTAGTCACGGGCGGCATCAGTGAAGCGCTTGTCTCAACAGCAGCAGGCATGGTAGTCGCTATCTTTACGTTGTTATTTGCCAATTTGTTCCGGGGCTTTTACAAGCGGCAGATCGCTCTACTCCAGGAATACGGCGGTCAGCTAGAGATTTTGTACGAATGGCATCACCAGTCTACTTATCAATCTACTGATCAATATCAATCTACTGATCAAAAGGAGAAAGCATATGCAGATAATCGATAACGAAGCCGATGAGCCATTGGTAATTAATATTTTGCCAATGATTGATGTGATCTTCGCGATTTTGGCATTTTTCATTATTTCAACGTTGTTCTTAACCCGCGCAGAAGGCTTCTCGGTAGATTTGCCCGAGGCCGAAACTGCTCAGTCTCAGCAGGAAGCTTTCATTACCGTCACCATTGAGGGCAATGGCAATATCTCAATCGATAAAAAGCCGGTTGCTTTGAACGAGTTGACCAAAACGGTGCAGGCGCAAGTCGGCGATCCTCCTGCGGAGGGGCTGCGCCATCGCACAGAAGCCTTATTGACCGTACAGGCCGATGAAACCATCGACTACGGCCAAGTGATTGCTGTGATGGATCAGCTACGGCGGGTGAAAGGCGCGAGCTTAGGGATGGCAACGCAGCAGCCCGCTCAGGCAGGGGACTCTAAATAATCTCAATGAGGCGACAGTTCGAAACTGTTATAGTTTTCAGTCAAAGGTCAATCGCGATGGGTCATTCCCCGGTAAAACAGGCGTGGTTTAAAAACCGCCGATTTTGGGTAACACTCGCAGCACAAATTAGACCATCGTCGTTGAGGATCTAGCCTACTGATTGCGTCAATTCCTGGCGTGGTTCAAGCGAGGGTAACACTTTTGATTGGGAATTAAAACCTCAAAGTCCGGCCAAATAGACTTCTGAAGGATCTATCCCTGACTCAGAGTGTCACCCTGGCGGAACCTGGGTTGAACCATGCCGGATTTCCCACACTTTTTTTCGCTCTCGATCATCAGGAAGCCAACAGTGCTGCCCCCCAGCAGCGTGCTAATGAAGCGAGCAGTACTAGGAGTTTTGTGCCTAGCTGGAAGCCTGTAGCAAATACTGCTCTACGTCGTCTAGCACCCAGTCTGCTGCCAAGGGACTATTGCCCGCCCCCCAGTAGTGGCCCACCGGATACACCTGGTTCTGTTGCACGGCCTTAAGTGACTGCCAAAGGGGGTCGGTTTTCAGGCGATCTAACTCGGCCTCGGCGGCGGCGGCAATTTCTGGGGTCGCGCCAAAGGTGAAGAGCAAAATCACGTCTCCATCGGCCTGGGGCAGGGCCTCTTGGCTAACCAGCTTTGAAAACGGCGGCTGATCTGGAGTACCTTCATTCTGAGATAGGGGTCGGGCAAATCCTAGATCGGCCAGAATAGAACCACCGAAGCAGTTCTTCAGATATAAACTGATCTGGCCCGACTGGTCCAGAACCCGTACCAGAGAGACCTGCATGGGCGAGGCGCTCACCTGTGCGTTCAGCGCCTCTACGCGCCGTTGGTACTGCTCTAGCACCGCCTCCGCCTGGGCCTCCAGGCCCAGCACCTGACCATGGAAGCGAAACGGGCGCTGCCAGTCGGCGGTGGTCTGCATATCAAAGGCAACAGTGGGGGCGATCGCCGACAGCTGGTCATAGGTGCCCTCTATGTCCCAGGAGGCCCCGATAATCAAATCGGGCTGTAGAACGGCCAGGGCCTCTAAATTGATCTGATCACTCTGCCCGAGTCGGGGTACTCCCGGCAGTCGCTCGGCCATCTGAGGTAGCAGATTGCTGGCTACCCCAGCGGGCGTCACCCCCAACGACAGCAGATTGCCCGCAGCGGTACCATCTAGCGCAACCACCCGGCTGGGCTGCATCGGCACACAGGTTTCCCCCAGCGGATGCGACACCATGCGACAGTCAGAGGGCGCAGAATTGACTACGGGGGAGGGATAACATGCGATCGCACCGATCGCCACCAGTCCCGCGAGCAGTCCATGGAGTAGCCAGGTTTTGAGGGTCATAAGTTATTTGGGAGAGTGGGTTTTTAGTTTTTAGTTCTGAGTGCTCAAGATAGCGGCTCGATTTGAAACTCAACATTCAAGACTCGCCTTCTAAAACGTCACCCGATACCCCACCGATACCCGTCGCCCAGAGCCAGCACTGTTGAAAGTGTTAGAAAACCCGGCAGTGCGTTGGGCATAGGCTGGGAAATAGAGGGTGTCGAAGAGGTTGTTTATCCCAATATCTAAGGTGCCCGGGCCGACATCAACGCTGCTGATCAAATCCACCACGACGTAGCTGTTAATCGGGCTGGGGTCAACCTCGGCCTCGAAGGCGGCGCTGCGGCTGCCCACGTACAGCAGTTGCAGGCGGTTGCGCCAGCCAGGCTGGGTTTCATTTTCTACATAGGCGGTGAGCTTGAGGGGTTGAATGCGGGCACTGCTGATGGCGGTAAATTGGCCAGTGTCCTCCAAATCTGCTTCGCCGCCAATCAGGCTAAGGGTGGTGCCTAGTTGCCAGGTGGGGCTGGGCTGCGCATCTAGGGTGGCCTCTAGGCCGTAGACCCGCTCCGGTGCCCGGACAAGAGCGTAGAGGCCGGTGTCGTCGAGGCCAGCGGCGTCATCAAACACAAGGCTAGAGCCTAGATCAGAAGTGTTATAAAATCCCGAAATCGAGGCCTGCACTGTATTCCAGTTGCCGCGAATGCCGACCTCGTATTCGTTGACTTTCTGGGGCTGGTTGACTTGGATGTCTGAATTTACTGTGAAGCCTGGGTCGGCAAAGCCCAGCACTACGCCAAAGTCGGGCACAGAAAAGCCCTGGGAAAAGTTGGCAAACAGGCTAATGTCGGGGGTGACATCGGCCACCGCACCCACGTTGAAAGCGGTGTCGCTGAAGTCGCGATCGCCCCCGGTAATTGGGTCGCCAAAAAAGGTGGCATAGTCCCCCACCGAAAAGCCAATGCGTTCGTGGCGTACGCCGCCCGATAGCTGCAACCAGTCAGTGCTCTGCCACTGGAGCTGGGAGAATAGGCCCAGGCTGCTGAGGGTATAGGGCGGCACCAGCGGGCGCTGTTCAATCAGGCGGTTGACCCGGCCATTACTGGCGTCAAAGCTATCGGGGTCAAACAGATTGAAGGTATTGGCGGTGGTTTCGTGGTTGTAGTCTGCGCCCCACAGCAGGCTCAGGGAGTCGGATAGGGGGGTATTTAAACCCAGGCGGCCACCCCAATTTTGCGAGTCTAGCTCCCCTTGGAAAATGCTAAAGGCGCGGGGGCGGCGATCGCGCGGATCGCTGCGGGTCACGTTGTCGCGGTAGTAGAGCTGGCTATCGAGGCTGCCGTTCAGCACATTGTTGTGGCGATAGCTGAGGTTTAGGATCAAATTGCGGTCGGCCTGGGGGCCACCTCCGTCCGGAAAGCTGAGCTGCCCGACCCTGAGGGCGCGGGCCTTGGGCTCTCCCGGTTCATCATCGACGCTAGGGTCAGAGATCACGTCGCTGTTGCGGCTTTCGCGATAGTAGTTGAGGGAGAACTGGAGTCGCTGGTTGTCATCAGGGCTGTAGCCCAGACGGGTGAGCAGCGCGAAATTTTCATTCTCATCGGTGCCCTGAACAGTGGGAACGCGATCGCCCTCGCCATCAAACAGCGCCCCTGTATCAGACCGCGACAGCGAAGCCAGAATGTCAAACTGCTCATTCCTAGCCGAAACGGTTTGGCTGGCAAAATAGCCAAAACTCTCACTCTGCAAACTCCCCAAGGCAGCATTGACGCCGACTTCAGACGTGGCTGTAAAGCTCGCTTCATCAGGCTGCCGCGTAATGATGTTGATAATGCCGCCGGTGGCTCCACCCCCATAAATGGCGCTAGACCCTCGCACCACTTCAATGCGCTCAATCACGCTGGGGTCGAGGGTGCGTAGCTCGCGATCAAAGTCGCGGCTATTGACATTCTGGGGCACTCCATCGATTAAGATAGCCGCATCCCGGCCCCGCAGAGAAGCCGCCGTAAAGGCCCGATCCGACGACGGCGCGAGACCCGGCACTAATGCCCCCAAAACATCGTTCAAATCTCGACTGAGAGAAGTCTGCTGCTGAATCTCTTCTTGAGTAATCACCGTGACTGACCGGGGAATCGTGGTCGTCTCCTCCTCACTACGGGTTGCCGTCACCACCACCTGAATGGCATCTTCGTTAGAGACTGCCGTTGCTGTGCCCCTAGCGACAGACAAAACTAAGCTCTGCGCCGCTGCATTAATTGCCGCAGTCGGGGGAGCCTCTGAGCCCGTGATCGCCACTCGCACGCCATCCCCTCGCGGTGCAACGCTCACCAGCGCAATGCCCTCAGCCGGGTTGGCGACCTGAAACTCACCGCCCTCTGGCAGCGCCAGCGTTGCATTGGCGATATCCACAATCAGCGCATTGCCCACCACCGACGACGACGCGGCTAGCTCTGCCGACGTTTCTAAAATTACCTCCACGCCATCGGCGGCGGCATTGAGCCTGACAGCCGTAATTTGGGCGATCGCTGGGGCGATTTCAGCCAACCCTTCATCTACCGGGGTGGCCGGTTGCTCAACTTGACTGAGCAGAGAGGGTTTTGCCGCCCTTTCATTCTCCTGCGCTGTAGCTTCGCCACGGGGCACTTCGGTAACAATGCTTACCCCCTGACCTTCAAGAGCTGGCGCTGTCTCGGCCCAAGCTGGGCCCGCCATCAGCATGAGTACCCCTCCCGCTACCCAAGTCGAACGCTGTAGTTGATTCATCACTCCACCCACCAAAATATTAGGGCTAGCAGGCGTTTTGCCTGCATACCCCAATTGCAACTCACTTGCAAGAAGCTTACTGGATGGCACTAGCCTATAGACAATCGCTTTGGTCAGCAGCAGGAATTTTTTGATCCAAACCCGGAATTTTTAGCCCGCCTGCTCTCTCGCCATCAGGGAGTAGGTTTTGGGGTTAACGCCAAATTTTTTGCGAAAGGCAGCGGCGAAATGCCCCCGGCTTGTAAACCCTACATCACGGGCAACTTCGGTGACATTGAGGTGGCCATCGGCCAATAATGTCTTGGCGCGTTCCATGCGGTAGTGGTGTAGGCAACCAAATACCGTAGTGCCAAACAGATGGCGAAACCCCTGCTTCAGGGTAAATTCATTTAAACCAACCTGACGGGCTAACCCATTCAGCGAGGGGGGATCGTTTAGCTGCAGCTTCAAGATCTCTCGGACGTAGTGAAGGCGCTGAATATCGTCAGGTTTGAGGGTCTGCTTAGGAGGCTGATCAAGCTGGTGCTGCAACATCTGCTCTAGGTGCAGAGCCATGAGTTCCCAGACTTTGCTCTCCAGGTAAATTTGCTGGGTCAGGCCCGTATAGGGGCAGTTCAAGATCTGCTGTATGGTCGCCTGCATCGCCACGGTGGGAGAGGAGGCGTAGGTATAGCGAGCCTGGCTGGGGGCGTTGACCAATGCTTTAACTGGGGTTGTCGATTGCTCTAGGCGATCGCCCATCCAGGTACAAAATAGCTCAGGTTCCAGATGAAAACTCACGTCCAGCACTTGCAGATCTCGTTCACAGTGGCACACATCACGCTCTGCTAGACCACTGCCAGAAAAGAAATAATACTCCGATTCAAAGCTGGCCTTTGACTGCTCTCGAACCAAGCTGAATTCGTATTCTAGAGGGTGCTCCCGGTCCGGTGCTTCAATGATTACATCTTGATTAGGTTGATAGTTTGCGATCGCAAGGTCTAACCCCTGACGCGGGTGAATCTTACGGATAAACCCCTTACCTAACTGGGCTGGATAGCTCCAGGTGGTGTCGAAGCCGCTTGCGCCTGATTCAGTCGGCTTCACAGTTGGATTGGCTTGAATTAGATCCCAGTAGTCGGCCTGAGACAGAGCGATCGTCATGGTTGCAAGAATGTTAATGTCTTTGAATCCCAATTCTGAACCTTATGAGAATTATTGTCAACAAGCTAGGACAGGTCTACCAACCCAGCACGTTACGATGAAGGGGTTTTTTGCACTAACCCCCAAAAAGGTATAGTCCACGTGCGATTCGTTGAGGCCCAGAAGCTATGACATAATCCTTATAGACAAAGGCTTCCAGCCTACTATCCCCTCGGATGTTAAGGCTGAACTCTCAGTTGGATGTAGGTGAAAGTCCTACTCATCAGACTCGGATGTAACTCCTGAACTGCCCACACCGACCAGACTCGGGATTCTGGAGAGTGAAGCTGGGAGCAGGGCGCAATCAGACATCAATTGTGGGATGACACTGGCGCTAATAGGGCGTCCTCATGGTGAAATAGAACCTAAGAAAGCAGCTTAATACCAAGCAGGGACACAACTTGCCCATCCCGACTTTACTGATGCTTATCCCCGCAGCCTTCACTGGATGAGAGCTGTTAGAGTCCTGGGGAATCAGTGGCTGAAAGGGTTCCACCTAAAAGGACATAGCAATCTGACAGAGGGAACGAACAAAAACGAACCAGGGGTTCCAGGGGAAGGTCGAAAACCTGGATAGGCTAGACGAGCAGCAGAAGCCCTCTGACTCGGGTAGGACAGGTCGTAACTGACCTAAGGTGTTCAGAAAACACAACTCAGAGTAGAGCATGGTTAGACACAGCCCATCGGCCAGTGAACTTTGGCAAAGGCTGCCGTGGAAGAAATTCCGCCGCGCCCTTTTCCGCCTGCAAAGACGAGTGTTCAAAGCTGTTCGAGCAGGAGACAGGCGCAAAGCGCGGTCGCTCCAGAAGCTGATTCTCAAATCCACCTCGGCAAGACTACTGGCCATCCGTCAAGTGACACAGCTCAATGCTGGTAAAAGGACACCCGGCGTAGATGGGAAATCATCCTTGAGTTTCAAGGAAAGATTTGAACTGAATGAAACCCTCAGAACCCATGTCAACGCCTGGAAACATCAGGGATTACGTGAAATTCCAATTCCTAAAAAGAATGGAAAAATTCGTATTCTCAAAGTCCCCACCATCGCCGATAGAGCTTGGCAGTGCCTCGCGAAATATGCAATGGAACCAGCACACGAAGCTACTTTTCACGCTCGGAGCTACGGATTCAGACCAGGACGTTCGGCGCATGATGCGCAAAAGTTTCTGTTCTTGAACCTAAACTCTCGGGTGAACGGAATCAATAAACGAGTCATCGAACTCGATATTGAAAAATGCTTCGATAGGATACGACACTCAGCCATCATGGACGAACTCATTGCGCCTAGCTCCTTGAAGCTCGGAATTTTTCGATGTCTTAAGGCAGGCGTCAGTGCAGACTTTCCAGAGCAAGGCACCCCGCAAGGGGGAGTCGTCAGTCCACTGTTAGCAAATGTGGCCCTCAACGGCATAGAGATGTGCCAGCCATAGGCTTCAACCACCTGCGCTCCGGTGAGCGTGGTGTCACTAGAGAGCAAAATAATCTGTTTGCCATTCGGCAGTTGCGTGAGCACAAACAACACGGGCGTATCGGGGCTATCCCAATAGAATTCAAAGCACTGATAGTAGACCCGTTGACGTTGGCCATAGAGCCAAACCGTTGCCTGGGTACATTGCTCAATCGGGGCAAACAGCGCTCGTAGCTTCACATCTGAGCCCCACTGTCTCGGTCGACCTGGCCCCCGGACGCTGGGATTAGCTGAAAAGGCAGCATGGCCAACCGTCGAAATCGGGACGCGGCTAATCAGGTGTAGACCAGCAGCTCTGAAAGGTTTTAAGATTTTGGCTGAGGCATAGTAAGCATCTAGGGGGCCATAGCTGCCAGTGACCATAAAGGCGACACAAACGGCTGCCATCTTGTCGACTAGCGTCAGCCCTCTATCCGCCTCAACTGGCTCAATCCCATCATGTAGCTTCAGTCCTAGGGGAACAGCGAATAGCGCCGAACCACTGCCCAGCAACAGGCTAAGGGCGCTGAAGTAGTGACCCCGAATCCACTCAGGCTTACTGACATCTTCGGATTCCTGGTGCAAGCCTTTGATACCTGGCATCTTGCGCCCTTCTTTACTCACTTTGATGCCGTCTCCGGCATAGACTCGCTGCCCTTTTAAGGTCTTGATGCTGGAATGGCTTGATAACCAGCGGCCCCACCGCAAACACACCTCATCCATCGTGAATGCTGTCGAATGGAACCAGTGAAGCGCTTGCCCATAATACGCTTCGCCTAACCCTACGCCATTTAGGTAGCTGCTCACTGCTGCGGGTTGATGGCTCAAAAGCGCACCCCATAGCAACAAAACGAACCACTCAAACGGCACTTCCCAACTAAACGCTGGACGCAGTTTGACGATTCCCTTGGAAGGCTTCGCCATCGCTTGATCTATCCGTTGGTAGAGTTCCATAATTGAACTGG
Source organism: Leptolyngbya sp. BC1307 (assembly GCF_002286735.1). Classification (GTDB taxonomy): domain Bacteria; phylum Cyanobacteriota; class Cyanobacteriia; order Phormidesmidales; family Phormidesmidaceae; genus Phormidesmis. The sequence continues at coordinate 64,241 of NZ_NRTA01000020.1, forward strand.
TTGAGTGTGGTTATTCAACCAGTCTCGAACATTCCCTGCCTTTTCGGTATCGGAATGTTCGTTGCTCTCAATCGACCAAAGCACAAGAAAAACTTCCCACTGTCCAGTTAGGTTCTTCACTCGCTTCTTGACGGCTTTCCAGTCGATGGTTGTCCAGTCCTGAAGCGGTGTCCTTGCTCCGATGTCCTGGCGGACGCTATCTTTCACAATGGACTAAGTTCCCTTACTTCGGGTTATCGCTGAAGACCTGCCAGAATTTTGCTATCTTTCGATATGAGGCAAAGTTTGAACCTCTATCTCCCGTATTACCAGGAGCCTTCGCTTCCTCTGGATCCTCTACCCGCTAGGTAGTTCCGCCTTCCTTACGGTTGGCCTACTCCGACTTTGGTCAGAGAACCTATCGGGCTTACTGTAGTTCTAAGTGTGTGAGATGCGTTCGGGTTAGGTTCCGTCTTAACTCCGATGGGAATACAATCTGTCGCTCAACCGAGTAGTAAGCGATTGAGCTACCCATGTACCTTTTGGTTAGAGTGTTTCAGCCTGATTTCACTCTGCGGTTCATGACGGGGCGTCAATGACGGTTCACTTGCGTAACCTTATCGAACTTTCCCTGGCCCGCTCCCAGCTTAGGCTGCTAGGTTAGGTACTTTCGTGGTCTGCTCTCCGCTGGGTTCATTACTTACTACCAACGCGACCGGAGTCGGTGACTCTTTTACGTGGGAACAGTGGGACAGATTCCACTGGGAGAGTTGGCTCTCCACTCAATTTGGGAGGATTAGACTAACCCTCTAACACTCAACTTCTACATCGCGCTACTCCTCAAACCCCTTATCACCCGAACTTTCGGCTGACCTCGTGCTTATCTGCCAGGTGTTTGATTGGTTCTGCCCCGATGAGTACTTCAATCCCTATGGCTTTACGAACTTCGGAGGATAGGCTGGCAGCGACGGAAAAGAACTGGCTCATGGGGGGCGATCACAAAAAACGGATGGCGAGGAGCTTTTAGCCTACGCGATCGCTCTCATAGTGTGACCCGTATTTGAGCCCCGCCCTAACTTAGGCTGCGAGTGTTACCTAAGATCGGCGTTCTTTAAACCACGCCAATGGAAGCGCCTAGCTCAGAAGAATCTATCGTTAGTGGAGGGATCAAAGGTATCCTTTGATAGAGACAATTTTACTGAGTCAGCTTTACCATAAATATAGTAGCAAGTAAAACAAGCAAGAGGGAGCAGGAGAAATCATGCAAACGTGCCCGAAGTCGCACTGAAAACTTAACAGCTCAAAATTGAAGTTCTATTTCACGCATGAAACTAATGTCTCTTGTTCTTATCTTCTTGTACTTATCTGTAGTTAACTTGAATTCGTCTATAGCTCTTTGTAGTTGATAGAAGTTAATGAAAGCAAAGAAGAATAAAATATTTGTCATTAAAATACTCTGTTAAAAGCACCGCAACTATTCTTTCGAGTGCTGTTGCACAGCAGAGATAATGAGTTTATTTCTTAGAGCGGTCTTTTATTGTATAATTGTATAGTAGGTTTTTACATAGATACTACATAAATTGAGCAAAAGATCAATATGTATTTTGAAAAGCTAGTTTCCCTCTAAAGATAGATTCTCTAACTTTTAGAATGATTGATTTTGGTTCAAGAGATCTTGCTGATGTTGATACAGGTCCTTATGTGAGGACGAAGAAAGGAAAAAGATGAAAGACCTTCATGAAAATGAGCATTCAAGCTCGACTAGATTTAGAAAACGTAGAACCTGGGCAGGCGCGATCGCCATAGGGCTAGCAGTTTCACTTATTACAGCTTGTGATGGAACAGGAACTACCCAGACGGGACAAGGAAGTGTGCCATCTGAGGATACTACCCAAGTAGAACAATCAGAAGTTCCTGCCGTTGGAGATATTGTCACAGTGAGGGGCGAAATCACAGAAACGGTCGATGGTAATGGTTTCTTAATGGAATCAAGCGCGGGTGATACCGTCCTAATTATCAATCCTACTGCTACTCCTTTTAATCTACCTGAGCAATCTATTCCTGTTCAAGTCACAGGGCAGCTAGAAACGTTCAACGCAGCTGATTCATCAAGCGAATACGGTGTAGCGCTCGACCCCGAACTCTACAGCGAATACGATCAAGAGCCTGTTGTTATTGCTCAGAACTTTGCGCTGGCCCCCACCCCCAAAGACCTAGCGGAAACACCAGACGGCTATTTTGATGAAACCGTTGCCATCGAAGGCGAGTATCGGCCTCTAGAGGAAGAAGATTCCTCTCGGAACGCATTTGCCTTGTATGAGGGCGATTGGGTTGACGACATTGGGATATTAGTAATAGGTGGTACTGAGGTAGGCGATACTGCTAACTTCGAGGCGGGTGACAACGTTGTAGTTACTGGGCAAACCCGTGAGGCCGACGAAAGCTTATTACAGCAGTCAGACTTAGGTTGGGATGCTAACCAAATCCAGGAGTTCTTGTCAAGATATGAGAGTCGACCTATCCTTGTTGCCGAAAAGGCTTATCCGATAGGTAGTACGCCTTACCCTGCCTTCTAATGCGGCTTATCTAGCACAGGATTCACCAAGACCACGGTGTAATAGCAGAAAATGTCTTTCCCAAGCTTGCTTGGGAAGCACGAAAGCAAGGGACTAAAGTTCCGCTTTAGCCTTGCTGCTACTAACTTGTCAAATTAACTAAAGGAAAAAAATGGTAAACACAAGAATCAACCAAACCGATCAAAACTACGCTCAATACAGACGAGCAGTGGGTGTTTTTAAGCGACGCGAAGATCTAGAAAGTGCTTTACAGGCGCTGAAAGATGCTGGCGTTGAGAAAGAGAGAATTTCTCTGCTTGCTAGACACATAGAAGATGTGAAAGGCGCGGATGAGATTACAGACAGTCAAGGCAACGAAGCCGGTGAAGGCGCTGGTATTGGTGCTACGACAGGTACTGTTTTAGGCGGCGTTGGCGGCTTCCTAGTCGGCGCGGGTATTCTGGCAATTCCGGGTGTGGGCCCTGTTCTGGCGGCAGGTGTTGGCATTTCTGAAATTGCCGCGACTTTGGCTGGTGCTGGTATCGGTGCTGCTACTGGCGGTCTCGTGGGTGCGCTAGTCGGCGCTGGAATTCCTGAAGATAGGGCAAAAGTGTATGATCAGCGCATTCAGGCTGGCGACTATCTCCTGATGGTTGATGGTACAGAGGCTGATCTTCGCAATGTCGAATCTATTTTGCGCGATCGCAATATCGAAGAATTTGATATTTACAATGCGCCTGATTCAGTCCAACAGTCTGCTTCGACCACTACCTCTACAACTGCGACCACAGCTGGGACAACAACCTCCGGTACACCGATGGCTGGCGGACAGACTACTTCCAGCCGTGAAGTTACCGACACTCGCGATATCGGTAATGCCGAGCCAGAGGTATACGTTGTAGATAAGCGTACCGAAACGACTAAGCGCGACCAAGTTCGCTAAGAGCCGCTAGAGTTCGCTGGGAAATATTGAGGGCTAAAGCAGTCTATTAGGGCGAGGTTCATCTGAGAGTTACACAGAACGCGATCAGTTAGGCTGACGGCTTGTTGTTAGCAGTCTGATGCGATCGCCAAGAAGTGTCATCTGCTTTTGCACCGAGCCTTAACCTGGTGTCTAACCTGATGGGCCACCGCAAGCCTATCAGCAATGCCCCAGCTATTGGCATTGGGGTATTGCTGGTGCCGCAATTGCTCTTTAGCCAGTGGAGCGTGATAAATGGCTTGTTTGACACCGCTCCGTTAACTCCGATGCAGAGATTATTGGCGCTTGTGGCAGGGCTGCCGGTGATTCTCTGGGCACTGATCCTGCAACGGATTGATCCGATCAATTGATAGGATTTGATAGGATTGATGCTCTAGGTTGGATTTTCAACGAACTCTCAACTGCCAATATATTCTCGTTTTTAATGGCCTGCCATTGTCCTCGATTGCCCTTGAGATTTTGTTGATTTTGGTGCTCATTGTGGCCAATGGCGGCGTGGTTCACGCGAGGGTAACACTTTTGGAAAATCGATACAGCTTCAAAGCGTGGTTAAATATGGTCTGAAGGAATCTGACCACGACTTAGAGTGTTACCCTAACGGGCACGATTTTGAACCACCCCCAGAAAAGCAGCATCAAGGCATTCAATTGTTTCAAATGCGCTTTTTCGACCGCCCCCAGGAGCTCGTTGCCCTGCTTCACTCATCGCCGCTGGGTCTGATAACTCCGCTATTCTCAGCCGAATACTCCCTCGTAAACAGCCCAAGACTCGATGGATATAGCTAATGCCCCCGTAGCCTAACTTGACCGCTTCGATAGCCGCATAGCGACGCCGTTCTTTCTCGTTCAAGGACTGATAGTATCGCTGCATCTGCTCTTCTATTGCTGGTGAATAAGGGCGGACTGTCTTCATCTTTAGGGCGGCAATTGCTGAATTCCCTTATTATCAGCCATGTTGACTCTTTTATTTGATCTTCGATCCTAAGCGACAGCCACTGTCGGTAGATAGGCGGCAGCGAGCGCCAGAGTCCTCGTGCGCCGACTCGACTACGCCGACCGATAAAGACCCCGACAATCTCTCCGGCTGCTGCGTCAATAGCCAGCCAAATCCACTGCTTGTTGCCCTTATTGCCGACAAAAGACCAAGCTGCGTCGCACTGAATCGTCAAGCGGCCTTTTTTTTGGCCGAACGTTCACTTGGCGGGGCACCGAGGCGTATTTTTCATTGACATACCTTGCAGCCATGGCTCAGAAACGTTAACGACGCTAGCGATGCCAGCCATCGGAATCTTCTCTAACATCTAACAGAAGTTTATCAATCAGCGATTTCGTTTCGTCGCTAATAATCTTGTTCTCAGGGTTCGCTACGAATTGCCGCCCGCAATCTTGACAACGATGATTCTGTTTACCGTTGTGAATAAAGCCATTTTTAACCACAGCTTCAGAATCGCAACTGGGACAAGCGGGCAAAAGGGAAAACACGGAGAAGGTTTGGATTGCTACGCCTACATTATCGGTAAGGGGGGAGCGATCACACATCCCCTAATTGACAGAAATATCCTTACTCGTTTAGGACTACCGAGGGTAGATTACCTGGTTCAAGCAACAGGGCATCGCTTTACCGATCTGCGCGCTGAATGGGCTGGGCATGTGTTTAATGCCTATCCGTGCGATCGCTACGGTCAAAATTTACCGCCTCACCTCACCGTGGTCGGCGCTGGCCCTGCGGGTATTGAAGTCGCGCTTCATGCCCTGCACAATCTAAATGTAGAGCAAGTCACGCTAATCAGCCGTCACGCTCAGTCTCGGCTACCCCAGCTAGAACCGACAGAACCCTACGAGTGCCAATGGTTTACTCGCGAAAAAATGCGGTTTCAGCCCACCGCAGCAAATGCTCAAGCGCTACTGCTCAAAGAGCTAGAAGCCTGCTACCAAGCCTGTAATTTGCCTTATCCCGGCTGGGACGTTCTGTTGCAAATTGAGGATTATCCTGCCTTTTTAGAAAATCACTTGCAAACAACAAAACTGTCTCCAAACCATCCCTTTGCCCATCTTGTGCGCCCGGTCATGTCATTTTACGACCAGGTAAAAGATTTGTTGTCTGCCGTCGAGCAGATTGGCGTATTGCAACTCATCAATCAGGTTAAGCCGCTGTTTGCCACACAGTCTCGGCCTTGCGCCGAACTTATGTTAGCCGCCCTCAAAGCAAAGCGATTAAAACTGATTGCAGGAGAATTTCTGCTAGAGCGCACAGCCGCCACCATTTTGCAGCCAGATGGCACTCAGATGCAGCCAAGCTGTGTAATTTTGGCAACAGGACTCGTACAGTCGATACCGCCTTTTTACCCACACTCTAGCGATACTCGCTGTTACAGCGTGACGGGCACTTCATTAAGTACGGTGCATAGAAGGGCGGAAAGCGTGGCAAGCGTCATTACACGGGCAGTCAAGCATCAGCTACTTCATCCGAGCTTTGTGATCTCGCCTAGCTTGCGGCTGTAGTTTGAAGAAGCTGTGAAGATTGTCCTGTCTCCAGAACAGAACCTCAGAGGAAGTATTGAATTCATGATATTTTTGAGAATGATAATCATTATCGTATTATCGCAAAATCACTCAGGAATTCAATATGCTTTTCTTTAAGTCGCTGCTTGCCAGCGCTCTGTTTGCACTTCCTTTAAGTTTGACGGGGATTGTGTCCACGCAGTCAAGCGCGATCGCCCAAGCAGCCCACCAAGACGATCACGAACATGCCGTCGAGCACTTTTTTGTGGGTTTAGACATCCAAGAAATTTTGACTCGCGGCGACTATATTGGATTGTCAAATCCAAACTACAACCGGCTGACCTTTCTAACGCCGCACGTCAATACAGAAGATCCGACTAGCAGCCACTTTCATGGGCTGGGATCTTACAGCTATATAGGCGCTGTGGAAAATCCAACGGTGCTTTCAACCAGCACCAACAACCGGATTCCAGAAACCTACAGCGAGCAGCCACCGCTAACCTTAGTGCCAGGAACAGGATTGTTTGACGGGCTGCTGATTAGCATGGCGACAGACTTGCCTTACAGCGATCTGGGTATTGCCCCTGTGCAGTCCATTCAAACGCTAGATGAGAATCTATTTGGCAGTTCCGATGGCCGCTGGACGGGTTCTTTGGCAGATGCTGCCATTGCGCTTGAGCTAGTATCGATTACACCTGGGCTGCATGTTGCTGATCAAAGCGCAACCAATATTTTTGCCAACGTGGGCGATCGCTACGTCATTGGTGAAGGCAACGACTTTGAAGAATTCATGCCTACTTTTTGGACAGACGCCGCCGCACCTGTAGGTAACTACTCAGCCACCTTCAAGCTGCAAGATATCAGCATCCGCGAAAATCGTTTGGGTGAATCTGGCACCTTCACGGCTGACTTCCAAGTTGCCTCAGTCCCTGAGCCCTCGGTCTCTCTTGGGTTGGGCTTACTAGGATTGGTCGCTATTGCAAAGCGACGTAAACGCCCTCACCAAGCAACATAAACACAGTCGGTTTGCTCTCGCAAAGTCTCTTTAGCAACGGGCTCGTTGTGACTGATAACAACGAGCCCTATCTTTGTCTCAGGTTTTGTCTCGGGCGAAACTGTCAGCACTAAGTATTCAAAGCTAAGTATTCAGGCTCGGCGCAAAAGCGGGTAACACTTTGTGATGAAAAGTTCAGCCTTGCGCGGCACCCAACTGGGTTGTCCGGGGTGACGTAGAGCCGAGATACTCAAGGCTTGTCGTTTCTGCTTGTCCGCGAGTCCAACTCATGAGTTCAGCTTTTTCAGTGGCCGCCACCTTGCCCGCCGATACTCGCCAGCAGATAGCGATTGAGGCGCTGGCAAAGACTAAACCGATCAGGCATCTGGCCACTGACTATGAGGTCAGTCGTAAGTTTGTCTATGAGCCGAGCGACAAGGCGAAGCTGGCCCTGGATGACGCTTTCGAGCCCACTACCCCTAACGAGCAAGTGCTGTTTCATCTGCCGATCACCAAAGCCTGGGTGTTTCAATTGATTCTAGGGCTCGTGCTGATCTGCCATAGTTCATTGTGCGGAGTGGTGGAATTGTTGCGCGATATCTTTGACATTGAGATCAGTGCCAGCACGGTTCGCAACCGTCTCAATGCCGCAGCAGAGCAAGCCAGCACGATCAACACAGCACAAGACCTGTCACCGATTGAGGTGGATTTGCGGGACGAGATTTTTCAGGCGCATCGACCGGTGCTGGTGGGTGTGGATGCTGCCTCGACCTACTGCTACCTGTTGAAATTGGTTGACCATCGAGACGAAGACACCTGGGGCTGTCATCTCCTGGATGTGATGGAACATTCGACCCAGACTATACGATTGCCGATGGCGGCAGCGGGTTGAGAGCAGGGCAGAAAGCAGTGATGCCGGAAACGCCCTGCCATGGCGATGTCTTCCATATTCAGCAGCAGCTTGAGCAGGTGGCCAATGGACTGGCCCGCCAAGCCCAAGGCGTGATCACCCATCGAATCAAGCTGGAGCAGACGATTACGAAGGCTCTGCTAACGAACAGCATGACTCAGAAGCTGACCATTCAACAGGTGAAAGCCACCCGCCGAGAAGCCGGGCTGGTTGCCCGTGCCCAGGATGTCAAAACGCTATTGCAATGGTTCTCCCATGATGTCCTCGCCTTAGCTGGCCCGTCTTTAGCGGTACGTCAGGAACTGTTTGACTTCAAGGAAAGCAATATCCGACCATTCGTAAGCTGAGAAAGGCACTGCACAATCAGCGTGATCAGCTGCTCTCCTTTGCCGGTGTCCTTGACCAGAAACTAGCAGTCATCGCCGAATCGTTTGAGCTACCGTTACAGGCAGTGCGGGAGGTCTGCCTGCTACACCGGAAACATAAGACATCCAATCCAGCCCTTTCAAGGTGATTTCTTGTCTTCTTTAGCTTTGGCCAAGAGGCGCGCGGTAGAGACATGCGGCTTGTCTTTCTGATATTTGGGCTTCGGTA
>NZ_NRTA01000021.1 GCF_002286735.1 Leptolyngbya sp. BC1307
ACAGGCTGATACTACTCACAAAAAGGCTTTGAAAACATTGTTATCCTTAAACTTTCAATCCTTCAAGAATGTCCATATATCAAGCGTCTAGAGTATACCCGGCAGCGTTGAAGCGACAGTCAGATGAAACTCCGTACCCAAATTCTGCAATTAATAACTTGCGAATTATTGAGCGAGGCAACTTGAGCCAAAGGTTTGAATGTACCTCACGCGAGCAAGAACCGCTATATTTCAGCATCGGTGACTCTGAAGATAATGACGGTGTCGTGGGTACAGGTAATCCGTAAGCATCGCTACTGCTGAGATGAAATCCTCGTGATAGGGTCTGTCGTCAGATCATAACTATAGGAATCTATTTGTGGAGCGAACATTTGTCGGAACCCTTAAGACGCTCTGGCGCTATCCGGTCAAGTCGATGCAGGGTGAAGCTTTAGAATTGTCAGAGATTGGGGAGGGAGGGCTGCTGGGCGATCGCGCTTACGCCCTTTGGGATATGAAAACAAGCCGGGTGGCCAGCGCCAAAAATCCTAAAAAATGGGCTGATTTGCTGAACTGTCAGGCAACGCTTGAGAAAATGCCCCAGGTCAGTGAGCCCATCCCCGCTGTGCAGATTTCTCTCTCAAATGGCACGACCGTGACGAGCGCCCAACCCGACATCGATGCGATACTCTCCGGCTGGATTGAAAGAGACGTACAGTTTCTCTCTTCTGTCCCTGAAACCCCCAGCTTGGATCAGTATTGGCCCGATGTAGAAGGGACCCCCCACCGAGACACCGTCACCGAGCTATTGATGCCGCCCGGCACCTTTTTCGATTCTTGCCCCATTCACGCCCTGACCGTAGCCACTCTCGAACGACTCAAAGCGCTCTATCCAGCCGGTGAGTTTGATCCCTGTCGTTTTCGGCCTAACTTGTTAATTGATACGCAGGCTGAGCAGGCAGACTTTGTCGAGCAGAATTGGATTGGCTGCGTTCTCTCAATCGGAGATTCTGTGACGCTCAAGGTAGATACGGCCTGTCCTCGGTGCGTGGTCACAACGCTGCCACAGCAGGGACTGCCGCATGATCTCGATATCTTACGAACGACCGCACAGCACAACGATGTGATTGCTGGGATTCGGCTGTCGGTCATGCAGGCGGGCACAATTCGCAAAGGAGATTCTGTCTGGATCGAGGCGATCGCTTCAAGTTAATCCTCACTCGGACTGATGGCTGAGAACCCCGGTCTTTCGGTCGAATCGTCAGGCGATCGCACCTGGAAGTGAACGCGATCGCTCAACTCTCCACTCTTCACTTCCAGCACCCAATTTCCTAGCTCCATCGGCCAAAAAACTTCATGCTCAGCCACAGTCTCCAAAGGCCGACCGTTCAGCCGTCACTCCACTGCCTCGCCCGCTGGTGCCGCAATCTTAAACGCTAGCCGGGCCGCATCCGCTGCCACAAAATAAGCATCCTCACGCGGCGTCAAAATTCTTAGCTCGCCGGTCGTCAAAGCCGCCTCAGGTTGACTCGCTAGCCACTCGTCATACTCCGGCGGTAGCTCAAAGGGCTGATCGGCTGAATGGTCATAGTCCGCCAGATCATCGGGCGCAAAATACTCTTCTACCACCGTCGTACAGTCGGCAGTTGGCTTACGCCCAGAAATCGCACAAATCGGTCGTTTCTCCCAGTCGGTCAGGGGCGGAAAGTTCTGCGGATCTTGCTTTTCGTGCAGATGCAACAGAATTCGCTGCCACAGCGGCGCGGCTCCCATCACCCCAGAGATTTTTAGTCGCCAGCGACTGTACAATCTGTTGAACCTGCGCCTGTACAAAATTTTGCAGGGGCAAATCGAGAGTTGTTTGTAGTTTGGCAGGGTGGGCGTCCGGCAGTTGCTCAGCCAGCCAAAAGAGAAAGTGGGGCGCGGCCTGAATGCCCGGCGATCGCTGCTGCAAATCTACCTGCTCTCCAGCCACCCGCTGAGCCTGCTGCAGATTCAAAGCGCCATCGGCCACCATGCGGCTGAGCACATAGCCCTGCCGCTGCTTCAGCGCCTGCCAGTGAAAATAAGGGTCTAAATCCACCGGGTTATTCGGCAGTGCTGCCAGCAAACTCGCCTGGGCCAGATTCAGCTCCGAGGCCGGAATGCCAAAGTAAACCTGCGCCGCCGCCTCTACCCCGTAGATATTGCTGCCCATCGGCAGGCGGTTAATATAAGCGGCCAAAATGTCATCTTTACTCATTCCCGCTGCCAAGCGCCAGGACAGCCAGACCTCACTGGCTTTATGCGCCAGCGTTCGAGGCGCAGACTCCAGCATTCTGGCGAGCTGCATCGTAATCGTCGAAGCCCCGCTGACAATTTCACGAGCCTGAGCAGCTTCTAGGAGCGATCGCCCCACCGCTCGCAAATCCAGCGGCCCATGCCGGTAAAACCGCTGATCTTCAGCCGAGAGAATTGCCTGGATAAAGCTGGGTGATACCTGTGCTAAAGGGACAACTGCTGTATGTTCCTGATCGCGGGTGAGAATTGTGCCTAAGCGGAGACCATGTCGATCGCTAAACTCCACCGCGAGCTGATTCTGCGCAATATCAACCGCTCGAATCGGAACCAGAGACGGAATAAACCGGATGACTATAATGCGCGCTAGTAGCCCTAACAGCCGCCGCTGCCAGAGATGATGAGGCGATTGAGCTCGCTTATACAGTCTGTTCATGACCTACATTTTATCGAGCCAGTGACGCTTTGACAGGCTCCCCGCGCTGAACAGCAAGGCATCGACGGATGGACCGACCCAGTGTCGCAAGAGCCATGAGACTATTGCCGCCACCGTTCTTGGGCATGGTTCAACTATGGGATTAGTCAATAATGACCCTTGAAATGTATTAAAAGTTAATCATGATTCTCATTCTTAAACGTACTCAGAGCAACGTACTCAGAGTAATTTGACCCAGAAACCTTAACTCTTACAGTCTGCTAAGTCGGTCAGTCTGCTAAGTCGGTAGGTGCTGATTTGCCAGGGCTTGATATGAGTAGGATACTCATTTGCGGTAGGCATTTCGAGGAGGTTTGTGTGAATTGGGTTGGGTATGGCGCGACCATCACTTTCCAAACTCGCAAACTCACCAAGCCCGAGCGTCTGGCTGCTCGCTAAAACTGCACTTTCACCATGCGCTTCGTAACAGCGCAGGACAAATTCGTTGGGATCTGATTCTGCAGGCTTGAGCGCAGAGAGAATTAGGTTGGGATTGTGGATTTGTAGAAAGCTGTGCGCCCCTTTTTTCAGGCTTTGATCTAACTGTTTGGGCTGTCCTTGATAGACAATAGGCGGAATATTCAGTTCGCGAGCATGGTGGACGGTGCGAGCTGATTGCCAGGTACCCGAATGAGGGTAAATAGCGTAGGTGAAATGGTGATGGCCTTTGTCAGCAGAAGGATCTGGCCAGATAGGAGACTTGAGGAGAGTAAGCCGCAGGTGGCTTGGGCCAGCGTCAAAGCCGTGTTTGCAGTCAGTCAGGATGCTGACGCCAAAATCTGGGCTGCCGATATCGGCCCACCGCAGCGCAGGTACTTCCCACTGAGCTTTTTCGGCGGTGGTCTGTGGGCGGGTGATTCTGCGAATGGCCCCAAACGGGATTTCGTAGGTAGCTGTTTCTGAGGAGACAGTAAAAGAGAAGTTTGTTTTTAGGAGAACTTGGGTTTCTTGCCAATCGATATCAGTTTCGATTTTTAGATAGGGAGTACCTATTTCAAGACTGTAGATATGGCTAATGGTCGATTGTTGAAACTGGTAGGTAACCCTTAGTCTTTGATAGATGTCACCGTTTTCGAGCCAGCGAATAGACTGCAGTTTGGGGGCTGGTAGGGGATGATTTGCATAGTCCGGATCGATATTCCAGGCGTCCCAATATTGGCCTTTGTCTTGAAATGCCTGGAGCTGGTTGCTGGAGGCGCTAAGGGCTTCTGTCTGGGTGATCTTTTCTACCAGGCTAGCAATACATCCTGTTTTAGGATCGAGGGTTGCTTTGAGAAATTCGTTTTCTAAAATATATTGTTCTAGTTGCAGAGCATGAGTAGGGCGATCGCCAGGACATAGCCAAAAGGACTGATAGCCAACAGCAGGAATATCGGCTGAGAAAGACACGTTGCAAACAGCCTGTCCTGAACGAACTGTAGAGCTTGTCTGACAAGGGATTGATTGGTTCTCTGAATTATAGATAGCCCAGTTGGGAGACAGCTTATCAGATGTCTCTGAGATTGGCAGAGTGATGACTGAGCTACGGGGCCAGCTGAGTGAATTAAATATGACGATAGGTTTAGCTTTTGGATGAGGCGGCTGGGAGAGATTAATTTGGCTGGCGATCGCCCCAATGCTCTCTCCTAAAACGCGCTGCCCAATGTCGCTAACTTTCTGCCAACCCTGATTGGCATCGACAAACACTTCAGGAATAGCTGTACCCGGCAAAATATCGTGAAATTGATTGAACAGTAGCGCCTTCCAAGCCGCTTCTAAATCAGCTTTGGGATAAGGCTGGCTGGCCGTGAGCTGGGCAATAGTCGCGAATACTTCAGCCTGATATAGCAAGTCTTCGCAGCGGCGGTTTTGCTGTTTTTGATCGGCGTGGGTGGTGTAGCAGCCTCGGTGGAGTTCCAGGTAGAGTTCGTTGTTCCAGGTGGAAAGAGGGGAAGGGGGCAGGGGAAGATTGTCGATGTAGGTGTTAGGAGTGATGAATGTTAGCTGGGGGAAGAAGGGTGACTTTTCCCAGCGCTGCGCTTTTTCGAGCATGTCGCGGGTGGGGCCGCCGCCATGATCGCCTAAGCCAGGCAGCCACAGGGTATTGGGTATCCCGGTGCTGTCCTCCCACTTTTTGGCATGAGCGGACATTTTTACAGGATCGATGTCGGAGCCGATGGGGGGGAGCATAAGGCTGAGGATGCGGCTACCGTCGGGAGATTGCCACCAAAAGAGCTGATGCGGGAATTCAGTGGTGTCATTCCAGGAGAGTTTGAGGGTGGCAAAGGTTTCGATACCGCCTTGGGTGAGCAGTTGGGGCAGTTGCCAGCAAAAGCCGAAGGAGTCAGGCAGCCAGGCGATTTTGCTGATTTGGCCAAATTTTTCCTGGCAGTAGCGCTGACCGTAGAGCAGGTGACGAGCGATCGCTTCTCCACTAACCAAATTAAATTCAGGCTCGATCCAAAGCCCGGCGTCAATGCTCCAGCTACCCTCTGAAACTTTTTGCTGAATTTGCTTAAATAGTTCAGGGCGGTTGCGCTCTAGCCATGCGAAGAGAGCTGGGCTGGAATGCGTGTAGGTAAGAGTGGGGAAATCTTTCTGTAAATCTAGAACAGATCGAAAAGTGCGTTCAGCAGCGTCCCAGGTGTCGGCAACCGGCCACAGCCAGGCCATGTCGAGATGGGCATGACCAACGCATTGAATCTGTCGCTGTTTGAGCGTCGCCGCTAAAGGGATAAGGTTTGCTCTCAGTTGAGCAAGAGACTGTTGAAAAGGGTGGTTTGCCAGATCTTGAACGGTTGCAGCCTTAGTTAAGCTGCTCCAAGCTAGCTGAGAGAGGGCGGTCTGTATCTGGGTTTGGCAGGCAGGTTCAAGGGTTGCTAAAACGGTGAGTTCGTCAGCGACAAAGCTGGGCTCGGGTGTGGGTGAAGCGTCGGGTAATTCGTAGAAAAGATGCGATCGCACTAACGCCCCCTCGTCATGACCGGGGCTAACCAGCCGCAGGGCTATTTGAAACGTCTGACCTGCCATGACGCCAGGGCTCAAGCAAATGCGGGTGAAGCATTCAAACAAGTCTCCTGTCTGCACTAAGTGCCCATCGACATAGATCTGCGCCTCATCAGCCCACCAGGTCAGCCCGAGCCGCAAACTCATGCCCGCCAAGGGATAACCGTGAAAATCAGACGGTACCGTAATCGTCTGATAAAGCCAGAGAATATGACGACCGCGCTCCCAAGCGATATGCTGGCGGTCGTTTAGAGCAGCAATAGGCGCGTTGGTTGTAAAAATGTCTGCCAGGGCGATTTCTTGAGAATGCTGCCGCCAATTGGCTTGAATACTCTGAGTATTAAGCTGACGCAGGCGGTCAAGATTGGCTTGGAGGGCTGAGGGAATGGCGAGATTAACGTCGGCAGAGGCCATAACTTCCGTTAGAATTTAGAGCAGCGAGGGGGCAAATGACATGACTTCTAGCCCATATCAAAGTAATTTATTACGGTTTGCGATCAGTCAGTATCGGCGCGGCAGGGATCGGCATCGCCGCGCTGTTCGTCAGGCCCGAGGGACGGCGACGCTGGGCGTGAGTTTAGGCGTCGCCCTGACCGTGTTTCCAGTGTACGCCCTGGTTAAGGCGTCTCGATTGGCCGGGCAAAGGCTCAAACAGTCTGTCAATAATATGCGTTTATCTGGCCGTCTATTCGGGTCGGATGCAGGTACGAACGAGCTGATAGACTTTTCGGACTTTGATGCGCTTCCTACTGCACTTGAGCCCTCGCCGAACGTGGGGCCTGCAAGCAGTTCAGAGACATCATTATTAATGGCGCAAACGCTGATGGCCGTTGGTGCTTGTCTTTCTCCTGTGCAGGTAAAGCTGCTGCGGGCAATGCGCAGTCAGTCGGACGATCTATCTACTGGTCTCTCTACTGCCGAGGCAGGTGCCTGCATGACGGGTCGGATTACCGCGATCGCCAGTGACTTAGAGACGCGATCGCTCGTCCTCGTCTTGGGCCATACCCTTGTGTGGCGCGGTCTGAGCGTAGCGCAGCAGCAGCAGCTTTGGGAGCAGATAGCCCGGCTCATCAGCGGCGGCTATCCCAAACGCAGCTCTTTTCAGGCTGGCACATCAGCGGCTTTTACTCCCAACCCAACGGCCAAAGTACTGCCGGGTCAGTCTCGCGGTCTGATGCAGCCTGTGCTCCTATTTTGGATTGAGGTGCTCAAGACCGTTGCTCAGCGGCAAAAGCGGTCTAAGCGTTTTAGCAGCCGTATTCCTAAGCTATCTAGCGGTTCTGGCAGACTGTCAGATTCATCGCCCAAACCGAGACTAGCGCCTGGGCCTGCGCTTATAGAAGCGGCTTCAAATTTACAGTGTGCCTTGCCCGCACATAGACCAATTACATCAGCAGTAAAGTCCGTGGGCAGCGCCAGCACAGCAGACTGGGAAGCAGATGTCTTGGCTGCGAGCTATATTGAGCACCCGTTAGAAAAGCTGCTGAAGTGGATGGATCAGATTTTGCTGTGGTTAGAAACTCACTGGCAGACGCTGAAGTCTTGGCTATCGTCGTCGGGATCTTGATGATTCTTGCCATAAGCGACTAAGCCCTGGCGCAAAAAAGAAAGCCATCGAATGACTTCCCTCTATTGAGAACAGTTAGCTCATGGCTACATAAAGTAATCTAAAGATGATGGCAGCATCAAATTACTTTTCTAGAACCATACTCCAACAGGCTAGTACTCGCGAGTTCTGATTTTTGAGAACCCTATTTCCCTTATTCATTGGGAATCATATGCGCAGATTGGTCTGATATTTAGTTACGCTGCAAAATTTTAAGCAACCGTTCATGAACGTTCTAAAAGCTGTCGCTGCCTCAGATTTTAAGTGTGACTTCCAGCATTTAGTCAGTCAAACGATTGAGATTATGGCCTGCTATGGGAGCGATTGCCGATACCGCGCCGTCAGTCCAGCGCTGACTGAAATCCTGCAGTGTTCTGCTGAAACCTTGGTGGGTAAAACAGATTCGGCGCTGGCGCAGATGGCAGATCAACCGGCTGACCTCAGAGCGTATTAGCCGGGCGATCGCGCCGCCTGCCGCTCCCATGACTGCTCTTGTTGGTGTTGAAATGCCAGGATTAGAGACCGCTTCACTGGCAAACTTGCCGTCTACTCACTCCCGCTCAGCCTCGTATCACTTTGACGGAAAAGTAAAAAAAAAATACCGGCAATCGCAACAACGTCGAAGCAACGCCGACCTATGAAATGGCCGAATTTATGCAGATTGTGCTCGACAGCATTCCCCAGTACATTTTCTGGAAAAATCGAGACTGCATGTACTTAGGTAGCAACCGTCGCTGGGCCGAAATGGCAGGACTGGGCGATCCAAACAATGTTGTAGGCATCACCGATAACGACCTGCCCTGGACCTCAGAGCAAAAAGACTGGTATGCGATGTGCGATCGCAAAGTGATGGAGACCGATACGCCCATGCTACGGATCGAGCAATCTCAACGTCAGGCCAATGGCGAGCTGAGCTGGCGAGAAACTAGCAAATTTCCCTTGCACGACACCGAAGGCAACGTCGTTGGCCTGCTGGGCACCATCGAAGACATTACCGAGCGTAAAATTTCTGAAGATCTGCTGAAACAGTCCGTAGAAAAGTTTCAAAATCTGGCCAAGCAGGGAGAACTATTGAACCAAATCTCAACTCAAATTCGCCAGTCATTAGAATTAGAATCCATTCAGCAAATCACAGTCAATGAGGTGCGACAGCTATTCTCCGCTGACCGGGTATTCATCTACCGCTTCGACTTAGACGGGAATGACCAGGTTGCCGTAGAATCTGTGACTGAGAGTGGTTACTCCATCCTGGGCAATGCCGGGATGAACGGAAGATTTCATCATCAATATATCGAACAGTATCAGGAGGGTCAGATTCGAGCCCTCCCCAATCTCACCACTGCAGACCTTGACGCGCATTACAGCGACTATCTGCAAATTCTCCAGGTACAGGCCAGTTTGACCGTGCCTATTCTAGTACAAGACACCCTCTGGGGACTGCTCATTGCCCACCAATGCTCAAAGCCGAGGGACTGGGAAGATAATGAGATTAATTTGCTGCTCACTTTAGCAGGTCAGGTCGGTGTTGCCATTCATCAGTCAACGCTATTTGCCCAGACTGAAAGCAGCGCTGCAGAGGCCAGAGAAAAAGCTCACCAGTTGGAGGAAAATGTTCAAGCGCTAAAGCGAGCCCAGGCACAGCTTATCCAAACTGAAAAAATGTCCAGCCTGGGACAGATGGTGGCAGGCATCGCCCACGAAATCAACAACCCAGTGGGTTTCATTCATGGCAATCTCAGGCATGTAGAAAACTATATTCGCGACCCAGATAACGCTGCGTACCGAAGCCTGCGCCGATAATATTGTCATTAGCCTCACTGACAACGGTACGGGGATTCCACCCGCGATTAAAGATCGAATTTTTGATCCCTTCTTCACGACGAAAGCGGTCGGAAAAGGCACCGGTATGGGGATGGCGATTAGCTATCAGATAGTAGTTTAGAAACATCATGGCCAGATTGAATGCTTCTCTGAAGAAGGCATTGGCACCCAGTTTGTGATCACAATTCCAGTACGACTGCCAGCTGCTGTATAGCGACGACAGTGCCCCTTACCTGTTCGTTTTCAAGAAGTCTCAGGTTACGAGTGCTAAAAATTGCTCAACTAAAGCGGTCCCCAGATGCATCCGGGAACCGCTTTAGTTCACTGAGTAGTACCCCTTTTTGCTTTTCGTTGCGGACGGCTATACCTTATACAAACCACTCTTCTACGGCTTCTGCTTTGGTGTTGGTATTGCGTGATAGCGTTTGCCGCTCAAAGTCCATATGGATAGAGCGGGTTTGCTCGCCGTCTTTAGCCACTGCCACAACCGGATAGCGCAGCACGCCATCTTGGAAAGACATTTGGAACCGGAAAGTGCCATCGGCATTGAGCGTGATTGGCTGACCGTCGATGGTGACCGTCGCATCTGGCTCAGTCGCACCGTATACGATTAGCTCAGCGTCCGCTATCAGCCAGAACTTGCGAGGCTTAACCGGGGGCGCAGAAGCAAATAGTCCAGCGCCAGACATATTGATGCCAGAAGCTGTTGGCAGTGCCCACAGCCCAGCGCCAGACGGAAAGACAAAAGAACTAACCGCTTGCTCAGGCACCTGCTGCATAGAGCCAAACAAAGACCCCGCTATCCGCTGCGCCTCAAGTGACTGAGCGCGAGCAACCATTTCGTTGTAAAGCGGATTTTCACCAGTCAGTCCGGCGGCCTGTCCGGCTGCTCCTGCTCTTTGGGTAGGCGAGACTAGCTGGGTAAAGGTGCGGCTTTGTAGACCTGCTTGCCATTCGATGGTGAGGAACTGATCTTCTACCCAGTCGGAGGGGTAAACCGGTGGAATTCGCATAGAAGCCGAGCGCGTCAGCACCAACCAGCGACCATCGTCACAGATATAGCCAATTTCTACGGTGTAATCGCGATCGCTTACTGGCACCGGCAAATACCATTCCCGCACCATCTCCCCACATTCGTACTGCTGCAGGCTGTGCGGGCTCTGACTGTTGATATCAATATCGGTGACATCGTAAAACCGCAAGGCCAGGCGGCTACCGCCCTGATCGCGAAGCGACTGCTTGTGCTCATTGGGAATATCCCAGTAAGCGTAAGCCCACTGCGGGTCTCTAGTAAGCAACACAATCCGGCTTTCGCCATAGCCACTCGGCAATTCGCTGAGGTTATCATCCACCGTCGCTAGCGCTGCCATATCTGGTCTGGCCGCTGTCGGCATGGCGACGGCTGTACCGGCGCTGCTATGGCTACTTTCTAACTGGCCAACGGCTTGATTTGATGGCTGCATATAACCCTGTGCCGGATTGGCATACTTAGCCGCTTCCGCCTCTGTTTGTCCATCTACAGCGGCGGCGACGGGTGTACGCACGCCTGCTGCTATCTGCTTTTGCTTAATGGCAGCCACTAGTTCCACCTTACGCATCCGGCTGTAGCGTGAGACTTCGTATTCGCTAGCAACTCTGCGGAGCTGGCGCAGCGTCATTTCCTCTAGCGGAATGTTGGGTGTAGGGGATGACATAATCGGCTGTTCTCCTAGCTGAAGGGCAATCGTGATCCCGTGGAAGTCCGCAGATGCCTCTAGAGGGCATAGCACTGGGATCACTTTCGGGATCAATGTCGTCATAATATGACAAAAAGCTGTATGGGGATCAAGAAAACCTGCCTATTTATGCCAAAAGCACGCCGATCTACAGGGTTTCGGGATCAAAAAGTCATTAAATCATGACATAAGTGGGATCTGTACTCGATCCCGCAGGCGCAGTTTGGCATCCGTCTTCTAAACCATTCCTGAGATAGCGCTGATTCAGTCGATAATAAGGCCAGCAAAAAGAGAGGAAGCACTAAAGGCATGGGAGAAAACGCAGATTCTCACAGCAGCGCTGGCGGCAGTCGACTTATCGGGAGAGTTTTGCCGGTGGCTGTGCGGCTTTGGCTACTTTCTCAGGTAGAGCAGGCAGACGATCTGTCTTTGCAGTTAGAGGGGCGCGATCGCGACATTCTCACCGGCTATCTGCCCAAAGTGACCGTCTCTGCTGAGCAGGCCGTTTACCGGGGTATTCGTCTCGGCCAGGTGCAGCTATCGGCGATGGATATTCGGATTAACCTGGGGCAGGTGATTCGCGGCAAACCGCTGCGGCTGCTAAGGAAGTTTCCGGTATTGGGAAAAGTGGCGCTGACAGCTGACGATCTCAACGCTTCACTGGTCTCTCCCCTGCTAGCTGAGGGGTTAGAGAACTTTTGGAAATCGCTCTTGCGGCAAACCCCGGCGCTAGTGCCCATTGTCGCAGCTCGCTACGGACAGCTGCCGCTGCAATCGGATATGAGCTTTGGGCGATCGCAAATTTGTCTGGGCGATCAGAGTCTTGGGCTGAGCTTCTACCCCCAGGTACCCGGAGAAACCGCCGCTAATCCGATCATCCTCGGCACCCAGCTCACCGCTTCAGAGAATTTGCTGCGGCTAGAGTCTCCCCGCTGGCTAGAAACCTTAGATGACCTGAATAATCCAGCCAAAGGCGTGCTGATTAAACCGCTCGATGGATTTCAATGGAATTTAGGGAAAGACGTTCAGCTCACCCGGCTGACGCTGAGCCCGCAGCAGTTGGTGTGTCAGGGGAAGCTCAGCGTCAATCCTTAGCAAACGCCTTAGTAAACGTGGGTAGAGACTCGGGCACAGACGAATTAGTAGCGACCGATCAGCGGTATCAGATAGACCACAAAGTAGTAAACCAGCGGCGCTGTAAAGACGTAGCTATCGGTGCGGTCTAAAATGCCGCCATGACCAGGAATCAGCGTCCCCGAATCTTTTACGCCAGCGTCGCGCTTCATTAACGATTCGGTCAGGTCGCCTAGCAGGCTGGAGATCCCAATAATCGTGCCGAGCGCCGCACCAGTTAGCCACCAGATCGGCCAGGCCATTGCCCAAGCACCCAAAATGCCGATACTGGCGCTGGCTCCCATGCCAAAAATAGCCCCTTCCACCGTTTTTTTAGGGCTAATGCTGGAAAGCGGCGTCCGCCCAAAGGCACGCCCAAACACATAGGCTCCGATGTCGGCTCCCCAAATACAGACAAACGCAATCAGCGTCACCGTCAGCCCAATCGGTAACGCTGACCAGCTGAAGCTAGTCGGCCAATAGCCCCCCCAAAGAAAATTAGCGGAATCGACGGGTCCCAGGTCTCTCAGCCGAATCCAAAAAGTAGGCAGGTAGCCGCCGTAAAACAGGGCCAAAATCGAAGCTGCTACGTCGGCGATGGTGGCAAACTTGGGCTGAAAAAGCAGATAAAAGCAGATGCAGGTGCCTGCTAGGGCCAAAATAGCGTCGGCAACAGGTGGGGAGAGATGGGCCGTAATCAGCAGCACCTGACTGACGATCAGAGTGGTTTTGGCAGCGGGGTTGATACCTTTGGCGCGCACTAGGTCAAAGACTTCTAGCTGGCCCAGGTAGACGATTATGCCAAACCCCACTGTGAAGTACCACCCGCCTAACGTAATCAGGGTGAGGGCAATAGCGATCGCGATAATTCCGCTGGCAATGCGAGTCCAGGGCATAGACGTATCAACTCAGATGAATGAGGTTCTCGGCAAGTTCTGACGGTAAAGCCTTTACAGTAAAGTTTTCACAGTAAGGCTTTCACAGTGCGAGAAGGCGTTGATAAAACACTACAGCAAAGTCTAGCCCGCTGGCGCAGAGATCCTGGCATTCTGAGAGCAAGCTGTGACAGCCGGTGCAATGCCGCTTGTGTTGCCAATTTATAGCGTTGGTCACTTGGCTTGAATACAGCAACGCAGGCAAAACCTTTGCATAGCAACAGGCCAAGTGACTCGCGTTACCCGAATGCATCCGGGTAACGCTATATGCGAACAGCCTATCAACATATTCCGCTGATATCATCGACCCAAAGACGCGAGGGCGGGCCGATTTACCGGCCAATCAGGGCTCAATCATCGGAAGATTAGCGGTACTGGGAGAGGCACTATTGACCCATTGCGACGGCCTGAAGCGGCTGAGGTCGCCCGGTTTGATAGCCTTGAACGTAGGCAATACCCTGCCGTCGAATCATTTGGAGCGTGGCCTCGGAGTCTATGCCTTTGGCGATTACCTGCACCGAACTATCTTGCATGGCTTGATGTAGCTGCGACCATAACCCTCTGCTCGGGCGACGAGTAGGCTGGGTGACCGCCGGTGTAAATTTGACATAGTCAATCGGTAAGTCGGTATTCAGAGCCATCATCGTCTGGCCGAGCGTGGCATCGTCTAAAGTCACCCGGCAGCCCAACTGCCGAAGGCCAGCCATTAGCTGACGGGTTTGCAAGGACCAGGTCGTGGCCACCGTAGCCGTCACTTCAAAGCAAAACAGGTTGGGAGCCAGATCGGTTTGTGCCAGCTTACTGGTAATCCGCTGCACTAAGCTGATATCAGCGACACTGTCTTGAGAGAGGTTGATGGAGTAGAGGGGGGAGCAAGCAGGGTCAGTGGAACCCGTGAGGCTAGCGTCTTGTCTTTGGCTAGCCCAGTCAAACACATAGCGAATGACCCAGCTATCTAGCGCGCGCATCATGCCGTGTCGTTTGGCTGTTGGCAAAAAGCTGCCCGGAAGCGCATAGCTATCGTCCGCATTACGCATTCTTATTAGCAGTTCTCTGTGTCCGGTTGCCTGCAGCTGAGCAGGCTCATCTACGTCAGCGCCAGTGATCGCCACCACCGGCTGTTGATAAAGCGCAAATAAGTTCTGCTCAAAGGCTTGATTGAGCTGATCTATGCGGCAGTAGCGATCGCCCTGAAGCTGATCTCGATAGGTTTGCAGGCTGTCTTTGCAGGCTTTTTTGAGCAAAAAGAAGGGACTTGCCAGAGTGCTGGTAAGCAATTCGTAACGGCAGTGTTCGACGACGCTGAGTTGCGATCTCGAAGGGTAGCGCAGCCTGTGCAGCAGCAGCTTACGAATATCGTTTGTCACATAGGCAGGAATCGCTAGAGGCCGCTGCCAAGCCTGCAGGCCGAGCATCCGAATATGAAATCGGCTGAGGCCAACGCAGCGCAGTAGCGTGATGAGATAGTCTTCATTCAAGCGATCGCTAGGAATGTCGTGATACACCACCATATCGGGGTTGTACCAGACTTCATGACCAGATTTTTGAATGTAGAGAATGGCTTCTAGGTCTTCGCTGGCTAAGCCCGCGCTTTTGCCTTTGTTATTGAGAAACAATCGAGCAGGTACCGACTCTAGCCATACCTGTTTGCGCACGACCAACCCCGCCGCTGGCGGCAAAATTTTATGGGCAGGTTCATAGCGGTGCGGCTCAGAACCGCGCTCGATAATGGCCAAGAAGCACTTGATATCGGTGAGTTCACAAGGTAGCTCTGTTTCAAACTGGCCATGAATCTGAGAGCCAAATACGCTCGCCTGCGGGTGAGACTGCGCAAACCGGTAGACCTGGGCCACCCAGTTTTCGGTCGGAAGGTTGTCGTCGTCTAGAAACGCGACCAGGCTACCTCTGGCAACTTCGACCGCACGCTGACGAGCAAAAGCCGCCCCTTGCTGAGCGGCAAAGCGATAGTGCAGCGGCCACTGGCCTGGCCAGCTAGCTTGATAGTTACGGACGACGATAGCCGTATCGTCAGTACTGCCGTTATCGCAGACAATAACCTCCCAATTAATCAGGTCGGTGCCTATCTGCGATCGCAGCTGGTCTAGCACTAGGGGCAGTCGCGCAGCGCCATTATGGGTCGGAATAGCAACCGTAATATCGAAAAATGGGGGTTGGGCAAGCTGTTCAGCTAAGTCGGACCAAGTTTTGGATTGCTTAGTATCTTGTGAGATTGGCAAAAGTGTAGCGCTAGTACCTGTCTGGTGACTATTTGTAGAAGCAATACCCGAGGCGAGAGAGCTGAGCGAGCCGAAATTTGGCATATATCAACTTAACTGTTCAGCAGTTGTGATGAAGGAACGGTAAATGGCAACCTTAGAGGCACTGCACTGGGGTAATTTGACCATGAAAAATCCATGATGATTCACGACTGAGTGACATCTTCAAACTTCCTTTAAATTAGGTAGCTTCACGGGTCAGTGATTCCACGGACAAGTGATTGTACGGGCAAGTAGTTTCACGGAGAAGGCGTCTACCGGTCAGTAGTTTTGGTAACGCGTACCAGCGTTAGCGAACTGCTTGACTACCCGTCTTACTCCAGCTTGTCGCCACTGATGACAAAGATCGGATTGACCGAGGCAAAGACCTGACGATTGCCCCGCGTTTCTAGACGGTTGACAGCAGGCTGAGCCACTTCAATGTTGCGCATGTGCAAGGCTGCAAAGGTTTCTGAAGCGGTGTAGAGGGCTTCTAAATTACTGGCGGTAACGACAATGCGGCCATTGAAGATGAGTTTATCCCAGGCGGTTTCGAGCGTAGCTTTGAGCGGTGCGCCCTCGATCAGGATGCAGCTTGGTTTGCCCTCGATCTGATGCAGGCACTCAGGCGCACTGCCAGAAATCACATCGACGTTGCTGACTTCAAAGCGATCGCAATTCGTCTGAATCAAGCTAGCGACCTCTTCGTCGCGCTCAACGGCGGTAACTTTGCCGTGAGGGCAGAGCAGCGCCGCCTCAATCGCAATCGTGCCTGTCCCCGCCCCGATATCCCATAGGTGAGCGTCGGCCTTGAGCCGTAAGTAGCCCATTACCAATAGACGAACTTCTCGCTTGGTCAGCGGAATGCCGGGTAGCTGCTGAAAAAGCTGGTCGGGAATGCCGGGGGTCACGTAGGGCCAGAGTGCAGACATATTTGTTTCGAGGGCTGAGAAAAGCGGCTAGCAAGAGAATCCTATCAAGTGCTGATTGGCTAGGGCTGGATCACGCGCATTGTCTTTAGAGACGGATCGCTGCAGCCTGTGAGGCAACCGCCCGCGCTGAGAATGGCTTGCAAGTGGGCGATCGCTGCTGCGCTGATCGGTTCGCCGGGGAGCAGGGCGGGAATGCCAGGGGGGTAGGGACAGATGGTTTCTGCGCAGATATGGCCGATGGTTTGGTGAGTGGGTAGAGGGGTTTTGCGGGCGAAGAAGGCTTGGCGGGGCGTGAGCGGGGGGGGGAGGGGGGAGGGGGGGACTTCGGCTATGCTCAGCCGCCGAAGAGGGAGGGAAGGGTGCTGGCTGAGCTGCTTAAAGGCGGCGATGAGCTGGGTGATGTCGGCGGTGGTGTTGCCCAGAGAGACGATGAACATCAGGTGGCGAAGGGCAGGTAGCTCGGCGGTGACGTTGTGGTGATTGTGGAGTAGGTCGTCGGCGGTGAAGCCGGTGATCCCCAGATCTGAGACATCGATGGTGAGACGGGTGCGATCGCCGATAATTCCGCTGCCATCCGTGGCAGGCTGCAAAACTTTCAATCCGGGTAACCCGTTCAGGGCGGTGCAGGCTTGATCTGCCAGCGCCAGAGTGCGAGCCATCAGCGAGGTTCCGGCTGTCGCCATCTGGTGGCGGGCCGCGTCCAGGGAGCCTAGCAGCAGATAGCTGGGGCTGGTGGACTGAGTGAGCTGGAGGGATTGGGTGAGGCGATTGCGATCAATTCGGTTGCCTTGCACATGCAGTAAGGCCGATTGGGTAAAGGCACTGAGAACTTTGTGGGCCGACTGCACGGCGATATCTGCGCCAGCGGACAGGGCGGTAGTGGGTAGCTCAGGGTGAAAGGCAAAGTGGGGGCCGTGGGCTTCGTCGATGATTAACGGAATGCCGTGCTGGTGAGTGATCTGAGCGATCGCCTTTAGGTCTGAGCAAACGCCGTAATAGGTGGGGGAGACGAGCAGCACTGCTTTAGCATCTGGGTGGGCAGTGAGGGCAGTGGCGATCGCTTCAGGCGCTACGCCCAAGGGCATATCCCACGCCGCGCTGTAGGTAGGCGATACGTAGACAGGGACAGCGCCCGACAGAATTAGGCCAGAAACCGCAGAACTATGAAGATTGCGCGGCAAAATCAGCTTATCGCCGGGGCCGCAGGTGGCTAAAATGGCAGCTTCAATCCCGCAGGTAGAACCATTGGCCAAAAACCAGGTCTGCTCAGCGCCAAAGGCATCGGCAGCGAGGCATTGAGCTTCCAAAATCACGCCTTCAGGAGCAAAGAGATTGTCCAGTTCGGGCAGTTCGGGCAGGTCAGCGCGAAATACGGCAGTGCCAAAAAGCTGCTGCTGGCGGGCAGAAATTCCCTGGCCTCGCTTGTGTCCGGGCGTGTGGAAAGCTGCGTTCGGGCGGTCGGCGCAGCGCTGTAGAGTGCTCAGCAGCGGCGTGGCGGTCTGGTCTAAAGCGTATGTTTTCAGGGGCTTCTGAGAATTAAGAGGAATAAGATCAGGCCGGGTCGCAGCGAACTTCAATCATAAAGCCATCAGGATCGTAGAAGTAAATGCCTTGACCTGTAGGCCGAATGACTGGGCCAGAGAAGTCAATATCGGCCTGACGTAGCAGCGCCATTGCCTGCTCGAAGCGGTCAGCGGCGATATCAAAAGCCAGATGATTCGCTCGGGTAAAGCCCTGTTCAGGGTCGGGATTCGGTGGGGTCAGCTCGGGCTCCCAAAAGAGATCAAGAATGGTGCCGTCAGGCGTTCTAAAATTGGTGACTTTGCCCTCGGCAACCAGCTTGACCAAGGTTTTTGGCACCTCTTCGCCCGTGAGCCGATGCAGACCTAAAAGCGTGCCGTAAAAATCACAGGATGCCTGCATGTCCTGCACGTTGAGGGCGATATGATGGACGCTACGCAGCATTCCCGGTGTGAGACCGACGGCTGCCTCTGAAGCACTGGCTGCGGGCTGATTAGGGTGACTGGCGGTGAAGGTCATAGTTTTGAGAAGCTATAGATGAGCGTAAGCCTATGAGCGAAGTTGATGCGTGAGGAGAGATCGCACTCATGAGCGCTAATTGAGCAGCTAGGTGATTTTTAGTAATAATAATAGGAGCTTTATATTTGAGCTGAAGAATTGAAAAGCTAATTCTGAATATTCCTCTTACCCGCATCCTAACGCCGCTATGAAAAGCCTGTTTCTAGACCGTTTGCAAAGTCGTGAGCGTCCGGTTCTTGTGTTCGACGGCGCGATGGGGACCTCTTTGCAGATGCAGGAGCTGACAGCAGAAGACTTTGGCGGCGCGAACTATGAGGGCTGCAATGAATACCTCGTCGAAACCAGGCCCGATGCCGTGGAGAAGGTGCACCGGGGCTTTTTGGAAGTCGGCGCAGATGTGATTGAGACCGATACCTTTGGCGGCACGGCGCTGGTATTGGCTGAATATGACCTGGCAGATCGGGCTTATGAGCTGAACCGGAAGGCGGCAGCGATCGCCCGTAAAGCAGCCGATGACTACTCCACCCCCGAAAAACCCCGCTTCGTCGCCGGTTCCATCGGCCCCGGCACTAAGCTGCCCACGCTGGGCCATGTGGACTTTGACACGCTCAAGACAGCCTATATCGAGCAGGTAGAAGGGCTTTACGACGGCGGCGTAGATCTGATGCTAGTCGAAACCTGTCAGGACGTGCTGCAAATTAAAGCGGCGCTGAATGCGATTGAGGAAGTCTTTGAGCGCCGGCAGGGTCGCCTGCCGATAATGGTTTCGGTCACCGTAGAGCAGCAGGGCACGATGCTGGTCGGGTCAGAAATTGGCGCGGCCCTGACGATTTTAGAGCCTTTTTCCATAGACATCTTGGGTCTCAACTGCGCGACTGGCCCGGCGGAGATGAAGGAACATATCAAGTATCTATCGGAGAATTCGCCGTTTATTATTTCCTGCGTGCCGAATGCCGGACTGCCCGAGAACGTGGGCGGTCAGGCACACTACCGACTGACGCCGATGGAGCTGCGGATGTCGCTGATGCACTTTGTAGAAGATTTGGGCGTGCAGATTATCGGCGGCTGCTGCGGCACGCGGCCCGATCATATTGAGCAGTTAGCTGAGCTATCGAAGGATTTGACGCCGAAGGAAAGAGCGGTGGGCGATCGCACCCAATTCCCCCCTTACGGCGACCTGCCCTACATCCCTGGTGCGGCTTCTATCTATAGCCCGCAGCCTTACGAACAAGACAATTCCTTTTTGATTGTCGGTGAACGGCTGAACGCCAGCGGCTCTAAAAAGTGCCGGGAAATGCTCAACGCCGAAGACTGGGACGGCCTGGTAGCGCTGGCCAAGTCTCAGGTGAAAGAGGGCGCACACATATTAGATGTGAACGTGGACTACGTGGGGCGCGACGGCGTGCGCGACATGCATGAGCTGGTCTCGCGACTGGTCACCAACATCACCCTGCCGCTGATGCTCGACTCCACCGAGTGGGAAAAAATGGAAGCGGGCCTGAAAGTGGCAGGCGGCAAGTGCATTCTCAACTCTACTAACTACGAAGACGGCGATGAGCGCTTCTTTAAGGTGCTAGAAATTGCCAAGCGCTACGGCGCAGGGGTGGTGATCGGCACCATCGACGAAGATGGCATGGCGCGCACCGCCCAAAAGAAATTTGAGATTGCGCAGCGGGCCTACCGGGATGCGGTGGAATATGGCTTTCCGCCCTATGAGCTGTTTTTTGACACGCTGGTGCTGCCAATTTCTACCGGGATTGAAGAAGACCGGGTGAATGCCAGAGAAACGCTTGAAGGCATTCGTCTGATTCGCAAAAATCTGCCCGGTTGCCACATCATGCTGGGCGTTTCTAACGCTTCTTTCGGGCTTAATCCGGCGTCGCGCGTGGTCTTAAACTCGGTGTTTCTTAACGAAGCGATGGCGGTGGGAATGGACGGGGCGATCGTCAGCGCCAGTAAAATTTTGCCGCTGGCGAAGATTGACCCTGAGCATCAGAAAATTTGCCGCGATCTGATTTACGACAAGCGTGAGTTCGAGGGTGACGCCTGCACTTACGATCCTTTGGGTGAACTGACGACACTGTTCGCAGGGAAGAGCACCAAACAGCTTAGAACCACTCAGGATGAAAATCTGCCGTTGGAAGAACGGCTGAAGCAGCACATTATTGACGGCGAGCGCATCGGTTTGGAAGATCAGCTCGCTAAAGCGCTAGAGAAGTATCCGCCACTGGAAATAGTCAACACCTTTTTGCTCGACGGCATGAAGGTGGTGGGCGAGCTATTTGGCTCAGGGCAGATGCAGCTTCCCTTTGTGCTGCAGTCGGCGCAGACGATGAAAGCAGCGGTAGCTCACTTAGAACCGTTTATGGACAAGGCTGAGTCAGACAATAGCGGCAAGGGCACGGTGGTGATCGCAACGGTAAAGGGCGATGTGCATGATATCGGTAAAAATCTGGTCGATATTATCCTGTCTAACAACGGCTACAAGGTGGTGAATATCGGCATTAAGCAGCCGGTGGACAACATCATCGCGGCCTACCAGGAGCACAATGCCGATTGCATTGCGATGAGCGGACTGCTGGTGAAATCGACGGCCTTTATGAAGGACAATCTGGCCACCTTTAATGAACATGGCATTAACGTGCCGGTGATTTTGGGCGGGGCAGCGCTGACGCCGAAGTTTGTCCATGAGGACTGTCAGAATGCGTATAACGGGCGGGTGATTTACGGCAAAGATGCCTTCGCTGACCTGCACTTTATGGATGCGCTGATGCCCGCGAAAAAGGCGGCGCAGTGGGACAATCTCGGGGGATTTGCGGACGATCATCCGATGAGCCGAGTGGCAAAAGTCGCCGTTAATAATGCGCCCGAACCAGAGGAAATCGCCGCTGCCGAGCCGACGATTATTGACACTCGCCGCTCCGATGATGTCGCAATTGATATTGAGCGGCCTACGCCGCCGTTTTGGGGGCCAAAGGCACTGAAGTCAGCAGATATCCCGCTAGCGGAGCTGTTTGACTATCTGGACATGCAGGCGCTGGTCGCCGGGCAATGGCAGTTCCGCAAGCCAAAGGGCCAGTCCCGCGAAGAGTATGACGCTTTCCTCGCAGAAAAGGTAGAGCCGATTTTAACGCACTGGAAACAGCGAGCTGTCGATGAAAAGCTGCTGGACCCGAAGCTGGTTTATGGCTACTTTCCCTGCTTGGCAGAAGGCAATACGCTTTACCTGTACGACTGGAAATCGGCGCAGAGGGGCGAACCTAGTGAACCAGTGACTTCGTTTGAGTTTCCGCGTCAGCGCTCGATGCGGCGGCTTTGCATTGCTGACTTCTTTTTGCCAAAAGATCAAGCGCAGCCCGGTGAGTACGATGTCTTTCCGATGCAGGCGGTGACGGTAGGCGATATTGCCACCGAATTTGCCGCCAAGCTCTTTGCTAAAGATAACTACACCGACTATCTGTACTACCACGGCTTAGCGGTGCAGATGGCCGAAGCGCTGGCCGAGTGGATGCACATGAAAATTCGCTGCGAGCTGGGTTACGCCGATCAAGAACCAGAGGGCATTCGCAATATCCTGGCGCAGCGCTATCAGGGGTCGCGCTATAGCTTTGGCTACCCGGCCTGCCCGAACATGCGCGATCAGGTGAAGCAGCTCGATTTGTTAGATGTCAGTCAGATTGGCATGCACATGGATGAGAGTGAGCAGCTTTATCCTGAGCAGTCAACGACGGCGATTGTGACGTATCACCCGGCGGCGAAGTACTTTAGCGCCTAGATTAGGAGGACTTTCTACCAGCCAGCCTCGGCCTGCTGAAGAACGTAGGTAGCGATCGCCTCAATCTCCTCAGCCGTCAGTCGGTCGGCGTAGGCCGGCATGGCTCCTTTGCCCTGGGTGATGAGGTGGGCGATCGCCCCTATCTCTGCATATCCCCGCCGCACCAGCGTCTTTTGTTTAAGGTTTTTACCCCGGCGAATAATATTGCCACCGTGGGCATGGCAACCGGCACAGTTGAGGCTAAAGAGCGCTTCTCCTGGTGGCGCTGCAGGGGCTGAGGTGGGCTGAGTAGTCTCAGTCAAAGAGACCGGTGCAGACTGACCAGCCAAGGCTTGAGCAGCAACCTGATCGATCTGGGCAACCCACAGCAGCCCCACCATTAGCCCGACTATCGCATGAGAGAAAAGAAGATCAAAAACCCGCCAGCCACGCATAAAAAGAAACCATTGCTACAAAACTAATTTCTAAAGAGATACCTATACTCAATGGATGATAGAGGCTTACAAATTCAGCTTTAGATGAGCCGTCTAGACCATATACTTAATGAGTAATAGGTAAATTTAGCAATAAAACCTAATAAGCAATATTTGTTGAGGTCACGCTTTGTGAACCTGATATTGCTAGTTCAAGGCCTAATCCCTACAGCGTAAGTGTATAGGTAACCTGCCAGATAAAGGCTGAATACTTTTAGCCTTCACCTGGTCCCGCTGGCTTCGTCTAGATTTAACATTCACGCTGATCTAAGAAAGTCCTTTGTCTGCACAGTTTCTCATTGGTGTTTTCGTTCCCACTGAGTCCCTGGCTGATCTACTGCGTCAGCTGCTAGCTCAGAAGAGTTTTGTGGTGAGCTGGAGTCAGTCGGCAACGGACTTTACAGACTGGGTGATCAGCAATCGTCACCGCATCGACTGCCTGATTGTGCAGTCCTCAGAAGCAGCATTTCAGGCTTTGCGAGAGCTAAAGCGACGCGATATCTTGCTGCCAGCGCTGACAGTTGATCACCCTACAGGTTTTGATCGCTCAGAAGACTCTACTGGGCCGATATCCGGGCCTGAAGCCGCTCTAGAAGGCAGCAGTAGGGCAGCAGCAGATGAAGCGATCGCCGAGTCAGTCAGCCAGCGAGTGTTCTCCTACCATGAAGCCGTTGCTGCTCTCGATATTGACGACTTAGACGGCGTCGATGAAGCCATTCGGCTAGCGGTCAAGCGCTACTTACAGTTGCCCACCGATGAGACTAAGGCGCAAGCCGCCAAGCAACCTGAGAGCGCTACCGACGAGCGCGATAAACGCCTGTTTTTACTGAGCTTGCAGCAGCAGCGCCTGACCGAAAAGCTGCAAGAACGTCTGGGCTATGCCGGTGTGTATTACAAGCGCAATCAGCGAAACTTTTTGCGCCACATGAGTGCATCGGAGCATCACGAATTTTTAGACAAGCTGCGCCAGGACTACCGGCACATTATCTTGAACTACTTTGCTGACGACGGCACAGTCAACCAAAAAATAGACGACTTCGTCAACGTCGCCTTCTTTGCCGATATGTCAGTCCCCAAAATTGTCGAAATTCATATGGAACTGATTGACGATTTTTCTAAGCAGCTACAGTTAGAAGGACGTAACGAAGAAATTTTGGCAGACTACCGGCTCACGCTGATTGATGTCGTTGCTCATCTGTGTGAGATGTACCGTCGGTCAATCCCCAGAGGTATGTAGTCTTCTCACGTAAACTTAACGAACATGGAGGGATTCGAACCCCCGACCCTCAGAACCGGAATCTGATGCTCTATCCAACTGAGCTACATGTCCTCGGCTAGGCTAAGCACGCTAAAAGCAATGCCGCTAGTCTAGAGTTAAAATTCTATCATCTCTGTGCCGATGCAGCATAGTCAGATTTAAATGCCTCGGCTCTGCCGTCTCAGTTTTAAAGGTAAAAGTCGTTTGCCGAGGGCGGTTGGTCGGCCTCGGCTGTCGAGGTGGGTTCGTCACTGAGGGCAAGCATCTGAAGGATATTGTCGCCGCTGTCAGAGGTGAGAACGCCTGCTTGCAGAGTGTCCCACGTGGGGGTGACTGTCAGTAGGAGCTGCTGGCCTTTACGGGTTACGCTAAGTAGCTGAGTGCGGCTATCTTCACCCGCTGCGATTTTTAGCCAGCCTTTGCTCACCATCCGGTCTACAGTGCGGCTGACGGTAGATTTTTCCATGCCGAGAGTTTGCCCGAGCTGACCGGGGCGAATTTGAGTTTCGCTGATGATGACGGCCAAAATATTCAGCTGGTTGACGGTCAGACCGTAGGGGCGGAGGGCTTCGTCATAAAGCCGGGTAATAGTGCGATTGACCTGTCGCAACCGGCGGGCCACGCATTCTTGTGACATCTGTCGGGCGATTTCTTGGGCTTGCTTTTGAGTAATTTCTCCGGTCGAGACCATTGCAGCAGTCGGTTAAAAAGGAGTTAGCCAGCGGCGGGGGCGCACGGTTGAATATACAACTCGCAGGCCGATTTTGCTAGCAAAACGAGGTAATTCCCCGCAAAGGCTACATCCAGCGGTATCAGCAACCTTTAGTGTTTGGTCGCTGACCGCTGAGTGCGAACCGCCAGTTAGTTATCATCTCTAAGCCTGTCGAGTCCATCCAGGACGATATCGAGCCCAAATTCAAAATCATGAAGGCCATCGTAGCGGCCTTCGGCAACGTGATGGCTGAGCAGGTTCATGTAGGGATACTTATCAGCCGGAATCATTGGTAGGTAATCGGTGGCCGTCGCGGAATAGTCTGCTGCCTCTATCGGAAAATTCAGTTCCTGAAGCGTAAATCCGTAGATATGGCTATCGATCACATTCCAGGCATGATCGGCCATTTCATATGAAAAACCTGCTTCAAGCAGGCAGCCCAGCGTGGTATCTACATAGCGCAGCATCGCTGGGCCAACATTGATTCGGGAGACCAGCGGCATCGTCGCCCAGGGGTGGCGCAACAGCACCTCATGAGCTGAGGTCGCACGCTGCCGCATGGCTGTTTTCCAGTCAATACTCAGGTCAGGTACCTTGATTTCACTTACTACGATATCGACAATGCCATCTATGATGTCATCTTTATTGGCCACATGGTTGTACAGCGACATTGCTTTGACACTGAGCGCTTGAGCCAGCTTTCGCATCGAAAGCACCTCGATGCCGCCTTCATCAGCCAGATGCATAGCCGTGCGCAACACCCGTTCCTTGCTCAAGGGGACTCGGGATTTTGTGCCTAAATTGTTCGTCTTTGCCATTGAAATTTTTTCGTTGTCGTTCACCGCAGATAGAGATAGACCTATCCCCATTTTGAGGCGCTAGGTTTTAATCTATCTTGACAGACTTACACTGTATGCTAAACTTACGGCGTAAGTCAAAATAGCTAAAGTGACAGAGGCTCACAAGATGAAGGCAATCGTCCAGTCTGAGTACGGCTCAGCAGATGTTTTGCGACTAGCGGAGGTCGCAAAGCCCGTTTGCGATGATGAGAGTGTATTGGTGAAGGTGGAGGCGGCGTCTGTCAATGCGGGCGACTGGCATTTGATGACTGGCGATCCGTTCTTCCTGCGCCTGATGTTTGGCGGCCTGCTGAAGCCGAAAATTAAAACCCTGGGCTTTGATGTCGCCGGGCGAGTGGAAGCGGTGGGCAAAAACGTTACCCAGTTTCGCTCGGGCGATGAGGTGTTTGGAGATATTTCCGATTATGGATTTGGCGCTTTCGCTGAATATGTCTGCGTCCCGGCAGCGGCATTAGCGCTAAAGCCCGCGACGCTAGCCTTCGAGCCAGCTGCCGCTGTTCCGGCTGCGGCAGTGACCGCTTTGCAGAGTTTGCGCGATTGCGGACAAGTGCAGCCGGGGCAAAGGGTTTTGATCAATGGGGCCTCGGGTGGCGTGGGCTCATTTGCGGTACAGATTGCGAAGGAGCTGGGCGCTGAGGTGACGGCTGTCTGTAGTACGAGTAAGGTAGATATGGTGCGATCGCTCAACCCAGATCACATCATCGACTACACAAAAGAAGACATTACCCAAAACGGCCAGCAGTACGACCTGATCTTAGATGCAGCGGCTTACCGCTCAGTTTTTGACTATTTCCCTACCTTGAGTTCTGAGGGCACCTATGTGATGGTAGGCGGCTCCATTGCTCGTTTATTCCAGGCGATGCTCTTATCACTTTGGTTCTCAAAGCCTCATCGCCGAAAAGTGAAATGTCTGGTGGCAAAACCCAATCAAGCCGATTTGATTGCTGTGAAGGATTTGATAGAAGCTGGAAAGATTGCGCCTTTCATTGACCGAGTTTATAGCCTGAACGAGGTGCCTGCCGCGATTCGACATCTTGAACAAAGACAGGTTCGCGGCAAAGTTGTTATCCGTGTTTGATATTGTTGTTTAGCAGTCCGATGACGCTCGTCACTTATCATGTGACCTTAGCAGGAACGATACTGCTTCCTATGAAGCCTGATAGAGATATTTGCACACCCAGGATCGGCGGCGTGAGCGCAACCTAAAAAAGGAATTCACGGTCATGAAAAAGATAGGTGCAGGACTCATTCCCATCTCTGGGGGAATTGTCCTGACAAATTTTGATTTCACGTACGATAGTTTTGGCCGGTTCGATCTGTTTCCAGACTTTGTTGGATATGGCCTAATCGCTATGGGGCTGGGCGGCTTAATACGGCTGTCTAAACAGTTTGCGATCGCTCGCCTCTGTGCATGGGTGCTCATGCCCATCGCAATTATCAGGTGGCTGTGTCCGCCAACGATTCTGATGGCCTTTGAGTGGGTGGACACCGGACTCAATGCCGTCATGATTTGGATGCTGCTCAGCGGCATTAGGGATTATTCAGCTAGAGAGCATCAGTCTTATCTTCTCAAGTGGTCGTCCGTTTATCGGATCGCCTATGTCGGGTTAATTTGTGTTGCCCCGATGATGTTAAATGTCGTCTCTCCTATCCTCCCACCACCACCACCCGGTGAATTAGGAGTAATCTTCGCACTAGGTCTGGTAGCGGCCTTTTTCTGGGCAATTTCACCTTTCATGATTTTGGATCTCCTTGTCCATTTCAAAAGAGATCTTGATAAGCGTGCATTCCGTTAATTGGTTACTTGGAAATGAATTTAGAACAATATGGCCTACAAAAAATATTGGCCATATGAACAAGCGTTACTTTAGCAATAGAATTGATACCTTCACTATAGAGATTTACTTTCAGCATCGCTAGATTTTAAGAGACTTTACCCCTTCGCAAACAAAGAGATCAGTATGACGACGACTCTAACGGTTGATTCAGCAACAGGTACGCTATTGATATCTGAGGCGCTGGCGAAGCCGCTCTCTGAGAGAATTGCCCAGATCGATACCTACTTAAACGCCTGTTCCCAAGCTGGTGAATTCTCAGGAAGTGTTGCGATCGCTCGCGGCAAGGAAGGCACGATCGCTCGGAGCTATGGGCAGGCCAACCGAGAGCATGAGGTGCCCAACAATCCTCAAACCAAGTTTCGGATCGGTTCACTTGCCAAGCAATTCACAGCGGTTTCTATCCTACAGCTATAAGAGAGAGGGGTAGTCCTAAACGAGTAAGGATATTTCTGTCAATGAGGGGATGTGTGATCGCTCCCCCATTCCCGATAATGTAGGCGTAGCAATCCAAACCTTCTCCGTGTTTTCCCTTTTGCCCGCTTGTCCCAGTTGCGATTCTGAAGCTGTGGTTAAAAATGGCTTTATTCACAACGGTAAACAGAATCATCGTTGTCAAGATTGCGGGCGGCAATTCGTAGCGAACCCTGAGAACAAGATTATTAGCGACGAAACGAAATCGCTGATTGATAAACTTCTGTTAGATGTTAGAGAAGATTCCGATGGCTGGCATTGCTAGAGTCGTTAACGTTTCTGAGCCATGGCTGCAAGGGTATGTCAATGAAAAATACGCCTCGGTGCCCCGCCAAGTGAACGTTCGGCCAAAAAAAAGGCCGCTTGACGATTCAGTGCGACGCAGCTTGGTCTTTTGTCGGCAATAAGGACAACAAGCAGTGGATTTGGCTGGCTATTGACGCAGCAGCCGGAGAGATTGTCGGGGTCTTTATCGGTCGGCGTAGTCGAGTCGGCGCACGAGGACTCTGGCGATCGCTGCCGCCTATCTACCGACAGTGTGCTGTCGCTTACACAGACTTCTGGGAAGCTTACAAGCAGGTCATTCTGAGCAAACGTCACCGCCCGGCAGGAAAAGAAACGGGACAAACCAACCGCATCGAACGCTTTAATTGCACCTTACGTCAACGGGTATCGAGATTAGTGCGTAAAACATTGTCGTTTTCTAAGAAGTTGGAAAATCATATTGGTGCCATTTGGTACTTCATTCACCACTACAACGAGTCCTTACCTGTTTAGGACTACCCATCACATAGGGCGATCGCTGGATCGGGTCATGAGTAAGCAGGAGACAGGAGACAGGAGGCAGGAGAGCAGGAGAGCAGGAGGCAGGAGGCAGGAGGCAGGAGAGCAGGAGAGCAGGAGACAGGAATCAGGAGGGAGCCGTAGATATACTTCTCAACGTCGCTGGCTGAAGTCATAGCACAAGCGTTTTCTAGCTCTGTGTACAGCCAACCCTACTCTGCGACAGGGCAAACGCATCTTAACCTGCCAAAACTTTGAGTAGGTAGTCGTTATCCCAACCAGCCCGTAATCGCTTATTTTTAATGCCCAATTTAGCCGTATCCTCCTGATTGAGCGCACTCAGCGCCAGATGTCGCAGCAGTGCCAAGTTTTCAGGCGCATGACCAAAACGAATGCGGCAGTCATCTTCACAGAAGGCAACATCGAGCACCTGGCGAAAGCGAACTGACGTAATAGCGAAGCTCTCAGCTAGTATGCCCATTCACC
The DNA here is from genome assembly GCF_002286735.1 of Leptolyngbya sp. BC1307. GTDB lineage: Bacteria > Cyanobacteriota > Cyanobacteriia > Phormidesmidales > Phormidesmidaceae > Phormidesmis. The sequence continues at coordinate 28,790 of NZ_NRTA01000021.1, forward strand.
TGTCTGACCGACTCCACCATGGCAGTGCTAGTCAACTGAGACCACTTTTCTGCATCGATTAGACCTTTGACGATGCCTAAGCTCCAGCATCGGCGCTTTTCAATGCGCCCGTGGCTGGTCTTGAGCCACGACCTGCTCAGCGATCGCCTATCAGTCCGGCATCTCTCCCCCCAGTTTTGCCTTCACCTTCAGCTTCATAGAAGCAGGTGGAGCCATCGTCAAGCCTCTACGAGAGGGTAAAACAGGCCGAGAATGCAGCAGCGCTAGCTGATAGTCAGTCAACAAGGTGGCTACACTTAGCTTGAGTTCCATCATGGCGAGCGCAGAGCCAATACAGTAGCGGTGGCCACCACCAAAGGGCAAATACTCATAAGGGGCAAACTGCCTTTCCAAAAATCGCTCCGGGCGAAACTGCCGGGGCTCAGGGTAAATATCCGGGCGCTGGTGAATGATGTAAGTCGCTGGCAGCAGAGCGGTTCCTGCTTTGAAACGGTAGCCAGCCATCGTCATCGGTGCGCGTAACTGACGCACAAACGTTGTTGGCGTAATCGGAAAAATTCGCAGCGCTTCCTGGCAAACAGCCGTCAGGTAGGGAAGTTGAGAAATCGCTATGGGGTCAGGCTCGGGGCCTAGCGTGGCCAGTTCAGCCCGCAGCTTCTGTTGCACTTCTGGCAAATGGTGAATCCAGTACAGCGCCCAAACAATCGCCGAGGCAGTGGTCTCATGCCCCGCTAAAAGCAGCGTGACTATCTCATCATGGAGTTCTTCATCAGTCATCGCTTCGCCGTTCTCATCTCTTGCTTGGAGCAGTAAAGTGAGAATATCGGTCTTTTCGTCCGGGCTCACGCCGGGTTGACTGAGAGCGTTGCGGCGATCGCGAATTTCGGCATAGATCAACGCTTGCACCGCTTCTCGCAGGCGAACAAACTTTCCCCAAGGACTCCACGGCCCCCAGTCTTTTTGCAGCCCTGGAAAAAAGAGAAAGCTAGCACTAATGGGATAGGCAAACGAATCCAGCAGCGTGCCCATCAGATGCTGCAGCTGGGAGAGCCGCACGCCTTCTCTCAAGCCGAAAACAGCTTGCAAAATCACCCCCAGGGTAAGATCTTGCATAGGCGGGCGCGCCACAATCGACTGCCCGGGTTGCCAACCAGCGCTGACCTGGCGAGTAATATCTACAATGAGTTGGGCATAGGTACGCAGGCGATCGCCATGAAAAGGCGGCATCAAAAGCTTGCGCTGTCTTCGATGGGGAGCACCATCCAGCAGCAAAATAGACCGCTCACCCACCATAGTCTGAAGAATTTTATTCTGCTGTCCGGTGATGACCTTGCTGTCATCAAGCGCAAAGATCTCTCGCACGACCTCGGGGTCGCCTACATACACCAGCGGCGCAGAACTCTCTCCGCCGATTTGAAACATCGGTCCATAGCGCCGAACGTTATCATCCATGTACCCCGTAGGCTGTAGGATGAGCCGAAATATCCGCAGCATCCGTCGTAGCCCCTTTGCCTTGGGGCCATCAATCTCCCGGTACGCAGGGCGGTTGGATTGAGCCGCTGTCTCTACCACGTCAGTCGTCATCAAGTTACATCCGGTCGTTGGCCTTATTCATGATAGTAGAAGCGACAGGGTGTAGATTTCTAATAGGCGCGTACAATTTAAGAAACCAACAACAGATTGCCTCGGCTATTTCCGATATTTTTCTAACAGCGCGGAGATGTCTTCATAGCCATCGGCGCTGATAACGGGCATCAGCTGACGACGGTACTTTTCTAACGTTTGCTGAAACGTGGCTTCACCTAGCTGCCCCTGCAAAATAGACGTGAGCCCGGCGGCCTGTCGCCATTCTTCTGAGCCCACACTCGCTAGCAGAGACATGGCAATCACACTGAAGAAAACCGCCTGCTCAGTCTGCTTGAGCCCGTGGTGGGCTTCGGCTATGTACAAGAAATGTAGCCCGCGCAGATAGATGTTGGCAGACGCATTGATAGTCTCTGTTCCTTTTGCCAAAATGTCGAGACCTGCTTGGGGGCGATCGCACATGACGTAGGCAATGCCCAGACTGTTGTAGGCTAGCGCCTGACTCTGCAAGTCTCCTTGCCTGACCGCTAGCTCCAATCCTTGGTTGAGATAGGCGATCGCCCCATCATAAAGCGCCGCATCAATCACATCGGTTGCCCGGCCTTGCAACACCTGCGCGTAACCCAGATTTACCAGCGCATTCGCCTCGCCAATCCGGTCTCCTCGCTGCCGTGCCAGAATGAGCGCTCGCTGACTGGTAGCAACGCCCTCAGCATAGTCTTTTTCTAAAACTGCATTGCGCGCTAAATGGCACAGATCTGCCGTCTCACAGGGCAGGTCTCCAGCGGCTTGGGCAATCTCTAGCGATCGCTGGTAAAACCGCTTCGCCTCTGCCGCCCGCCCCAACATCTGCCGGGAATAGCCCAGCAGCGTTAAAATCCGCGCCTTTTCCTGAGTGCCCTCTACCTGACTGAGCGGCTCGCTGAAGTAGTCCAGCGTATCTTGCAGATAGTCTCCTGAGAAAGAAGCGAACACCCCGCCATAGAGCGGAAAGTCATCTCTTTGAGCAAACGTCCGCAAAATCTGTAGCATCAGCTGAAAGCTGCCGTCACCTAGCGCCTGGTAGGAGCCCGCACCGCTGCTTCTAAACCCCTGTGCCAGCCGTCCCCAGATGGCCGCAAAAATGAGAGACGTACTGTACGAAAGCTGCTTACCCGCCTTAGCGCTGTAGGGCTGCTTGTCAAACCAGGTAATCAGACTGCGCTGCACAAAATGCAGGACGACGGCCAAATTGACCCAACTCGCAACATCTACCGCCGTTCGGGTCACCGCCTCGACGGCTTCACCTTGAGCTAGCGCCGTGAACAGCAGCTTGGGCAGTCCGACTGACGCTTTTTGCCAGACTGGCCACGGACCGCCCCGATCCCCCGAGCCAAACCCAACCGCCCCACCTGCCGGCTGATACAGCCAGCTCACCAAGTCCGCTTCCAGCCGTTCATAGCTTGCTAGCCCTGCCAGTATTCCCTGTTGCCAGGGTGCCAACTCTTCTGTATCGCCTAGCGCCTGAGCGAGCTGTTGGAGCTGCTTACGGTTGAGACTATTGGGCTGATTAGGATCGATCAAACTCAAAAATACGATGGGCCGCTCTGAAGCGTCTGCCTGGCAGAGCTGGTCGGCAGCGAGGGTAATCCCGCTGGCAGCCTGTCGATCTGCCTGGCCCTTTTGCCACTCGCCTTCAATGGTTTTAAGCGCCCGTAAAATGCGCGGAGCTTTAAGCGAGCCTTCTAGCTGACCTTCGATTTCGGTAATGCGGCGCAGCAGCGATCGCTCAAAAATTTCTCCCGTGCCGCGCTCAACCGCTTCTTCTAGCTGCGATCGCACCTGCTCTTTTGAGCGCACATTGCCCTTCAGCGTCTGCTGCACGATCCCATCAATCAACGCCAGATACTGCTCTGCCAAAGATTCACCCGCTGCCACTTCAAGCCCTCCTTCTTTTTTAACGCTCTGCCAAAGCCCTGTACAGCCAATCCATGATCGGCTCGCTTTACAGCTATTGTAAGCAGCAAACCTCAACTAACGGCCTCAGCGCATCAAGGCGACGCCGAAGCCCAATGTCTGCTTGGCAATCTGTATCAGCTCGGGTTTGGCACCGTCGAGATCAACGAGGCCGTAAGCGCATGGGTTCGAGGTATACTGTCAGTGGGCGCAGTTCTGGACTTCTTTGCTAGATCTGTGCTTCTTTTGTAGGTGTCAGATTTGCTGTGTGGTAAGCGCGCCCTATGAATTATCCATTTCTACGACCTGGTTTGACCTGCGGCTTATTAACAGGTGCAGTCGCTTTGGTGCTTTCCCTGTGGACTCCGGCGATCGCCCAAGAAGCCCCTGATTCCCCATCAGTTCCTGCCGCCGCTGACGCTAACCCTATTTACTTTGCCAGACAGCTGCGTCTAGTCGATGTGAGCGTTCCTAATAAATGGCAATTCCGCGCGTCAGAATATCTGTTTACCATCGACATTCCATCAGCGGCATCACAGCCGCTAGAAAGATTGGTCTTCACCCAAATTGAAGGCGCAGATTACCCTCGGTATAGCACTCGTGATACCCGTGCTTTGGAAGCGGGCGATCGCCAAACTCCTCTAACTCTTAGCCAGGTCGAAAATAATACCGACGACAGAACGATAACCGTCGTATTTGACCCGCCAGTCGAGCCGGGCCGACAGATCACCGTTGCCTTAAAAGCTCATCACAACCCGCGCGACGGTATTTACCTTTACGAGGTGACGGCAGTTCCTCCAGGCATAAGCGGAGCTGGTCAGCGCGTTGGTCTGGGGCGACTAAATTTTTACGAAAGAGAATCGCTAGGCAGACGACGCTTTGGCATTCATTAGAGTGACTTATGGCGGTTCCTGGACGCATTCGGGAACCGCGAGTCACTTTGCCCGTTTCAACATAAGGTTTTCAGCCGATGTGATGTACCTCAGCAAAGTGACCAGCACTGTAAATGCTTTGCGCTTTCTTACCTGTGCTATTTATAGCTTTGGCCAATTGGCTCACTACATTAGCGATCGCTAGAACCGTCGTGTGCTGAGGGCTAAGTGGCTAGCCGTCGTACGTAGGCGTAGCCTTCTCTGCGAGTATACATCCGACGACGGCTATACTTTATCGTTAAAGACTAAGAATCTGCGGCTGATTGGGTCGATGAACTGTTCAGAGGCGTGAGCAGCATCACTTGCGAGCCGCGCTCGTAGTCAAATATTTCTTCAATACGATAGCTTTCGGCAATAGCACCCTTAAACTCATCTTTGATGGGCTCAGTATAGTCAATCACCACCCACCAGCGATCATATCCCAGCGGCATCTGAGTCACCCACTGCTGTGCATCCGCAGGCATTTCTACTTCGTAAGTCGGACGCCAGAGGATATCGGCATCGCCATCGTAGTAGCGATTCAGGGGCTTTAAATAGTGGTATCCCCAAACGATGGCGTCTCCTGGCTGTTCATACTGCTCAATGGTGGCAATATTAAACTTATAGTCTGGACGTTCTTGCACCGTATAGTAGTGTACTAGCCCGCCGCCCGCCGCGATTAAATACGCTATGCCCATGACGACAGCAGCGATCTTCCACTGCCGCCAAAGGCGAGTAAATCCTGCGGCTAGTAAAATAAAAAGGTAAGGAATCACAAAGAGAAGATAGCGATTTACCCAAATTGGCGTTGAGATATAGGAAAACACAACAATGGGCAATAGCGGCAAAATAAACCAGGCCGTGACCCATAGCAGAGCAGGCGATTTGTGTTTGCCAATCAGGGCGGCTCCTATTAGCCCAGATAGCAGTAGGGTAAACACCTTATAAAAGAGAGCAGCGATCGCATTCTCTTGGGCTTCGAAGGGCCACACGGTGAAAAACTTGAGCGGGCGGATCAACCGGCCTAGTCCTGGCGGCGCTGCATCAGAATGATGAGCAGCAAAATTAGAAGAGGGCGAAGATTCTTGAACGACCGATAAAATAGAGGGCGACCATAACACTATCAAAAGCAACAGCCACTTACCAAAGCTGAAGAGTACTGCCCGCTCCCGACGAAACCGCAGGCAGATAATCAGCACATCAGGTAAGAGCAGCGTGACATTGAGCGGCACCGTGTAAATCGCCAGTAAACGGAACAGCGACCAACCCGCTAAAGCCCGCTGGCTCGGGCGCTGAGGCCGCTCAGTGAGCAAGGCGTCCGTCAAAAACAGGGTGCCTGCCAAACCCAGGCACAAGCTCAACACATACATCCGAATCTCTTGAGCATGGTTGATAAATAAAGGCGAAACCGTCAATAGCAACGCCGCCATCAGGCCCTCTGCTTCCCCACTCAGGCGACGCCCTAGCCGGTATATCAGAAACACGCTGACGATAGCGAAGATCACCGATAGCGATCGCAGCCAGGCATCGCTACTGCCAAAGCGCATCCAGAACATCAGCAGAAAATAATAGAGCGGCCGCAGCTGATTTTCTCTATAGGCAGCCAGCGGGCTCTGGTCAGCATCTTGTATGCTAGTTAGCTCATCTAGCCAGAGCCCCTCACCTTCTAGCTGGTAGGTGAACAAAACCGTAGCAGCTATTAGAATAGAAGTAATAGGTAGCCAGCGATCAAGCGATCGCGGCTTTATCCGAGAGCCGTAAGGAGATGGCGGTGTTTTGATAGTCATAATGTGTATATCCCAGGCGATCGCTACCCGCCAAGGGCATATGCCTGTAAAAAGTTGTTTGAATGATAATTCGCTTCTCAATTAGCACATAATTATGTCAATCCAGGCGATGCTTAGTTGCCTGGTCTTGCAAGTACCTTTGAGAGCATTTTGTCTCGCGAGTGCCAGCTTTCGTCAGCTTTTTTCTTCTGAGGGCAAAGTTGCCAGCACCCTCCTATTCTGCCCAGTTTGGAGCTAGATCAGTCTGCCGCCGACTCGCTCTCTGACGCGATAAATGGGTTTATTTTGTGACTCGTGGTAGGTGCGCATTAGCAGTTCAGCTAGTAAACCAACGCAGAATAGCTGAACGCCCGCTAGAAAGAGCACGACTGCTAAGAGCAGCAGTGGGCGATCGCCGATCCCTTGTTGCAGCACTATTCTTACAAAACCCAGATAGAGCCCTAATACAGACCCTGCCCCTATAGAGGCCATACCTAAACTGCCAAAGACATGCATCGGTCGAGTTAGGAAGGTCTTCATGAATGAGACAGTGAACAAGTCCATGAGGACACGAAAAGTTCTTCCCAGGCCATACTTACTTTTGCCGTGCTTACGCGCATGGTGGCGCACTGCCACTTCAGTGACTTTAGCGCCTTCAATGAAGGCTAGCGCGGGTAAAAAGCGATGTAGTTCGCCATAGAGCTTCATATCTGCAACCAGCTCAGCTCGGTATGCCTTGAGCGAGCAGCCATAGTCGTGCAGTTTTACCCCAGTGACTTTGCCGATGATAAAGTTGGCAATTTTAGAAGGCAACAGCCGGGTCAGAGCCGCATCTTGCCGGTTCTTGCGCCAGCCACTGACCAGGTCATAGCCCTCGGAGAGCTTAGCTAAAAGCGGTAAAATATCTTGAGGATCATTTTGCAGATCGCCATCTAGCGTGACAATTACCTGGCCCTGAGCATTTTCAAAACCGGCGGCCATCGCTGCAGTCTGGCCATAGTTGCGCCGTAGGATAATCGCCTGCAGATGATTATGGTTTGCCGCTAACTGCCTCAGGAGATCAGTCGAACCATCTTGAGAGCCATCGTCTACGCAAATAATTTCATAGCGATCAGGGTAGTCGGCAACACCCTGTTCTACTCGCTTAATTAAGTGAGGCAGCGTATCGACCTCGTTGTAAATAGGGATTACAATCGAGAGCGCAATCTGAGATGAAGCCTGGTTTCCATAAGGGTTGGTAACGGCTGCTAGAGCGGGGTTGTGCTTAAGAGCACTGGGCACTTTTGCATCAGATAGAGAAGTCACCACGGGCTGAGTTCCTATAGTTTGGTTAAGTGGGTCTGGTTTAAATGGCTTAAGCTGAGAAGCGGCCTGAGGTTCAAAAATCGGTCTGAGTCAGGCGTGCGCCTTGACTACGCGATCCTCGAATAGACTCTCTGGCAGTTTTCAGAAAAGCTCTAAGCACATTTGCTAGGAGTTCTTTCAACCAACACTAACGCTAAACTCCTCTATCTCTAGGACTAGATAATCAGCTTTATTTAGTCTTTATAGAATTGTTTTTTGCCTTTATTGCATCTCTTGTTCGTAACGATATGTGAGGTATCTAGAGTTCTGCTTCAAGAAGCTGGCCTCATCAATTTGGCTTCGCTGGAGATTCTTTTGATGATTTATCTAGCGGGGCAAGCAGCATGACACTAGAGCGTTGCTCATAGCTAAAAGTCTGCTCGATATTGTAAGCGGCTTTAAGCCTGTTTTCGACCTCGGTACTGAGTGATTTGGGATCGTTTATGACTACCCACCAGCGCTTGTACCCTTTCGGAAACTGGCTGACCCACTGCTCGATCCCATCAGCCGTATCGACATCTTGCACGTTGCGCCAATAGGTATCAGCAGCGCCATCGTAGTAATAATCTAAGGCATTCTCCCACCGGTAGCCCCAGATAATGGCATCTCCTGGCTGTTCGTACTGTTCAACAGTTTCGAGGTTGAACCGATAGTCTGCGCGGTTTTGTACGGTGTAGTAATCGGCTAGCGCTCCGCTAATGGCGACTGAGTAGATAGCAATTGCTACAATTGCTCCGCTTCTCCACTGCCGCCACAGACGAGTAAAGCCTGCCGCCATCAAAATAAAGAGATAGGGGCTGACAAAAAGCACGTAGCGGCTATCCCAAATCTGCGCTGAAAATAGAGAAAAGGCGACGATGGGGATGAGCGGAATAACGAACCAACCGGCAGTGAGTAATAGGGTGGGCGATTTGTGTTTACGGATCAGGCCCGCGCCAACCAGCCCGGCCACCACCAAGGTAAACAACTGATAGAGCACGTGTAGAACTTTGCTGCCCTGAACGACAAAAGGCCACACCATCCAAAATTTGAGCGGGTACACCAGATTTCCGAGCCCTGGTGGTTTTGAATAGGCTAGCCGCTTCTCAGCGTAGGTGGTGTTGGCAGCCGCTTCCTGCACAACCGATAAAACAGACGGTGACCACAGAACAAACAGCAACAGTAGCCATTTGCCAAAACTAGTCAGAATCTGGCGCTCTTTGCGAAAGCGCAGCCAGATTGCGATCACATCTGGCAAAAGCAGCGTGAGATTGAGCGGAAACGTATAGATGGCCAGCAGCCTAAATAAAGACCAGCCTGCGATCGCTCTCTGGCTTGGCTGCTGAGACCGCTCAGTCAGCAGCGCGTCGGTCAAACAGACAGTGCCTGCTAATCCTAAGCAGAGGCTCACGACATACATCCGCACCTCTTGAGCATGGTTGATGAAGAGCGGTGATGTTGCCAGCAGTAGGGCGGCAATTAAGCCTTCGGACTCTCCGGCTAGGCGGCGTCCAAGTCGATAGATTAAGAAAACGCTAATGACAGCAAAGACAACTGAGAGCGATCGCAGCCAGGCATCACCACTGCCGAAAGCCATCCAGCCTTTCAATAAAAGGTAGTAAAGGGGACGTAGCTGGTTTTCTTTATAGACTGCGAATGGACTGCCGGCAGCATCCTGTACGCTGAACAGCTCGTCAGTCCACAGGCTCTCCTGCCCTAAGCGATAGGTAAACAGGAAAGCAGCAGCGCCGAGAATCAGAGAAATTGGTAGCCAGCGATAGGCCGGTTTAGTACTCACGCGAGAGGGCGCTGGCTCTAGCCTATTTGTCGTCATAGATCCCCGCATCTAAGAATGCTGTCGCTGTGCAAATGCTCTCCTCAAAATATCTGCCGAACGTCTCTTAGAACGGTGACTTCTCTGGCTAACAACAGCTAAGGAAGCTCAGCTCAGCGTTCAGATAGATATTTTCAGTTGAGTTTTTTGTTTAACCAACGCTACCGTCAAACCTCTGTATTTTCCCCTAATCTTGATTACCTTTATGCAGTCTTTATAGAACTGCTGCCGTGGCTCTACTGTATCTTCTGGTAACAGGGCTATCCACCAAATTTCTACGCGGCTAAACGCTTTAAGTGCGATCGCCCTCTGCCTGAGCTGAAATTCGAAACGCCCAGTCCGACTCATACGGCGGTTGCCAGTCGAAAGTTGCCTCTGGTGCGACTACTTCGATTTCTTCGTAAGGCGATCGCGTATCCACAGCGACTATCTGCATAGGAGCGGCAATTTCCCTCAGATTGAACTGCAGGGTTTCTGGCTGCTCCGAATAGCAAATCGCGGCTTGATCGCTATCTCTTAGACAATAGCCATCGCTGATCAAGTCATTGTCGGGCGTCATGCCGACAGAAAAAGCGCTGTCAATAAACCTACTGTAGGTTTTAATCTCTTCTTTGTTGGGATAAGGCTCAGAAAACTCTTTACCTTCGGGCTTGTATCCCCAGATATTGGCAACGCCGCCCGCCATAGCCGAATCCCAAAGCCCCTGGCGAGTTAGCTCAATGTCGTAATCTTTCTCCGGATATCGAGTAGGTACCCGAAAACGAAAGCGATCTTCAGAGAAAGCAGGGCGCTGATTAGCTTCTTTCAAGTGATCCCGGTAGTCCTCGTAGCTAGGACGGTGCCACTCCCACGAAACATAGTCCAATTTCGAGCTAATCTCTTTGTATTCGTTTTTATGTCCTCTACCGCCGATCATATGGTGATAGCTAGAGTCCGCCTGTAGCTTCGCCCGAAACTGCTCTATCTCTTCTGCTTTAGCCCACTCAAACAGATCAAATCCGTAGCTGACCGTCCAACCAGGAATGGGAGCAAGCCTAGCGACAATTTCGGTATAGAGCAAATCAGCATCTACCCCATAGGTAGAAGGGGTTTCATTTCTAGATTTATCTCCCCATATCCAGAAGTGAGTGACTCCTCCATGGCGATAGGTCTTTAAAGCAACAGCTTCGAAGTAGCCCGGATTTTCTATGAAGTCTCTTAGGTTAGTAATATGAAAACCGGTAAAGCCATGACCGTCGATGAATTCGTCGAGCCCAGCATCTATATCAGGTTTGTCATACATTACATATTGGGGCACAAAAGCTTTGCCAGTCGCTGATCGGATCCACTTGCTGCCCTCAGCAGCGACAAAGCCTTTGGCATAAGCGGGTCTATCAGCATCAATGTCGATGTCTCCCCCTGTGCTGAATGTCCAAACACCTTTCTGAGTAGGCGTAAAGCGAAACTTAGTTTGATCGTTTTCCTGAAAAGTCAATACCTGCTGCTGCTCGCCACTTTCGTGTCGAATACTCACCGTCTGATGAGGCGCTCCAGAAGCGGGTATTTCGTAACATTCCCAGACTGGATGAGGTGCCTGATCGGGCAAGAGACAGCCTTCCTCAAACCGAGCAGCTAGGGCTTCAGAAATATCTGGTGAAGGGTAGAGTGCTGGGCGCATCATTGCCAGGGCTATCACAGCAGCAATGCTGATGACAAATAGAGTCAGAAGCTTCCAGAGTTTCATGCCAATTGCGTTAAAAAACGGTTCTTTAAATTTGTTTGACGTAGTAGGATTTCTATTAATTTACCGGATCAGTTTACGCGCATATTATCTTAAGGGTTGCGTTTATCTTCATAAGAAGGTGCAGCTGTCCTAGCCATTTGCTGAGGAGACGCCATCCCTTCACTCACAAGCGGGTAGACTAACCCGCCCAGACCGGCTGCCAGTAGAGTCTTAAGGCGCATCAGCAAGGCGACAGAGATGGCGACGGACGGATTGATACCGAATAGACCCAAGGTAAAGCTATAGGCAAACTCCGTCAGGCCAATGCCACCAATGGAAAAGGGTAGATTCATGATAAACATCATGATGGGCACTGCCACTAACATACTGATGAAGCTGATGCTGTTGTCGAAAGCTAACACACTCACCCATACGTTACAAACCGCTAGAAAGTAAAATAATAGGGAGTTGAAGGTGGCTAGCCACAGGACCTCGGGCTTATCTTTATAGACCAAGACGGCCTCTCTAAACTTTCCTATTTTCTTAAGAAAGGCAGGTACGAAAGCCAGTCTGCGACTAGGCCCTCTGCCGGTGAAGTACCGGTTAATCAGGTTAAACGGGCGGGCGTCAATGATTATCCAGCAGATGAACGCGACCCCAATTACGCCGATAAGGAGCGTAGCGGTTAACCAGGGCATATTGAACATCTGTAGGTTGACGACTACGGCGATCGCAGCCAACACCACCAGCATCGCCAAGCCGCTAAACCGCTCGACAAAAACAACGGCTGCTGAGTCGGCATAGCGCCCTGTATATCTGCCCAGTTCGTTAATACGAATGACATCACCGCCAATACTGCTAGGAAGCACCAAGTTGAAAAAACGACCCACCATGTAATAGGCATAAAGTCGCCATAGCCCCACCTTCAGACCGCAAGCACGAGCCAGATAGTACCACTTAACTGAGCTGACAAAATCCATCAGAGGGACAAGCAACACAGCCACTAAAATGAGCCATAAATTAGCCCGAGAAAAGGTTGCCAATAGATCTTGCCATCCCTTAACCGTTAACAGCCCTGCCTTGTGAAAAACATAGACGAGCAGTGCCGTAGTAACGACAATGCGGATGAAATGCAGACCTGATTTTCTCTTCATGGCGATTGCTCTACTGGCTGATTCATTAGCTCTGATCCATTAGCTTGAGAATTTGTGCGAGAGCGAAATCTTCAGTGAAGAATACTACTAGGTGAATACATAGGAAAATGCCGAAGCCTGACAACCAAGAAAGACGGATATCGCAGCGCTGAAACATAAACAATGCCCCAGCGCTGAGGGTCTCCGGCATGAGGGCTACGGCATCAGACATCGGCCTGCACCACGTAATTTTCCTGCCTATACAGGAGTGGAGAAGGCTTTTTATCGTTAGGGATTACGATATAAGCCTTCTCCACTTCTTCCATCTCGCTCTGTATGCGAGACTCGCTCCAGCCCAGTTCCTGAGCCATTAGCTCGGCGCATACCCGCAGCGCTTTTTCACCAGGATATTCCAGGCTGGCCAGATCGGTTCTTCTAAAGACAACATCAGTCAGCTTTTCAGCTAGCTCATCGCGCATGGCGTGGATGACTTCAACCTTCAAAACAGTGCTGTCTGGGATCACGTCTGCCCACTCCGGATTCTCGTCTAAGTAGGAGAGAACCAGCGGATACTTTGAGCCGTATGTGTTCACCAAGTGCAGAGTAACCGCTTCGCTGAGGCGCTTGGACTCTGACTGGATAGCCTGCTGCTTGAACTTGTCCAAGAATTCAATATCACCACCCCAAAGAGGAACCTTGTGAGTCGTGCAGGCCGACAATTTTTTCAGCTTTTTGCAGACAATGTCGATAGCCTTTTGGGCAACATCACGGGCTGTTGTATACTTTACGCCAACCACGCTGACAAGGCCCTCAAGCTGATCTTCTTTAGCATGATCTAAGATCTGGTAGTGCTTCTTAGGTGCGGCTGAACCTGATTCATCGGCTGGCACGATCCCCCAGAGAATATGCCGAACGTCTTCCCGGGTAAGCCTGGCCGCCGGATAGCCATCATTGATAAGATCAATATAGGTTTGGATTTCTTCTTCGGTGATAGTCACTTTTGCCGGATCGTCGTCGCAGGCCAGGTGCAGTGACCCAATCATGGAATAGCCGCGCCAGGGAATGGCAAAGGTGAGACTAGACTTTTTATCGACAATCGCCTGCTTGTCCTCGTACATCGGTTTGATGGGGAACGTTAGGGCATGCTCAGTGGTGAGCGGGCGAGTGAGTAGCGTGAAGGCTTTAGAGGCATGAACCTGACGACCTATAGACGGCTTGCCTGAAAGATTCAGCGTCTTGACGATTTGCGGGCCAGAGGCGTTGACGACGGCCTTCGCTTTGATAGTGAAGGTCTCACCCGTCAGGCGGTCTTTAGCCTCAACCCCAGTGATGCTATTGCCAGACTGGAGGAAATCAGTAACTTCGGTGTAGTTGGCGACGCTGGCACCCTGCTCCACAGCGGAGCGAATATAGGAGAGCAGCAGCCGCTCGGTGTTATGCATTTGACCTTCAGACCAGACAGCGCCTCCCGTTAAGTTTTGAGTGTCAATTTCAGGCGCGATTTTCAAGACCTCTTCTTTTGAGATCATGTAAGAGTTGGGAATTCGGCGGGCCGGGTCTTTGAACCAGCGTCTGTCTGGGCTAAATAGATCAAAGGTTTTGATATAGATGGCCATGGTTTCTCGGCCTTTGATCCCGTGCCCGTAGATCGGCAGCAGATAGGGCTGAGAATCGACCAAGTGAGGGGCTCTCTCTAGGAGGAGATTGCGCTCGCGGATGGACTCACGCATACGCTTAAAGTCTGCATGCTGCAGGTAGCGCAGCCCGCTGTGGGCAATCTTAGAGCTGTTTGACGAAGTGGCTCCGCCAAAGTCGTTTCGCTCTAGCAGGGCGACTTTTAAGCCGCGCAAGGTTGCATCCCAAACGCAGGCTGCCCCGTTAATACCGCCTCCAATGACCAAGAGGTCGTAGTCTTGGTTCATTAGCGCTTGGATGTTTCGCTTCATGCTTCACCTCAAAAGTATAGTTGTTAAGCTGTTTGGTTCTCTGAGCTTGGAATTTCCTTGACAGTTGTGTCTGCTCGGGAAGAGCGATAGTGAAGACGGCCGTCATGCCTATCCATTAGGAGCTGTGGTAGTTAGTGGCTCAGTTGATACAGGTGTTGATACAGGTGTTGATACAGGTGTAGCAGTAGCCTCTTTTTGCCCGACTACTTTGGCAGGTATTCCCATGGCGATCGCATTAGCAGGAATATCCTTAGTGACAATCGCCCCGGCTCCGACAATCGTGTTGTCGCCAATCGAAACACCGTCTAAAACTACCCCCTTAGCGCCTATCCAGCAGTTTTCTCCGACTAGCGTTGGCCCGTCTGAATAGCTACTCTGATCGGCTAAGGGAACCGCTGAACGATAATCGTATCTGCCGCCACTCATAATATAGTTATAAGCGGCAATGAGGGTACCCTGGCCGATAACTAGCCGCCGCTTTGAATACACTTCACAATTCGCGCCAATATTTACCCGAGACTGTATTTCTATATCGCCATTTTTGCAGTAAAGGATGGTATTACGGCCAATAAACACGCCGTCTCCAATGCTGATACCAGAATTGGTCTCGCCTTTGGCATCGAGCACGCAGTTATCATCGATGATCACATTGCTGCCAATGCTAATTTTGTGTGGGTGTCTGAGGGTGACGCCCCGGCCAAATACTACGTTTTTACCCACGTCTGCCAAGAGAGACGGATAGAGTTTGCTTCTGAGATAAAGGCCCAGGGCACCAGGTAGGTTGCTACATAGGAGGGTGATGAGTTCAAACTTAAGCAGACTGCCTGCATCGACTTTACCGATGGTCAGGGCGGCATACTGCTGCCAGCGTGGGATCTTGCCCTGACTAAACTCTCTGACTTTAAAGTTACCTGATTCCATATTTAATTAGCCTTTTAATGATGTATATATGCCCGGTCAGTAGCGGTAGCAACAAGTAGGATGCTCTAGAGGGAGATCCACTGCTGGTCTAGATACCACTGGGCCATTTCTTTAAGCCCTTCCTGGTCAGAATGACGCGGTTTGAAGCCTAGAAGATCTCTGGCTTTTGAAGTGTTGAAGGAGCGGTCTTTAGTGTAGAAAGCCAGCCTTCTACGATAGATCGGCGGTTCGATGCCAAGAGGGCGAAAAACTAGCTCGCAAAAGTCTGCCAGGGCAAACAGGGGAGCTGCTGGCAGCTGAATGAATTTGATAGATTTTCCGTAGTATTCACCAATCAGTGAAACCATCTCTCTAAGAGTGATCGCGCGCTCACTGCCGCAGATAAACGTCTCTCCGATCGCCTGAGGATGCGTTGCGGTCAGCAAAAAGCAGTCAGTTAAGTCGTCAACGTGAATGAAGTGCAGTAGATTGCTGCCGTTGCCGATAGCGGGTACCCAGCCTTTGGCAACCATTTTATAAATTTTCAGCAATCGTTTCTCGCCGGGGCCGTAGATGCCAGCAGGACGCACGATCGCAACCGGCAGTCCGGTTTCTTCTCCAAAAGACTTAATCCACTTTTCGCCTTCAAGCTTGGTGTCCTGGTAAATATCTCCTGGCGACATGGGGTAGGTTTCATCAGCCGGAGGGTGGGCGATATGACCATGAACGCCGATGGTAGAGACATGTACCAAGCGCTTGAAGTCAGGCTGCTGGAGGGCGGCTTTAGCGAGCAACTGCGTGCTTAAGACATGGACATTGTAATAGCCCTGGTCAGGAGATTTGGCCTCTCGGAACGGCGTCACCATATGGAAGATATAGTTGACGCCAGCCACTGCCTGCTCAATGAGATCAGCGTCGAAGACATCGCCTTTGATCCACTTTATTGGGAGACCTTCGAACTGTTTGATATTGGAGGTGGGGCGGGCGATCGCTACTACTTCAAGCCCCTGTTTAACCAGCTTGCGAACTAGAACAGCACCTGTAAAACCGGTTGCGCCAGTTACCAAAACGCGACTTCCTGATGGCAGTTGTAGGGCCTCACTGAGGCTAGCTGAATCAGCAGTCGGTGAATCAGCAGTCGGTGAACCAGCAGTCGATGAATCAACCATGAGTAGCTGCCTCCTGTTTAACCTGTTTGGTGAGCTTAAGAATGACGGGAGAGCCGAACTGCTTGGAGAGCCCCAACTGCCGCGCTCCGCCCTCTAAGAATGAAGATATTTGAGGTTTGCCCAACATGCGGTGCAAAACCATGGGCCAGAAAAACTGAGCATAGCGCTGATGCCGCCGCTCCTGGCGAGAATTGCCCACACTTAGGTCTAAGCTCTGAGCGTAGTCCAGCAGTTCGGTTTCGTCGTAGCAGGTATAGGGCCGGGTATTGCCCTCGACACCTTTTTTGAATGAGAACAGCAGCGGCGTAATGTAGTTAACGCTGCGCAGCGTTGGATAGTCTACTAGTACGGCTCGCTTGGCGACGCGAGCTAGCTCACTCAAAAACTGCTGCCACTGCTCTACATGCGCTAAAAAGCGATAGCTAATCACCACATCAAACGAGTTGTCGGCATAGGGCAACGCCAATACGTTGCCGACTTCAAACTGACACTGCCCTGCCTCTACCAGTGAGCGAATTCTGGTCTGGCAGCTTTCATCACTGCCGAGCACCGTGACCGTGTGCCCTGCGGCGATTAGCTGGGAAGTGAGCTGACCGTGGCCGCCGCCGACTTCTAGTACGCTAGCTTTAGGATAGGGCGCAAGCATGGCCAAAGTCGCCTCTGACTGTACGCGCAGCAGCCAGGCTCCGGTTGGTCCGGCAAACCTTGAGGCGTAGGCTTCTGAGGAAGTTTCAATATCGGCAGTTTCTGGAAATTGTTTGGTAGACATCATGGCGGTGCTAACAGAAGGACGCGGATGGACGAGATCAGCTCAGTCTGAGCAGAGACTGATTTTTCAGGAAGTGCCAGGGTGACTGCGGCTGGCCATACGCTTGGACGACTGGCTGTGGCCCCAGCAAAATTTGCTTCAGGCTCTCACCGGGCCGATCCGTATCGAGGTGACCTTGGGTGACAAAGCCGAAGCTACCGGCTCGCTTCACTTCATAGGCCAGAGGTAAAGGATCGGTGCCAGGTAGCTGTAAGCGCTGCTGACAGTAGTCAGGCAGGGGCCAAAAGCTAGGGCGACCGCCATTATCTCCAGCAAAAAGAGGGCCATCAGCGGCCTGTAGCTGCGCAGCGACGAGCTGACCGCGTTTGCCCAGCCATTTACCAACGCCCCAGGGCAGCACCGGTAACCCACCGGCAGCGGTAACAGCTGCTAGCGTATCTTCTAGACTGAGGCGATCTTCAATCGCAGCGGCAGTGAGCAGCGCTAAGACTTCAATTCCTTCTTGCGTAACGGCCTGTCGTCCGGCAGCTATCAAGAGAGTATGACCCGAAGAATGCTTGAACCAGAGAGTGGCAGCTTCTGCGGTTGGGCAGATTTCCCAGTCTGTTGGCGGGTTGCCTTGTTTGTATCGGCTTACCAGATCGGCGAAGGCGTTGACTCCGCTGACCTCTGCTAGTAGTAGAGCCGCCGTTAAAGGCTGGTTTAGCCCTAATTTGTCGCTTTGATGCTGAAAATTAGCTAGGGCGGATTGTAAAAACTGTGTCAGATCAAAACAGGGATGCAGATGAACATGGGCATCCACGAGTAAAGAAGGTAGATCGGTTGATAGGGTCATAACCTGACGGGCGGCGCTTAAAAGAGTAGTGAAAACTGTAGGCTGTGAATTTGGCAGGGCGATCGCTAGCGAGAGACCTGATGATCAGCGCGTGCCTTCCAAATTTGTAAGCCGCTGAGCAGTATCAGCGAATAGAGGAGTTCGGCACCGATGAAGATCAGGTGGCTGTTATCCCACAGGCCACGCGAGTAATGCACGCCCGGAAACAGGGCGAATGGCGATTGAAAATATTGGGAACTCAGCGGCCATAAGAGAGGAATGCCGCGACCGCCAGCCGTGAACAAGTCCAACAGAAGATGGGAGCCGTAGAGCCCGAAAGTAAAGCTGAAGAGATTACCGTAGCTAGACTGAGGGCGATAGCGATGGACGAGCCAGGCAAGTAGGCCGCTGACAATCAGCGCCGCCAGCAGGCTGTGAGAAGGGCCGCGATGAAGCTGTAAACCGGTTAACAGCTGTCCTAGAAAGTCCAGATCGGGTGAGTTGGCAACAAACAGACTGTAGAGGGCAGCGGCAGGCGTTATCGGCCAGAGCCGACTGGGGATGATATTCTTGACAATCGGCAGACGAGTCAGGACGTAGCCTGAAACCGAATGGGCAATGGGCGAAGGCATGGTGACAAACTCCTGATGACAGCTCCTGATTACACTAAGCCAACGACGTTAAGCGAGGACTATACCGGACAGGGCGGACGGACAGACACCTGCCCAGACGACTGCTGCTCAGAGGGCCGCCCGGATCGCTGCTGTTCGAGGTGTTGCTGCACCTGCTGAACTTCGGCCTGCCGCTTTTGGGGGCTCCAGCCTAGGGCCTCACCCATAATGTGCCCACACAGCTGCAGCACCTCGTCGCCAGGATGACCGACCGCGCCCAGCTCTGTCCGGCGGAAAACCACGTCGCTGAGGGTCTGAGGCATCGTATTTCGCAAATTGTATTTAACCTCTGCTGCTAGAACCCTCTGATCGCTAAGGGACGAGGCGTCATGCTCTAAAGCAGAGACCTGCTGTAAGACTTTAGGGTAGTTGGCCCCATAATTGTGGACTAGCTGCTGTAGGGTTTGAGCTGGAATTTTCTGACCGTAAGTTTTGACCGCAGCCTCTGTAAACCGCTGAAACTGTGAGATTTGCCCGCCGTAAAGGGGCTCTTGATGAGAGAGAGATAGGGGCGAAATCTGGCTGCGATCGCGAAACACCCAATCAACCGCCCGGCAAGCCAGGTCGCGCGCAGTCGTATACTTCACGCCAGCGACAGAGAGCAGGCCGCTAAGCCCTTCGCGGCGGTGGTCTTTAAGCTGAAACTGCTTGGTGAGCTGAACCTCACCCGTCTTTGAGGAAATGCCATAGCTGGGCAAGAGTCCCGTATGCACCCACTGCACATCGTCAGGGGTGAGGTTAAAGCTGGGGTATGCCTGGTTGATGTCGGCTAAAAAGCTCTCAATTTCGGCACTGGTGGCGCTCGGTGGCTTACTGTGACCTGAGTCGGGGCCATACCAGGTGCCCACTAAGGAGCGCGATCGCCAGGGAGCAATAAAAAACAGACGGCTGCCTGGCGCTCGGCCTGTGATCCCGACGGCGCACTTTTGCTGCGGGCCAAATAGGGGACGGGTGACCAGGTTCATCGCCTTAGCGAGCGGCTGTGGGCCAGCTACCTTCTCAATGGCGCTGGAAATGAGCTGGTTAATCCAGGGGCCGCTGGCATTGACAATGGTTTTCGCCTGAATGGTAAAGCGATCGCCTGTTAGCTGGTCTTGAGCGGTGGCGGCGACGACGCGATCGCCTTCTTTGAGCAGATTGACCACACGGGTATGGTTCGCCACCTGAGCACCGCGCTGAGCCGCTGACTGCAGGAAAGCCAGCACTAGCTGCTCTGAATTGTAGACCTGGGCGTCGTAAAAACAGGCAGCGCCCGTCAGTCCTTCGGGGGGTAAGTCGGGCAGCTGTGCTAGACACTCTTGCTTCGAGAGCATTTGGCCAGCGGGAATGTGCTTTTGCGGATCGGTGAGGTAGAGGTTGCGATCGCAGCTAATCCAGTCGTTGATCTTGAGGGCAGCCGTCATGGCCTCTTTGCCTTTAAGGCTGTGGCCATAAGTCGGCACCAGCACCGGCAACGGATGGACCAAATGAGGCGCAATCCGCATCAGCGTTTGGCGCTCTCTGATCGACTGGCGCATCCGCCGTAAATCAGCCGTTTGCAGATAGCGCAGTCCGCCGTGAATCACCTTGAGGCTATTGGCCGACGTACCAGAGGCAAAGTCAGACTGTTCTACTAGCGCTACCGACAGCCCCCTTAGAGTGGCTTCCCAGGCTACACAGGCACCGTGAATCCCGCCGCCAATGACCAGTAGGTCGAATGACTGATCAGACAGGGCGGGCAAGTTTCTCTGCATGCTGGTGGTGATCTCCGGTAAAAATCTGGCGGGTCAAGTGTCGCTTGCAGCGGCTGATTTTGTAAGCCTGTTTTGGCGTAACGGCAGGGCAGGCGTTACGCCTGTTCTGCCCTTATCAGCGGCGACTCAGCTAAAGACGACAAAGTTGAGCTTAGCGATAGTTCGCTGTGGAGCCAGTCGTATAGTGACGAGAGTTTTTGTGAAAAGGCTTCGTAGTTATGGTCTTTAGAAATGTAGGCTTGGGCCGCTGTGCCCAATTTTTGCCGCAGTTCAGGGTGAGCAATCAGATGCAGCATACCGGCAGCGAAAGCCTCAGCCTCAGGCTCAGCTAGCCAGGCTATCTGCTCATTGAGAACCTGAGTATGGGTAGTCAGATTAGTCGCTAGCAACGCCTTGCCGCTATCTAGATAGGAGTAAAGCTTCATCGGCGTATTGTTACCCTGAATGCGGGGGGAGACCACGATATCGGCCTGCGCTAAATACTGATTGAGCAGCTGAATAGGCCGAGGGCCAATGAAGTGAACATTGGCATCGATCTCGTACTGAGTAGCCTGCGCCTGATATCGAGCGATATCAGGCGCATTGCCGCCCACAACGACTAAGTGGGCAGTCGGGGCATCCTGTAAAACTTTAGCAAAGCTCGCGAGCAGCAAGTCGATCCCCTGATATCGCTCTAAATTACCCACATACATGAGCAATGAGCCTTCGATATAAAATCGTTCTTTGAGGCGCTCTTTAGAGGTTGTTTCAGGACGCTGCAGGGTGGTTTTCATAGCTTTACGCAGTAATGGCTTTACGCAGTAGTAGAATCGGCGTGGTAGTTGAGGAGCGAAATGTCGGGAATAACGACAACTTTATTCGGTTTATGCTGCTGCACTTCGAGCGCGAGCGACTGGCAGACCGCGATGACCGCTTTGGCATTATGAACAGCAAAGCCTTCACAGGGTTGCAAGATCGCCTTCAAGAATTCCAGCCGAGGATATTTATCAAAGATCTGTTGGACTAATGAAGAATCCATGTCGTAGATATAGGGAATGCCAAACAGCTTTTTGATAATCAGCGCGATGAAAACAGCTTCTTCGCCAGCATGAATGAGATCGTAGCGATTGCTTTTGGCGAGCCTGATAGCCTGAAACAGTAAAAACAGATCGCAGACTACTTTTTTCCAGGAAAAGCCCGGGCGGATATTCTGAATGAACTTGAAAGCAGGCGTGCGGTAAAGCGTCACGTTGGGATAGTGAACATCGCTGCCTTCTGGAAACGCAATCACGTCTATGGTTTCGCCCCGCTCAGAGAGCACCTTCAGAACCAGGTCTGCTGCGATCGGTGTGCCTCTGGCTTGATAGAAAGGATGGGGAGCCAACATTAGAATGTTCATATCGCGTTAACTGATAATTTTTTGTTGCCAAGATCACAGCTAAGTCGATTCACAGAGCTGAGTCAGGTGTCAGATCACGGACGCACCTTAATAGACCGAGCACGTCTAGTCAGATCCACTTGGTTAGCCGCGCTTAAGTACACATATAAACGATGGTGGCTGGCAAAAATCAGAAAATCCGCTGGGTTTATGCAATGTTTATTCTTGCTACTCGTTGTTTAAACTAGTCATAAATACTGAGCCTGACTCCATCCGCTGCGCTAGCTAGCAAGTATTATTTGTCTAACGGCAGGCTGCGGGACAGCTGACTGCATAGGCTGACTGCATAGAATTGTCTAGACTGACAAGCAGTCCCTCCTCCTTTTTAAGCTATGAACCGGGTTCGGCCTGATCATCTATCGTCTGTCGACACTACTCCTTTGGGCGCGGCTAGAAACCACTATCGGGAGGCTACTCAGGCTTGCGTGGTCACAGCTGGACAGATGCAGCAGATAGAGCAGCGGATATTTGAGGCTGGTATGCCAGTAGAGGCGCTGATGGAGAAGGTCTCTGGACAAATTGCCCGCTGGTTTGTCGCCCGCTATAAAACGCTGTGGAACCTCGCTGCTGGCCCAATTGGTATCCTCGCTGGCCCTGGCCATAATGGGGGCGATGCGCTGGTTGTGGCTCGCGAGCTGTACCATGCTGGCTACGATATACGGATCTATCAGCCATTTCCTCGGTGTAAGCCGCTGACACAGCAGCATAGCCGATACGCCAAAAGCCTGAACATTCCCTTCGTCGATTCGCCGCAGGATTTGGCAGACTGCGCAGCAATTGTAGACGGCTGGTTTGGCTTTGGTCTGACGCGCCCGATTACCGGCCAGCTAGCGACCGATATTGGGCTGATCAATCAGCAGCAGACGCCTGTTTTTAGCATTGATTTGCCCTCTGGCATCCATACCGATACCGGTCAGGTGATGGGAGCGGCGCTCAAGGCTGACTATACGGCCTGTTTGGGCCTGTGGAAGCGGGCTTTTATGCAGGAAAACGCGCTTGCCTATTTGGGTGATTGTGAGCTGATAGATTTTGATATTCCCCTGGCTGACGTGACGGCAGTGCTGGGCGAGGTGCCGGCGGTGCAGCGAATTACCCGGCCTGGCGCGATCGCTCACCTACCGCTCAACCGCTCACTGACAGCGCACAAGTACAAGGCCGGTCATCTGCTGCTGATTGCTGGCTCTCGTCAATATGCCGGTGCTGCTTTGCTAACGGGGCTAGGAGCGATCGCCAGCGGCGTTGGTATGCTCACCCTAGCTGTGCCCGAGTCGATTCGGCTGGCCCTACTGCCACAGCTACCGGGCGCTCTGCTGATAGGTTGCCCAGAAACGCCATCCGGGGCGATCGCTCATCTTCCTGACTCGTTAGACCTGGAGAAGTATGACGCGATCGCCTTTGGGCCGGGGCTGACCACCGCTGTACCCAGTTTGCTTCAGTCCATCTTTACTACCGGCTGTCCCCTGCTGCTCGATGCCGATGGACTCAATTTGCTGGCCAAAGGCGACCCGATCCAGCAGCTTCAGTCGCGATCTGCCCCTACCGTGCTCACGCCCCACATCGGCGAGTTTAAGCGGCTCTTTCCCGACATCTACCGACAGACCCAAGATCAGGATCCTGGTGAAAGTGCCCTGCAAGCTGCCGCTGCTAGTAGCGCTATTGTTTTACTGAAAGGGCCAAGAAGTGCGATCGCCGCTCCCTGCCCATCGGCTCGCCTATGGTTTAACCCTGACAGCACGTCAGCGCTGGCCCGAGGCGGCAGTGGCGATGTGCTCACCGGGCTCATTGGCGGTCTGATGGCAGCAGCAGCAGCAGCGGCTAGTCCAGATCCGACAGCTATCACGCAAGCCGTCCTCAGCGCTGTTTGGTGGCATTCTCAGGCGGCGATCTACGCTAGCGGGCAGCGTACCTTACTTGGAGTCGATCCGCTGCACCTGACCCAGGCGTTAGATCCGGCTTTACAAGCGGCTATCAGCTCCGGCGTGAGGTGAAGCAATAGGTAAGCAGGGGACAAAGCATGTTCATCCCAATGTTTTTTCAATAGACTGCATGGCTGACCTGCCTAGTTGGGTCTGGTATAGAGCGATCGCATAGCTGAACTAGAGTGAACCGTAGATGAAGATTTTACTGCCTGCGCCAGATCTAATTTGGCATGAAGCTTGCGTGAAGATGATGTGGCTAGTAAAAACCCCTAGAGCCCTTAGTGATACTTTAGTTGCACGGTGGTACATTTACCCAGCGAGCGATAAATATGAATTTTAGTACGAAGCGTAGAAACCTGCACCTCAGGGAATTTCGAGCTGCAAATATGTATCCATACATCAGTGCGCTTCGTCCTCATCACTGGACGAAGAACCTAATTATTTTTGCTGCGCCGCTGTTCAATT
The DNA here is from genome assembly GCF_002286735.1 of Leptolyngbya sp. BC1307. Lineage (GTDB taxonomy): Bacteria > Cyanobacteriota > Cyanobacteriia > Phormidesmidales > Phormidesmidaceae > Phormidesmis. The sequence goes on from NZ_NRTA01000021.1 coordinate 52,781, forward strand.
TTAGTTTTAACATAGCAACTGTTCTTAACAGTTTATTTGCATTCTGTTTGTTTTGTTGTATCTCAAGCAGCTTTTATCTACTCAACGATATTGCTGATATTGAGTCTGATCGGCGTCATCCGGTCAAGTGCGAGCGACCCATTGCCGCTGGCAAAGTGCCAATTTCGGCAGCGGCGGGAATGTCGTTGTCTTTGCTCGGTGGGTCTATTGGCTTAGGGCTGTATCACTCTTTCTCTTTGGGGCTGACACTAATTTGCTATGCCCTTTTGCAGCTAGCTTACAATCTCAAGTTAAAGCGAGTCGTACTACTGGATATCATTGTAATTGCCAGTGGCTTTGTGATTCGAGCCTGTGCGGGTGCAGTGGCGACAAGGGTTGATTTGTCGGTGTGGTTTTTAGTCTGTACTGCCATGCTGGCGCTGTTTCTCGCGATTGAAAAGCGTAAGGCTGAATTGCGGCGGGGGGGTAGCACGCGATCAGTGCTCAAACGCTATTCTCCGTCTTTGCTGCTGCGTTTAGAGAATGTCGCAACGACGGGAACGCTGATGAGTTATGCCCTGTGGAGCGCGGGACTGGGCTTAGAAGGGGCAACAACGCCCTGGATGATGCTGACGTTCCCATTCGTTTTATACGGCGTGTTTCGCTATCAGCTGCTGAGTGATCCGCACGGTCAGCCCGGCGATCAGCAAGAAATGGCTAAGGAGAGAACCGAGCGCCCAGAAGGTGTGCTCTTGACAGACAAGCCTTTGCTACTGACTGTCTTTATTTGGGGCCTAGTCGCGTTTTCTATTCTGTGGCTTGAGCATCAGGGCTTAATTCAATAATTCGAGCGCCGCTCTCTCGAATGATGCTCACTGGACTAATAGATATGAAAAGATGTCACATCCGATCTTTATAGGGCTGATTTTAGTAACGGTTGGATTAAATACGCTTGCTCAAGTGTTGTTTAAGTCGGGTGCCGGCGATAGTTTGCTAAACGTATATCTGTTGGGTGGTGTAGCTGCATATGGTCTGAGTACGCTTGTCTATATCTCAATTTTGGGCAAGCTCAACTTGTCGGTGGCTTATCCAGTGGTGATTGGCCTGACGGTGGTGTCAACAACTATTATGGGAGCGGTCGTGCTGGGAGAAAAAGTCTCTTCTATCAACTGGGCGGGGATAGGTCTGATGATTAGCGGTCTGTTTGCAGTGGCTTACGGCCGCACGCTGTAGATTTTACCGTTAGGCTAACTGAGCATTGACGCTGCGGGAGTAGGATTTGCTGTATTGGGAGCGCAAAGGGTCAACTTTATGATGCCTGACTTTTTAAGTATAGTGAGCTTAAAACGTTTGACTAATCTGGCGTGGGGCGCTCGCCTGAACCTCTTTATCGGTCTCATACTTGCCATCATCGCCAGCGTTATCGCCTATTACTGCGCCGAGCTGATTGGCCCAGAGCTGTTCGCCATTGGCCCTTACGGTGACACCTGGTTTGATTCTGATGTCGCGGCTTATTATAAGACTATCGCTAATCATCAAGATTCCACTTTGCACAAGCGGACTTACAAGCATCCGCTACTCTCACTGGCGTTTTGCCTGCCTATCTATCTACTGCAAGCAATCCATGTGCCGTCTTTGGTGGCTGTGCGGATAGTGATAGCTGGTATCGCTGCGGTTTGGCTAGTAAGTCTTTTTGGCTGTCTCCGGCTGATGGGCTGCCGCCTGCTAGAAGCAGTTTTGCTCAGCTTATTGGGATTGCTCAGCGCGGCAGGACTTTTCTGGCTGACGGTTTTAGAGTCTTTTGGACTGGGTTCGATTGGCCTGATTTGGGCCTTGGCGCTGGTCGCGCTGGCAGAAACGCGGCGGTTGGCTGGGGGCTGGGGGGTGGTAATTAGCCTGGCGACGCTGAGCATTACGGTGACCAACTGGATTTTTGGTCTGGTGGCTGTGGCCTTAGCCTATACCTGGAAGCAGATGATTTGGGTAAATGGCGTTGCTTTGCTGATCTTTGGGGTGCTGGTGGGCGCGCAGCAGCGGCTGTTTGGAAGCGCGTTGCCGCTGTCTATTCCCACTAAAGAGCTGAGGTATTTCCTGTCTGCTGAGGCGGGCGGCCCTTGGAATGTGATTCGGGCTTTTGTTTGCCATACTATAGTGATGCCTGCTATCCAGGTGATTCAGCATCCGCGCACGGGTTTGCCGATGATGACGGTTCAGTTCTCTGCGCCGGGAGCGGGGCATGGGTGGGGGGCGATCGCCGTAGGTCTCTGGTTAGGTCTAGTCACGCTGGGTCTGTGGCAGCTATTCACGCTGAAAGCCCATAGGCAATTACGGCTAATGATAGGCATCTCACTGCTCGGGCAGCTAGGGCTGCATTTGGTCTATACCGGGCGAGAAACCTTTCTCTATTCGCTACATTTTCTACCTTTTTGGCTAGGTCTGGTCGCGTTGGGCGGACTAGATACGAAACACTATCTCCGGCGACGTTTGTTTATTACCCTCCTGATCGCACTTTTGATCACAGGGGGGATCAACAATCTGACTCAGTTCGCTGAGGCAAGAGCGTTTTATCACGGCGCTTATCCGGTTGACATAGAGACAGAACCCAAGGCCTGATGCAGCTCGATTTGCCTTGAAGGCTTCAAGTTTGAGCAAGACTGATATGTGGAGACGTTTGGGAATCGCATGGTTCGTTTGTCGCTGACCCCAAAGAGTGTAATTGACTACTGGCAGCAGCTAACGCCTCTGACTAAGGGGCTGCTGATTTTATTGGCTGTCAATACGATAGTTGTTTTACCCTCCGTTCTTGTATCGCTGAGCGATCGCTACATTTTTGACCTAGCGGTCAGACCCAGAGAGATGCCGCAGTACCATCTGCTGAAATTTCTCACAGTGCAGCAAGATCTGGACTCGTGGGAGCCGATGTGGCAAGCGTTTGAGCAGCTCAAAGCCGCGCCTAAAGAGCCGCTGTATGCCGAAATATTTTTCGATCAGCACACCAAGTTTCAGTATCCGCTGACCTCTTTACTGCTGTTCTATGCGCTGCAAGCTGTGTTAGCGCCGTTCACTTCTCACTATCCTCAGGCTCTATATGCTGTACTGGCGATCGCCTCCTGGATCTCTTTTGTCGGTCTACTCGTTGTTTCAGTCAACATCTTCAATACCGCTTGTCAGCAAACAAACGCAATACGCCCTCAAAATTCTGAACAAATTCTCAGAACTGTTCTTTTAGTATTGCTCGGGTTGAGCTTTTACCCGGCAATTCGTGCCTATAGCTTGGGTCAGATTCAGGCATGGATCAATCTGCTGTTCGCCGTTATGCTGTGGTGCTGGATGCGCGAGAAGCAACAGATTGCCGGTGTGTTAGGGGGGCTAGTCTGTCTGGTCAAGCCTCAGTATGCGGTGATTTTGCTGTGGGGGCTGCTGCGCCGACGCTGGCGATTTGCGATCGCCTTTTTTGCGGTGACGGCTGCGGGCTGGCTGGTCGCCTGCATCATGTTTGGCGTTGCTAATAATCTGGACTATTTACAGGTGCTCTCTTTTATCTCAAAACGGGGAGAGGCTTATTTTCCGAATCAGTCGGTCAACGGTTTATTGAATCGTTTGCTATTTAATGGTAGCAACTTAACCTGGACAGCCGATGCCTTTGCGCCCTTTAGCCCCTGGGTTTATATCGGGACGTTGGCCAGCTCAGTACTACTGCTAATCGGTGCGCTGCGACCGGCTAGAAATCGGCGATCGCGCGGCCATACGGTCGATTTTGTCTTGGTATCGCTGACGGCGACAATGGCATCTCCGGTGGCTTGGGAGCATCACTACGGCATTTTGCTACCAATCTATGCGCTGCTGCTGCCTCAGCTTTGCCAGTATCGGATCTGGGGTGTGCTGACGCTACCCCTGCTAGGGCTGAGCTACATCTTAGCTAGCAACTATTTCTACATTACCAAAAAGTTTGCGGCTCTGCCGCTGCTGAATATTGCGCAGTCTTATCTATTTTTTGGGGCGCTAATCGTATTGCTGATCCTTTATCGGCTGCGCGATCGCGTCACTTCTCAACCGCCTGACCAGCCGGATCAAGTCCCCATAACCGAACGGTCGTGATGCCATCAAAGCCTGAGCGATCGCTTACCATAGCCGTCTTTGACTTTGACGGCACCCTGACGCGATGCGATTCATTTTTTCCTTTCTTATGGGCACTCGTAGGCCGCTGGCGGTTTTTTTGGGGAGTCGTCCGCTTGAGTCCGATACTCGCGGGATACAGCCTCAAGCTCATTCCCAACTGGCGAGCCAAAGAATCAATGCTCACCTATTTTCTAGCGGGCAAGTCAGCGTCTCAGCTAGCTGCCTTTAGCCAGCGCTTCGCAGACGATGTCTTACCTAAGCTCCTGCGGCCAGAGGCGATCGCGCGCCTGAGATGGCATCAGCAACAGGGGCATCGCACCATTGTAGTCAGCGCCTCTTTGGAAATTTACCTGCGGCCCTGGGCGACACGAATGGACATCGATCAGGTCATCGGCACTCGACTGGAGAGCCACCGTGACCGTTTGACCGGGCGCATTTTAGGCAAAAACTGCTACGGCCCTGAAAAAGTCAGCCGCTTACAGTCTTTTGTGGGTCAGTCGCAGCCTGTGCTCTATGCCTACGGAGATAGTCGGGGCGACCATGAGCTGCTAGCCGCCGCTAAGTATCCTTACTACCGCAAGTTTCAGGACTAAACCGCTGAGTTAGGGACTATCAGGACTCAAATCAAATCCGCAAATTAGTGGTCGCGCGGTATGCTTGTAGTTTGAGCCGGGTCAAGCTTTTGAGATTATTGCCTGTAACCGCCCGTGTTCACTGCTGACAATTTTCTGAATGAATGCTACTGCAAGAGTGCTTTTGATATCAGTTCGTTAACCTATCAAAGCGATAAACTACAAGCGCGATCAACTGATGGCTGCTACTGTACTTTTGCAAATCGAGCGCTTTTTCAAGCTTACCCGTCCGCAACTGCCGATCCACCTCCCTACCTATGCATCCAGATTTTTTGCTTTGACATCAACTTTTTCTAACCTTTTACGCCTTCTAACTTTCTGTGCCTTAGGTCACCGCGTTCTAGTCTACACAACGCGCCTTTTCTAAGGCTATCAATCCGGTAGCCGTACCACAGTCCTCATCGGCTACCCGCTCCACTGCTTTTTTCGCTCCACTGCTTTTTTCATAGTCGGAATCTGGTCACGGTTGGCCGCTGTATTCCGCTGCTTAGCTCTCAGGTAATTTTAATATGTCTGCTACTGTGCCATCTTTCAAAGATCTCGCGCTCACTGATCCCGTTCTCAGAGCGCTGGATGACGTAGGCTACGAAACCCCTACGCCTATTCAAGCCCAGACCATTCCGCCGCTAATCGAGGGGCGAGATATCATTGGCCAAGCTCAGACCGGTACTGGAAAGACAGCGGCCTTTGCTCTACCGGTGCTCTCACACATCGACACTCACAACAATCGACCTCAGGCACTGGTACTAGCCCCCACCCGTGAGCTAGCGCTACAGGTCGCTGAAGCCTTTCAGGGCTACGGCAAGCATCTAGACGGGTTTCATGTACTGCCAATCTACGGCGGTCAAAGCTACCAGATTCAGCTCAAGCAGCTCCGCCGGGCCGCTCATGTCGTGGTTGGCACGCCAGGCCGGGTGATTGACCACATCAAGCGCGGTACCCTCGACCTAACACATCTCAAGTTTTTGGTGCTAGATGAAGCCGACGAAATGCTGCGCATGGGCTTTATTGACGATGTGGAGTGGGTAATCGGCCAAACTCCCAAAGACCGGCAGGTTGCCCTCTTTTCAGCAACTATGCCGCAGGCGATTCGCAAAATTGCCCAGCAGCATCTCAGCGATCCTGTCGAAATTTCGATTCAAACCAAGTCTAAAACTGCCGATACAATCCGTCAGCGCTTTTGGACGGTGAGCGGCTACCACAAGCTCGACGCTCTCACGCGCATCTTAGAAGTCGAAGCCTTTGACGGCATGATCGTCTTTGTCCGCACCAAAGTCGCTACCGTAGAGCTTTCTGAAAAGCTAGAGGCCCGGGGATACAATGCCGCACCGCTCAGTGGTGATGTGCCTCAAAACCAGCGCGAGCGCACCGTAGACCGTCTGAAAAAAGGCAAGCTAGATATTCTGGTCGCAACTGACGTAGCAGCCAGGGGTCTGGACGTAGACCGCATTAGCCACGTCATTAACTACGACATGCCCTACGACCCCGAAGCCTACGTCCACCGGATTGGACGAACGGGCCGGGCCGGACGCAAGGGCGAGGCAATTTTATTTGTTACCCCTCGGGAGAAGCGGCTGCTAAGCGCTATTGAGCGCTCTACCAAGCAAAAAATTGATCGGATGGAGATGCCTTCGACTGAGGAGGTGAACGACCAGCGAATTGCCCGCTTTAAGCAGCAGATCAGCGACAAGCTAGCAGAAGAAGACTCTGACTTTTTTGTGCGCGTCTTGGAGCAGTATGAACAAGAGCACAACGTGCCAGCGCTAGAAATCGCGGGCGCACTCGCTAATTTGCTACAGGGCGATGAGCCGCTGCTAATCAAAGAGCAGACGCCTCAGCGTCAGAATCGAGAGGATCGAGGCCGTGACGATGTCAAAATTGATGGCATTGGGATGGAGCGCTTTCGGGTAGAGGTAGGCCGAAATCACCAGGTGAAGCCCGGGCACATTGTGGGGGCGATCGCTAACGAAACCGGCCTGGCCAACCGTCACATTGGTCGCATCACCATCAACGACGACCACAGCACCGTAGACCTGCCAGTCGGCATTCCCAAAGAAACCTTTGACCTGCTCAAGCGAGTGTCGGTACTCGGCCACCCGATGAACATCTCTAGCCTGGGCAAAACCCGCGATGACGATAACTGGCAAGAAGGCCGGGCCAACAAGCGACGGCGGCGAACCGGCGCAAGTGGCCCGACTTTGAAGAAGAAGCGACGGAAGGATAAGCCGAATGTTTAGGCTCTAGAATCCCGCTTCCCGAAAAGACTGGTACGCCTTCTCCGGATGATACAGATGGCACTCAGTCGCGATGGACTTCATCAGCGCCCAGCTAAATTTGCGCTCGACTACATGCTCGCCCCAGTTTTCTTTGAGGTTGGCGTGGGCCGAGCGTAAGTTGTAAGAGGGGATGCCCGTTGAGACGTGGTGCGGTACGTGGACGTTGATATCGTGGCAGAGAATCTCGATCCAGCGGGGATACGTGCAGTGAACGGTACCGGCTAGCTGCGCGTCTCCGGCACTCCACTGAGCAGCCGGCTGAAAGGAAATCTCAGGAATGGTGTGATGCACGATGGTGAAGGTGCTCATCCAGAAGTGATAGACCATCCAGGGCATCAGCCAGAACTTGATCACGCCCCAGAAGCCAGTGGTGGCAATTAATGTGGGGAAGAAGATGATCGCAAAGACGATAACGACAACCATTGAGAAGAGGGCTTTGGCGCGATCGCGTCGCTTGAAATTCCGCAGGTCAAAGTGCAGCGCCGCCCAGTGGCCGATTGAGCCTAGCCACCAGAAGTAGCCCCGCGCAATTTTGTAGATGGTTTGCATGGCCGGATGCGCCCGCTCAAAATCTTCGGCGTACCAGGGGTCCCAGGCGTTGTCTTCTTCAATTTTGTTGGTGTGCAGATGGTGATGGTCGTGCAGCAATCGCCAGGGATGAAAGGGATAAATCAGCGGTAGAAAAGCAATATGTCCGACCAGATCGTTTACCCAACGCCGCTTAGCAAAGGAGCGATGGCCCGCATCGTGGCCGATGACAAAGAAGCCAGTCAGCGCTGTCCCGGTAAAAAACCAGGAGAAGGGCAGTAAAAATGAGGGTAAAAGGCAGATAGCACAGTAGCCAGCGATGACTGCTGAGACGCTTACCAGCACGGCCTGCCATGCTTTTGCCGAATTTTTCTCAAAACAAGCCTTAGGTAGGCTTCTGATAATTTCTTTTAGCTGCAGTACCTCTTGAGGCAGTGGGTCAGCAGCAATAAACCTTTCTGTCGTAGCAGTCAAAAGTCAATACTCCGTTAGAAATCAAGCAAAAGCGTCTCCGTTTATAGAAAATGCACATTGAACGAAAACGCTTTAAAAGTCTTAACACTTATAACATTTTGAGGGTAGGCAACCGTTGGTCAAGCTGACTGATATTGCGGTTTTTTGAGATTAGATTTCCAGTGCTGGCCTTTTGACGGTGGCGGCTTGGCATCGGTCAGCAGACTGCTCACTCCTACCTTTTTGACCTACGATAAAGATTCCTGCCTTATTTACCGCGCCCATGAGCCTGATTACTTTTCAATCTGTCCATAAAGACTTTGGCATCAAAGAAGTGCTGCGTGACGGCTCCTTCAGCATTGAGCCCGATGACAAGGTCGGCGTGATTGGGGTAAATGGCTCGGGCAAGTCTACCCTGCTAAAGATGATGGGTGGCTTGGAGCCCATCGACAGCGGTCAGCGCTTAACCAAATCTGGGTCACGATTGGTTTACTTGCCCCAGCAGCCTGATATTAACGAAGACCTGACGGTGCTCGATCAGGTGTTTGCCGACTGCGGCGAGCAGATGCAGCTAGTACGTGAGTACGAAGACCTCTCTCATAAAATGTCTCATGCCCAGGGCCAGGAACTCAACCAGCTGATGAACCGGCTGGCAGTGGTCGGCGAAAAAATGGAGACGGCGGGCGCTTGGGACCTGGAGACCGACGCCAAGATTATTCTCAGTAAGCTGGGCATTGAAGACTTTGAAGCGCGAGTGGGCGATCTCTCGGGGGGCTATCGCAAGCGAATTGCCCTGGCAACGGCGCTGATGAGCGACCCCGACCTGCTGCTGATGGACGAGCCGACTAACCACCTGGACGCGGGGTCAGTGGAATGGCTGCAAGACTACCTGAGTCAGTTTCGCGGCGCGCTGGTGCTGATTACCCACGATCGCTACTTCCTCGATCAGGTGACTAACCGCATTATCGAAATTGACCGGGCGGATCTGTATACCTACGCGGGTAACTACGCTTACTACCTGGAGAAAAAAGCTGATCAGGAGACGTCAGCAGCGAGTTCTCAGCAAAAGTTTAAAGGGATCTTGCGGCGAGAGCTGGCCTGGCTGAGACAGGGACCAAAGGCGCGAAGCACGAAGCAAAATGCGCGCATTGGCCGAATTGAAGAGATGAAGGAGACTCAGTTTAAGGAGACCCAGGGCAGGGTAGAGATTGATACGCCCGGGCGACGGATTGGCAAAAAGGTAATCGAGCTACACGGGGTGAGTAAGGCTTATGGCGATCGCACCTTAATCAAAGACTTCACTTACGAATTTACGGGCAGTGATCGCATCGGCATCATCGGCGGCAATGGCGCAGGCAAAACCACGCTGGTAGACATCATCACCGGGCGGTTAGCGCCCGACAGCGGCACTGTAGACATTGGCTCCACTATTCACATCGGCTACTTTGACCAGCATTCTGAAGCTCTGCTCGAAGCGCTCAACGAAGACCTGCGAGTCATGGACTACCTCAAAGAAGAGGGTGCCTTTGTCACCACTGCCGACGGCAGCCAGATCAGCGTTTCTCAAATGCTAGAGCGCTTTCTCTTTACCAGCAATCAGCAGTACACGCCCATTCACAAGCTCTCAGGTGGTGAAAAGCGTCGCTTGTTCTTACTGCGCGTCTTGCTCAGTGCGCCCAACGTGCTCATCCTCGACGAGCCCACCAACGATCTCGATGTGCAAACGCTGACCGTGTTAGAAGACTACTTAGAGGATTTTAACGGCTGTGTGCTTACTGTCTCGCATGATCGCTATTTTTTAGATCGCACGGTACGGAACATCTTTGCACTAGAGCCCGGCGGCAATATTCGCCGCTATCCTGGCAGCTACTCAGTTTATCTGGAGACCAAGAAAAAAGAAGAATCGGCTGAGAAGGCAGTTCAGAAGTCAGCTCAGCAAAAGTCAGCTCAGCAAGTGAAAACAGAGAGCCCAACTGAAGCTAAGCCGAGCATCAGCTCTCCCTCAAAGAAAGTCTCTAATCGAGAGAAGAGAGAGTACGAAACGCTAGAAAACAAAATTCCTAAGCTAGAGGCGAAGAAGGCTAAGCTAGAGAAGCTGCTGTATCCTGAGCCTCCCAGTGACTATGGCGAGTTGCAGAAGCTGTCTGAGGAGATTGCGTCGATCGCAGCCGAAATTGACTCTGCTACCGAACGCTGGATGGAGCTAGCCGAACTTATTTCTTAAGCACTCAAATATTTTAAAGAACTAGCTGAAAACCTGATGTTGCAATGGGCAAAGTGACTCGCGGTTGCCGAATACATCCGGGAGTCGCTATAAGCTCAAGGGCTTGCTGCCGCATGGTTTTAGCAACTCAGGCTTAGCTCGACCAGGAAAGGCCACTGCTAATTCGCTCAAGTTGACCGTTTTCCTGCGAAATAGGGCCATGATAAAATATGAAACCCCCTCCCTGTATCTTGCGCAAGCTTTTGTCCTGTACTCTTTGTCCTGTACTGAGAAAAGCTAGTAGTTTTTCTGATTGCTAGATTTGAAGCGACCGACCTCAAAGCTGCGCTTTTTAGCGTGTTTGGTTTTGCGATCGCTCACCCGCTTGCGCCACATCCTGAAGCTAGAAGCCTTCATATGGCGTCGCATCACGGCAATCACGTCTTTCTCCTTCAGGCCAAACTGTGTCTCAATGGCTTCAAAAGGGGTTCTGTCTTCCCAGGCCATTTCGATGACGCGATTGATGGTTTCTCCATTTAGCTGATCAGGCTTCATAGTTGCTCTGGGCTTTCTTTAGGGCTTTCTTTAGGACTTTCTTATGACACTGTCGTTTTTTAGTGTATCGAGCGATCGCTGTATCGACATCGATACTCAGGCGTAGATGACGTTTACCAATAGCGTTAGGCGGACGCATGGCTTACCCGGTAAAATAAGCAGACACCTTGGGAAGCAGTGGGTTTCATGTCAGATGTATTAGTGATTGGGGCGGGGCCAGCAGGGCTGTCGCTGGCAGCGGCGCTAGGGCAGCGGGGATTGAAGGTGGCAGGGCTAACAGCAACTGACCCGGCAAAGCCCTGGCCAAACACTTACGGTATCTGGGCAGATGAATTAGAAGCGCTGGGGATGAGCGAATTTTTGGGGCATCGCTGGCAAAATACGGTGGCGCATATGGGCCAGGGGCCCCTGCCGCTACGGCGAGACTATGGGTTGATTGACCGGGAGAAGCTGCAAGGTCATTGGTTATCCCAGAGCCAGGGGCACGGCATTGTCTGGCATCACGGCAAGGTCGCGGGGGTATCGCATTCATCTCGGCGCTCTGAGGTGACCGATAAATCCGGAAAAACCTATAGCGCTCGGCTAGTGATTGACGCCAGCGGTCACAATCCGGCGCTGGTGAAGCGGCCAGTCGTAACAAAGCCGATCGCGTATCAGGCGGCTTATGGCATCGTGGGGCGGTTTTCTGCGCCGCCGATTTCGCCGGGGCAGATGGTGCTAATGGATTATCGGGATGACTATCTGCCTGCGCCAGAGCGTGCGCTGCCGCCTACCTTTCTATACGCAATGGATTTAGGAGACGACGTTTATTTTATTGAAGAAACGTCTTTGGCCCATGCGCCTGCCATTGGTTTTGATACGCTAGAGCGGCGGCTACATCAGCGGTTGGCTCATCGTGGGGTGACGGTGACGGATACTTTTCACACTGAGCGCTGTCTGTTTCCGATGAATATGCCTATTCCTGATTTGAATCAGTCGGTAGTGGGCTTTGGCGGGGCAGCGAGTATGGTGCATCCGGCGACTGGCTATATGTTAGGGGCGATGCTGCGGCGTGGGCCTGATTTGGCGCGGGCGATCGCTCTCGCATTAGAAGCCCCAAACACCTCTCCGGAGCAGGTTGCCCAGACAGCCTGGCAAGCCCTCTGGCCGGTCGAACGACTGCGCAAGCACTACCTCTATACGTTTGGCCTGGAGAATCTAATGGCCTTTGACACTCGCAATTTGCAGCAGTTTTTGACGGCCTTTTTTGAATTGGACAAGCCTCAGTGGTCGGGCTTTTTGGCAGATACCATGGCCCTGCCAGAAATCGTGCAGGCGATGCTAGGGCTGTTTGGCCAAACCTCTAACTCCGTGCGCTGGGGACTGATGAGTTCGGTGGTGAGCCACGGGAATCTGCTGCGCCGGACGCTGACGCCTTAGTGCTATGGCTGTGCTAGCTAATGAAATCAGTCTGTTTGGTCATCGCTTACGGCTGTTGGATGACAGGGCGCTGTATTTGCCTGACGTAGAGGCGCTGCTGGTCTCTGATGTGCATTTGGGCAAGGCGGAGACGTTTCAGTCATTGGGCATTCCGGTTTCTAGCGCGGTGAATACAGAGAATTTGGATCGGCTGCGATCGCTTCTTACCCAGACCCGAGCCAATCAGCTGTTCATTCTCGGAGATCTGTTTCATTCCAGGCGATCGCTCGTCCCCGAAGTTCTGATCAGCTGGGATAATTTCCTCAAAGAAACCGGCGTAGAAACGTCTCTCATCGTAGGCAATCACGACCGTCGATTGGTCTCGTCGCTGCCGCCTCTCACGATGGATTACCAGACAGATGCGGCCAGGTTGGGGCCTTTTTTACTGAGCCATGAACCGGAGATAAAGCACGACGCAGCGCTGAATATCTGCGGACATATCCATCCGGTGATGAGGTTGCGATCGCGCACAGACAGCCTTCGCCTGCCCTGCTTTTTCATCGAGCATGACCAAAAGCGGCTTACGCTACCCTCCTTTGGTGAATTTACTGGCGGCTATGAAGTAGAGCTAGTGAGCAATACCTGCGCTTATGTCGTGTGTGAGGGAGAGGCAATTGTCTTTGGAGGGCAGTGCTAACTACGAATAGCGAATACGCGGATCGAGCACGCCGTAGAGTACATCTGCTATCAAATTAAACATCACGATCAAAATGGCATAAATGAAAGTAATTGCCATCACAACGGGCGTATCGCTGCGGGTGATGGAATCAATTAGCAGTGAGCCAATCCCCGGCACGCGAAACACTTGCTCGGTCACTAGCGCGCCCGTGAAGACAGTGGGAATATCCAATGCGATCAGCGTGACGACTGGAATTAAGGCATTGCGCAAAACGTGACGAACCATCACTTCCCAACCGCTGAGCCCTTTAGCGTAGGCTGTACGTACATAGTCCATAGTCAGCTGTTCAATCACAGCAGCGCGGATATAGCGCATGAGTACGGCGGTCTGAAATAGGGCCAGTACGGCAACAGGCATGATGGACTGTTTTACTTGAGCGAGCAAGCTGCTAAAGCTGTTGACCGTTAAATTACTGTCATAAATAAAGGGAAGCCAGCCTAGCCACACGCTAAAGATAATAATGAAAATTAGGCCGGTAAAAAAGGGAGGAATGGAGAAGCCCGCAAAGGCAAAAGTGGTGGCAAGCTGATCTAGCCAGGTGTAGCGCTTGAGGGCGGAGAGAATGCCCAGCGGAAAGGCTAACGCGACTGAAACCAAATAGGCCAGCCCAACGACCCACAGCGTAACAGGCAAGCGCTGCCAGATCAGAGCGCTCACCGGAACCGGACTAACAAACGAATAGCCCATGTTGCCCGTGAGAAAGGCCCCGGCCCATTTCACATAGCGGATGTAGATGGGCTGATCGAGCCCTAAGCTACGGCGGATATTTTCTCTGACTTCGGCAGTAATAGAGGGGCTGTTGGCAAGTTCTCCGAGCGGATCACCGGGGGCCAAGGCTAGCACCAGATAAATCACCATGCTAATCGCGATTAGAGTAGGAATGGCAATGAGTATTCGCTTTAAGAGGTATTTGCCCATGCCCTACTGAAGGCCCCAGTCGTTGATTTTCCAGGTGCTAGCAGCCCATGGGGTGAATTCTAAATTGGTGAGGGAAGTAGCGATCGCATAAGGGTCACTCCGGCGCACCAGCGGAATCAGCGCGACATCGTCAATCAACAGATCGTTCATTTCAATAAATAGGGCCTTGCGCTTGTCTGGGTCAATCTCCTGTTTGAGTTCTTCTAAGAGCGCATCATATTCAGGATTGCAGTAGCGAGAAGAGTTCTCCTTGGCCCACTGATTTTCCTTCTGCGAGATTTGGCTACACGCATACAGTTCCATATAGGAATCGGGTTCAGGCGTTTCACTATCAAAGGCAAAGAGCTGCAAATCTGAGTTAAACCGATTGACCGAGTCGGGGTTGGCCGGATCGCCAAAATACACACCCGACTCTACGCTCTTTAGCTCTACCGACATGCCGATAGATTCGAGATTTTGCTTGATAATCTCCTGGGTCTTTTGCCGTACCGGATTCACAGAGCTAGTAAAGAGAATCGTCATCTCGGTGCCATTTTTATCGCGCACGCCGTCACCGTTAGTATCTTGCCACCCGGCCTCATCTAACAGCGCCGCCGCTTTTTCCAAGTCAAACTCGTATTCGGTATTCGATGAAACGTACTTCTCTGGAGCGACAATAAAGTTGGTGGCGACCGTACCTGCTTCGCCGTAAAGCTGCTGCGTAATTGTTTCGCGATCTATCGCCAGGCTAATCGCCTCGCGCACGGGCTTCTCTGAGAGAAAGGGATGGGGCGTATCCTTTTGCGAAGTCTCTCCATCGACTTCCTTATTCGGATCAGAGAAATTAATATATATTCTCTCCATCAGCGGCTTAAAGACGTAAGTCATTTCACCTTTGCCAGCCGCTTCCAGATTAGCGATGATATCTGGCTCCGCCTGAATATTCCAGGCGTAGTCAGCTTCACCCGTCTGCAGAACGGCCCTGGCTGCCGACACGGTATCCCCACCGCCTTTCAGCTCTATCGTACCAAAGGCGGGTGCCTCACCGCGAAAGTTAGGATTCGGCTCATAAATGATGGTGTCTCCGGGCTTAAATTCTTTGACCTGATAAGCATTGGTACCAATAGGAGAATTGTTGCCGGGAGCTGAGCGAGCTTGAGCGTTGTTGTAATCTGCGAAAATATGCTCGGGTAAAATCATGCCGCTGCCGCCGACAAAGGACGACATCACAGCCGGGGTAGGCTGCTTGAAGGTAACTTTGACAGTGAGGTCGTCTACGGCTTCGACGCTTTCGACTTCGCCATAAAATTCGGTAGAGGTGGTGGCAGCTTCGGGGTTGGTAATGAAATCGTAGGTAAATACAACGTCTTCGGCGGTGAAGGGCTCGCCATCTGACCAGAGCACGCCCGCTTTGAGCTTCCAGGTGACGGTGGTACTGTCTTCGCTGATGCCGCCGTTTTCTACGGTGGGAATTTCAGCGGCTAAAATCGGCTCCAGCGTTTCGTCCTCATTATAAACAGCGAGCGGCTCTAGCACTGGGCTAGCCGCTTCTCGGTCTTTGGTGCCGCTGGAGAGATGCGGGTTTAGCGTTGTGGGGGCTTGCCAGTAAAGCAGTTTGAGCGATTGAGAACCGGTCGCCGCCTCTGGATTAGCGGGTGCTTCGCTGTCAGGACCGCTTTCGGGGTTGCAAGCGGTGAGTAGCCCTGCCCCCAATAAGGATAAGGCCATTAAAGACAGGCACTGCTTAACAGATGTCTCTATACGCATACGGCTCGGTTCCCTTGGCGATCGCCAGTTCGAAACAGTTAAGGGAAACTATAGCGCGATTTGAAGATCAAGCTCTCTAGGAGCAATGGTCCGGACAGAATAATGAGCCTGTGGTAAGCGATGTCTTCCCTAGTGAAGATGCTCACGCTCAGGAACGGTCGTTATTGCCAGAGCAGCTAGAAACCGTCAAGGCTAATCAGGTGTGTAGATAGCGGACCGCAACTTTTTCACCTGCGCCGTGCTGCTTGACCTTGACCACCGTCAAGCCTATTTCATGATTGTGGTCAAGCTCTAATACCGCGATTGCCCGAGCCACGCCGACTGAGCGATCGCTCCGATAGGTTCGCAGGTTCCAAAAAAGCACAGACTGATTGCTATCTCGGCTGATCAGCGTTTTTCCAGAAGCGTCTAACGCGATCGCCTGTATAGAACCCATTTGACATCTTAGGAAGCGGCTGCAAGCCTTCTGACCATTAGCCTGACAAAGCAGAGGTCAGTTTTTGCCTTGGCGTTCGACAGCGTCCGCTCGAAGTTCTTAACCAGAATCTTGCAGCGCTCCATCCAGGCGTTTGAACGCTCAATCACCGATCTGGCGGCTACCGGCACAAAGCCGCTCTTCCCTTGCGCTGCTTGCTCTGCTTTCGATGGCTTCGGTGACAGCTCAAACCGGATCTTCTTCATGATCTTTGGATAGATCTGCACTAGCGCTTCAGTCAACTTGTCCGGATGATAGCCATGGTCTAGTAAAACAGTAATCTTAGGAATATTCACCGGCTTCGACTTGAAGTAGTCGATGTTGGCGCTGAGCAATTCTATCAGCCCCGCATCATCTGAAACATTCGCAGCCGGACAGTGCGTAAAGAACGGAAAGCCCAGCGTATCAACAGCTAGATGCTGTTTGATGCCATTCGTCGCCTTGTAGAAACAAAAGCCTTTGGAGTCCACGCCCGCGTTGTAGGTATTCTTTACCGCTTGCGAGTCAATCATCATCAGCGTCGTCCATTTGGGCTTTTTTTTAACCTGCTCGCGGACCTGTTCATGCAGCACCCGCATCAGCTCCTCAAACACACCGGCTGCCCGCCACTGTTTGTAGTGCCAGTATACGGTCGAGTAAGGCGGTAAGTCTTTAGGCAAATCCTGCCAGTTACAGCCGTTCTTCAGTTGATAGAGAATGCCGTCAACGATCTCCCGCTTTGTCCAAGCCGGAGGGCGAGTTTTCTTCTTCGGGGGTAGAATCTCAAGCAACAGCGGTTCAAAGATTTCCCATTCTTTATCGCTAAGACTGCTGGAATAAGCCATACTGACTGAACTAAAGTCTCTGAGCAACATTCGCTATTATTATAATAGATCTCAAATGGGCTCTATAGACCATCATTTTTCCTGGTTTCGTAGCCTTTATAGAGTTTTCGCAGTAAAAAGGATTTTTGCCATTACACACCGAATGAGCAGTTCCTCACTCAGGCACAGAAACCAAGGCCGAGACCTGATCGCCTAGCGGTAAAAAGTCTTTAGCGTTCAGCGTGATTAACCTGTCTACGTTTACTTTCAGGGCGGCCTGAGCAATGATCGCATCGTACATTTACCCCCAGCTAGTTTGAGTGAGGCTACTCTGGCGATCGCCTGCCGATAATCACTAGCCGAAAGTTCCACAGGCACCAAATACTCTAACAAATCTAAAATTATTGCTTTTGTACCCTCTGGCGAAACCCCAATCGGACTTGGTAAACGGGTTGCGACAGCATACAGTTCTGCCAAACTATGAGTTGATAGGTAACCTTGATAGGTAACCTTGATCATCTCCCCGTCTTGCTGTTTCGAGCTGAGGAAACGCGGCTGAATGTCTGTCGTGATTAACCAACAAGGCAGGAATCAGGACAGAAGTGTCGTACAGAACTTTCATAGCCCTAGCTTGTCAATCTGGCTTTGAATTCTTTCTTCTCTCATCTGCCTAATAAAGGCAGTCGTATCAAAATCACTAAGCGGCCCGGTTTCTGCAACCAAAATGCCATTCTTCCGGTACAGCCTTTCAGTCAAGGGGTTTTCTGCTGCCGACTCTACTGCCGACTCTACTGCCGACTCTGCTGCCGACTCTGCTGCCGACTCTGACTGGCCCCTCAATTTCTTCAAAGTTTCTAACAATGCTGAAATGATATCGTCTGGCGATGTTTGAATCGCTTGCATCAGTTCTTCTTTAGGCGTCATGGCTGAGTGACCAAAAGCTTCTATGAGTCATTTTACTGTAGGGGTGAAGCTGATTGCGGCTCGGGCAAGGCTCACAACGCATAATTAGCCGAAAAAATCGCTATTATTCTGGTTGAAGTAAGCGAGTGAATTGCAGCGCCGATGGCAGGACACAGCAAATGGGCGAATATTAAGCGGCAAAAGGCTCGGGTCGATGTGGTAAGAGGCAAGGTGTTTGCCAAGATCTCCCGCGAGATTATTGTGGCTGCTAAGCAGGGCGGCGGCGACCCCGATGGCAACTTTCAGCTACGCACAGCGATAGATAAGGCCAAGGCAGCAAGCTTCCCCAATGAGAATATTGACCGGGCGATCGCCAAAGGCTGCGGTCAGCTAGAAGGCGAAGGCGACTTTGAAGCCATTCGCTACGAAGGCTATGGCCCCGGCGGGGTGGCCGTGCTCATAGAGGCGCTCACAGACAATCGCAACCGAGCCGCTGCTGACCTGCGCTCTGCCTTTAACAAAAATGGCGGCAACCTCGGCGAAACCGGCTGCGTTGGCTGGATGTTTGACCAGAAAGGGGTGATTGCGATCACGGGTGAAATTGAAGAGGAAGCGCTGCTAGAAGACGCGCTAGAAGCAGGGGCAGAATCTTACGAACTGCTAGAAGAAATCGACGAAGACACTCCCGGCGCAGAAGTCTTTTGCGATGTTGCAGATTTAGAAAGCGTCAGCAGCGCCCTCAAGGAGAAAGATTACGACATCCGCGAAGTCGATCTGCGCTGGATTCCTGCTAATAACGTCAAGGTAGAAGACCCTGACCTGGCAGGCGCTTTGATTAAAATGATGGACGCTTTAGAAGACTCAGACGATGTGCAGTCGGTCACGGCCAACTTTGACCTGACAGAAGCAGCGATCGTGCAACTGACCTAGCATCTCCTAGCCCTCTAGAGGGGTACCAACTTAAGCCGGGAAAAGCTATGCGTGCAGGGGCTTGGGCTGATGTGCTTTAGCTGCCTTTCTGGGCAAAGGCAGCTCAGTATGATGGCTGAGTACCCACTCAAATAGGTCAGGAAACTGATGGCCAAATAAGCGTTGAGCAGCGGTGGAGCCATCAGCGCGTCTGAGGTCAAAGTTGTGAATCGTGGTCAGCGTCTTCAAAGACTGCTGCGAGAACCCGCGCGTAACATGGTGACGTTGAGAGAGATAGCCGTTTCTGCCTTCAACGGCAGAGGAGGTGCGTTGATACTTGGCACACATCCACCGACACCAGTGTCGCCAACGTGTTTGTTGCAGGTCGTCAATTTGGTCGGTATAGGGATGAGCGACGAGGGCCTCAAAGGCAACACTGGCGGCTGTTTTATACTGACGTTTGAGTTCAGGCTGGCGGGTCTTGTCGGCTTGCTGCGTCCAGTAGACCAGCCCTTTCAAGGTGATTTCTTGTCTTCTTTAGCTTTGGCCAAGAGGCGCGCGGTAGAGACATGCGGCTTGTCTTTCTGATATTTGGGCTTCGGTA
>NZ_NRTA01000022.1 GCF_002286735.1 Leptolyngbya sp. BC1307
TGGACCTGGCAGCAGGTGAAGCTGCACCGGTTGCAATGACTGCACCTGCCATCAACGCGTAGTCGTCACCTGATAACTACTCCTTGATTGGATAGCGAAATAAAAGCCCCCCGCACGCTGCTTCTGGCAGGCCGTGCGGGGGGCTTTTTGTTTGATTTGATTGGCAGAGGACGGGACTGGCGCGATTCGAACGCGCGACCTAGCGCTTAGGAGGCGCTTGCTCTATCCATCTGAGCCACAGCCCCATGTAAGTTAACTGCTTGATCGGGTGGATTAGACCGACTCTGACAGCTAATCACACAGAACAATATAGCAAGTCACTTAGGATTTTTATTTCAGATTTTGTCAAGATTTTGTCCAGCGATCGCCCCACGGCCCGCCGCCTACCTCCAATCCGGCGAGCTGACTGGTCGCCTCTAAAATCATCTTGTCACTAGAAATATCCCATAGCTGTAGTTGCAATTCGCCATGAGTCGTATCCCGGCACAGCCACTGCAAGCCAGTTTGCGTCGGCACTCGCACCCAGGCTCCGGCATCGGTAGCGCTGCCTGTGAGCGTCACTCGATAACGATAGTCGCGCGCCGTCATTTGCCAGTAGCCCCAAGGGTCAACTGCCCAGGTAAAGGCGGTTTTAGTTGAGAGAAATTCGTAGAACTGACCCTGGTAATGAATGCCAATCAGTCCGACATCTTCTTGCCAGGTAATCACGTCGCGGACGCCGCCTACTGCCGTAACGCTCAGCCCAGGGACGTTCGCAAAGGCATTGCACTGTATCCAAAACCATTTAATGGGAAAAGCGCCGCCCCAGTTTTTCTCAGCGTAGGCCGGTACGGTTTCGAAGTGATAGCGTTTGCCCTGCCAGTCAATCCAGCCTGAGGCTAACCCGTGGGCCATTAGCACCTGCCAACCGGGCTCGAAGACGGGCAGATAAGATAGCCAGCCTGCGGTGGACTGCGACTTAGGAGCACCCCAGCCAGCTATCGGACTAATTTGGTAACACCACTCGGCTTTGGTTTTCCCAGCAGGATCTAGCAATTTGCCCTGATGATGGTTAGGGCTGACCTGATAGCCTTCTTTGATATGACGAGTAAACGCTGCAGGGGAGAGGTAGCGAGCCGGACCGGATATATTAGCGCTGCGCCAGTGGCCTAACCCTAGCTGGTGCGGCCAGGCCCAAAACTGATTGACATCTGGAAACGTGCGGCAGTAGTAAGCTTCGTCAGGGCCTAAGATCTGGGCTGCGCCACCGCTGCGATCGCTTCCCCCCGCCGGATCGTCAATCGAATACATAAAGGCAAACGTCTGCGCTGTCTCAGGCAGCGTCAGCCGCAGATACCAGCCCTCAAAGAAACGACCTGACTGACCTCGCCAGTGGTAGCCACTGTGAGGCGTTTGCAGGTCTTCACCCGCCTTGACTGCGATCATGTTTCTACCCAACGCGGCACATAGCGCCAGCCGGTTTTGAGCTGGTCGCGCCACTGCTGGTAATCGGGCTGCTTTTCACCGACGAGCCGCCAAAATTTTGCCGAGTGATTCATATGCACCGTATGGCAAAGCTCGTGGACTAATACATAGTGAACCAGCGGCCTGGGCAGAAATAGCAGTTTGTAGTTCAAGCTGATGTCTTTGTGATTGGAGCAGCTTGCCCAGCGGGTCTTTTGGCCGCGCACTGAGATGCGGCGGCAGGGCAAGTCAAGCTCAAAGCCGAGCTGCCGTAGCCAGGGCGTGAGATCTCGCTGGGCTCTGTGAGCGAGCCATTTTCTTAAGACGGCCTGGCAAGCGGGCAGGTGCTCTGTGTTGCCGCGAATGGTCAGGCGATCGCCCAATGAGGGAATGCAAAGGGTTTTATTGCCCGCACTGGGCTGATAGGCAACTGACCAAATTTCTAGATCGCTGGGGTCTGCTGAACTGGGGCCTGCCGAACCGGGCTGGTTAGGGTCATCTAGCGCGGTTGACTGCCAGCGCAGCGCGATGGTTTCGGGTTTTTCGGCCTGCCAGTCGCTTGAGGTTTGGGCGCGATCGCTGGTCAGACGTGATCGCGTTTTCGCAATCCAGTCCTGCTTCTTCTCTAAAATACCGGGCAGCTGCTTACGATCAAACTTGGGGGGTACGACGACTTCCACCTCACCCTCTACCGAGATTTTGATAGAGACGTGCTTAGCTCGCTTACTCTCGCGTATTTGATAGGCTGGCGTGGCCAAGTGAGAGACGGAGTCTTCTGGGTCTTCAAAAGGGGAAAATAAGGCTAGCTGAGGCATTGTTTTCTAAGCGATCGCCGCACTGATCACAGACCGCAGACTGCGATAAATCTGGGGGCCATCAGCATTATACCTGTTATAGCCTGACATCAAGCTCATCGCGCTGTGGCGCGAGTAACCGGCCATCGGGTGCCCGGATATCTTCCCTCAAGTGACAGAGTTTTACCGGTTGTCGCTGGTAGCGATGTCTGTCTGCAGAGCATTTAGTCACGCAGGCAACTTGGTTAGGCTAGAGCAGTAAAGAAATCGGATAGTGGGCTAGCATAGTCCGCTAGATCGGTTGTACAAATTTTGAGGTATCCCATGACGTATACAACTGTTGATAGTGTCAAGCAGCCGCTAGATGAATTCCAAAAGTTTGACGCTGATACTAAGCTAGCGCTGCTGTGGTACGGCTACTTAGATCTTAAAGAGAACTTGAATCCCGCCCCTCCGAATGATGTGGAAGTGCTAGGTAACACCCTGTTCGACAAAGTAAAGGCTTTGTCAAAAGAAGAACAGCTACAGGCGCAGAGAGATGTTGTCGAAGGCAATGGAACAGACATCAGCAAAGAGTACGGCGCACTCAGCTCAAGCGGAGCACTGGAATTCTGGCTGCTGCTAGCCCAAGGCATGGAAGCCGGTACGATTGTTACCGTCCCTGATGACTACAGTCTGCCCAAGCAAACCAATAGCTTTGTTGAGATGGTGAAAAAGCTCGACTTTGAAGAGCGAGTTAACTTCACCCGCAATGCGGTTACTCAGATGGGTGGCTAAGCCCAGCCATGGCGGGCTTGTAGAGATTCCCTTCGGCAAGCCCGCCAAATCTTCGCATTCTATGGTGAACAAGGCCGTCAGATGGTCTACTACGACGCAATTAAGTGCGCTATCTTTGTCTCGCATCTATTCTATTGAGCGACTAACAGACGGGTTTGCTGCAATCTTGAGCCCTGACTGTGTCCAGATCGCGATGAACTCCTGACTCACGGCTAGCCGATAGTTCTCTGAATACCAGCCTAAAACTGACATCTCAATTTCATTCGATAGGTCTGCCTGCTGCCAGTTACCTCGATGAGTCTTTGGAAAAAACGTGGTGCCATAAAGCCCGGTAGCTTCACTGCCTGGTACGACTGGCAGCGGGCCTGCTGGCTCAAACGGACCAGTAATTTGATCTGAGATATACCAGTACAGCGTCGAATCAGACACGTTGTCAGAACCAATTTCTTCTAGCCAAAGCGGATTGACAAATTCTTTGAAGCAGGAGAAAAACAAATGATATTTGCCTTGAAAATAAATAACCTGAGGCCGCTCTAGATGATAGAAAGGCCATCGTGCGCTTGCGTCTGCTGGCTCGTCAGCAACACTATCCGATACGCTGTCCGATGTAGAGGAAAGCTCTTCTGCAACTACGCCAGGCCCTGCTACAGGAGGGAGTAACCGGTAGGGACCAGCCAGATGATCAGCCGTAGCAACCCCTACGCCTCCCTGATAAAGCGCTGATCCGGTGAGAGACGCACAGAAAAACAGGTAGTATTTTTGCGTGGCAGGCGCTTTTAAAATGTAAGGGTCTCGCCAATGTAGATGGCTCGCCCAGTTACACTTTCCGGCATAGCCAATACCGGTGTTAGTGCACACATCGCAGTCATCTGCGAGCAAGAGCAAGGGTTTATCAAAGCGGTGCCAGTGCTGCCCATCTGTGGAGGTGGCTAGACCAATGGCCTCTTTTGAGATCTCACTTTTGCTTGCCGCTGAATAAAATAAGTAGCGGGTGTTTTCTTCTTGGTAGGCGCTGCCTGCAAATATTCGCCCAGACTCCCAACCTTGACCAGCGAGAGGCTCTAGAACCGGCCCAGTATGATGCCAGTGGCACATATCTTGAGAGTGTGCCTCGCAAATCCAGCTAGTTTGCCACCAGGGGTCTTGGTCGGTGCTGCCGCTGAGATAGAACAACCGATAGGTATCACTTTGCCCAGACCCGTCTTCCTGAAGGAGCCAGGGGTCCCAGCAAGGCGGTTGGGTGGCAGCAGGTGGGGTTGGCATAGGCTTGGCTGCAAATAAAGTTTATTGTCTTAAGCGCGATACGCATTTACATTAGCTAGAGCGTAAAGTTTTATATCACCTTTTCATAATTATTTCTAAAGATAGGGCAGTCCTTCTACTCTAAGACATAATATTTTAAGAGGTCTCGAAACTCTCTTACACCCAAATAAATAGGGATGTTTGACTTATAAACTTCTAAGATTTATGTTTTCTCTCTTACAGCAGTGTTCATCCATTCAGATTACGACAAGACCTGCTGGGAGAATGGTCAGGTATCTGACGCTGGGGTTGGCGATCGCCCTTCCCTTAGCCAGCTGTAGCCAGCCCTCAGAGACAGACCCGTCAGCAACCAGTCAGCCCGCTGGCTCAAATACGGTCAGCGTATTAGGCGTAATCGTCGGTGACCAGCAGGCCAAACTAGAAGAGGCGCTGAAGCCCTTTGAAGAGGAGACGGGCATCGACGTTATCTACGAGGGCACAGACGCCTTTACAACGCTGCTGCCAGTGCGGGTCGATTCGGGTGATTCGCCCGATATTGCTATGTTTCCGCAGCCGGGACTGATGCGATCGCTGGCCGCAGAAGGCGCACTGGTGCCGGTCACCGAAGTGCTTACCCGCAGTGAACTCGAAGCCTACTATCCCGATAGCTGGATAGACCTCTCGACGGTAGACGACCAGATCTACGGTATCTGGTATCGCTCGGCGGTTAAGAGCCTAATTTGGTACAACCCCGAGCAGTTTGCAGAAAAGGGCTACTCAATTCCCGATACCTGGGAGGAGATGACTGCCCTCAGTGACAAAATCGTTGCCGAAGGCGGGAGCGCTTGGTGCTTGGGCATGGAGAGCGGTAACGCCTCTGGCTGGCCGGGTACTGACTGGGTAGAAGATATCTTGCTGCATACTGCTGGCCCCGAATTTTACGATCAGTGGGTGCAGCATGAGGTGCCTTTTAACGCCCCTGAAGTGCAGGAAGCTTTTGGGTATTTTGCTGAGATAGTGCGATCGCCCGGCTATGTTTGGGGCGGTAAAACGGCAGCGCTGAGCATTCCCTGGGGCGACTCGGTAGCAGGGCTCTTTGACGATCCGCCCAAGTGCTATATGCATCATCAGGGCAATTTTATTAGCACCTTTTTCCCTAAAGATGTCGTCTTAGGAGAAAACGTAGACTTTTTCCCGACGCCGGTGATCAATCCTGAATATGGCAAGGCGCTGCTGGTAGCGGGCGATATTTTCTCTATGCTCAACGACACGCCCGAGGCGCGTCAGCTGATGGCCTATCTGGCAACGCCGACACCGCACGAAATTTGGGCAAAGCAGGGCGGCTTTCTTTCTGCCAATAAACAGGTTGACCTGAGCGTTTACCCGGACGAGATCAGTCGCAAGCAGGCTGAGCTACTGACTACTGCAAAGATTGTTCAGTTTGACGCTTCTGATGCGATGCCCGGCGCGGTCGGGACAGGGACTTTTTGGTCAGGAATGATGAACTTTGTAGCGGGTTCGTCGGCTGAGGAAGTGACTGACCAGATTGAGTTTTACTGGCCCGAAGACAGTTCGGTGGTAGAGGGTCCGTAAGTTCAGAAGGCGGGTAAAGCAGCCATCTGTTTTTAGGTGTAGCAGCAGCTCAGTGGAAAGACGATAGAAGAAAGGCTATGGACAGTAACAACATATCGCTAATTTTGAAGGCGCTGCTGGCGATCGCCATCGGGTCAGTCGGCATCATCGCTGTCTTTTATGGGCTGAATATCTTGGTCGAAAAGACTTTGCCGCAGCGGGCACGGCTGAAGGTGCTGCCCTGGATTTACGTTGGCCCATCGGTGCTGCTGCTGACGGCTTATCTGGTGATTCCGGCTATTCGCACCTTTTATCTCAGCTTTTTTGGCAATAGCTCAGATGATTTTGTCGGGCTAAAAAACTACATTTTTGCCTTTACCGCTCCCGACATGCTGATTACCTTTCGCAATAATCTGCTGTGGCTGGTGCTGGTGACGGGCATTAGCGTCGGGCTAGGGCTGATTATCGCTGTTTTAATCGACCGGGTGCGCTATGAGCCTCTGGCCAAATCGCTGATCTTTTTGCCGATGGCGATTTCGTTTGTCGGAGCCAGCGTCATCTGGCGGTTTATCTATGCTTACCGGCCCATCGGGGCTGAGCAGATTGGCGTACTCAATGCGATTGTCGTGGCGCTGGGGTTTGAGCCGGTGGGGTGGCTGGTAAATCGCGGCATTAATAATTTTGCCCTGATTGCGATTATGATCTGGCTGCAAACGGGCTTTTGCATGGTGCTGCTCTCGTCGGCTGTGAAAGGTGTGCCTGACGATGTGATTGAGGCGGCCAGAGTGGATGGGGCCAGTGAGATTCAAATTTTTAGGCGGATTACGGTGCCGATGATCATGCCGACGGTGACCGTGGTAGCCACAACAGTGGTGGTGCTGGTGCTCAAGGTGTTTGATATTGTCTTTGTGATGACTGGCGGCAATTTGCAAACCGATGTGATTGCCAGCCGCATGATCCGAGAGATGTTTAATTTTCGCAACTATGGGCGGGGCAGTGCGATCGCCGTCATTCTTCTGTTCGCTGTCATCCCCGTCATGGTTGCCAATATTCGCCGCTTTCGCCAACAGGAGCTTAACCGATGACCGTCGCTCAGCCGCAACCCCCCGCCCCCCAGCGACCGCAGCCCGACCCCCAACCAGACTATGTGGCCAAGCGTAAAGAGAAGTCTAAGTTTGAGCGCTTCATGGCCAAAGCGCCTGTGCATATTGCCGTTGTGGCGATCGCCATTCTCTGGACACTGCCGACGCTAGGGCTACTGATCAGCTCTTTTCGGCCTGCAGATGATCTGGTTAACAGCGGCTGGTGGACGGTGTTTCTCAATCCGTTTGAGTTTACGCAGTTTACGCTAGAAAACTACAGCACCGTGCTCTTTGACCAGGGGATGGGGCAGGCTTTTCTCAACAGTCTGGTGATTTCGGTACCGGCGACGGTGATTCCGATTGCGATCGCCACTTTCGCCGCCTACGCGCTGGCCTGGATGGAGTTTCCCGGTCGTCAGGCAATTTTCATTGTCACCGTCGCGCTGCTGGTAGTCCCGCTACAGATGACGCTGATTCCAATTTTGCGGGCCTACACCGCGCTGGGCATATCAGGCACCTTTTTGGCGGTCTGGCTGGCCCATAGCGCCTACGGCCTGCCACTGGGCGTATACCTGCTGCGCAACTATATCGGATCACTGCCGCGCGACCTGATTGAGGCGGCGGCGGTCGATGGCGCGTCTCACCTGAAGACCTTTACGCGCGTGATTGTGCCGCTGAGTATGCCGGCGATCGCCTCTTTTGCCGTCTTTCAGTTTCTCTGGGTGTGGAATGATTTGCTGGTGGCCCTGGTGTATTTGGGCGGCAACCAGGATGTGGCTCCGGTGACGCTGGTGCTACGGAATATTGTGGGCGATCGCGGTCAAGATTGGTACCTGCTCACGGCGGGCGCATTTATCTCTATGCTGGTGCCCATGGCCGTCTTTTTTGCCTTGCAGCGCTTCTTTGTACGTGGGCTGTTGGCAGGCTCTGTCAAAGGGTAGTCCGCAATTCTCTTCTCAACCTGTTTATCCTCGGAAACCCATCATGTCTAGCGTCGTTTTTGAAAAAGTCACTAAACAGTATGAAAACGGCTACGTGGCCGTCAAAGATCTCAGTATCGAGCTTGAAGACAAGGAATTTTTAGTCTTGGTCGGGCCTTCGGGCTGTGGTAAAACGACCTCGCTGCGAATGCTTGCTGGCCTGGAAGATATCAGCGACGGCAACATTTACATTGACGGGCAGCGGGTGAATAATGTGACGCCCAAAGACCGCGATATCGCCATGGTTTTTCAATCTTACGCGCTCTATCCGCATATGACCGTGGCCGACAATATGGGCTTTAGCCTGGATCTTAAAGGCATCAATAAAAAAGAAATCAGAAAGCGCGTGGAAGATGCGGCCCGGCAGCTCGGTATTGAACAGCTGCTAGATCGTAAGCCAAAGCAGCTATCGGGCGGGCAGCGGCAGCGGGTAGCGCTAGGCCGGGCAATTGTGCGATCGCCTGCCGTCTTTTTGATGGATGAACCACTCTCTAACCTCGACGCCAAGCTGCGCGTACAGGCCCGCGCCGAACTCAGCCAGCTCCACAAAAAAGTCGGTACTACCTTTGTCTATGTCACCCACGACCAGGCAGAAGCGATGACGATGGGTACCCGCATCGCCGTGATGAACAAAGGCATTTTGCAACAGATTGACACGCCGCAAAACGTATACGACCACCCTAACAACATTTTTGTAGCGGGCTTTCTCGGTAGCCCCTCAATGAACTTTTTTGAAGCGCAGCTGATTGAGAAAGATGGCGTCCCGGCGATTAAAACCGACGGCGACCTCACCGTCCCGGTGCCGACCGACCGGCAGCAGCGCTACCGCGAATTTATCGGGCGTCCGGTGATCTTTGGCATCCGCCCAGAAGGGATTTACCACCCGCAGTATGTGCCGCCGGGCATTGAGCCGGTGAGTGTCAAAGCAACGGCTTCTGTCGTAGAGCTGATGGGTCACGAAGAGATCGTCTACTTTACGCTACCCAACGACATTGAGTTTATCGCTCGCGTAGATCCTCGGGCCAAAATTACGCCGGGCGAAACACTAGATCTGCAGTTCGATCTCACCCGCTTTCATCTGTTTGACAAAGAAAGCGAGCAGGTAATTTAGACGGCTTTGTTGTGTAAGGCTAATAGACAGACGTAGCAGCTTCTACAGAGTCTTGGATCGAGATTGTGTCTAAAGATAGAGACTTTTTGTAGGTCGCACGGGTGGGCAGGCGCAGCGCACCGGATGACTCCGTTTTGAGTTCAGCAGAAAAGATTCTGCTGTAGGTAGCCAACTTTAGATAGACGCTTTTTTAGGGCAACTTTAGTAAATTTAGTCTGCAATACAGTCTATTTTTACATCAGAACTCTTGCAAATTGACCTACTGACCGCGCCTGATCTCAGCCAAAAAGCGATCGCCATTCATCACCGCCTCTGCGAAGCCTATGGTTGTCCGATTGCCTATTTTCATAATTTAGACCCGCTGAGCGAACTGGTATCTTCACTGCTATCGCACCGGACTAAAAACAAAGACTCTGGCCGGGCGTTTAAGCAGCTTAGGGCGGCGTTTCCGACCTGGGAAGCAGTGCGTGACGCGGAGACGGCGGCAGTACAAACAGCGATCGCCCCCTGCACCTGGCCTGAGCAAAAAGCCCCCCGTATTCAGCAAGTCTTGCGGCAGATTACCGCCGAGCGCGGCGAGCTATCGGTCGATTTCCTGACGGAGCTTCCTGTCACCGAAGCCAGAACCTGGCTGGAAACTTTAACAGGAGTTGGCCCTAAAACCAGCGCCGCTGTGCTTGCCTTTAGCACCCTGAGACGACGCGCTCTACCAGTCGATAGCCATCATCATCGGGTGGCGATGCGCACGGGGCTGATCTCCGAAAAGGTCTCCGTCGGGCTCTCTCACAAAATTTTAGAAGCGCAGCTCCCGGCAGACTGGTCAGCTCAACAGGTTTATGATAATCACGAGGTGCTGATGCTGCACGGTCAGCGGTGCTGCTATTACCGGAAGCCGATGTGCGATCGCTGCAATATTTTAGACCTGTGCCCTCACGGTCAGCAGCTCACCAAAGCCCAGCAGCGGACGTGATCAGGGCAGCTCGCTAGCGGCGGACCCGTGCCCCCCGATAGCGCAACTGACTTTTTGCCGCCGACCGCTGCGCAAAGTTGGGCATATCGCCCTGGTGCCCCATGATCATCACCGTGTCGCCTTCATACAAAGCTTCCTGATGGCCCGGATGAATCACAATAGTGCCGTCAGCCCGCTTTAGCGCCACAATGATAAACGTCCCTTTTCCGTGGATCTCGACATCGCCGATAGTCCGACCTAGCAGCGCCGAATCAGCCGATACCGCCAGCTCATTCACCTGTATGTCAATTTCAGCTAGCAGTTCGTTCAGATTGGCCCGGCCATCATCTTGAGCAATAAAGTTCACCGCGTTTGGGTGACTGATCAGGTGGGCCATTCGCAGCGCACCAATCGTCGCCGGTAAAACCACCTGATCCGCGCCCGCTAGCCGCAGCTTTTTCGCTGAAGAGGGCAGCGTACCCCGCGCCACCACCACCAGCTGAGGATTTAGCTCGCGGGCCGTCAGGCTAATAAAAACATTGGCCGCATCGTCTGGCAGTACGGTCGCCAGCACTCTAGCCCGGTCAATGCCGACGGCCTGCAGATGATTTTCATCGGTGGCGTTGCCCAAAAAGACCAGGTAGCCTTTCTCTTGAGCGGCGTTAATCCGGTCGGGGTTGCGGTCTAAGATGATGAACCGCTGATGATCTTCCTGGAGCTTTTGCGTCAGCATTTGCCCCATGCGGCCATAGCCACAGACAATCACATGATTGGTTAAGTTCTGAATTTCTTGAGTCATTTGCCTCACGCGCAGCGTCCGACGAATTTCACCAGCGGTCACCATTTGTACAAAGCCCGCCAGCGTGTAGGCCACCGACAGTGCCCCTGCGATGATTACCAAAATTGTAAACACTCGCAGCTTAGTCGAGTCGAGCGGCTCTACCTCGCCATACCCCACCCCAAACACGGTGATCACCACCATATAAATGGCGTCCAGCGGCGTCCAGCCCGCCAGAATATACCCCACCACCGCAACGACAATGGTGGTAGAGAAAAAGAGGGTACCGGCAAATATGCGCTGAAATGAGCTTTGGATAGGCGATCGCACTCAACTGAATCCTAAGCAGATCTAAACCGACATCTTACTAGGCGTTCATTCATCACATTGTAATGAGCATGACCTTAGTAAGAAGCTGCCATGAGCGTTCTAAAGTAACTTGTCAAGCTCACTAAGCTTTGCTAAAAAGTCAATATAATCGGGCTTGTTAGGCCGGGCCACCAGCTCAAAACAACTAAATAGCGGTTAATACAGATACGGGCTGTCTGAGTCATACGTTGTTTGTGTATGCTGGCGAAATGCTTTATTTTCTATCGGTTAATTACTATTCCACCGAGCTATTGCGTCACCTGCTGCGGTCTGTAGCGGCGCTCTCTTTCCCGCTACCCTACCAGTTTATTATCGTCAATAATTCTCCTGACGATACGTCTGTCTACGTTCTGCAGCAGGAGTTTGAGAATATAGCAATTCTTCCAGCTGCGGGCAACTTGGGGTTTGGCGGGGGCTGTAATTTGGGGTTGGCGTATGCCTATCAGCGGGATCCGCGCGCTTGGGTGTGGCTGATCAACCCGGATGCGGTTTTGGTGGTGGGGGCGATCGCTTACGTCCACACCTGCTTCGAGCACCGGCCCACGCTCAGCATTTTAGGCACCCGCATTCGAGCGAGTAGCAAAGATATCTGGTTTGCTCAGGGCCGCTTCAACCCGTGGACGGGGTCTCTCAAGCATCGATTGCCCGCCGCGCAAACCGTCCACCAGTCAGCAGAGCAGCCTGCTAACGTGCTCGCCAGCCGTTGGGTATCGGGTTGCAGTATGATTTTTAACTTGCATCGGTTCGACCATTGCCCTGAGTTTGATCCCACCTTTTTTTTAGACTACGAAGACGCCGAGATCTGCGAGCGCTACCGCCGTCAGGGGCATGAAATTGGTGTGACTCAGGCGGTGTTGGTAAACCATGCGGTATCGGCCATTACCAGCCGCAACCGCCGCGCGAAGTTTCGACATGCGACCTTTAGCAAACTGTACTTTCTTTTCAGGCATGGCTCCTGGACGGCGCTTGGCCTGAACATTCCCTACCTGCTGATCTGGAGCATCAAGCTACTGCTGCGTGATCGGGAAACGGGTATCGGCCGTTTTCAGGGCTGGATAGACTTTATGAGCTGGTGGGCAAAGTCGTTAACCCATCGGCTACCGCCCACTCCGTTCCGTCCGAGGACGGCTTTTACCCAGTCGCAGCAGCCGCATGAGTAAGTGATAGAGCGTTTGCGGGTAGGCATACCAGGGGCAGTAGCGGAGGAAAATGTAAATAATGGCCGGCACAAACAGGTGAGATTTAGGGTGAAAGAAAGCGTACTTCAGCCCCGCGATCCGCTTGAAATCTTGTTTTTTTTGTGCAGCCGAAAAGTCGTCTTGCAACACCACATGCGGAGCCACGTACGCCTCGATTCCAGACCGTCTGGCCCGCAGAATAAGCTCAGAATCGGCATGATAGTGCGGCAAAAACGCAGCCTGATACAAGCCCACCTGCTCAAAAACGCTGCGATGGATGAGAACGCCATCTCCGGGTAGCGCATCGACCGCTAAAATCTCCTGAGCCATGATGTCTGCGGGTAAATCTTCAGCAAGCGTATTGACATACTGTAGCTGTAAGAATCTGGGCGTGCCCCAGACGAGCTGAGTGCCCAGCGCCCAAACTTGATGAGGCGGCTCCAAATAATCAATGCGGTTTCCGATTATTCTCAGGCTGTGTTTCTGCGCCAAGGCGATCAGGCGCTGTATGTGGTCAGGGGCCACCACCGCATCGTCGTTAATCGTAAAAATATAGTCGTAGCCATGTTCTAGGGCATAGCGGACGCCTGCGTTAGTCGCACCTGCCCAATACTGTTGATCGCTGACCTGCAGCAAGATCACGTCAGGATAGTGTTGCTGTACCTCCCTCGCCGTACCGTCGGGAGAGTCGGCATCGACAACAATAGTAGTCAGGTCTGCATACGTTTGCTGGACAAATTGTCCTAAAAATCGCTGTGTTTTGGGCCAGCGATTATAAGTCGGTACAACTGCGGCTACCTTAACCACTAACGGGAACCTCTTTGCTGGTTACGCCCATCGGGCCAGGCAAGTTGAAAGAAGGGGCGGCGCGAAGACAAATTAGGGTTGTAGTAAGGGTCATTTTGCAGGTAACAACTTCCTGCAAATTTCTCATGAAGGCGTTCTAGCTCTCCAGGGATTCCAGGGCTGAGTCCGTTAGCGCGGCTTACCGACTCGTAGTGAATGAGTTCTGCGTAGGGGGTAAACACATTGCGATAGCCTGCTTGATGGGCTCGCAGACACAGGTCTACGTCGTTGTAGCTCAGAGGAAAGCTTTCGTCAAAGCCATTGAGTTCTTCAAACAGGCGATGGCGCATCATCATACAGGCTCCGGTTACGCCCAGGTAGTCGCGGTTGACAATGTTGGAATAATAATATCCATCATGGTTGCCTGAACCATTGTGAAATGCATGGCCAGGTTTTCCGGTCAGGATTAGCATTCCTGCGTGCTGTAGGCGACCATTGGGATAAAATAGCTTAGCCCCGACAGCACCGATCTCTGTTTGCTGAGCCAGCTCTAGCATGGCTTCTATCCAGTTGGAAGTCATGATCTCTGTATCGTCATTTAGCATCAGCAGGATTTCGCCGTTAGCACTTTGCGCCGCCAAGTTCATACGCTGGGAAAAATTGAAGGGCTGATCGCTGCGGACGAGTTTTAGATCTGCTCCTTGAACTAACTTGAGAGTAGCTTTTGAAATATCGTAACCATCTACTAAAATGATTTCCAAATTTTGGTAGGTACTGAGGCGGCGAATGCTGCTCACACATTGCGCTAGCAGACAGACTTGCTGACCCCGTATTTTTAAATGGGTGCCTGCGCTAGGGATGACAATACTGACTAGCGGGCGGCGCTGAATATGGCGACGGACTCTAAACAGACCTGATTTCGCACCTTTTTCAACCCAACCTGGATATGGGCTGCGATCCAGCATGTCTTGGAGTGCTCTTTGCGCAGCCCGAGAGGCCCGCAGATTGGCATCTACCCCAGATGACAGCGAAGAGGGTAGCGTGCGCCGATGATACAACACCTTGGGAACATGGTGAATCTGTGATGTTTGCTCGCTGATACGTAGTGCTAAGTCCCAATATTGGGCTCCCTCGTACTCGCTTCTAAAGCCTTTGATTTTACGAACCAAACTGGTGCGGTACACAGACAAATGCAGGGTGTACATATATGAATGAAAATAGTCTGGTGACCAGTCAGGTTTGAAGAAAGGGTTTTGGCGATCGCCTGCCTGAGTAATCTGGTCTACATCGGTGTAGATAAAGTCAGCTTTCGGGTGAGCCCGCAGATAGGTAGCAACTTCGTAAAAAGCGGTTGGAGCAAGTTCCGCATCGCTCTCTAATAGCGCAACAAATTCACCTTTGGCTAACGTTAAGGCTACATTATTAGCGGCAGATATGCTCCGGTTCTGTTCTAAAAGAACAAAGGTGATGCGCTGATCTTGCTGAGCATAGCGTTCTAAAATCGGGCGGATATGTCTAGCCGTAGAGACAATGCCGGTTAAATATAGCTCCCAGCGAGCGTATCGCTGGTTCAGAACCGACTCAATCGACTTGATCAACCAGATAGCATCAGTATTGTCGAGGGGCAAAAGAACAGAAATGAGGAAACCGTTTGCCTCAGTATCAGCTACCTCCTCAGCGGTTTCTTGCTGTGAAACATTGGCTGCTGCGCGCAACCATTCTGGATATGAAGGCGGATGTATTCTGGCCCATAACCGTTCAACGACGCCAAAAAAATCACCGGTTGCTAGGATTAGAATCAGTCGCCTTAGCTTGGATATCATGCTTGTAAACAGAGGCTGATGAAGGTGCGTATTTTTGTAAGTTTTTCAAATGCATATCTCGCTATTTAGAAAAATAGGCTTCTCTAAATAGTGAGGCATATCCTTCGGTCATCTCTTCAAAGGTATTAAGGCTGTTCAGTACAGAGTAGGAGCTACAACCAAAGGCTAGCCGTATTGCTTCATCGTCTAGCATCAATTTTATCTTTTCTGCTAGCTGATCGATTTCTCCTGGCTCATAAAAGAGAGCATTGATACCCTCTTTTACCTGCTCTTTAACACCGAAAACAGGCGTTGTAATAATGGGCAGTCCGCAGGCCATTGCCTCTAAAATAACTCTTGGGAAGCTTTCAATTCGAGACGTAAATACGAAGATGTCGGCAGCTTTATAGTAATCAACAACATTTGATGTTTCTGAGACGACAGAAACTCTATGGCGAACTGAAGACGGTAGCTGCTTTATTAGCTGCTTCAGCTTGGTGCTGTATTGACTCGGGCGATCGCCCACCATAAATACTCTGATCCTAGAGTGTAATTCCAAAGGTAGTTTGGCCAGTGCAAGGGCAAGATCGTGCTGGCCTTTACGTTCACAAATGGTTCCGAGTGAAAGCAAAACAATATCACCCTCGGTCACTTGCAAAGAGTGGCGAGCGGTTTTTCTAGTCATGGCTTTTTGAGAAGGCTCTAACCGTTCTAAATTTAAGCCATTGTGAATAACGCTGAAGTTGTGATGAGTATTTAGAGGCAAGTATCTATCCCTGGTTGCATCTGCTACGAATATGACACGGTAAGGAAACTGAAATGACTTTAGCGCATGAGCTAAAAGCTGTGTGCCAAAGTGGGATAGGTGAAATTCCCATTCTTCGCTCTCGTGAATGTTCCAAATAGAGGGAACATTTGCTTGATGGGCGGCGGCGATCGCGTAAAAAGTACTGATCGTATTTCCATAGACCAGCTCTATGGATTGACTTTTAATAAAATCTGCCAGAGCAGAGAGACTCTCACAATAGTTTTCAACCCTGAACACACCCTGTAAAGGATGTGGCCTGACGTATACGGTAATTCCTGCCGATTCGTATTCC
The DNA here is from genome assembly GCF_002286735.1 of Leptolyngbya sp. BC1307. Classification (GTDB taxonomy): domain Bacteria; phylum Cyanobacteriota; class Cyanobacteriia; order Phormidesmidales; family Phormidesmidaceae; genus Phormidesmis. The sequence goes on from NZ_NRTA01000022.1 coordinate 15,964, forward strand.
TGGCGTAGTGGGCCGTCTTCAGGCGCATACACGATTGGTTCAATAACACCCGACTTCATGAGTGAAATCGTTAATTCACACTGGTGATAGGTTGCCCCTTCCCAGTTCAGATTATGAGTAAATACCAGCGTTTTAACGGGTGACGATATCTCAAAAACGACCTTTCGAGGCACAATCTTAAACTGTTCATCTTCTAGGGATAAATGAGGACTGTAGAAAGGGTCAACTTTACTTGCGTACTTGCGCTTAAAGGCAGCTATCTCTTGAGGATTGTCTCTGAACCCTCTTGTTGTTCCCTCCTTATGGAAAAGCTCAGCGGTAGAACAATACACGCATCTGTACCCTGCCTCAACAAGACGATAGCAATAGTCTGCATCGTTATAGGCAACTGCAAATTGATCGCTATCAAACCCGCCTGAATCTAAAAACAACTCTCTCGGTGTTAATAGACAGGCGGCTGTTACCGCCGAGTAGTTGCGAGAGACCTTAGCATACGAAAGGTAACCGTTATCCCAACTAGGAACCAGTTTAAAGGCATGTCCGGCTAGACCATGATGCAAACCATGTATGACACCAGCATGTTGAATTTTGCAATCTGGGTATAGCAGGCGAGCACCGACAGCCCCCACCTTTGAAGAACTGGCAAATCCAACCATTTGGCTAAGCCACTGAGGAGAAATCGCTTCAACATCATTATTCATGAAAAGTAAGTAATCGCTATTGACCAGTTCAGCCGCCCTATTGTTAATCGCAGCAAAGTTGAAGCCTTGGCCTTCATTACCAATTTCTAAGACGGTATGAGGAATTGAATTCAAATAGTCAAGCGTTTCAGGGTCGTCACTCTCATTGTCAATGATGACAATTTGATAGTTTTTATAGGTGGTTTTTTCTAAAGACTCAATACAGTCTCTGAGCAAACACAACTGATTTTTTGTTGGAATAATGATGGAAACAGACGGACCATCATCTGCAAAATAGTATGCAAAAATACCACAGCTAGCCGCTTGTGCCCACTCCGGATGATAGACTATTCCGCTGAGATCTCGACGTTCAAGCGTCTCCTGCAGCGCTTCTTTGGCTGCCAAAAAACTTTCTGGCTTAGCGGCCCCCGAAGTCGCTGTAGACCCTTCTACAGCCCGCCAGTGATACAGAACCAGGGGCAAATGCCCCACCTGACGGCACTTTTCTGTTGCCCTGAGCGCAAAATCATAGTCTTGCGATCCCTCAAAGCCTACTCTGATACCGTCTACCTGATCAAAAATAGTCCGCCTGACAGCGCAAACGTGGCCCATGTACATATACGACAGAAGCAGCTCAGGTGACCAGTCAGGTTTGAATTGAGGCGCGTAGCGTTGTCCCTGCGTATTGATCTTGTCATCGTCTGAATACACAAAATCAGTCTCTGGATGATTTTTCAAATATAATGCAATCTCACCAAGAGCATCAGGGGTGAGTTCATCATCATGGTCAAGAAACAAAATAAACTCGCCTGTCGCTAAGCTTGCAGCGCTGTTGGTAGCAGCGCTGATGTTGCCATTCTCCTCGCGCAAAATCAAGCGAATGCGATCATCTCTATCAGCCCAAGCCTTTAGGGCCAGCTGTATATCTGGATTAGGGCTGAAATCATCGGCAATGCATAGCTCCCAGTTATCGTAAACCTGACTGATGACACTGCTGATCGCAGCCTCTAAAAAAATAAGCGGCGGGTTGTAAACCGGCATCACGACTGAGATCTTAGCTAAAGGTGAGACATCCTCTTGCAGCCTTTCTCGTAAGTATCGCTCGGTTTTTGCAGTCCATTGGTTAGCTGCTTGCCAAGCCTCGTACGGGTCGAGCGGAGCGGGAGGTTGAAACCCTGGAACAGAAGCTAGTTCCTTTCCTAAGCTTGTTTTTTCCCGATAGAAGAGGATCAACTTTTTAGTCAATAAGGGAAGCTCACTCAGCCGAACAAGGTATCCTAGCCTTGATTGTCTTTCGATAATTCTTTGACGCAACCGCGCTAAAAAATAAGTGTTCTGCTTGAATACGATTCTCAAAGCAGACAAAGGGCTAGCCTGTCTTCCCTTCCGTGAGTTTTTATTTTCTTCGGCTTTATTGCTCATTATATTCTTAGGTGTGACTTGTGTTCTAGTTCATCCCTATCGTGACAGATACTCACAAATTATCGGAGTGACCGACGCAGCAGTTGCGCTACACAAACTCATCTATCATTTTGCTTTAGAAGAAAGTTAAGCTAACTTTAATATTGATGCATCGATTTCTGTAAGCGATCATCGAAATATTTTTCAATCAACGATAGTGCATTGGGTCACATTAGCAGAGATAATTCCGGGTTCAACCAGACGGTTTCGGATTAATCAGGCGCTTGACTTTGAACCAAGCTGTTCTGATCTTCCAGAATTTGCTGGATTCCATTGCTCGAACAACCTGTTTAGATTCTGCTTGAGTTTTCTGTAGTTCTGCTTGAGTTTTCTGTAGTTCTGCTTGAGTTTTCTGTAGTTCTGCTTGAGTTTTCTGTAGTTCTGCTTGAGTTTTCTGTAGTTCCATCCCTGCCTGATTCATCTCCCTTCGAAGCTCGCAGCATTTCTCCTGAAGGGCAATATGCCCGTGGGTCGTTGAGCATGAATATGCCCGAACTACAAATTGCAGCGAGTCCGAAAACTTATCTGCATGGATAAACTCTAATAGCTCATCAGAAACTTTCTCTCTGTTCAAGTTTGGTGTCAGAGGGGACGCATCGAATATTGGCAGTCTAGTACTATCCTCTGACTCTATATAATAACCTGAAGATTCAAATAGATGACGCAGAGAATCATGAGTAAAAAAACGTAGATGAGTGTTGTCAAGTAGACCTAGTTCTGAATATTCAAAACGACCCTCAAGCAAAGCCAATCGAACAGAACCATGTGCAACATTAGGTATTGAGGCGATTACACAACCATTGGGATTCAGGATGTCCTTGACAGACTTTAATACCTGCCATGGATCTCTCAAGTGTTCCAGCACGTCTCCAAATATAGCGACATCAAATTTTTGCTCTCCTATAATAACTTCAACTTTGTCGTAGTCGAGATCAGCTACTATGACACGTTCACAGAACTGTTCAGCGGCTTTGGCAGCATCCGGATTTATTTCGATACCAACAGTTTTACATCCCTGCTCTGCTAATAGTTTCGCGAGGTATCCCGTCGCACATCCAAAATCAATGACTTGCTTATCATTCCCAACAAAAGCCAATATTTTGGCTAAGCTAGTATTCTCATCTAAATGTTCTTTAGAGATGTGTGTAATATCAGGATAGCCTTTAAATTTTTTATCTGACATGTTTAGTTTAGTGCGATACGAAAAATCTCTGAACAGTAATCGAAACCTTAAATAAAGACTAATTTATTCCCATGTTTTTTTCGATGGAGACTTCCATAGGTATATTTATCGCTGCGGTAATAAATTTTCCACTTTGAGGTATCTGAACCTGAAAAATGGTGACATTATCTAGCCAATCACAAGTCGTAGTTGTATAGCTTTCTGCACCTGCAACGGTCAAGCTATAACCGCCTGCCTTCAGAGGTAACCGGAAAGAAAACTTAACTGCAAATTTATCAGTGGCCCTCAGTGAGCCCATCGAAACATTCTCCTCTTTTGTGTTACTGCCTATCAACTCATTGCCGTTCTTATCACAGATAAAAAACCCAATAATAAAGTCTTCTAGCGATGCGTTGACACAAACATCAGTCACAAGCGTAATCATTTCATCGAATTTAAACACTGGGCTAGCAATGGCTAAGTCACCATTCTCATGAAAAATCCGAATATGCTCAATCGTTGCTCGTCCACTTCCTCTGCGGCTTGCGTTTTCTGTCAACAATTGAGAATTATCCTCATGATTCAATATTGATGGCTTGCTGTTGTTGGGGATATTTACTTCAGATTGTTGTAGCTCAATCTGAGTGGCTAGCTTCATATAGTCAATAAAAACGTCATTTGGCCGTCCACTTGTATGGACCTTTCCCTGCTCTAACATAAACGCAGATTTACATAACGTCTTTACAGCGTTTGCGTCGTGCGATACAAATAGTGTAGTCACTCCTAAATCCATCAGCGTTTTGATACGACGCATGCACTTGTGCTGAAACACGACATCTCCAACAGCTAGTGCTTCATCGACAATAAATATCTCTGGGTCCACATGTACGGCTACCGCGAACCCCAACCGCACAAACATCCCACTCGAATAAGTTTTGATGGGCTGCTCGATAAATTCTCCTATATCTGCGAACGCCGCAATCTTATCAAACTTCGTCTCAATCTCCGCCTGGCTTAATCCTAAAATTCGTCCATTAAAAAAAATATTCTGCCGTCCCGTAAACTCGGGATTAAATCCGCTCCCTAGCTCCAACAATGCCGAAACTCGCCCATTGACACTCACATTACCTGTTGTCGGCTGTAACGTTCCCACAATAATTTGCAGTAGCGTACTTTTCCCAGACCCATTACGGCCAATAATCCCGATCGTCTCTCCCTTAGGAATCTCCAGATTAATATCCCGCAGCGCCCAAAACTCCTCTGCCCGCTGTTTCCCTGGCAGCAAAATCTCTTTCAGCCGATCCACCGGATGGTGATATCGCTTGAATACCTTGGAAACATTTGTTAGAGAAATCGCAGTACTTTCAGCCATAAGGTTTGAGAAAAGACAACCGTAGAGCGGGATTCTCCACCCTACAACACATCTGCAAATGCCGGACGCAGCTTTTTATAGCACCAAAATCCAGCCAAAAACAGGCCCAATGACGTTGCTGTTGCCACTCCCCACTCGCCCCAATGAGTCACTTGGCCTACCAATATCGTATCTCGATACATCTCCCCGATCGCCGCCAATGGATTTAACCAAAATACCCACTGCTGGAAAGGGGGTGGAATCATGTCAGCGGGGTAAATTAGCGGCGTTGCGTAAAACCACAGATTAAGCAATACCCCCAGCGTCTGGGGAATATCGCGAATAAACACCGTCAGCCCAGCCGTTAAGTAACCCAGTCCTGCTGTCAGCAGCAACTGCGGTATCCACACGAGGGGCAAGAGTAAGAGCGTTGGATGGAGCGTGTTGCTTATAGATACTACAAACACAATCAGCGCCATCAGGCCGAACGTGCTTTCTAAAAAGCTCGATAATATCGGCACCAGCGGCAGCAAGCTCAGTGGAAAGACCACTTTCTTGACTAGGTTAGGCTGTCCCACGACCGAGCCGGACGCCTGGGTTATGCCGCCGCTGAAGGCAATCCAGGGGACTAAACCGGCAAACAACCACAGCCCAAATACAAACGAATTGTCGGCAGGTAACCCTTTCAGGCTAAGCTTCACCCGCAGAACAATGGCAAACACATAAGTGTAAATTAACAACTGCGCTAGCTGATTCAGCAGCGGCCACAGATTCCCCAACATAGAGCCCTTATAGCGAGCATCCATGTCTCGCTGTACCAGCGTTTTCAGCAGCCCTACCTGAGCCCACTGTGGTTCACTTAGCGGCAGCAGCAGCTTTAGAGACGCCATCTGTCGCCATAGCAAACGTTTGAGTGCTTTGAGAGACGCTTTGATGGGTCTTAATACCACTGTCATAGACCATGCCTACGCAATTGCCGAATTATTTTATCAAAAAATAAGGGGGTGGTTCATCACTAGGTAACACTTATACGGAATAAGTAGGTTGGGCCATGGATAACGATGGCCTAATTTGAGCTACCAGTGTGACCCTGAATCGACCGAAAATGAACCACGCCCGTTTCACTTGCTGCATAAACCGTTTCATCGGCCATCTGCCAGGCCGGATCGACGATCGCTAAGAAGACCAGCGGCTCCTCTCCGCAGCTGTGAATGTACTGCTTAGCATCGGGTGGAATGTAGACGGCGTCACCCGGCTCTACCTGCTGCATTTCGTCATCAATGTGCATTTCGCCCTGGCCAGACAAAATGTAATACACCTCTGACGTTTTTAGAGAGTGAGGGTCGGAGGTTTGGCCAGCGGGTAGCGTCGCGTGGGCCAGGCTATAGCGTAGGGCTAGCGGCTGCTTGTCGGGGTGGAGCAGCTCTCGCAGCAGGGTGCTGTCTCCGGCAACAAATTCTTCGCAGTCGTGGAGCGATCTGACCAGCATAAAGGGTTCCTCGGTCGTGAATTCAAATAAATTTAGCTGATATTGCGTAGATCAGCCCCCTGGCCAGTCGATTGATCTACGCCAGTCTGCGTAAAATCCGCAGAAGTTCCTGACAGATAGATACGGTGCAGAAAGCATCACTTAGCCTGCGCCAAGGCTCTTGCAGATAGGTAGGCTGCTGCTATCTATAGCGTTGGCCACTTTGCTCACTACACCAATAACGGCCAGAATAACGGCCAGAACCGTTGTGTACGGCGGGCAAAGTGGCGCGCAAGCATACGTAGGCGTAGCCTTCTCTGCGAGTATGCATCCGTACGCTTGCTACATACCAAAATCAGGAGCCACCCGTCATATCTTATGCTACGGCCCCCTTCGCTTATGACGCTTAACCTCGGTTCTACAGGCCCTACCGTCCGGCGGTTGCAGCGCAACCTCAATTCGCGGTTTGAGCAGCTTGGCATGTTTGCTGAAATGGCGGTGCGGGTCGATGGGTTCTTTGGCCCTGCAACGCTAGCAAGCGTGAAATATTTGCAGTGTGTGGGTGGTTTGCCGGTGGACGGGCGGGTATGCGATCGCACACTTGCCTTTATCACTCAGGGCGCAGCCGGTTTACCCGCTTTATCTATCGGCAGTACGGGCACTCAGGTCGCCGCCGTTCAGCAGATGCTCTCAGCCGCTCAGATCTGGCTGGCAGTCGATGGTGTCTTTGGCAAACAGACAGAGCAGGCGGTAAAGCTGTATCAGCATGAGTTAGGGATTGCATCTAGCGGCATTGTTAGCAGGGAAACTTGGGAGATGGTTGTGCGATCGCGTTTAGACGGGTTGCCTTGTGTGGCGCTGTTGCCGCATTTGTATGCGAGGGGGCGTTGAGGAGGCAGGGGGAAAGGGGTAGGGGAAAGGGGGAAAAGGCCGAAGGATCGTTATTTTCGGCTGTTATGATCGAGGGACTGCCTTGATTGATCACCGCTATGCCTCTCGATTTGCCCCGGTTCTATCGCGCTGCTAATCCTAGCCGTCCGCTGAAGGTGGCGCAGCCGGAAGATCGGCGGTATTACGTGGATTTTTCTTCGGTGCGGGGCGGCGATATTATCAGCGAGCTAGGCCGCACGATTGTCCGGCTTTCGCCCGATCAGCCGACGACTCAGCTGTTTACCGGGCATATTGGCTGCGGCAAGTCTACGGAGCTATTTCGGCTAAAGGGCGGGCTTGAGCAGCAAGATTTTCACGTCGTCTATTTTGAATCTGACCGCGATTTGGAAATGGCAGATGTGGATATTAGCGATATTTTGCTGATGATTGCCCATCAGGTGACCCAGAGTATGGAGACGGTGGGCATTCGCCTGCGCCCCACTTACCTGGAGAATTTGTTTCGCAATCTTCTAGAGACGCTGCGATCGCCCCTAGAAGTCAGCGATGTTAGCTTTTCGGTAGGAATCGCTGCTATCACCGCTCGGGCTAAAGAAAGCCCCGAGATGCGCAGCCAGCTCCGGCAATACCTGGAGCCTCGGACTAAAGGTATTATCGACGCGATTAATACAGAGATTTTGGGAGCGGCGACAGCGAGGCTCAAGGCTCAAGGCAAACGCGGCCTGGTTGTGATTGCCGATAACCTGGATCGGATTGACCCCATTAGCCGAGCAGACAGTCGCAGCCAGTCAGAATATCTGTTTGTAGATCGCGGTGAGCAACTTAAGCGGCTGAATTGCCATGTGGTGTATACCATTCCGCTGGCGCTAATCTTTTCAGATGAGCTGCCGCGCCTGTCTAATCGGTTTGGCACTGCGCCGAAGCTGCTGGCAATGGTGCCGGTAGCCACTCGAACCGGCGATCCTTTTCTAAAAGGACGACAGCTTTTGGAAAAGATGGTGATGGTGCGGGCTTTCCCGACGCTAAAGACGCGCGATCACTGGCAGCAAATCGAACAGGTATTTGACTCGCCCGATACCCTCACTCGCCTGGTAACGATCAGCGGCGGCCACATGCGCAACCTGATGCGACTGCTCTATGGCTGTTTGCAAAAGGGCGATCCGCCGATTCGCCGGGAGACCTTGGAATCGGTCATTCGCGATGAGCGCGACGCCCTACTGGGCCTGATTGGTGCGGGCGAATGGCGGCTGCTCTTAGAGGCAGTGAGCGAAGGCGACGAGCAGGGCAACGAAGCTTACAATCCTCTCCTACGCAGTCTGTTTTTATACGAATACCGCGACGATGAAGGCCGCTGGTTTGGTCTCAACCCCGTACTGGCTGAGACTAAGCGCTATCGCCTCTGGCAGGCCAGTAATCAGGGCCAGTGATCAGGGCCAGTGATCAGGGCCAGTGATCAGGGCCAGCAGGCGGGCGGGAAGGTAGAATAGCGCAGACCGCTATTGTCTGCACCGCTGCTGTCTGCACCGCTGCTGTCTGCACCGCTATTATCTGTTTAGAGCTTATGGTTGATACGCATTTAGACATTCTTATCTATAACCAAAATGCCCTGAACAATCTGCGCCGGGCGATGGTGCTAGGGCAGGGACAGTTCTCTCTGATTTTAGCCCGAGTGAATTACCGGCGGTTGCAGCAGTTGCTACTGTCAGAACTTGGTGACCGCCTCCGCTTTGATACCATCCCACTTCCACCCACCGCCACCCGGCTAAAAGACGCCATTCTCGACGCCACATCCGACGCTGCCCCCACTGGTCAGCGGCAGGCGCTGATGGTCACCGGGTTAGAGGCCGTGCGATCGCTAGAACCTTTGCTGAAAGCCGCCAATCTGGGCCGTGATGAACTGCCGAAAGTCTTTAACTGTCCGGTAGTGCTGTGGGTAAATGACACGACCTTGCAGCAGCTCAACCGCTATGCCCCCGACCTGAAAAGCTTTGCCGCCACTCCCCTCCGATTTGAATATCCGACGCCGTCGCTGATTGCGATGCTGAGCGCCCAGGTAGACGACACCTTTGCTCAGATATTAGATACCAGCCAGGGCATTTCGCTGAGCGATCGCCTACCTTTCAGCACCAGCCTGACCCAACCGCTCGCCAGACAAGAGCTATCGTTTGCCCTGACCCAGCTCGAAAGTCATGAGCATTGGGTCAGCGATGATTTGACTGCCGACTTACTCTTTTTAGAAGGGCGTAATCTGCACCAGCGGCAAGACCTAGATCGCGCCCGCAGCCACTACGAAGAGAGTCTAAAGCACTGGCAGCACCGCAACAACGCTGATCAAGCTGTCAGGTCAGCCATTAGCAGCCTCGATAAACAGGCTGTTTTACTGTTTCACTTAGGGCTGTGGTGGCGCGTTCAGGCGGTCTCAAAGGCGATTGATCCCGTCTACGCCTATCAACAGGCAAAACAGTATTTTGAAGACTGTCTGGCGATTTTTCGGCAGCAAGATCGGCCCGACCGGGTGGGTCGGTTTATCTTGGCCCTGGCAGAAGTGTTACAAAAGCAAGCAGACTGGTCGGGGCTAGCAGCGATCGCTCAGTCCGGCATTGATCTGCATCAAAGTGACCCTGCCAGACTAGCGAGAGACTATGGCTATCTGGCTGAAGTTGCGATCGCTCGCTATGACGCCGATCCGCATGCGAACTATTTGGGTGAGGCACGGGGGTTTGCGCAGCAGGCTTTGGAGATTTCGGGGCGGGTTGTTGAAGGGAGGGGGACAGGAGAGCAGGAGACAGGAGACAGGAGAGCAGGTGCGATCGCTTTGCGCTACCATCGCGGCTATTATTTTTATTTGCTGGCGGTGGCGGGGCAGCTTCAGGGGGAGCCAGCGACGGCGATCGCTCAGCTCGAAAAAGCCCGGCAGCAGACCGATCCACGCTACGACCTCGTCCTTTACCGCAACGTTTTAAGTCGGCTGTGGCAGCTTTACTTTGAACATCAGCACTATGCTGAGGCTTTTGAGATTAAGCTGGCGCAGCGACGGGTAGAAAATCTCTTTGGGCTGAGGGCTTTTATCGGGGCCAGCCAGATCCGGCCACCGGTTGCTCGGTCGCCTTATCCAGGATTTGTGAACTCGGATAATGGCTCAGATGAGATATTGGCAGCGGAGATTAAAGCATCCGGGCGGGCTCCAGATATTGCAGCGCTAGTCAGCCGCCTCGCGCAGCCGCGCTACCCGATTGTGGTGATTCACGGTCAGTCGGGCGTGGGCAAAAGCTCTACGCTCAGCGCTGGGCTAATGCCTCGGCTGCGCAGCCTGATCAGTGAGGGGCGCACTACCTGGCCAGTCTTGATTGGTAGCTATAGCGATTGGGCCCGTCAAGTTTTGGGCGCGCTGACCCCCTCGACCCATTTGCAAAAGCAAGAGAGTGATGCAGATATCTCTGTTCATCACCTAATTGACCAGCTAAAGACGCTCACTCGCGAGAAATATCAGCAGATTGTGCTGATATTTGATCAGTTTGAAGACTTTTTTTATGAGCACCCGGCGATTGAGCAGCGGCGCGATCTCTATATCTTTTTGCGTGACTGTTTAGATTTGCCCTATGTCAAAGTGGTGCTGGCGCTACGAGAAGATTTTTTACACTACCTGCTGGAGTGGGATCGCAGCGCCGATCTGAACGCGATTGAAAACGATATTCTCAGCAAAGAGATTCGCTACTACCTGGGCAATTTCACACCTGAAGCGGCTGAAACGGTGATCTGGCAGCTCACGCAGGCGGCAGAGTTTTATTTAGAAGAGGGTCTAATTACGACGCTGGTGAATGATTTGGCCGCAGAGACGGGAGAGGTGCGCCCGATTGAACTACAGGTGGTGGGCGCTCAGCTACAGCGCGAGCAGATTACGACGCTGGCCCAGTATAAACAGATGGGGCGATCGCCCAAAGCTCAGCTACTCAACAACTTTTTAGACAGTGTGATTCATGACTGCGGCGCTGAAAATGCCACCGTTGCTAAATCTGTGCTCTATTTGCTCAGTGAAGGGAGCAACCGCCCGGTCAAAAGTCTCTCTGAACTGGAAGAAGCCCTGATGCTAGCCGGTATCCGCACGGCCTCTTTGCAGCTGGTGCTGACTATCTTTATTGGCTCAGGCTTGGTCTTTGAAGTGTTAGAAGTCTCGGGCGTGCGCTATCAGCTCGTACACGAATATCTAGGCGGCTTAATTCAACAGCTGCCTGGCCTGGAAGAGGCGCTGCAACCCGAGCACCGCCATCGCCAGCCCGCTCTCGCTCTTGACCAGCCAGCCCAGCCAGCCGTTCCGCTAGAGCCAACAGCTCCTGCTGCAACGGTTTGTCGGGGGCACGCGGGCACAGTCTGGGCAGTGCGATGGTGCCCGCAAAACAGTTCGCTGCTGCTGACGGCGGGGGGCGACGATACGATTGGGCTGTGGAGCGATCGCGGTGAGCAGTTAAAGTCAATTGTCGGTCATCGGCGCGGGGTACATGGCGTAAACTGGAGCCCGAACGGCGACTTTTTTGCTTCGGCCAGCGCCGATCACTCAGTGCGACTCTGGAGTAGTGAAGGCGACTTTGTGCGATCGCTCCTCGGTCATGAAGCGGCAGTTTGGCAGGTCTGCTACAGTCCGGATGGCAGCCGGTTAGCGTCGGTGAGCAGCGATCGCACTCTGCGCTTATGGCACCCCGAGGGCACCCTGCTCAAAACCTGGCGCGAGCACACAGACACCATCTGGCACGTCAGCTTCAGCCCCGATGGTCAATATTTGGTCACCGCCAGTGAAGACCAGACCATTCGCCTGTGGCAGGTCGAAACCGGGTTAGTGCAAACGCTGACAGGTCACAGCGGCGGGGTCTGGTGCGCCCTCTTTAGCCCAGACGGTCAGTGGGTGGCTTCGGGTGGTGCAGACGGCGTCATTCGGCTGTGGTCAGTAACGGGACAAGCCGTTCACATCGAGCCCGATCCGCTGACCTGGCAAGGCCATCACGACTGGGTCAGAAGCCTCAGCTTTAGCCCAAATGGAGAACTTTTGGCGTCGGCCAGTGATGATGGCACGGTGCATCTGTGGTCGCTCTCGCCAGCAGCCCTAAAGTCACTGGGCCCGGCTGATGGGACTGCCAGACACAGCACAGCTACGCTGACCGGGCATGAGGGGGTAATTTGGGAGGTGGCGTTTGATGCGTCGGGCGATCGCCTGGCTTCGGCCAGTGCCGACGGCACCCTGAGAATCTGGGATTTACGGTTAGATATATTGATAGAAAAGGGCTGCGACTATCTATCAGGCTAGCTAACAACACAGCCTAAGCTAAATTTACGTGCCTGACCAATTCTCTATAGCCGGATTCTAGATAACCTGCTCTTCGTAAGTGATAAAGGAGCCGTGCCAGGTGCCGATATTTTGCTGGATGCACTGCCATTGGGGTTTCATTTGAGAGAAGGGGGGAAGAGACTTTAGGAGGATGCGGTGGCGGTGGTGGAGTCTGTGGTGATCAAAGGCGGGCGCACAGATAGATAGAAGACAATGCCTAGCAGCGGAATCAGGGTCGCTATCCCAAAAATGATGGGGCTGTTGATTTTGCGTTTGGCCATGTCGTCTTTTACTAGCGGGGCAACGACGGCACAAAGGAGGCAAAAGTCCAAGCTCATCACGTTGATAAAGCGGCTGGTTTGCCACTGCGCGATAAAGTTGCTCCAGTCGCCTTCGAGCAGGCCATAGCCGAGCAAGGCAATACTGCCCGCAGCGAGCAATCGACCTACCCAGGGGGAATCGACTAGGCTGAGCAGGGTACTTTTGGAGCCGGTAAAGGTGGTGTGGGGCTGGCGCAGCGCCAGGTAGGGCAGAAGCGCAAAGGCCCCGACCGCAAAGGAGCTGAGGACGAAGGGCCAGGCCGGTATGTTTTGATCTGCACCGTCAATCAGGACCAGGCAAGCGTAGATCATCGGCCAGATTCCCATCAGGTTAAACAGAGCGACGATGGTAGGGTTAATGCCTTCCCACTGGCCGGATGAGAGCTGGGTGATCAGCTCGAACGTGTCGGGTTGATTGGGAGGTGCAAACGCGAAGGCATAGATGACGAAGCTAAGCCAAAGTATAGCGAAACCAATTCTAAGCATGGTAAATAGGGAGTGCAGAGGTTTACTTTAAGTGAACTTTAAGCGCGGCTATGGCTGTTGAAAGAAAAAGCTGAGAGCGTTTCTAAATGTTTACGGCGCTTTTTAAAGTTTTTAGTGGCTATGTAACCATGCTGAATCATTTGGCCACGCCTGAGATAGCTACGCCCTATCTTAATATCAGAATACTCAGACAGAGGCCTGCTCTTATACCCAATAGCGCAGGTTTTATCAGGCTACCTTATGCGATCAGACGATGTCCTACGCCTCTATGAAGAAGGCTATCGAGACTTTAAAGGCTGCAATTTAGCTGGGGTAGATCTGAGCGGCCAAATTTTAATGGGGGTCAATTTTGCCCGGGCTGATCTGAGTGGGGCAAACCTGAGCCGGGCCAATCTCCAGTTTGCCAAGCTGAGCGATAGCTGCACCAAATTTAACCGGGCTGATCTGCGCCGGGTCGATGTCACGCATGTCGATTGGGCAGATGCCGATCTGACGGGAGCCTGCATGAGCGATCCGGTGGCGCGGGCGGCAGCGGCGGTGAAGCGATGACCGCCTACGCCATTGTTTTGACCACAACAGGATCGGAGGCTGAGGCGGAAGCAATTGCCACCGCGCTGGTCGAAGCCAGATTAGCCGCCTGTGTCAATCTTTTTCCAATTCAGTCGGTATATACCTGGCAGGGAAAATTGCAGCGCGAGGCCGAGTGGCAGCTTGTAATCAAAACGCGGCAGGACTGCTTTGATGAAGTAGCGGCAAAAGTGCGATCGCTCCACAGCTACGACACACCCGAACTGATTGCGCTGCCGATTGCCGAGGGTGCAGCTGACTATCTGGGCTGGATGGGCGCTCAAGTCAACGCATCTGGAGAAGCAGGCTAAAACTTGTCGGCTACGAGCGTGTCGGGGTCGTACTTATACCGGCTGCTGCGATCAGTCACGCCATACAGATTAAATGAGATAGTCGGCTCATCGCCCACCGGCGAAACCCGGTGGACGGCGTTGCTCGTAAAGCCGATGATATCGCCGGGGTAGAGCATCTTTTCGCCGACGACTGTAATCTCTTTAGGGTCGTCAGCCGCCTGTCGCCAAAATGTATTGCTTTCTTCGCCGCCAATCATCGCGACGATGCCCCAAGTGGCATGATTGTGAATTTTTGACTGGCTTCCCGGTGCCCAGGCAACCATCTGCACAGTAATCGGATACTCATGCTCGCGGTAGAGAAAGTTAACCGACCAGCCGGTTTTCTTTGAGGGGGGTTTGTACTCCATCTGTAGCCAGTAGGCGCTAATCAGCAGCTTGCGCACTAAGGGGATGATCGCCTGCACCCTTTTAGCATCGTCCGGTTCGCGCTCTAAAATGTCTTCTAGCTCGGTTAAAAAGCGATAGAGCCGGTAGGTCTGCGCTGGCGGCTCATTGTCAACCGTGCCAAAGGACTCGCACTGTCCATCGTCGGTGACTAGCCAGTTATAGTGGGTCATAGATTTAGGTTACAGCAGGCGGAGAGACGTTAGGGACAATCCTTATGATAAAGCCAAGAAGCGGCCTGGCACTGGCGTTGCTGGTAGGCTGTCAGTCTGTCGGTTCAGAAGGAGCGCTGACTCAGGCGGACTGTGAGGCACAGGCGGGGTTTGCCTTCGTTGAGGGGGGTGATTTTATAGCGGGCAGCGATCGCCTCGAACGCGACTATGCCTATGAAATCACAGCCATGGGTAGAGCAGATTCACCGGCAGAGATTCCCGAAACTGAGGCCAAATACCGACAGCAGGGTTGGTTTGACCGAGAACCAACGCGCCAAACAGTAAACTTACCCGCCTTTTGCCTCAGCCAAAATTTGATTACTAATGCCGACTACCAGCTATTTGTGCAGACCATCGGGCACCGCGAGCCAGGCATTTCGGCAGCGGACTATCAGGCGCAGGGATTTTTGGTGCATGACTATAGCGAAGTAGAGCCTTACCTCTGGCAAAACGGGCAGTATCCGGTAGGGCAGGGCCAGCATCCAGTCGTGCTGATCTCTTATGAAGATGCGCTGGCCTATGTGGAATGGCGATCGCAGCAAGATAACGTAAGCTACCGACTGCCGACAGCGCTGGAGTGGGAAAAAGCGGCGCGGGGTACTGACGGACGCTACTTTCCCTGGGGCAGTGAATGGCAAAACGACGCGACCAACTGGTCTAAACACGGGCCCAGAGGGACGAGTGCGATCGCCGCCTACCCCGCTAGCCGCAGCCCCTACGGCATTGAAGACATGGCCGGCAACGTCTTTGAATACACCAGCACACTCACAGACGAGTCAGAAGTCATCCTTAAAGGCTGCGGCTGGGACGACTATCCAGGATTTTGCAGAGCTGCCTATCAGCACGACCGTCCGATAGACTCAAGGCATATCTTATTTGGCTTTCGCCTGGTAGTGGAATAATTCTATGTCAGATTTCGACAACATCGCCCCTTCGAACCAACAGACAAACCAACAAACAAGCCAACAGACACTGGCAGCACTACAGCAGCTAATCACCGTAATCGCTCAGCTCCGCAGCCCCGAAGGCGGCTGCCCTTGGGATCTCGCTCAGACGCCGCAAAGCCTGACACCCTATGTCATTGAAGAGGCTTATGAAGTTGTTGATGCCATCCAGAGCGGCGACAAAAAAGACATTGTCGAAGAGCTAGGCGATCTGTTGCTGCAAGTTGTTCTCCAGGCTCAGATCTTTCAAGAACAAGGAGACTTTGATTTGGGTGATATTGCTCAGGGCATTACCGAAAAAATGATTCGCCGCCATCCTCACGTCTTTGGCGATGTCACAGCTGAGACAACAGAAGCTGTAAAAGCCAATTGGGAACAGATCAAAGCGCAGGAAAAAGCCGACACCGAAGATCCCACTCGGCTCACACCCAAGCTGAAGCGCTATGCCCGGTCAATGCCGCCTCTAGCTGGTGCGATGAAAATTTCTAAAAAAGCGGCCAGGGCTGGCTTTGAGTGGGATAGTTTAGAAGCCGTTTGGGCCAAAGTCGATGAAGAAATGGCGGAATTTAAACATGCCCTGGATCACGAATCTCAAGCCGCACAGGAAAGTGAGCTAGGCGATGTCTTCTTTTCGCTGATTCAGATTGCTCGCTGGCGGGGGCTAGACCCTACCGCTGCCTTGAAGGGCACTAACCGGCGATTTGTCCAGCGGTTTGAACAGGTCGAAGCGCAAGCGAGTGGGCCGCTGACTGACTATAGCGCCGCAAATCTCGAAGCTTTTTGGCAAAAGGCAAAACAACAGATTGCCTCAGCGACAGAGACTGTTCCCACCGAATAGCGGATGCTGCTGGTCGCTATAGTCTTCCCATGTCTGGGCTGACCTGCAGGCGCAGGGCGATCGCACTGATATTGTCATGGCCGTTGACTTCGTTAGCGAGATTAACAAGATCATCGAGTCCGGCCTCAAGCTCTTTATGGCCTCGGGTCAGCGGGTCGATATGGCTCTGAAGATGGTCTTCTACCAGGTTGTTGTCGCTGAGCCCATCCGAACAGAGCAGCAGCAGCGCATCCTCAGAAAAACTGAGATAGCTCACGCTTGGTGACAGTTCTTCCTGGCTGCGAGGCCCCAGTGCCTGGGTGAGCTGATAGGCATCCGGGCGGTCATAGGCAACATCAGGCGCGACCCCTCGCTGAATTTCTCGCTGCCCGACTTCGTGGTCGGTGGTGATTTGCCGCAGGCCAGTGCGCCGCGTGTGCTGATACAGACGGCTGTCGCCAACATGTACAACGACAGCATCAGTATTTTGTAAAAGCACCATAACCAGCGTGGTGCCCATCCGCTCGTGGCCCGCCCGCTCCTCTTTCTCATTAACGTCATAAATCGCCTGATTTGCCTGCCTGACGGCTTCGATCAGAGTAGCTTTGGCAGGCAGAGGGAGCGATCTGCTATCGGCCTGAGGCTGAGGCCAATGTTCTGCAAAGTAGGCGATGAGGGTTTTGGTTGCTAGCTGACTGGCCACTTCTCCGCCCGCATGACCGCCCATGCCGTCGCAGAGCACGTAGAGGCCGTGGGCCTGGGTGCGTTGCTGGCCGTTGCTGGCTTGCTTGTAAGCGCTACTAGCGATCACAAAATAGTCTTCATTGTGATCGCGCTGACGGCCTACATCTGTTTGGCCAGCGTCGGCTAGGGCCACCAGCTTCATCGGCAGTACCACAGTATTGTCGCTGCTGTCGGTTAATTCAGGCAAAACGATATCGTCTATATCATCCATCGGCTCTAGAGCGGTAGGGTCTTCTTCTAAGTGAATCGGTTCGAGATTAGCCGTTTCCGGTTGGGGCTCGACAGATTGGGAGGTGTCTAGCTGGGTAGTGTCTAGCTGGGTAGTGTCTAGCTGGGTAGTGTCTGGCTGGGTAGTGTCTGGCTGGGAGGCTGCGGATTGGTCGGCATCCTCCGGCTGAGTAGAAGGGGCCTGGGGAAATGGCCGCTCAGCCGCAGGCGACGAGGCAACATCTGGCGTGATCGCATCTGGGGTGGCTAGCAGCGCTTCGCCAATGGTTTCTAGCTCATTTCTTAGCTGCGTCAGGGTCTCTGCCGAGGTGACGGTCAAGATCAGCTGCCTGATTTGACGGAGAGGGGCGATCGCCCCTCGGTGCGGCTGAGCTAGCAGCGATTGCAAAAAAGCCTTCAGATCTGAGAGCTGAGGCGGCTGTTCGCCCGGCATGATGAACTGCTGCACCCGCACAGACTGATCGCTATCAATGCCCAAGTTGTCGGCTTGCAGCAGACTAGAGCGCCACTGAGGAATCGGTTCTAGAGCCATCCATAAGTCAGTCAGCGTATACATCCAGTAGACGTGCTGTAGCGGATCGACAGCGGTAGAAAAGGCTTTGATCAGAGAAGAGAGCGCCGGACGAACCCGCACGATTAAAACCGTGGTTTCGCCCTCTTGCCAAACGTCGTAGAGGGGCGGCGCAGAAGCGGGCAGCAGCAGATAGGGATAGGCCGCAGCGGGCAGAGCGGACGACGCTTGCAGGGTAGATAAAGGCGCTTGGGTGAGTTGAGATAGCTGGGTCTGTAAGGGCGATCGCACCTCAGGCGTCGTATCTGTGATGTTGGCGCTGCCCTGACTGAGAACGGTCAACACCTGGTAGCGTTTGTCACTGCCTAGATAGGCGACTGGGCTAAGCTCAATTTCGTCAGCGGGCAGCAGTCGGGCCTGCAGCAGATCGGTGGCTGACCGGTTCAATGGCTCAGAAGATTGATCGGACATCTCTACTGTCACCGCTTCTGACCCGTCCTCTGGAATATCTTCGGGCCTATCTTCGGGCGCATCTTTCGGCAGTTTGCCCGACGTTTTTCTGACGGTAGCGACGACTGAAGGCATCAGCGGCTCGCCGCAGCGCTGACAAAACTTATGATCGCTGGGATTGGCGAACTGGCAGTTAGGGCAAGTAAGCATGGGTTCTTAAACGCTCAGGTTTTACGAATTGAAGCCTGGTTCACAGCTGCTGACAGTCTCTTCTCACAGTTTTTTAGGCCCTGATGCCGCTATTAGCCTTACGCAAGGATTATGCCCGATAATGGCGGTCATTTTTACCAGTGGGGCCAGATAGCCGTCAATCCAGCTAAGGGCGAGGGAGGTGTCGCTGCTCTTCGGGCGTCAGGTCTCGCCACTGCCCAGGCGCGAGTCCCTGTAGGCTGAGATGTCCCTGAGGCAAAAAGATCGCACTCCGTACCAGTCGCAAGGTCGGAAATCCAACGGCAGCAGTCATCCGACGAACCTGGCGGTTTTTGCCCTCAGTGAGCACCATTTCTAACCAGGCAGTCGGCACCTGTTTACGATAGCGAATGGGTGGGTTTCTCGGCGGCAGATTGGGCGGCGCGATCGCGCTTACTTGAGCCGGGCGAGTCCGATAGTCGCGAATGGTCACGCCGCGCCGCAGCCGCTCTAAGCTCTGAGCATCAGGCTGGCGCTCTACCTGCACCCAATACTGCCGCCCGTGACTAAATTTAGGATGGCTCAGCCGGTGCTGCATCGGGCCATCGTCTGTTAGCAGCAGCAGTCCTTCGCTATCTCGATCTAGCCGACCGACCGCGTACACCCCTGGCACAGTCACAAAGTCTTTGAGCGTGGCGCGACCTACCTGATCGGTAAACTGACTGAGAACGCCATAGGGTTTGTAGAAGATTAGATAGCGATAAGCCACGTAAGCAATCTTATTAATTCTTGAACTCTATTGATAAATCGCCCGCAGACAAAGGACAGTCGATATCCTATGAAGACAATTTTGTTAAATGATTGGTAGATGCGGGCATCGCTCTCTTCTACGACGACTCGGCTAACTAACCCCTTTAAAACTACGGGCCATGGATAACGTTAAAAAGTACCGGATGATCTGCACACTCACCTTTGGTGATATCTACAGCCAGATTATTGTTTGGCTAATCGTTTTATTCGTCAGCCTGGCCGCCGCGCTGGCTCTGATGGGAGCGAGCCGCCCAATCTACGCCCTGGCCACAGTTGGGCTAATCTTGGTGCTATCGCTGCCGTTTTTGCTATTTGCCTTTGTCACCACCTTGCTCAACCACATCGAGTTTAAGTCGGTAGACATTCAGGCCGAAGCCGACGCGAGTCTTAAACCGCAGCCCAGCAGCCAAATGACCAGCCAGGGCGCGGTCTAAAGCACTTCAGAGAAGCGATAAAGCGATGATCGTTCTTAATTTATTTTATTAGCTGCTATTCGGCGGCTGGCGCTTCGGCTTCATCGGGGCTCTCACCGGCTGCGTCGCCACTGGGAGAGGGCGCAGTTGGGGTAGCGCCCGTCTTTTCATCAATCAGCTGCTGAACGCCATCTTTATATTGAGTTGGCGTCAGGGCTAGGGCTTGATCAAAGAGCGCGGTAGCTTCAGTAGTTTTTCCCTGCTCTTGTAGGACGAGGGCTTTGGCCAGCGTCGGGCGAAAATCGGGCTGAGTGGGCGTAGCGGATTGGGCATCGGCGATCGCCTCATCATAAATTTTCAGCGCTTGGTCATAGTTCTGCTGCTCCACATACACCTGACCTAGCAGCAGCTTCACTGAGAGCTTATCAATGCTGCCGGGGGTAAGCTCATTGGTCTGGTCGGCAGTCGTGAGGGTATCTTGCAGCAGCCCAATGGCTGCTTCTGAGCGCTCCTGACTGATTAGCAGCGCCACTAACCCTTCTAGCGCCGGTACGCTGCCAGGTGTTTGCGTCAGCACGCGGCGATAGACTTGCGCGGCCCCTTCTAAATCGCCTAGCTGCTGTTTGGTTTGGGCAAGAGCGATCGCATACTCAGGCGTCTCAGGTCTCAGATTAGCCAAGCGCTCCAGCGGCTCGACCGTCCCCTCCAGGTCACCCAGGGCGATTTTGGCTTCAATCAGGCCAATCAAGGCAGTTTCGTTTTCGGGTTCCCGCTCTAGCACGGCGGTATAGCCATCAATCTGCCCCTGAAGCTTAGTCGCCTGGTCAGCAGCCGTTTGGGTTTGAGATGGATTCGCCTGCTGACTAGAGGAGCGACCGTTAAAAGCAAATAGCACTGGCACCGCGACAAACGCCGCCACAGCTAGAATTAGTACTCCTCTCACTAGCCAGCTATCGCGTTTCAAAGTCACAGCACTTTCCTCAGAAGATCTATTTATCAAAATAACTTGCTCATACTAACCCTAACCTTTCCCTTTATCACTTGCCCGATAACTTACCGCAGCAGATCGAACCATTTGAACGGGATCACTCAGCAGCAGCCGGAAAAAAGGTACGGATTCGCTTCGGTATGGATGAACTATTAGTCACTGGATTTCGCCAGACGACAAGGCGTTTACCCCTACTTAAAGCTGATTTTCAAGGTTTTTCGCAGGCAGGTGTGCCCTTTGCAACAAGAACCGTGAACTATCAGGCTGAAGGCAACTGCCTGCGCTAGCCTGAGAGCTAAACGACCCCTCGGAATTGGATGAAGACTCGTTAAGCTGCCTGTAAAACAGGACTAAGCGCAGACGAGAAAGTAGCCAATGCCATAAACCAGATTTGGCGCTGATGTTAACCTGGTTTAAAAAGTGACGTCGGTTTTTTGCTTCGTCATTTTTTTACCATCAGTGCCGCAGGTACAGTTTCAGGAGTTTGAGGATTGATGAGTTCTGCCGCTAGTCGCCCCCCACAGTCAGTTAGCCAGTCAGTCAGCCAATCGGTCAGCCAATCGGTCAGCCAATCGGTCAGCCAGTCAGTCAGCCAATCTTCGGAGCAGCCGACTGCGGCATCTGCCCAAAATGGCACTACCGCTGCTTCCTCCTCCGACCCCACCCCTGACCGATCAGTCAGTCAGGCCGCTGAGCAGGCCAAAAAAGAAGCCAGCCTGCGTCAGCCGCCGCGCCGTCCTCAGCTCATAGGGCCACCCTCCCGGCCCAAGCCGCCTGCTGCCCCTGCACCCGAGCCAACTCCAGCGCCAGTCAGTAGTGATCCGCCCGCGCCCGCTGAGCCCGCCCGCATCGGCCCGATCTCACCGCCGAGTGAGCGTATGCAATACCGGGCGATCGGCCTGCTCAAAGGAAAATACGTCGCATCCGAAGAGCAGTTTAACCGGGGCGATATCGCCGCTGAAGACGGCACGCTAATCGACGCGGTGCTATTAGGGCGAGTGACGAGCCTGATCAAAAAGCATATTGATCTAGAGAAAGACCATCTCTGGGTAGTGTATCCCCGCACGCTATACAAAGACGACGAGTCGCCAGCGCTGCACGTACAGATCGTCGGCGTCTGGGAACCCGAAACGCTGAATGCCGACGATGATGACGAGACAGAAGCAGAACCAGCAGTTGATCCTAAGTATCTGTCTACCGCTGAAGCGGGAGAGCAAGCTGACATCTTTTCAGTTCGGGGTGAAATCGCTAAGTACGATGAGGAAAAGAGCGAAATCACTGTCAACATCGTTCAAAAAAGCAAGTCTGAAAACGTCAAGCCGAAGCGCCCCTTTAAGCTGCTGATTAGCGGTCTGCTGAACGGCAGAGCCACCGGCTATTTTTGGGACTTACAGGTAGAGCGCCAGGCTGGCCAGCTACTGCTCAAAGAATCCACTCAAATCGCCGTCGTACCGCCGAAGAGAAAAGCTAAAGACGCCCGTGGCAAAGGCGGAGATCGCCGCCGTTCGGCCCCAGCCGGTAAGCCGCGCAGCGCTGGCGCACCTGCCCCCAAGCCAGTGCCTAAGCCTAAATCTGCCGACAAACTGACTGACAAACCCGCTGAAACTGAGCCAGCCGCCCAAACTACTGACCAGACTACCCGTCAAGCGACAGAATCAACGATCACTGAGTAGTCTGCCGCACTGGCTCTGCATCCTGACTTTCTTCGACTAGCTGCGATTAACGCATGTCAAACTGGGGTCCCCAGCTGTCTTGGGGCAGGAAGCGAGTGTCAGTTGGGAGCGGGGCGATCGCTTCACTCAGCAAAAACTCCCCATCGTCAATTCGCTGCTTTAGATCCAAAGCAACCTGCTGAGCCAGGTAAAGGCTAGACAGGGGCGCGGTGCGGACGGGTCTGCCATCCAGCACAATTTTGCCCGACTTGAGCTGGGCGTAGGTGACCAGGCCAAAGGTGGGGCGCACTCGCCGAGGAATAGAAAAATCAACCACGGGGGCGACCAGGTCTTCATCGCGGACGGCGCAGTGGGCCAGCACCTGCTCATTGAGGATGGGAATGGGCACGCCGACGCCGAGCATCATCGAGGGGCCGTAGCCTTTGAAGTAGCAGCCGCGCACCCAGTGAGCATCCATGCGTTTGGCGTCACCGATCAGGGCAAGAGTGGCCGCCGGGCCGATGGGGGCGCGGTTGGGTAGGCGGCGCTGTAGGGGGAAGTGTTGGGTGCCCTCCCAGGCGATATAGCCTTCGCCGCCACCGAGCAAAATCCGGGTGCCGATGCCGATGGTTTGCAGATCGGGGTCGTTGAGCAGGGGGGAAAGCGCGCCGCTATTGGCATAGACGGCGTTGCCGAGGCGGGGCTGTAGGGGGCCAAGGTAGGTAGCGAGGGGGCGATCGCCGCCATTCACCCCGACAATAAAATTTTGGTAGAGATTGCGCGGATTAAATAGGTAAAACTGATTGATGCGATCGCGCGTAATCGTCGTATCTAAGCTGGCCCGAGGGTAGCAGTCAGTCACCTGGCCGGTAGCCGTCAGCGTTACCGGTTTATCGGCGACCAGGTCGGCAATCACATGCCCGCCGCCGCGCTCCTCGGCATCGCCATCGCGTCCGGGCGTCACCATTTGTCCGGCCCCAATGTAGAGATCCACTGCGCCAAAGCCCGCGTAGGCCAACACGCCCTCTAAATGACACTCGACAATTTTGATCGGCGGGTCAGTGTGGCCCAGGTTGAGCATGGCCCCGGAGCCTTCCATCGGCTCAAAGGTGCCGGTAGTGATGACATCGACGGTTTTAGCGGCTTGGGCAATGCCAATTTCAGCGATCCGAGCCTTAGCGTCAGTAATCGTCCAAACGGTGGCCTTCCCCTGGCGAATTTTGTCGTTGATGTCGGCAACTGTACGCATGGGGAAGTATTCCTTTGGTGAATCTCTTTTAAGGCGTTTTCTTTAAAATACTCACCAATCCGATACCAAACACGAAGCTAGGCAGCAGCACGATCGCGATCGCCCACTGATTGAGGTTGTCAGCCGCTGGTAACGGCAGCAGCGGCCCACCATACTTCACTAGCAGGCTCAGCACCGCCGAAATCACAATGACTTTAAGAAGAAAGCTAGCGGTGTCATTCATAGTGGGGAAGCGCTACAGACGCCGCTGAATGGTCATGGCACACCACTCATCTTGCTCAGTTAGGTCAACGACCTGCCAACCGCAGACGGTAAGGTGTCTCTCTACCCAGGGGGCTTTAGCCGTGAGTATACCGCTCAAAATGCCCCAGGTCGGCGGCTGACCAGCGGGGGCGGCGAGTTCTCCCAGGCGAGGAATAATTAGCGCCACGATAATTTCAGCGAGAATATTGCAAACGATGCCGTTCACCGGCTTGTCAGTCATCGCAATCACTTCAGGCAGACTGCCCAACTGCACCTGAAGCTGCTCTAAAGAAATGCCGTTAAGCTTAGCGTTGGCACGAGTAGAGGTTACCGCTAGGGGGTCAACGTCGGCGGCGTAAGCCCTGTTCGCTCCATAGAGTAACGCAGCAATAGAGAGAATACCTGAGCCGCAGCCAATGTCAGCAACGGTCGCACCTACTAGATCTTGCTTTTCTAATACCTTCAGGCAGAGCTGAGTTGTGGCATGAGCGCCCGTACCAAAGGCGCTACCCGGGTCGAGTGTGAGAATGGCGCGTTCGGTGGCCGGTGGGGTCATCCAGGCGGGGTTGATCAAGAGGCGATCTCCAATCTCCTCTGCCTGCCAATGCGTCTTCCAACTGCTGGCCCAGTCTTCATCGGCAATCAATCGCCAGCTTACCCGTACATCCGGTAGATTGCCCTCCGCAGCATTCTGGTTCAAGGTCGCCTGTAGCGCCTCAAAATCCGACGGTTGATATTGGCTCTGGAGCAAATATGCGGTCACCGTACAGTCACCATTCTGTTGCTGGCTGGCAGTGCCTTTGCTGCCCATCTGCTCAAACTGCCAATAGACGCTGTCTTCTAACGCCGGGGAGCAGGCGACGCTGACGGCCCACCATTGATTATTTAAAGCACTTCCTGAAGGGCTCGCCGATGGATTGACCGGTGAATTAACCGATGGTTTATTTGAAATTGTCATGCAACTTTTGAACAGCGTTACCTAGAGCGCGACCGTATAAGCGTCACGAATACCCGGCTCTTTTTTGATCTCGCTCAAAATGCCGTCGGGCAGCGGATCGTCAATGCTGAGCACCATCACCGCGTCGCCACGAACAATTTTACGACCGACCTGCATACTGGCGATATTGACATTGAAGCTGCCCAGCAGCGAGCCGATTTTGCCGATAATCCCCGGCATGTCGCGGTGCAGGGTAAAGAGCATGTACTTAGTCGGTGGCACGTTGATAGGAAAGTTGTCCATATCAATGATGCGGACTTCGCTGCCGCCTAGCAGCACGCCCGTCACCGAATGCTGACCCAGAGAGCCGGTTGCCGACAGGTAGAGCGAGCCGGTGTAGTCTTCAGCGCTGGTATCACGGGTTTCCACAACGCGAATGCCGCGCTCTTTGGCCTCAATCGAGGCGTTGACGTAGTTGACTCGTTCTTGCAAAGCGTTGGACAGCAGCCCTTTTAGTGCCGCGATCACAATTGGCTTGGTGTCATTCTGAGCCAGTTCTCCTTGCAATCGGATATCCAGCGCTTCGATGCGACCACCCGCGAGCTGACCGACGAAGTTGCCCAGCGTTTCAGCCAGCCGCAGATAAGGACGCAGTTTTTCTAAGACATCGGGCCGCAGTCCAGGAATGTTAACCGCTGAGCGGGCCGGTAGACCGATGAGGACATCGCGGATTTGTTCGGCGACATCTACTGCAACGTTGACTTGAGCTTCGGCGGTAGAAGCACCCAGGTGAGGGGTTAGGACGATCGCTTTGCCCTGCGATCGCAAAGCAGATTCTCCCAGTGGCTCTTGCTCATACACATCCAGCGCTGCGCCTGCAATCACACCGTCTGCCAGCGCCTGAGCCAGCGCCGCTTCGTCAATAATGCCGCCGCGAGCGCAGTTGACAATGCGAGCCGTGGGCTTCATTTTGGCCAGCGCTTCGGCGTTGATCAGATGGGTGGTCTCTGAGGTTTTGGGAATGTGCAGAGTGATGTAGTCCGATTCGCGCAGCAGCAGGTCCATCTCGACTAGACGACAGCCCAGTTCTTCAGCGCGATCGCTCGAAATAAACGGGTCAAAAGCCAGCAGATTCATCCCCATCGCCCGAGCGACCGTAGCGACATGTGAGCCAATTTTGCCCAGGCCAACCACACCCAGCGTTTTTTTATAAACTTCTACGCCGGTATAGGCTTTGCGATCCCACTCACCGGCCTTTACCGATTGATTGGCCGCTGGGATGTAGCGCGACATGGAGAGCATCATTGCCAAAGCATGTTCGGCAGCGGCAATCGTGTTGCCCTCAGGAGAATTGACGACGACAATGCCGCGACGAGTGGCCGCAGTCACATCCACATTGTCTACCCCAACCCCAGCCCGGCCAATAATTTGGAGCTTTTCACCCGCCTCAATTACCGCCTGAGTGACCTTAGTCCCCGAGCGAATCATCAGAGCATCGTACTCTGGGATGAGCGCAATCAGCTCCTCTAGAGAAAGCTTGGTTTTGACATCGACACTGGCGACTTGAGAGAGAATATCCAGTCCGGCCTGGTCGATGGGGTCAGAGACGAGTACCTTGGGCATGAATTATCGAGAGGGGGAAACTTTAATTTTAAGACTTTGCACAGAGGCACATCTTACTGCAAAGCGGGGAGAGGACGTTATAGGGATGAGGGCGGAACGAGGAAGGATGAAGGGCGCTCAAATCCGTTTTACTGGCTATTGCCTACTGGTTTAGAGCGCTTCTAATGCATTAAAGGCATCGACGATAACCTGATTAGACATCAAAAAACCTTCGGGATCGCTCAGGCGGATGCGGCTGGTGGGTTTAAACTTCGTTACATTTTGGCCGAACGGAACATCTGCGTCAGGTTCAACGATGACCCACTGCTGGCGGATGTGAGGAGCGATCGCCTTTTCCAGCGCCTTCAGCCCCACCTCTCCATAGACCTGATTAACGCCTGCCAGAGAAATGCCCTGCTTTAGCCGTAGGCCCACCATAATGCTCTCTAGCACACGCTCCGAAAGAGGCAGAACCGGATCTGAAGCCTGGCCTCCCTGCGCGACAAAATCTGCCACCCACTGCCGATAGGTACGCTGAGTGCGGGGCCGATCAATCCGCTGATGATTGAGATAGCTGGTCGCGCCCATGCCAAAGCCATAGCAGGGCTGAGCCCGCCAGTAAGTGAGATTGTGCCGCGCCTCGTAGCCGGGTTTGGCATAATTACAAATTTCGTAATGGTCGTAGCCGCTGTCCGTCAGTAGGGTCTGGGCCGTGCGGTACATCTGAGCAGTGGCCTCATCGCTGGGCAAAGGCGCTTCACCTGGAGAAAAGTAGCGAGCAAAGGCGGTTTGGGGCTCAACGATCAGATCGTAGTGAGAAAGGTGAGTGGGGTTGAGAGCGATCGCCTGCTCTAAAGACACCTGCCAGTCGTCGTCGGTTTGGTGAGGCAAGCCCGAGATCAGGTCAAAGCTAAAATTTGCGATCTGAGCCTGCTGCAAAAGTTCGACGGCGTGAAAAATGTCGCCGCGCCGATGAAAGCGTCCGCTAGCGGCTAAAACGTGATCTTGAAAAGCCTGCACGCCCAGACTGACGCGATTGACGCCAGCCGCCCGATAGCCCTGTAGGTGATCCCGTTCAAAAGTTGCCGGGTCCATCTCCATCGAAATTTCGGCAGTAGGCGCAATGCCAAAGCGCTGAGCGAGCGCGTGCAAAATTGCCTCTAGCTGCGGCACCGAGAGTAAAGATGGCGTGCCGCCCCCAAAAAAAACGGTTTTAAGCGCCGCGCCTGCTGCTGGGGTCGCCCGAATTTCTGCAATCAGCGTCTCCACATACTGGGCCATGGTGCCGGAGGTGTCGCCGCGCTTGTGTTGACCCACGACAGTCACGGCAAAGTCGCAGTAAAAGCAACGCCGCCGACAAAAGGGAATATGAACGTAAGCCGATGTTGCTGGAGGTGATTTGAACCAATCTCTAGACCAATCTCTGGCGATGCTGCGAGGGGAGGTTTCTGATAGCAAGATTACAAAAAATGCGATAAAGGGGGCGATCGCGAACCCACACCCTATAATAGCCGTAATCATAATCACATCAATGCTTTAGTGCTGGTGCCCCATCACCGCTCGCAGGCCCTATCCCCCGCTTATGCTCGACGCACTTATCATTCTTTCATTCGTCTTAACCGGGGCAGGCATCGGCTTTTTTAGCGTCGATTTCTTACCCGACTCTGCCCTACAGCAGGTGACCAATATCAAAGGCTTGGAGGCCGTGACCGGCGGCTTTGGGGCACTAGTCGGCATCGGCACGGGCCTGCTTGTACAAACCAGCTACCGGCGGCTAGAGCGGCAGATTCAAGACATGCCGCCCGATTTACTCCTCTCCCGAGCGGTCGGGCTAGTAATCGGTCTGCTGATTGCCAACTTAATGCTCGCACCTCTATTTTTACTGCCGATTCCTGAGAAATTTGGCTTTATTAAGCCGATAACGGCAGTGATGGGTAGTCTGCTGTTTGCCGTGTCGGGCATGAGCCTGGCTGAAACCAACGGGCGGGCTTTGCTCAGGCTGATCAATCCCAACAGCTATGAGACCATGCTGATCTCTGAAGGGACGCTCAAGCCTGCTAAAACTAAGGTGCTCGACACGAGCTGCATTATTGATGGCCGAATTGAAGATCTGCTGGAGACCGGCTTTATCGAAGGGCAACTGTTATTGCCGCAATTTGTGCTGCAAGAGCTACAGCGCGTAGCCGACTCTTCTAGTGACCAAAAACGAGCGCGAGGGCGCAGAGGGCTGGACATTCTCAATCGTATTCGTCAGGACTATCCTGACCGGGTGGTCATTGACCCGGCCGACTACGACAATATCAGCGCCGTCGATGCCAAGCTAGTCAAGCTTGCCCAGGAAATGAACGCCCAGCTGCTCACGACCGATTACAACCTCAACAAAGTCGCCAGCGTGCAGCAGGTCAGCGTCTTGAATATTAACGACTTAGCCAAAGCCATTCGCCCCAACTACCTGCCCGGCGACGACATTGCCATTAGAGTCCTCAAAGAAGGCAAAGAACCCTCTCAGGGCGTGGGCTATCTCAATGATGGCACGATGGTCGTGGTCGAAGAAGGGCAAGACTTCATCGGCGATGAGCTAGTCGTGGTGGTGACCGGCGCACTGCAAACATCAGCAGGCAGAATGATCTTCGCTCGGCCAGATCGTTCGGCGTTGGCCTCTTCTTAGGTTGCTTTGGTCTTTCTAGAAAAGCCCCATTGATTTGTTGCATACGCTGCACTACGCAGGGACAGCGCCGTGAAGCGTGGTTGTGAATAGGCCGTGAGTCTGTTGCGCAGGCAGCTACGCAGCTAGTAGTGTCTTGATTGGAAAATGACCGAGGGCTGAGCGCAGTCGAAGCCCGGCTGGGTTGTGGCTTCGGCTACGCTCAGCAAGCGGAATGTGTCAGTACCCGAGCCCTGAGCGTAGTCGAAGGGCAGTTTACTTGACAGCAAGCCTCTTATCTTTCGCGCAAGTCCTTAACTGAGCCCCACAAACCTTACACCAGTGCTTCTTCTTGATGCGTTTGAATAGTGCAGTCGGAAGTGGGGTAGGCCACGCAGGTGAGCACGAAGCCTTCTTCGATTTGGTCTTCTTCTAAAAAGACCTGATCGGACTGATCGACGGTGCCGGAGACCATTTTGCCGGTGCAGCTAGAGCAAGAGCCCGCACGGCAGGAGGCGGGCAAGTCGATACCGGCTTCTTCAGCGGCTTCGATGATGTACATGTCATCAGCACATTCAATCGTTTCGTTGATGCCTTCGTCTTCGTTGATGAGTGTGACTTTGTAAGTCGCCATGGGAAACCCTCTGAATAGATATTGATGCGCATTAACTACTTAAACAATAGTTAAGCTTTCATCACAATACACCGCAGGCTGCGACGCCGGAATAGGCATAAAGGTAGGGACTGACAACGGTGCTTTCCATAGCGCGATAAGATAGATAGCTGTTTCTCATCGCTGCGATCGCCCTCAGCCGCCCCTATGTCTTCCCCCGCTTGCTCGCCTGAAGAAATCGCCTCAGAAGGGCTAAAACCCGACGAGTACGCAGAAATTGTCCGGCGCTTGGGCCGTCACCCCAACCGGGCTGAGCTAGGCATGTTCGGCGTGATGTGGTCAGAGCACTGCTGCTATAAGAACTCAAGGTCGCTGCTGAGTCAGTTTCCGACTGAGGGCGATCGCATCTTAGTCGGCCCCGGCGAAAACGCAGGCGTGATCGATGTCGGCAACGGCATGCAGGTCGCTTTTAAGATCGAATCTCACAATCATCCGTCTGCAATTGAACCTTTTCAGGGCGCAGCGACCGGCGTAGGCGGCATTTTGCGAGACATTTTCACCATGGGCGCAAGACCGATTGCCGCGCTGAATTCTCTGCGCTTTGGCAATTTGGACAGTGCTCGCACCCGGCAAATTTTTACGGGCGTGGTCTCAGGGATTGCGCACTATGGCAACTGCTTTGGGGTGCCCACCGTCGGCGGCGAAGTCTCCTTCGATGAGGCTTACAGCGGCAATCCGCTGGTGAATGCGATGGCCATCGGCCTGATGGAAATCCCAGAGATTATGAAATCTGGCGCGGTGGGTATCGGCAACCCGGTGCTGTACGTTGGCTCCACGACCGGGCGCGACGGCATGGGCGGGGCCAGCTTTGCCAGCGCTGAGCTGAGCGATGAATCCGAGGCGAATCGACCGGCTGTGCAAGTGGGCGATCCGTTTTTAGAAAAGTCTCTGGTCGAGGCTTGTTTAGAAGCGTTCAAAACAGGCGGTGTGGCAGCGGCGCAGGATATGGGCGCAGCGGGCATTACCTGCTCTACAGCAGAGATGGCGGCAAATGGCGGCGTCGGCATTGAGCTAGATCTTGACCTGATTCCTGCACGCGAACCGGGGATGGTGCCCTACGAGTATCTGCTTTCAGAATCTCAGGAGAGAATGCTGTTTGTTGCTCATGCGGGCCGCGAGCAGGAACTGATTGAAATTTTTCATCGCTGGGGTCTGCAAGCGGTGGTCGCAGGTTCGGTGATTGAAGAACCTATCGTGCGAATTTTGTTTGAAGGGAGCGTGGCGGCGGAGATACCGGCGAAAGCGCTGTCGGACAATACGCCGATTTACAAGCGGGAGCTGATGAAGGAGCCGCCTGAGTACGCGCAGAAGGCTTGGGCCTGGCAGGAGAGCGATTTGCCTGAGGCGACGATTGCCGGCATTGACGGTAAATCCTGGAAACAGATTTTGCTGAACTTGCTTAGCTCGCCGACAATTGCCTCTAAGCAGTGGGTATACCGCCAGTATGACCACCAGGTGCAAAACAATACGGTGACCATGCCAGGTGGGGCAGATGCGGCGGTAATCCGGCTCCGCTCTCAAATCACCCCAGATCCCAAAGCCAATGCGGGCCTCGCCGCTACCGTGGACTGCAACGCCCGCTACGTATACCTCAACCCCTACGAAGGAGCCTTAGCCGCCGTCGCCGAAGCCGCCCGCAACCTGAGCTGTGTTGGCGCAGAGCCCGTGGCCGTCACCGACAACCTCAACTTTGGCAGTCCCGAAAAGCCGGTGGGCTACTGGCAGCTTGCCGAAGCTTGCCGGGGACTGGCGGAGGGCTGTCGCGGTTTCTCTACACCTGTGACGGGCGGAAACGTATCGCTCTATAACGAAACCTTAGATAGCAATGGCAAGCCGCAGCCGATCTACCCCACGCCTGTAGTCGGTATGGTGGGCCTGATTGACGATTTGACGAAGGTTTGTGGGCAGGGATGGCAGGCTGAGGGCGATCTGATTTACTTGCTGGGCTTGGGCGCAGAGAGGACGGGCGACAGCAACGTCACGCTCGGCGGATCTGAATATCTCAAGGTCATTCACCAAACCGTGGCGGGACAGCCGCCCAAAGTTGATATCGAACTGGAACTGAAGGTGCAGGCCGCCTGTCGTTATGGCATTCGTCAGGGGTGGATTCATTCGGCGCATGACTGCGCGGAAGGGGGACTGGCGATCGCCCTCGCTGAGTCCTGCATCAGCGGCCAAAAAGGGGCAACCATCACCCTGCCTAACTCTCGACTTCGACGAGACACATTACTCTTTAGCGAGGGCGGTGCCCGCATTTTAGTCACCGTTTCCCCCCAGTATCAGGCTGCCTGGGAGAGTTACTGTCAGACGCACCTGCCTGACCTGCAGCAGATCGGTAGCGTAAGAGCAGCATCCGCGCCCCTGACTATTCAAAAAGGGGACAGTGAGACCTTGATTTCGCTGGCAGTTGCCGACTTAGACGACGCTTGGAGCCACGCGATTGAGAGAGCCCTAGCCAAAAGCAGCTCGTAAATAACAGGTTCAGTAGAGCGTAAACCCGGCCCTGAGACAACCGTGAAAACAGTCTTCAAAAAGCAAATCTGCACAGGGCAGATCTACACACTGCAGATCTGCCCGGCCATCGCGGCAGGGAATGATAGGATCTGAGCGTCAGTTTAACAAAACATTAAATTAAGCTAAACCCGCCGTAACTTAGCCTTTCTCTGTCATTAATTTTATCTGAGCGGTTTCCAGCCGTTTAAAGGCGGTCTTCTTTGTTAGAAGAGTAGTAGTAGATAAATTAACCGATACTCAGTTTTCGTTGGTTTCGTTCGTTGGTTTCGTTGGAGTTTCAACCCGAGCATGTCCCAGTTCCCTGATCCTGCTGTCAATCTTGAGCGCCCCACTCTAGCGGAACGACCCGATAAACCAGAGGAAGCCTGCGGCGTATTCGGCGTTTATGCCCCCGCCGAAGCAGTCGCGACACTCACCTACTTCGGCCTATATGCGCTGCAGCACAGAGGGCAAGAATCAGCAGGCATTGCCGCTTTTGACCAGGGCCAGGTACATCAGCATAAGGGCATGGGTCTGGTCTCGCAAGTCTTCACTGACGATGTACTCAAAGAGATTCCGGGGCAGTGGGCAGTCGGCCACACGCGCTATTCAACAACGGGATCTAGCCACGCGGCCAATGCGCAACCAGCCGTCTTAGAATCGCGGCTCGGTAAGCTGGCGCTGGCGCACAATGGCAATATCGTTAACGTCAACAGCCTAAGACAGGACCTGCTGAAGCGCGACTACAACTTGGTCACGACTTCCGATTCGGAGCTGATTGCGATCGCCCTGATGGAAGCAGTCAACGACGGCAAAGATTGGATTGAGGGCGCGATCGCTGCTTTCAAACGTTGCGAAGGCGCTTTTAGTCTGGTGATTGGCACATCTGCTGGCATTATCGCTGCCCGCGACCCGCACGGTATTCGGCCATTGGTGCTGGGCTACATGGGGAGTCAGGAGCCAGAAGCGCAGGAGAAGGGCTATGGCCCTGGTAATTTTGTCGTAGCTTCAGAGACTTGCGGGCTTGATATTGTCGGCGCGACCTACCTGCGTGATGTGGCCCCCGGCGAGCTGATCTGGATTGACAGTACCGGCATCAAGTCGGTGCAGTGGGCGCATGCCGAGCGCAAGCTGTGCGTCTTTGAAATGATTTACTTTGCCCGGCCCGACAGCCAGTTTCACGGCGAGAGCCTGTATAGCTACCGCAAGCGCATTGGCCAGAGGCTAGCGCAGGAGTCGCCCGCCGATGTCGATCTGGTGATGGCCGTCCCGGATTCGGGCGTACCCGCCGCCATTGGCTACTCAGAAGCTTCCGGCATTCCCTACGCCGAGGGCCTGATCAAAAACCGCTATGTTGGCCGCACCTTCATTCAGCCCACCCAAGCCATGCGAGAAGCCGGCATTCGCATGAAGCTCAACCCCATGCGCGACGTGCTAGAAGGCAAGCGTATTTTAATCGTAGACGACTCGATTGTGCGCGGCACTACCAGTCGCAAGCTGATTAAAATGCTGCGCGATGCCGGGGCGACAGAAGTGCATATGCGCATTTCTTCGCCGCCAGTGACCCATCCCTGCTTTTACGGCATTGATACCGACAATCAAGATCAGCTGATTGCCGCGACCAAGTCAGTAAAAGAGATTGAAGCGCAGCTAGGCGCGGATTCTCTGGCATACCTGAGTTGGGAAGGCATGTTAGAAGCCACCGCAGTCGATGTCAACAGCTTTTGCTCCGCTTGCTTTACCGGTAACTACCCGATTGATATTCCTACTCAGGTGAAAAGCGCCAAGCTTTTGTTGGAGAAGGTTCCGGCGGAGGTTGGGTGAGGGCTGGCTTGGGATGGGAGGCAGGAGGCAGGAGACAGAAAACAGGAGACAGAAAACAGGAGTACAGTTAGTTACGATCTTTGGCTTCTGAAAAATTGCCTTCTGACTGTTCGCTCAGGCAATTTTTCCTAGCTGCAGCTATTACTCTTTCGAGACGGCTGTTCAGGCGTTCAGCAGACGGCTGAACAAGTTGCTCATTGACTGCTTTACCTGCTGCCGCCGCCGCCAGTTTTCAAAATCTTTTTGGTACTTGAAGCCCGACGACTGATAGGCTTTCCAGCCGTGCAGTGCCAGAACAATTCCCCAGGTTAATGCCACAAAAGCCGCGATTCCGTAGCCGCCTGCGAGCAAATTGAGCAGGAGCAAAAAGCCGTTAAAGATGCCGTAGCGAATCAGGTGATGCTGGAACTTTTGACGACGCTCCTGGTTGAACAGCATCTGCTGAGTCGATTCGCTCTTTAGGGCAATCCACTCGCGCTCGGCTGTCCAGAGGGTCTCGGGGGCGATGTTGAGTTCGGAAGCAATTTCAGCAAGCTGCAGGCGGGTGAGTTCGCCAGATTCGGTTTCTTTGGCGATCGCAATCTGCAAAATCTGCTGAGCGTCCTCGCTAGCGTATAGGTCGGCCATGGCGGGTTCGGGCTAAAGGTGGGTAAAAGGGGCAGTTCCCTCTATT
Source organism: Leptolyngbya sp. BC1307 (assembly GCF_002286735.1). Classification (GTDB taxonomy): domain Bacteria; phylum Cyanobacteriota; class Cyanobacteriia; order Phormidesmidales; family Phormidesmidaceae; genus Phormidesmis. The sequence goes on from NZ_NRTA01000022.1 coordinate 50,697, forward strand.
TTATAGACAATTTTTCTGGCGATGCGTAGTGAGGAAAACCAGATCGCAACTTAACGACATCTTTTGCTACTCATTCGCAGCGACAAAATTTGATGCTAGCTCAGCTCACCGGGAGAACTCTGGGGGAACTCTAAGCGCAACGTGAAGCTCGTCACATCATCTTGCGAAGCTTCACCTGTTTCTACACTCGCATCTACACCAGGAAATTTTCATGGCTCAGCTTGTCCCTATTCGGCTAGAAGACGGTACCGAGATCTATATCGAGGCAACCGAAAACGTCGATGTGCCGCCCGCTGCCCCGTTTGGTAACGAACTCGAAGAGGGGGAGTCTTACCGAGGTGGGGCAAAAGGCGGCGGCAGTGCAGCGGTGATTGCCGCCCAAAGCTTCAAAGCCATCGAGAGCACCATTCGCACCTATACGACCCACACGCTCAGCGCCTTTAAAGATATGGCTTATGCCGATGTCAAAAAAGTTACGCTCCAGTTTGGCATTCGCATAGGTGGTGAGGCCGGGGTGCCCTACGTCACTAAAGGCACTGCCGAGAGCAATCTCAGCATTACGGTCGAGTGCGCTTTCGATAAAAACTAACGCCTGACCGCTCTGCCTCTGACTACTCCACTACGCTAGGGCGACCTACTCCACTACGCTAGGGCGACTGCCCACTGCATGCCGGTCAATCACCTGGTCTACCAGGCCATATTCCATTGCCTCTTGCGGCGACATGAAGAAATCGCGCTCGGTATCTTCTTTGATCTTCTCTAGAGTCTGACCGGTATGCTTGGCCATCGCCTCGTTCAGCATGGTCTTCAGATACAAGATCTCTTTGGCCTGAATCTCAATATCAGTGGCCTGCCCCTGAGCGCCGCCCGACGGTTGGTGAATCATCACTCGCGCGTTGGGCAAGATCATCCGCTTGCCTTTGGCCCCTGCGCTGAGTAGGAATGCTCCCATACTGGCTGCTAGGCCGACACAAATAGTCGCCACATCGGGTCGGATGTGGTTCATCGTGTCGTACAGTCCGAGGCCCGCAGAGACAGAGCCACCGGGAGAATTGATGTACAGGTAGATGTCTTTTTCGGGGTCGTCGGATTCTAAAAAGAGCATTTGGGCGACAATCAGGTTCGCGGAGTCAGCGGTGACTTCCTGACCCAAAAAGATAATGCGCTCTCTGAGCAGGCGCGAATAAATGTCAAAGGCGCGTTCGCCGCGACCCGATTGCTCAATAACGGTGGGAATCATTAGCAGCTACTCAAGCTATGCGTTTTTCTGATTGTACAGACTTCACCCCGCTCTTTGCTGAGGTTTTCAGGGTGTGGATAACCCGAAATTATAGAGATTGGGCACTCGTGAGGCGATTGATTGGTCGGCAATAGGTTGAGGGATGCTGCGATCGCAAAAAGATGTCATATTTAAATCTATCCAGCCTACGGACTGCGAACTTCAAATTTTTAACATCGTCGCTTGTAAGCACTTCCTTATTAGCACCTAACCTATGAGTCAGATCTTTTTAGCGGGGGCCAGTCGGGGCGTCGGGCGCGAGATTGCCAAACAGCTCGTTGCTAGAGGCCATCAGGTGATCGCTCTACTGCGCAGCGACCAGGCCAAGGCAGAACTCACAGCGATGGGGCTAACCGTCGTTAAAGGCGATGCGCTAGAGGCGGCGGCAATGATTGAGGCGATCGCCGCTCATCCGCCCGATGCAGTCATCAGCACCATCGGCGGCTTACCCGAAGACGGCAGCACCCGAGCTGACTTTTTAGGTAACAAGCATCTGATCGATGGCGCGGTAGCAGCGCAGGTCAAGCGGTTTATTCTAATCAGCTCAATTGGCAGCGGGGATAGTGCCCAGGCGCTGCCGCCCAATGTGCTAGAGGTGCTCGGGGCCGTGCTTGAAGAAAAAGCGCAGGCTGAAGACTATCTGCGTGAGAGCGGGCTGGCCTATACCGTCATTCGTCCGGGCGGGTTACTGTCTGGGTCGGCCACGGGTGAAGAGGTGCTGACAGAAGATGTCACCGTCGCAGGCTCCATTCCCCGAGCGGCAGTAGCTCGTTTGGCCGTGCGCTGCCTGGAAAGTGACCGGGCCGTCAATAAAACCTTCTCCGCGATTGACCTCTCAATGCAGCGGTCTAAAACTGATTTTGAGCAAGCTGAGCTGTAGGGGCCGGTGGCCTAATCGAGCGGCTTTACAAGCTTGCGGCCAATTGCCCAGTCCAGGGTGTAGCGAGCAGCGGCAAACCATAGGAAGCTCTCGCCAGTGATGAGCAGCCAGGGGAGGAAAGCAAAGCTGTCATTCCAGGCAGCTTCGATTTGAGCTAGCGACCGGGTTAAAGCAAACGCTCCCACCGCGCCGCTACCCAAATGTAAGTTGTCATCTTGACGGACGATATAGCGATAGGTCACACCAAAAAAGAAGCCTGAGCACAGAGCCACCGCCAAATTGACCAGATAGGCCCACAGACTATGCGGCAGCGCTAGGGGAAACGCAATAGCGCTAGCATGAGATAGCAGGCTCACGCCGATCAGCGCCATTTCTACCAGACCCACGGCGATCACACCCAAAAGCCCGGCTTTAATAGACTCTAGCCGCGCCGCTGCGATATCCATGTCGGCAGCGGTGCAATTAGGAGGGATCGGGGCGGCGACATTTGGGCCTTTTAACTGGCTCATCTCTTAGGTTTGTCTCTCAGCGGCTGATTTCGTTTGCTTACTTTTAAGCCGGACTAACTTTACCGTATGATAGAAGGTGAAGAGTTTTTGCTTTAGAGCGTTCATATGGATATTGTGACACTGGGCTGGGTTTCGCTGCTGGGCTGTTTTACCTTTTCTATCTCTATGGTGGTCTGGGCTCGCAACGGCTTCTAAATAAGCTGGCTTAGCATCTGAGCGATCGCCCTGATAGGTCGCCTCCATTCCTTCTGTCGAGTTCTTGAGTAATACATTTTGGCTTCTTTAGTAGATACCGCCCTGCAAAATCAGCTGCTTGCTATTTTGGCGCTGCTGTCTTTTATCTTGCTAGTGGTCGTGACCGGGGGCGTCATTTATTTGACTGCCGTTGAATGGCGCGATCGCAGACGACGCGGCAGAGAAGCCAGTACGCTGCCGGGGCGGGCTAAGCGTAAATGAGCGTTTGATGCGATGGGAGTCAGTAGGCAGAAGTCAGTAGGCAGGAGTCAGCAGACAGGTTTTAATGACTCAAGAGATTGCGAAACCGATCATTCAAACCAAAGTAGGACAGGCCGCTAGGCAAACTGCTTTTGAAGCGCTCCGGGCGATTGATCGGGGCGCTTTTGCTGATGTCGTGCTAGACCGTCAGCTTAATCAGTCTCAGCTCAGCTCGCAAGATAAAGGGCTGGTCACTGAGCTGGTATATGGCACCGTCCGGCGCAGACGAACCTTAGACGCGCTGATTGATCAGTTTGGTAAACGCGAAGCGAGCAAGCAACCTGCCGACCTGCTACAGATTTTACGGCTGGGGTTCTACCAGCTACGCTACCTGACTCATGTGCCCGACCATGCGGTGGTCGATACCATGGTTAAAGTGGCTAAAGCGCAGCGCCTTGGGAAACTTAGCGGCGTGGTCAATGGCATGTTACGCCAGTACATTCGCCAGGCAGAAGGCCAGGCAGACAGACAGGCAGACAACCAGGTAGACGGTCAACCTGACCCGCTACAGCTACCGCCAGCCCCGACTGTGCGGCTTGGCATTTTACACAGCTACCCTGATTGGATTATCCGGGTGTGGCAGTCGATGCTGCCCGAGGCAGAAGTCGCGGCGCTGTGTGAATGGTTTAACCAGCCGCCTCAGCTAGATTTGCGGATTAATCTACGGCGCTACTCTCTGGCTGAAGCTCAAGCCATCTTTGCGACGGCAGGCGTTGAGACAGAACCGGTAACAGCGGTGCCGTCGGCTTTGCGATTAAAGGAACATCAGGGAGCGATCGCTCAGTTCCCCGGCTACACAGAAGGCTGGTGGGCCGTGCAGGACAGCAGCGCTCAGCTGGTTAGCTATTTACTCGACCCGCAGCCGGGGGAAACCATTATTGATGCCTGCGGTGCGCCGGGGGGTAAAAGCCTGCACATGGCAGAGCTGATGGGCGATCAGGGAACGGTATGGAGCTGCGATCGCACCGCCGCCCGCACCAAAAAAATTCAGCAAAATATTGACCGACTCGGGCTCACCGCCGTCCGCCCGCTGATGTGCGATAGCCGCGATCAGCCTACGTTTGCTGCTAAGGCTGACCGTGTGCTGCTAGATGTGCCCTGCTCAGGGCTCGGTACGCTGCACCGTCATGCCGATGCTCGCTGGCGACAAACCCCAGACTCGGTAGCGGGCCTGGTGACTTTGCAAAGGCAGCTATTGAGCCACGTTGCCACCTGGGTCAAGCCGGGCGGCATCATGGTCTATGCAACCTGTACGCTGAATATCGAAGAAAACGAAGCGCAAATTCAGTGGTTTTTAAAAGAGCATCAAGGCTGGCAAATAGAGCCGCCGCCGCCAGAATTTAGCCAGATAGCGACAGCACCCGGCTGGATCAAAGTGTGGCCTCATCATCAGCAGATGGACGGTTTCTTTATGGTGAAGCTACGGGCATCCGAGGGTTGAACCTCTGGAAGTCTCTAAGCTTCTCCAAAGTTTCTAAGCTTCTCCAAAGCTAAGCGCGGTTCCAGAACCAGCCAAAGAGATTGGTGTCATTCGCCATCGCTTGGTGCTCAGCCTGAACCTGCCGCGCAGCTTCGTAATACCACTGACAGTATTCTTCATGAGCCTGACGGCGCTCTACTTCCAGACGAAATTCTTGCGCCGCCTGATGCAGGTCTAAGGCGTCTGCTTGCCACTGAACGTCTGCTGATTTGGGTAAAAGATATTCAAACATACGGCAAGGGGCTTTCTTTGCTGGTTTTATCCTAGCGGCTACACCCACCCTCGCAGACGATAAATCACCAGCCCCACATATTCTTTTAGCGCCCGAGTAAATTGGCTCAGGGCTTCAGCCTCAGGCAGTAAGGAGAGTATTCGTCCTTCGACTGTGGCGATCGCCTGCCCGTATGATTCAGTTGGGACGAGATAGTCAGTAGGGGCCGGAATCACATTGATGCCGAGCTTTTTGAAGATGGCGACAGCGCGGGGCATATGTATAGCCGAGGTGACTAACAGCACGGAATCTATTGACTGCGCTTTAAGAATTTTTTGGACGTTGACAGCGTTCTGGCGCGTGTTTAGAGAGCGGCCTTCGAGCACAATGGCCGATTCTGGCACATTCATTGCCAGCGCAAAGGCTTTCATGTCGTCTGCTTCGGAAGGGCCACCGCCGACGCGCCAGGTCACTCGCCCGCCGCTGAGAATCAGCTTAGGAGCCTTCTTTTGGTTGTAGAGCCGTGCGCCGTAGAGAATGCGATCGCCCCCTTCGGACACCTCTACCCACGGACGCGGGGCCAGGGCTGGCTGAGTTGCCCCGCCCAGTACCACAATCGCATCGGCAGTGAGCACCGGATCAGGCGGAAAATAGCGCCATTCTAAAGTGCTGACAAACTTACCGCTGACAATAGGGTTGCTGCTGAAAAAGAGGATGAGTAGGGCGGAGGCGATCGCCATCGCAGCCCGCTTGGGCCGAGGCCACAGCCACACCAAGCCCAATATCAGCAGCAAGCTACTTAGACCCAATGGATAGACAAATAGCGGCAGCAGCTTGGAGAGAAAAAACATATTGAATGAGCGACGCTAGCGCAGAAGACCTACTTTACCCGCCGATCTCGGGCTCGCTTCTGACGCTCTATGTAGCGCTGCTTGGCCTTGTTCGTCTTCATAAAAGGCACCTCCCAGCGAGGGTTCACATCGGAGCCGTCGGGATTAGGCCGGATGAGCTTGTCGGTAGGCGGCATGCCTTTGGGTGTTTGAGGCGCACCGCCTTTCACCTGTGACCAGGCCGACAGCAGCCCGCCCGCAACGCCCCCAATCGCCCCAAACAAAATGCTAAAGGGCACCGGATACCTGAGCAGGACAAACACTAGCAAAAACACCAGCCAAAGCCGCAGGGCCGCTGGAATAATTAAATCAGCCACGGTGATTAAAATTGATTCCGGTTGAGTGCCCTCAATATAGCAGGCGCAGAGCGCAGCTCGAAGAAGCTCCGTGCGGTTGCTAACGGACTACAGTCGGCTGTAGATGCGGGTGAGTTCGCGCAGGCGATCGCCAATCCCATCCTCTAGCATCTCAGAGCTGTCATACCGCCAGCGCCAGTTGTTTGGAATCTTGCTGGGGTCATTCATCCGGGCACTACCGTCGAGGCTAAAAAGGTCTTGTAGCGGCACAATAGCCAGATCAGCCGGAGAGGCCAAAGCCGTGCGAATCAGCAGCCAGTTAATTTCTGAGATGTCGTCAGGGCTAGCATAGCCAAGATACTGCGCTAAAAACTGCTTCTCCTGCGGGTCAAGTGTCTGCCACCAGCCAATCGCCGTGTCATTGTCGTGGGTGCCAGAATAAACGATGCAGTTATTGACGTAGTTATGCGGCAGGTGCGGGCTGTCCGGGTCACCGCCAAAGGCAAACATGAGGATTTTCATACCGGGGAATTTGAAGCGATCGCGCAGCGCCTCCACCTCCGGCGTGATAATGCCCAAGTCTTCTGCCAGCACTGGTAAGTTACCCAGCTTCTCAGCCAGCGTCTCAAAGAACGCATCGCCCGGAGCCGTCACCCACTCACCATTCATCGCCGTTTCTTCACTCGCTGGCACCTGCCAGTAAGCTTCAAAGCCGCGAAAATGATCAACTCTGACCCAATCGACATACTGCAACGTCGCCTTAAAGCGCGAAATCCACCATTCAAAGCCAGACGCCTGACACTTCTCCCAGTCATAAACCGGATTGCCCCAAAGCTGGCCAGTGGCGCTGAAATAGTCAGGAGGAACACCTGCAATAAAGGCAGATTCTAGCGTTTGCGGATCGAGCTTAAATAGCTCGGGATGCGCCCATACATCTGAGCTGTTGTGACAGACATAGATAGAGACATCCCCAATGATCTGAATATTTTTCTCATTGGCGTAGCCGCGCAGCCACATCCACTGCTCAAAAAACTTGAACTGTACAAACCGGTGAAAGGCGATCTCTTGAGCAAGTTCTGCTGATTTAGCCTGCATCGCCTCCGGCTCGCGGCGGGCAATACTGGTCTCCCACTGGCTCCAGGGCTTGCCATCGTTCGCCTCTAGCAGCGCCATAAAGAGGACAAAGTCATCTAGCCACCAGGCTTGCTCCTGACAAAAACGGTCGTAGTCAGCGTTTTGCCCCCGCGATTGGAATCGCTCAAACGCCTGCCGCAGCAGCTCTGTCTTGTGAGGAATCACCCGGCTAAACTCAACGCGGCCTGGCCTAGCATTTTCTAGCGGCGGTACATCATCTAGCAATCCTTCATAGGCTAACTTTTCCAAGCTCACCATGAGCGGGTTACCCGCAAAGGCGCTGAAATTCATGGTGTAGGGTGAGTGATCGTAGCCGGTAGGGCCTAGCGGCAGTATCTGCCATAGGGTTTGTCCGCTGTCGGCCATAAAGTTAATAAACTCGTAAGCTGACTCACCCAAATCGCCGATGCCGTGGCGGCTAGGAAGGCTGGTAGGGTGCAAAAGAATGCCGCTGGCACGCTCAAATTTCATAGGGAGTTCTTTGGGGTGATGCTTCAATTCGCTTTCTTACTAGGCGAAATTAGCATGTCAGCGCACCTGTCTACAGATGGGTTTGCCTGGACAGGCAATTCTTCATAAGAGAGACGGCGCTTTAACGCGAGCGATATGGCTCAGGCTAACAGCTCATTTGTCATGAAGCTCTGTCATAGAAGCTGATAGTCAGCAAACCGCGCAGCAGCTAATAGCTGACCGTTCCGAAGAACCGCTTAAAAATACCCGCTATAGAGCCGAATGATGTGGCCAACATCACAATAAATTTCATCATTTGGCAAGATTAATAGACACCAAATTTGTCATACTCTGGCAAGATTGCGTCTGTCCCTAAATTAAACCTAATCCCGATCTCTCTATGGCCCTAGATAACAGCCCGCTCTGGTTCAAAAACGCCATCATCTATGAGGTACCCGTACGGGCCTTTGCAGACAGCAACGGCGATGGCATTGGCGACTTCAGAGGCTTGACCGAAAGGCTGGACTATCTGCAAGAGCTAGGCGTGACTGCCCTGTGGGTGCTGCCCTTTTTTCCTTCACCGCTGCGGGATGATGGCTACGACATTTCAGACTACCTGTCTGTTAATCCGATCTACGGCACGCTAGACGACTTTAAAGACTTTCTGGCCGCTGCTCATCAGCGCGACATTCGCGTCATTATCGAGCTGATTGTCAACCACACGTCTGACCAGCATCCGTGGTTTAAGCGGGCACGGTTAGCGCCTGCTGGCAGCTCAGAGCGCGACTTTTACGTCTGGAGCGACTCGCCTGAGAAATACAAGGGCACCCGAATTATTTTCCAGGATTTTGAAACCTCTAACTGGACCTGGGATCCGGTCGCTAAAGCCTACTATTGGCACCGTTTTTACACGCATCAGCCGGATATCAACTATGACAATCCGGCGGTGCAGCAGGCGGTATTCGACGTACTCGAATTTTGGCTAGAGATGGGGGTAGACGGCCTGCGGATGGACGCGGTGCCTTACCTGTTTGAGCGGGAGGGCACTAACTGTGAGAATCTGCCGGAGACCCACGACTTCTTAAAAAGTCTGCGCAAGTATGTAGACGATCGCTACGAAGGCAAAATGCTGCTGGCTGAAGCAAATCAGTGGCCTGAAGATGCGGCGTCCTACTATGGCGATGGTGACGAATGTCATATGAACTTCCACTTTCCGCTGATGCCGCGTCTCTTTATGTCGCTGCGGATGGAAGATAATTTTCCGATTATTGACATTTTGAAGCAGACGCCGGAGATTCCAGAAAACTGTCAGTGGGGGCTATTTTTGCGCAACCACGATGAGCTGACGCTGGAGATGGTGACCGATGAAGACCGGGACTATATGTACCGGATGTACGCCCAAGACCCAGAGATGCGGATCAATCTGGGCATTCGCCGGCGACTGGTGCCGCTGCTAGAAAATGATCGCCGCCAGATTGAGCTGCTGAATGGGCTGCTACTGTCGCTGCCGGGGACGCCGGTGCTCTACTACGGCGATGAGATTGGTATGGGTGACAATGTGTATTTGGGCGATCGCAATGGCGTGCGCACCCCCATGCAGTGGAGCCCTGATCGCAACGCGGGCTTTAGCCATGCCAACCCGCACAAGCTCTATCTGCCGCTAATCGTCGAGTCAGAGTATCACTACACGACAATTAACGTAGAGGCGCAGCGGGCAGCGCCGAACTCACTGCTCAATTGGACTAAGCGACTGATTGCCACCCGTAAGCGCTATCAGGCATTTGGCTGGGGAGACTTTCATCTGCTCAGCCTGGACAATCGCAAGGTGTTGGCCTTTACCCGCACCTACGAAGACGAAGAGGTTTTAGTAGTCGCTAATCTCTCGCGATTTGTGCAGGCGGCCCGGCTCGATCTCTCTCTCTTTAAGGGGCGAATTCCGGTAGAAATTTTTGGCCGCACCGAGTTTCCGGCAGTAGGAGAAGACGGTAATTACTTCCTCAGTTTGGGGCCTTATGCCTTTTACTGGTTCTCGCTCAAACCTAGCGCGGTTAGCTATCTTGCTCCCTCAAAAGTGCCCACGATTGAGCTGAAGCAGTGGGAAGAAGTGTTTGCGGCAGCTCATCGGCGGACTTTAGAGCGTCTGCTAACAGATTATCTAAAGCGCCGTCAGTGGCTGGGTAAACCCGATCAGATGCGCACCGCTGAGCTGACCGAATGCATGGACATCCACAATAGCGATACACACATGCTCTGTGTGCGGGTTGAGTACACCCAGGGCGACCCGGCAACCTATTTGTTGTTTGTCAGCTATGCCTTCGGTGACGCTGCTCAGCAGATGCTGAGTGAGTCTTCTCCGGCAGTATTAGCTCGTCTACAGCTGTCGGGGGCGGGTGAAATGGGTGTGCTGTACGATGCGATCGCCGACAAAGATTTCTTAACCACGCTGCTAAAAAATACCCTGGCAGGTAGTACCTACAAGGGCACAGCCGGTCAACTATCGGCAACAGCCCTGGCCCTGATTGAGGCAGCGGATCTGCCAACAAGTGCCAACTATCTCGCTGGAGACTACAACAACACTTCAGTGATTTATTCTGATGGTGAATCAGCCAATGGTTCTCATTTGATCTTGAAGCTCTTTCGCAAAGTCGGCTCGGGCATTAACCCGGACCTGGAAATCCGTCGATTCTTAAGCAAGCAGGCAGGCAAAGGACAGCCATTCAACAACTTTAATACCATTGTTGGCTATCTTGATTATCAGCGCTCTCAGAGTGAACCGGCAACAGTGGGCATTTTACAAAAATATGTGCCTGAGGTGCAGAACACTTGGGAATACAGCCTCGACAACATTCGCAGCTACTTCGACCAGGTCAGTGTCGAAGCGCCAGCAAGCGTACCCCCAACGCCAGAAGGGCTAATCGCTTTTCAAGCCAAGTTCGCAGAAGATACTGAAGATAAGCGTCTGGCCTCTCATTTAATGGGTACCTATTTGGCAAATATTCAGCTTTTGGGGCAGCGAACCGCTGAATTTCACACGGCGCTCGCCGCTGACCCGACCGATGAAGCCTTTGCCCCCGAACCCTTTACCGGCTTCCACCAGCGCTCTATCTATCAGTACAATCGCAATCTCACAGGGCAGGTATTCCTCCGGCTAAAAGACCAAATTGGGACACTTAGCGAAGACTTGCAGCCACTGGCACAGACGGTTTTGGGCTACCAGGAAGTCTATCTCGGACGGTTTAAGCAGCTGCTTGACTGCAAGATTACGGCACTGCGCACGCGCTACCACGGTGACTATCACTTGGGTCAGGCGCTGTATACCGGCAAAGACTTTATCCTGATTGACTTTGAGGGTGAGGCTAGCCGGAATGTGAGCGAGCGGCGAATTAAGCGATCGCCCCTGCGAGACGTGGGCGGCATGCTGCAATCCATTCACTACGCAGCCGTCACCGGCTTCAAAAGCGAAGTAGAGAGCGGCGTCATCCATGCTGAGCAGGCCGAAGTGATGGAGCAGTGGGCTGATTTTTGGGAAAAGTGGGTTAGTGCGGCGTTCTTGCATGCCTATTTGACAACGGCTAGCGCTGCCAACTTTTTGCCCAGAACAGATCAAGAGATACAGGTATTGCTCAACAACTATCTGCTTTCTAAGGCGATCTTTGATGTGGGCTACAAGCTGTCCAATCGGTCTAAAGAGATCGAAGTACCGTTGCAGCGGCTATTGCACTTTGTAGATAGTCAGCCAGCGTAGGCAGTAGGCTGACGTTTGAGCCGGTGGACGTAGCGGTGAAGTTTGGAGCTTGTGTCGGCTTCACCGTTTACGTCAGCGCCCTATTAAAGGCACTTATCCCTGCTGGAGTCGCTTACTCACAGCGGCAACGCCGCTTTCTGGCGTGCTGTGGCCCAGTTCTTGCAAGGTCGCTTCTAGGGCGCTGACGGCGCAGAGGATATCGCGATCGCTCACAAAGCCCAAATGCCCGATCCGAAACATCTTGCCCTTCATATGGTCCTGGCCGCCTGCCACCGCAATGTTAAAACGTTTCTTCATGACCGAGCGAATCTTCTCAGCGTCTATGCCATCGGGCACGACAGAGGTCACAGCGGGGCTAGCATTGCTATCCGGTGCAAATAGCGGCAGGCCGAGCGCCTTCATGCCGGCCCGAGTGGCTTCTTTGTGGCGCTGATGGCGGGCAAAAATGCTCTCTAGCCCTTCTTCCTTCATCATCTCCAGCGCAACTTTCATGCCGAAGTAGAGGTTGACCGGTGGGGTAAACGGTGTGCTGTCTTTAGCAGCGGCTTTGCGGTACGTGCCCAGATCTAGGTAGAACTTTGGCAGCGTTGCTTTTTCGTAAGCCGCCCAAGCCTTATCACTGACGGCGACAAAGCCCAGTCCGGGCGGCAGCATGAAGCCCTTTTGAGAGCCGGAGCCAATGACATCTATTCCCCATTCATCGACAGGAATGTTATACGAGCCCAAGCTGGTGACCGCATCGACAATCATCAGCGCTTCGCCGTGCTGCTTCACGAGCTTATTGATCGCTTCTAAATCGTTGAGGACACCGGTAGAGGTCTCGCTGTGGGTGAGGATGACGGCTTTGATTTTCTTTTCGCTATCGGCGGCTAGCACCTCACCAAACGCATCGGGGGCTATCGGCTCGCCCCATTCGGCAGTGATTTGCTGCATGTCTAGCCCATAGGCTTTGGCTATCTTTGCCCAGCGCTCGCCGAATTTGCCATTGTTGCCGACGAGGACGCGATCGCCCGCACTCAAAAAGTTGATAATGGCCGCTTCAATCGTGCCTGTACCGCTAGCAGTCAGTGCCAGCACCGGGTTCTCAGTTTGAAAAAGCCACTTCAAATTGGCATTCGTCTCAGCGATAATCTGGCTAAATTCGCCGCTGCGATGACCAATCGGATGCTTAGCCATGGCCAGCAGTACTTTTTCGGGCACCGGAGTCGGCCCCGGAATCATCAGCATTAGTTTGTCATCCATGGGAATCGCGTTTGATGAAGAGACAGGTGGAAAGAATCAGTATCTTTCTTTAGAATGATACCGCTCGCCCTGCTAAATACCATGACTGCATCTCCTGTCAGCTCACCGACTGTCCAGACGATTCGTGCTATCCCGATTACTGCCGAAGCATTTTCTCCCTTTGGCCAGCTAATTTTGCCTCAGCCTGACCATGTGCCCTTTCACCCCGGCGACGCTCAGCTTCAGTTGCAAAACGGCATTCCGCGCTTTTACATCATGCAGCTACACCAGCGGGGCCGACGGTTTCATGAGATTACCCGGCACGGCGGCTGTACTCAGTGCTTAGGCGTGCTAGAAGGGCGCGAATGGTTTTTGGGAGTGGCCGCGCCGAGCGACCAGCCTGATCCCCGGCCTGACGAAATTCAGGTATTCAAAATTCCCGGCAACTGCTTTGTCAAACTAGCAGTGGGCACCTGGCACGTTGGCCCTTATTTTGATGAGGAAACCGTCAACTTTTACAACCTGGAACTCAGCGACACCAACGTCGTTGACCACACCACCTGCGACCTTTTACAAACCTACGGCGTAGAGTTTGAGATTGTGTGATTTGATAGGGGATGAAAAGCTCGATAGAAACGCCATGCCAAAGTTTGTAATGTGGGGCAGCTACTGCGAAAACGCGCTAGAAAAACGCACCCCCTACCGAGAAGCCCACCTCAAAGGGCTCACCGACCAAAAAGCCCAAGGCATCCTCACCACCCTCGGCCCCACGACTGACAATACCAAAGTGTTTGGCACCTACGAGGCCGACAGCAAAGAAACGGTGCGGCAACTCGTGGAAGGCGACCCCTACTGGCAAAACGGCATCTGGACTGAGTACGCTATCTACGAGTGGAATCAGGTGTTTTAGGGCAGTTATTTCAGCCAGGGCAGCCTGAAATGACGGAGCGCTGTCATTAACTCAAAACTGATTGCAGAAAGCCTTCCATTTCTTGAGCGTGGGGATAGTTTGGGAAAATGGTCAGCAGAGCTTGTAAGTCGCTGATAGCTTCGCGAATGCACAGGGTAGGTGCTTCATCTGAAATAATTTCTTGATAAAGCTGTCTTGCAATGGAGTGTTTTCATAACGTCAGATAGTAAAGGGCCAAATTTGTAGTGTTGCAATAATCGTTTGCATCTTTTTTGTAGTCCTCTCCGGCTATTTGGATAGCCCTGGTGATATCAGCTTTAGCCTTTTCTATCTGTGATAAACCTAAATGAGCCAGCCCTCTGGCCTAGTAACTATAGCCGTTTTCATCAATCTAGACTTGATTGGAAGGTCACACATTAGCAATAGATGCTTACCAAGACAGGTATCTAACCAGTTATAACTGAGTAGTCTGCACTCTAGTGCGCAGGGTGATTGGGTTGCTGAGGTTTGCGCTATCTTGCACACCATGAACGATAGAAACCTGTCTATAGCCTCGAAGCCATCATTGAGAGCGAGAAATGCTTGTAGTCCACGGAAAAGACAATAACAGCAATGAGTATGCCGCTGCTACTGAATTAGCTACTGCTGCTCGTCAGGTAATGCCTGAGATTGATGATTCGCGTGAGATATTTTTAGAATTGTTTCCAAATGTCCAATGCTTCGGGCAGAAGCCCCAAGACGTAGACCTGCTAGTTTTTTTTGCCGATTATCGGCATTCCGATAAATTAAACAGATCGACAGAAGGAAAAGTTGTACACTCTTTCTGTATCACAGTCGAGGTAAAATCTCATTTCTTGGATTCGGTTTACTTTACTGGCCCAAGATGCTATGTAAAATACAATGGCCAAGATCACGATGTGACTACACAGAGTGAAGGGCAGAAGTATTCGGTAAAGAAATATATCGAGAGAAATGCGCATAATAAAAAATCGCCCTGGATAACGAACCTAATTTGGCTACCAAATATTCCTCCTAACCACTTGCCAAAAGTAGAGTCCAACCTAATCGGCTCTGAACCTAGTTGGGCAAATTTTATTGAGAAAGTTACTCTCTTGAACGAAAGGCATAGAGTTGAAACCTTCTCTTCTCGCCCTTATAGGTCATCAATTACAGAAATATTCTCAAAGCGAATTGAGGCTTCAAAGATAGAGCGAAAGAGAATTGAAGCGATTACAAAGGATGTACTTAATAGAGATAGACAAAAGTACGCAAAAAGTCTAGGCCAACAATTCTTGATTATTCGGGGTAGAGGTGGTACAGGGAAGACTGTTCGGCTGATACAGATAGGTACTCAGATATATAATGAGCTTGGATCTAGAGTTGTTTTACTTACTTACAATAGGGCGCTGGTTGCGGATATTAAAAGACTACTGGCTATTAGAGGAATTACGAATTCAGTGGGCGAAAGAGGAATGGCAGTAAAAACAATTCATTCTTTCGTCCATCAGTGGCTAGTTTCACTAGGCATCATTGGCAAAAAAAGTGAATATTTTTTGGACAAGTATGAAGACTATAAACAGGAAGCCATTCAATTTATAAAGGAAGGTGGCATTTCTCAGCAAGATATATCTGAAGCAAGAACTAAGCATAGCGGAGACTTGTCATGGGATTTTTTGCTAATTGATGAGTCGCAAGACTGGCCTGAATCAGAACGAGATCTTCTCTATCTCTTGTATGACTACAAAAAATTTATCATTGCGGATGGGGTAGACCAGTTTGTACGCGGAGTAGAAAAAATTAATTGGAGAGACAACATCTCGACTAGCAATTCTCAAATCGTTAGTTTGACGAAAAGCTTAAGACTTAAAGCTTCCCTCTGCCAGACCGTGAATGGTATAGCTAAGGAGATTGAACTTCCAGAGTGGAATCTGGAACCACAGCTTGAATCTTATGGAGGCAAGGTGTATGTTGTTACGGGAGATGGCTTGTCTGAAAAGCTTCACCAACGCATATTTTTAACGTCGCAAGACAAAGACAATAAGCCGGTGGATATGCTATTTTGCGTACCCCCTAGCTGGGTAACTCGGGATGCGAAAGGGCACCGGCAGTCAGATGTTGCGAGAAAGTACTGTGAGTGGGGTAAAGAGGTATGGGACGCTGTTGATCCTGAGTTAAGAGATGAATATCCTACTGACGTTGAACAGTTTCGCATAGTACAGTACGAATCGTGCCGGGGACTAGAGGGTTGGGTCGTTGTTTGCTTTGCACTAGACGAATTCTTTGAATTCAAAAAAACCAATGCAGATATCTCGGATGGCGCGAGATCAGAAATGTTCTTTGAGGAAGAGTCTGCCAGAATCGAATATGCGAAGAGATGGTTGATGATTCCGCTAACGAGAGCAATAGATACGCTCATTATTCACATCAAAGAACCAAATTCATACGTAGGGCGAGTACTTAAGGCGCTTCACAGCAAGCATCCTGACAAGATAGGATGGCTTTCGTATGAATAGAGTCTTGCATACCTGTCATCGTTCTATTCTATAACGATTTAGAGTAGCGGATGAAACAGTGGTGGTTAAGAAAGAAATGTAATATGAAATCCGGTTAATTACGACTAACTAGCGGCTTGTGACCACCGATGAAACCCGGTCAGCCCTTAAATAAGGTCGGTACGCTCAATCAGAGTTCGGCAGCGTCGGGCAATGACATCCTCTAACTCATCAAGCGACTCATTGATAGATGGCCATAATCGCTCAGCCGGTTGTAGCTCAGGTGACTTCGGTGGGAGTAATAATAAGTGAATGCCTTCAGGTACAGTAATGCGTTCAGTCGTATGAAATAGTGCTTGATCTAACACCATCACAACTCGTTGGTCTCTACCTATCTTGAAGTGCTGAGCATGGTAGCTGTAGCACCTGATTTTGAAGCTCCTGAGATGTCAAAGAACGTCTCTCATCTAACGGCCATCTCAATTATAAATTAACGGTGATTTACTCTGCGTCAGGGCAAACGCATACTAAATGGAAACGTTCAGTGCATTAATTCATCGGGCTTCCAGCCTTAATAGCCCAAAGCTCAAAGCTTTGGAGCCTAAACAGCCAGAACGAGAGTAAAGGGTTATAGCGAGCTGTTATTGAGAATGGTATCAATAATGAATTTTCTTTATGCATCTGTAAGTTCCTATTGACAGGCATTTGGGATGGATTAAGTGAGTATGCGTTTGCCCTGTACTCTGCGTTAATTACGTTTGAGCCAAGCGTGATCGCTCAGCTAAAATCGTTGATTTGATCAAAGCTTGTCATTATGCCTCACCTTTGCGAGAACTACACCTTCTCCACATACTTATTAAGTAATAATGCCACGTTCATTAACTTAATGATGCCACGTTCGTCTATTTTTTGAGTTACAGCCCCTGGTTTTATCGATACGTTCGGATAGCCAAATCCATCTGCCGTTCTGTTGAGATGAACTAAGTTTTGCTCAAACGCTTCTAATTGCTCTTCCCGGCCTACAAAAGTCGAGCGTTGCTGAGCGCGAATAATATCCTGACGGCTAGGGCGCTTTTTTTGAGGCATACTCGCAGGCAGGCGATTTTCATAGAGAACTTCGCCCTATTCTGACAAATATTGAGGTGGCTGTCAGAAGGAGCGATCGCACTCACCCTAATCCCTCATACATACAGCAATCTACCGTAGCGCAGCGACATAATAGAGAGAATGACTAAAGAGCAATATCTCTGACGCTACGCCCCTTTTCATTCCCGCGCTTTTTGTTCGCCCGTGGGGAGAAAAGCGCTGGGCGTAAAGTACTGGGCCTAAAAAGGAACTTTCTTTTTCGCTGATTTGCCGCTTTCAAAGTCAAGTTCCTTCAGCTTTTTCAAAATGCGGGTGAAGTACTCCTGCATATAGTCTTCTAAGGTAGTCACTTCGTGTGAATCAATTTCGAAGGTTTGATAGACCTCATCCATCGGTGCATCCATGGTATTGCCACTGGCGCTAACCTCTGTAAAGGCTAACCGGTCGGCTAAATCCCAGGTCCACTGAAAGAATGCTGCGATATTACGAGCAGCTCGCAGCAGGGCGGGCGGCATCTGGGAGACACTGGCACGCTGGTCGGATAGGCGCTCACATAGGCGAATAATTTCGTAAGCGCCCCATGCCCGGCGACCTGCTAAGGGAAAGGTCGCTTTTTCGGCAGCCGGTAGCTTCAGCGCCTTGACTGCAAATTTGGCGAGGTCTTGGCTGTTCATGTAGGCGATCGCCCCCGCTTCGCCCATCACCCAAACCGACTGCCGTTCCAAAATGGGAATAGCATACTGACCGATGAGACCTTGCATAAAGCCACAGGGTCTAAAAATGGTGTAGTTCAGCCCGGATTCTTCTAAGAATTCTTCGGTGCAGCGCTTAATTTCCATCAGCGGCACATCCGGGTAGTCGCCTGCGCCAAAAATGGAGAAAAATATAAACCGTTCCACACCGGCTGCTTTAGCCGTCTGAATCAGCGCGACCTTGCCATGCCAATCGACATCATAAATGCCTTCTTTTTCAGCCGGACGAGACGTAGAAGCGTCAATTACCGCGTCTACATTTTCAAAGCAGGGAGGAAGACTGTCAGGCCCAGTCAGATCGGCTTTTACTAGCTGCGCGCCCCACTCTCTCAGAAAGCTCGCTTTCTGAAAATTTCTGACAAGACACTTAACCTCATAGCCTTCGTCTAGAGCTCGGCGAACAATCTGCCTGCCCAATGTGCCAGTTGCGCCAACGACTAATAAGACCATGAGGTGATGTAAACAAAACTTAATACGCCTCTCATTCTAGCAGAAGGCGTTACCGCCACGACCGGGCTGAGTACGAATGGAAGCTATTCAAAGGGGTTACTCTTCAGCGCCCTGAACTTTTAGCATGAGGAAACCCACACCGAGGCCAACCAAAATCATGCCAAAAACCAATACAGCCGTTGTAAAAATTTCGCCGCCCATCACTAAGACCTCGCCTATGTTTTGATCGCTATTTTAGAGCGTTTTGGGTGCGCCGATAGAATTTTCTCTACGAGCCTATTCATTGCAGCCTACCGATCTAATCTCCTAGCGTCATTTTTCAATTGCCACACAGCGCCCCGTTCAGACGCTTAGAATTTCTATATAAACCTGAAGATTTTTTATGATGTTTGGTGACCTTCCCACTGCTTATAACGATCTAACTGGCGACGCTAACGGCCCAAGCCCGGCTCCTCACCGCAAGCCTCGCCTGGTGATGACTCTGGGCGACCCCTCTGGCATCGGCCCAGAAGTAGTGCTCAAAACGCTGAGTCAGCCTAGATTTGAGCAGCAGGCAGAGATTGTAGTTTTGGGCGATCGCACTCAGCTCCAGCACAGTTACAAACGGCTCACCGCCGCTGCTCCCCAAACCCATTTCAGAGACCCTAAAAGTCTCAATATCATCGATATCGCCATGCCTGAGGCGGTGACTGAGGGCCTCAAGATGGGCACTGGCAATGGCAGCAGCGGTGAGGTCAGCTTTCGTAGCCTGCAGGCAGCGATCGCCCGCACGCTCAGCGGTGAGTTTGACGGCATCGTGACCGCCCCAATTGCCAAATCTGCCTGGCTCGCTGCAGGTCATCACTATCCTGGGCAAACCGAGCTACTTGCAGAGATGGCCGGTACCCACCGGTTTGGGATGCTGTTTGTAGCCAAATCTCCTCACAGCGGTTGGACCCTGCGGACGTTGCTGGCGACGACCCACATCCCGCTGAGAGCCGTACCCGAAGCCCTAACGCCCGAAGTAATGACGCTCAAACTAGCGCTTTTGATCGAATGCTTAGAGCGAGATTTTGGCCTAAGGGCGGCTAAAATCGCCATTGCTGGACTCAACCCGCACAGCGGCGAACAGGGGCAGCTAGGCCGAGAGGAACAAGACTGGCTCATTCCCTGGATAAATCAGCAGCGGCAGCGGTTTCCTCACATTCAGTTAGATGGGCCGGTGCCGCCCGATACCCTCTGGGTAAAGCCAGGGTTAGCTTGGCAGAGCGATCGCGCCTCAGCAGGCAACCCTCACGATGCCTACCTTGCCCTCTATCACGACCAGGGACTGATTCCAGTTAAGCTGCTGGCCTTTGATCTGGCAGTCAACACCACCATTGGGCTACCGTTTATCCGCACCTCGCCCGACCACGGCACGGCTTTTGATATCGCCGGACAGGGAATCGCCCGCTCCCAAAGCACAGAAGCCGCCTTAGAACTCGCCATCGAACTGAGCAGCCAGCGCCTGTCTCAAGCGGCCTCAACTGTCGCGTCTCCACCGGCCCTCATCGCTGCTAGCTAAAACAGCGCGAGCTGATCAGGCGGCTCGGCCAGATGGTTCCAGGGAAGGGGCGGAATGGGCGCGTCAATGGCCTCTAAACAGGTTTGAAAGTAGCGAGCGATCGCAGGCGATTCTACCTCCATCGGGCAGTGTACAAAAAAGTAAACCTGCTTACCCGCAGCTAGCCAATCGTTCACCTGTCTGGCCCAGGTAGCTAGATAGTCTTGATTGCGCATCAGGCGCGGATGACTGATGTAGCGAACCAACGCAAAATCGGCGGTCACTAACGGCTGCAGCGGCACCTTAGGCTTACGGCGATTGGAGAGCAGCTGCGGATCGGCATCGCCTTCGGCTTCCCAGGCGTAAATCGGGCGGGTATCTAGCAGCACCCGGCCAACGCCTAACCGGGTCAGCAAGGCTGTCAGCTCAGCGGCTGGTCGCTCAGCAAACCAATCTCTATGGCGTACCTCGACCGCAATCGGCGCAGTCTCGCGGGGCCAGGCCGTTAAAAAATTTGCCAGATCGCTAATAGCAGACGGGCTGTAGCTAGGCGGCAGCTGAGCCATAACCGGGCCCAGCCGATTTCCCAGCCCCTGCATTAGCGATAAGAACGACAGCGCCGCTGGCAAATGAGCCATCAGCGGCCCGTCATGCGTCACTGTGCGCGGCAGCTTGGGGCAAAAGCGAAACTCAGCTGGCGTATGAGTGGCCCACCGCTGCACCATCTCCGGTGCAGGCACCGAGTAAAAAGTCGTGTTGCCCTCTACGGTTAGGAGGCGATCGCCATACAGCCGCAAAAAATCCGCTGCTCTACTGCCAGACGGGTAAAAATTGCCCACCCAGTCTTTAAAGGCCCACACCGCGCAGCCCAGGCGAAAGTTCAGCACGGCTTCTCCCGGCGGCAGATTATTGGCAATGTCTGTAGGCTTCTGCATTATTCGCGATCACGGCAAAGATACCTCTATAAAAATACAGATATAAAAATATAGAGCTAGCCTCCATGCCTTCCTATAAAAATGTAACAATCTGAGCAGCAGCCTCGTCTGCAAGGAGCCTACATCGGGTGTGACCTAAATATGATGTTATATTCTCAGGAGAATCGAGAGACTGTAAAGCTTTATTTTATTGGAGTGTAGCGAATATGGGTGCATTGATAGT
>NZ_NRTA01000023.1 GCF_002286735.1 Leptolyngbya sp. BC1307
TCAACCAGTCTCGAACATTCCTTGCCCCTTGGGTATAGGGATGTTCGTTACTTTTAGCGTTGGCTCCGCCTCTCCTATGGAGAATCGCATTTCGCACTTCAAGAAAAACTTCGCACTGTCCAGTCATGAACAGAATCTCTTCAACTCCCTTCTCCAACGCGCATTCAAAGGCGACCTCTAACCCATGCCAGCCCGAGACTTCTACCACGCGATCGCGATCGCAAAATTCGTCATCTCTAGACCCAACTGTTTGAAAATCACTAAAGCCCCTAAAATTTCCATATATGCTTTCAATGTTGATTATGACAAAGCCATCTCAAGAAGTGCATAAAGCCGCACCGCAGCGCAGCCAAGTCTTAGAAGTGCTGCGCAAAATGAAGCCAGTGCTGAAAGAAAAATACGGCGTGACTCATCTAGGAATTTTCGGTTCAGTCGCACGAGACGAGGCCACAGCCCAAAGCGATGTAGATGTCGTTTTCGAGATAGAGCAGCCTAATCTATTCATCTCTGTAAATATCAAAGAAGACCTAGAAGCCGAGCTTAAGATCTCCGTTGACTTAGTGCGCTACCGAGAGCGAATGAATACTTATTTGAAAGCCAGAATCGAAAAGGAAGCGGTGTATGTCTGATCCATCCCTCATTCACGAAAAGCTGATTCAAATAGAAGAAGCGCTACAGCGCGTTAACCGACGCTTTTCTTCCATAAAATCTCCGAGCGATTTCTTAGATAACGAAAGCGGAACAGATATGCTAGACGCCATTGGCATGATGCTGATTGCCATTGGCGAAAACCTGAAGAAAATTGACTATGAAACGGATGGAGAACTGCTAAAACGCTACCCATCCGTCAATTGGCGCGGCGCAAAAGGAATGAGAGACATCCTTTCTCACCATTACTTTGACCTTGACGCGAACGAAGTCTTTAATATTTGCCAAACAAATATTCCTGAGCTTGCAACCGTTATACGAACAATGATTGACGATATAGACGAAGGATAAACCCACCACCGTCGAATATATATTCTTACTCCTATGACAAACTTCACCTTCCTCCGCGATTCCCCCCCACCCTCTACTCTCACGCCACCAAAGCCGAAAGCCTCATCCACACTGCCCCGCGCGCCAGCGGCTTCTGAAGTGGACCCCAGCCTGCTCGAGTCGCCTCACACCGACACCCACACAGCAGGGCTAGACGGCGTATTCAATAACGACGAAGCCAAGACAATCATCAACATCGTCCACTCATTCAATGCGTCGGTAGATACCAAATTTCCTTCAAGCGAGGCCGCCGTTAAAGCCCGCCTAGAGAGATTATGTAAGGGTTTGCGCCAGCCAGCTGGTCAGTGGCCCGAGTGCTAAGGCAGGTAAAAAGGAAGCGACGTGGATTTTGCCCACGTCTAGCAGATTGATGCCCAAGCCCAAAATCATAATGCCGCCGATGCCAGTCACTAGCAAGATGCTCGGTGCGGTAGTTGGGTCGGGAATAGCTTGAGCCAATCCGCTCGCTAGAAGAGAAAGCCCGCCCTGATAGAGCAGTACCGGCAGCACTGAAAAGCCAACGCCAATGCCGTAGGTGCCCGTCAGCGCCACAGAAACCAGGCCATCCATCGTGCTCTTGACAACTAAAATGGTGCCATCTCCCAGTAGCCCATTGTTCAAGCTGCCCAAAATCGCCATCGGGCCAATACAAAATAGCAGGCTAGCGGCCACAAAGCCCTCGGTAAAGCGACTGCCGCCTCGAAATTTAGTCTTCAACCAATTCCCCAAATCAACCAGCCGCGCTTCTATTTGCCACCATTCGCCCAGCAGTCCACCAAAGACCAGGGAGAGCAAAGCCAAAATTACTCCCTCTACGCCACCAGCGCTTGCCTCTGAGAGGGCTTGAGCCATTGAGATACCGATAAATATAGTCGTCAGCCCGACGGCCTGGGTAATCATGGTCTGCATTCTTGGCGATAGGCGATCGCGCAGCAAAAGTCCGCAGCCAGTACCCAGCAGCACCAGCGCAATATTCACCCAGGTGCCGCTCGTCTTTGCCCAAAAAGTTAACATTGAGAGGTTCTTCGCATCGGGGTAATCTGCAAATTGAAAGCCATATCAGGAAATGCTATGCCATCAGTCAGTTTGATTCGCGCAGAAACCTACGAGATTGAGGCGTTGCATCAGCATTTGGTCGCGCTGCTAGCACCGATGGGCGGCATCGAGCATTTTGTAAAGCCAGGCGATCGCGTCCTGCTCAAACCCAACCTGCTCACCGGCGCTCGCCCCACCAAAGAATGCACAACCCGCTCTGAGATAGTGTACTGCGTTGCCAAGCTCGTGCAGGCCGCTGGCGGTAACCCTTTTTTAGGCGATAGTCCTGCTTTTGGCAGTGCTCGCGGCGTGGCCGAAGCCAACGGCCTGCTGGAATGGGCCAACAAAGCCGATCTGCCAATTGAAGAGATGCACGGCCAGCGCTACCCGATTGAAAGCGCAGAGTTTGACAACCTTTTGCTCTCTAGAGAGGCGATGGCCGCCGATGTGGTGATCAATTTGCCCAAGGTAAAATCTCACGTTCAGCTGACGGTGACGCTGGGGGTGAAAAATCTGTTTGGCTGCGTGCCCGGCAAGATGAAAGCCTGGTGGCATATGGAAGCCGGTAAAGACAGCGATCGCTTTGGCACCATGCTGGTAGAGACAGCGCGGGCGATCGCTCCCGAACTAACCATCCTTGACGGCATTATCGGCCATGAAGGCAATGGGCCTAGCGGCGGCGAACCCAGAGCCTTAGGCGTATTAGCCGCCGCTGATAATGTATTTGCGCTAGACCGGGCGATGGTAGAAATTTTGGGCGTAGCCCCTGAGCGCATTCCAACGCTGGTGGCGTCGCAGCGGCTGGGCCTTTGTCCGCAGCTCTCAGCCATCGAATTTCCGCTGATGCAGCCTGCAGACCTGAAGATTGCAGACTGGCAGCTACCTGAGAAGATGATGCCGATAGACTTCGGTGCGCCGAGAGTGCTGCGTTCTACCTTTAAGCATTTGTACATCCGCTTTATCAAAGAGCCTATGGCCGCTTATGCCACTCGTTAGGGCGGTGATGAGAGCGATCTAACGAGTGGCCGCTGCGTATTGGTGCAAAAAAGCATCGGCAAAGAGCGTACGGGGTCTCCTAGCCGATGCTTTTGACTTGTTACCGCTGGGCACATGGCTTAGCAGATGGCTGCTGAGCTGAGCGTTAGCCTCTTAAACGGGGGTTAACTTCTTTAGCCATGCCTTTAAAGGATGCGAAGCTTGGCCCCGGTCGGCGACGGCTGCCGTTAGCAGCCGGCATGAGGTAGTCAGTCGCGAAGTTGGTAGGGCTGTCGTCTACCGCATTGCCTTCGCTGTCGGTCTTTTTGCTAGCAGCGGCGATCGCACTCACAATAATCTCTTCTGCCGAGCGCGGCTGAGATTGAGCCGATGGCTCTGGAGAATCCGATGCCGCGCCATTCTCAGACGACGCTGGCTGAGCTGACCTTTGATCGGCCTCTTTATTGGCTGCCTTCTTCGCCTTGTTTTTGCCCTTATCGGCAGCGGCTCGGGCTTTGTCTGCTGTCTCGTCAGTGGCTGACTGCACCTTACTGACAACCTCAGCAGAGACATCTTTGGCAGTCTCCACGGTCGCTTTTGCCGCTTTAGAGGCGGTTGATTTCAAATTTTTCACGCCTTTTTCAGCAGCGTCATCAAGTTCTAGAAAATACTTTTCTTTACCGAGTCCTATCGTCTTACCAATCGTCTCGAATATCCCACCAATCATGGTAACTTTCCAGCTATGTTCTTTAAAACTATGGCAGGTTGCTGAGCAATACTTACCCTTAGGTAGTCCGCAACCTCTATGTCAATTATTGATTTTCGTTGCTTGGCAGCACAAGGAAGCGTTACGTCTATTTACAAAAATTCTCGCTAGCGGGCGGTTAGCCACTATAGCGTTGGTCACTTTGCCCACTAAAAAGGTGCCCTGAGATGTATAGATCTCAAGGGCACCCGGTTTTGACTGGTTTTGACTGTGCTTTACAGGCTGACCACATGGCCAGCCAATCGGCCAGTTAGTCAGCCGCTGAAATCAGCTCTCGCTTCTCTGAAATGGATGAAGTCACGACAATCTTGCCATCTTCACCGACATCGACGACGGCTGTACTGCCGTCTTTAATGCGACCCGAGAGGATCTCTTCAGCCAGGCTGTCTTCCAGCAGTCGCATGATTGCGCGGCGTAGCGGTCTAGCGCCGTAACTGGGGTTATAGCCCTCTTCGACCAGTCGATCTTTGAACTTCTCAGTCACCTCCAGCCTAATGCCCTGCTCTTCTAAGCGGACGAAGACCTCTTTGAGCAAGATGACAGAGATTTCTTTGACTTCGTCCTTGGTGAGCTGACGGAAGACGATAATCTCGTCGAGCCGGTTTAAGAACTCTGGGCGGAAGTATTGCTTGAGTTCTTCGTTGACCAGGGAGCGAATCCGGTTGTACTGCGACTCTGCCTGGTCGGCCTCTAGCTCAAAGCCCAGACCGCCGCCACCTTTTTCGATGACTTTGGAGCCAATGTTAGAGGTGAGAATCAGCAGCGTGTTTTTAAAGTCTACTGTGCGGCCCTTAGCGTCGGTCAGACGACCGTCTTCTAAGATTTGCAGCAGCATGTTAAACACGTCGGGGTGAGCCTTCTCAATCTCGTCGAAGAGAACGACAGTGTATGGACGACGACGCACTGCTTCAGTGAGCTGACCACCCTCGTTATAGCCAACGTAGCCCGGCGGCGAACCAATCAGCTTAGAGACCGTGTGGCGCTCCATAAATTCGGACATGTCGAGGCGAATCATCGCTTCTTCTGCGCCGAAGAAGTAAGCCGCCAGCGACTTGGCTAGCTCAGTTTTACCGACACCCGTGGGGCCAGAGAAGACAAAGCTGGCAATCGGTCGGTTGGGGTTTTTAAGACCCACACGCGCTCGGCGAATAGCCTTAGAGATGGCTCTGACGGCTTCGTCTTGACCAATCAGGCGCTGGTGGAGCACATCTTCCATGTGCAGCAGCTTTTCAGTCTCGCTCTCAGTGAGCTTCTGTACTGGTACGCCCGTCCAAGAGGCGACAATGTGGGCGATGTCCTCTTCAGTTACCTCAGGCGAGGTTTCTTTAGGATTTTCTTCGTCTTCGGTCTTTTTGTTTTGAGCGATCGCCCGGATCTCAGACTTGATTTCCATTTCGCGATCACGCAGCTCTCCGGCCTGGTCAAAGTCCTGAGAGCGCACGGCGTTGTCTTTGTCTTTGAGCACTTGGCGCAGCTCTTTGTCTAGCTCTTTAGCCGCCGGGGGCAGCTGAGAGTTGAGCAGGCGCACCCGCGAACCGGCTTCGTCGATCAGGTCAATTGCCTTATCGGGTAAGAATCGGTCAGCGATATAGCGATCAGAAAGCTTGGCAGCGGCCTCTAAAGACTCGTCTAAAATCTTTAGCTTGTGGTGCTGCTCGTAGCGATCGCGCAATCCGTGAAGAATCTCAATCGTCTCATCAACGCTGGGTTCACCTACCATCACTGGCTGGAAGCGGCGCTCTAGAGCAGCATCTCGCTCAATGTGCTTGCGGTACTCATCGAGCGTGGTTGCGCCGATGCACTGCAACTCACCGCGAGCGAGGGCAGGCTTGAGAATGTTGGCCGCGTCGATTGCGCCTTCAGCCGCACCTGCACCAATCAGCGTATGCACTTCGTCAATCACCAGGATTACATTCCCAGCGGAACGAATCTCATCCATGATTTTCTTCAGGCGCTCTTCAAATTCGCCGCGATATTTGGTACCGGCTACTAATAGACCGATATCAAGCGTAACGACGCGCTTATCTTCAAGAATATCGGGAATGTCGCCATTGCCGATGCGCTGAGCTAGCCCTTCAGCTAAAGCGGTTTTACCCACGCCGGGTTCACCGATCAACACGGGGTTATTTTTAGTACGCCTGCCCAAAATTTGGATGACGCGCTCAATTTCTTTCTGACGGCCTACGACCGGGTCGAGCTTGCCGTCAATGGCCATCTGAGTCAGGTTGGAGCCAAACTCGTCTAGCGTTGGCGTCTTAGTGCGGCCCTGTCCGCTGCTGCTAGAAACTTCGGCAGTTTCTCCCAACATGCGAATGACCTGAGTGCGTACCTTAGAAAGATCGACGCCTAGATTTTCGAGGACGCGGGCAGCAACGCCTTCGCCTTCGCGGATGAGACCTAGCAGTAAGTGCTCTGTGCCAATGTAGTTGTGCCCAAGCTGACGGGCTTCCTCAAGCGATAGCTCAAGAACGCGCTTAGCCCGGGGGGTAAATGGGATCTCAACGGCGACAAAGCCAGAGCCACGGCCAATGATTTTTTCGACTTCAATCCGAGCGTCTTTTAAGTTGACCCCCATGGATTTCAGTACTTTGGCGGCGACTCCGGTCCCTTCTCCGATCAATCCTAGAAGAATTTGCTCTGTACCCACAAAGTTGTGACCGAGGCGGCGGGCCTCTTCTTGGGCGAGCATAATGACCTTAATGGCCTTTTCTGTAAAGCGTTCAAACATGGCGGTATTCCATCACCTGCTGCTGGCTGGTTAGGCTGATTCTAGCACAGCAAAATTTCAGAGGACGGTGGCGGTATTCACTACCCTCAGAGGAAACTGCCTTTTTAGCAGATAAAAAATCTATTTTGAGCCGACGTTAGGAAGCGGCTGATTGGAGATGCACAAAGTGCTATTTCAGGCGGTAACGGTTTGAACAAGTTTTTCTTAAATTCAGTGTCGGTCAGACCTGGAGATCGAAGATTTTTGAAAATACTTAAAGCTTTTACGGTGGAAAGTTTCTATGTCAGGAAGCCTGATGTTAGGAAGACGTGCTGGTTTGCGCTGAGGTGAGCGATCGCCTCTTGCTGGTACCGCCTGATTTGGGCCAGACAGTCCTCACTTTGCAGTCCGCTGCACCATAGAATCTGAGCATTTTCGCCATCGGCGTAATAGCGCTTGCGCTCTCCGGCTATTTGAAAGCCAAATTTTTGATAGAGGCTGAGGGCGCTCTGATTGGAGGCCCGCACTTCTAAGGTGGCGCGGGTTAGCCCCCGGTGATAGCCGCACAGCAGCAGATCACACAGCAGCAGCTGGCCCAGCTTTTGGCCCTGGTTGGCCGGTTCTATCACCAGCGTCGTAATATGCGCCTCCTCTAAAATGGCCCACAGACAGCCAACGCCAATGAGGGCAAGCGACGATGATGTTTTGATGTCTTGACTGGCTAGCTCATGGGCGGCCAGATCAGCGGGTCTCGGGCGAGTCAAATCAGCAGCATTGGCCGAACTGACCAGCACCTGCAGATCGCTGTGAGGACTGTCGAGTTCTCGCTGATAGCCTGAGCGCGTCCACAATCCGCCCAGGCAGCGCTGATCGAGCGCCAGGACGGCGGGCAGATCGGCTTCTATCAGCGGTAGGCAGGTAAAAAAAGGCAATAGACTGGCTCCCAGAGTATGGCCCAGAAGCTGACGCGCACAGGTCGGCCAAAATTGTACACTGATTAACTAAAGTCTATTTACCTTTCGCCCCGCTATGGTCTCCACTATCTCAGCTACGCCTGAAAGCTCTCGTCACCCGGCGTCAGGTCGGCAGGAGTCTAGCCGACAATACCTGGCTGACCCGACCACTGCTTCTCCCAACCAGCGTCTGCTGCCGCTGAGCGCAGATGTGAACGACGACGATCATCTGACGGTGGGCGGCTGCGATGTGGTGGCGCTGGTCGAAACCTTTGGTTCGCCGCTCTATATTTTAGATGAGCACACGCTGAGGACGGCCTGCCGTCAATATAAGGAATCGTTTGCGCGGCACTATCCAGACGAATCGCTGATTGTTTACGCATCTAAGGCTTGGAGCTGTTTGGCCGTGTGTGCGATCGCCACCCAAGAAGGCATTGCCATTGACGTGGTCTCAGGCGGTGAATTGCAAACCGCGATAGAGGCTGGAGCCCAACCCGAAAATCTCTACTTTCACGGCAATAATAAGTCTCTAGACGAACTCACTCTGGGTTTAGCGGCAGGTGCGCACATCGTTGTCGATAACTGGCATGAGCTAAAGTCGCTCGACCAGCTCGCACAGCAAACGGGCAAAGCAGCCACCCTTTTACTGCGGCTCACTCCTGGCATTGAGTGCCACACGCACGAATACATTCGCACCGGCCACATTGACAGCAAGTTTGGCTTTGATCCCGACCAGCTAGAGGAAGTGTTTGCCTTTATCGCTGAGCGGAAAGCAAGCCTGCGCTGCGTTGGTCTGCACGCTCACATTGGCTCACAGATTTTTGAGCTGCAGCCTCATCACGACCTGGCTGACGTGATGGCAGGCTGGTTCCAAACGGCTAACCGCTATGGCCTGCCGATTGAGCAGCTAGACATTGGCGGCGGCTTGGGCATTCGCTATACCGAGTCGGACGATCCGCCCAGTATTGACCAGTGGGCTAAGACCGTTTGCGAAAGCGTGGTGACGGCTTGTCAGGCGCGCGACTTGCCGCTGCCAAAGCTGCTGTGTGAGCCAGGGCGATCGCTGATCGGTTCTGCCTGCGTTACGGCCTACACCGTGGGCGGACAAAAAACGGTGCCGGGCATCCGTAACTACGTTGCTGTCGATGGCGGCATGTCCGACAATCCGCGCCCGATCACCTATCAGTCGGTGTATCGCATTTTGGCCGCTAGCCAGATGTCTGCGCCCCTGAGCGAAACAGTTACCGTCGCCGGTAAGCATTGCGAATCGGGCGATGTGGTGATTGAGTCGGCCAGTCTGCCGCCGCTAACGGCTGGAGAAGTGCTGGTGGTGCCTGCGACCGGCGCATATAACTACAGCATGGCCTCTAACTACAACCGGGTGCCCCGGCCTGCTGCCGTTTTGGTCAATCAGGGTGAGGCCGCGCTGATTTTACGCCGGGAGACCTATGCCGACCTAGTGCGGCAAGACTGCTTGCCCGAGTCGCTGCAGCCTGCGCGATAAGGAATTTTGCCAGCGGGGCAGCCGCCGCCCTGTGGGAAGATGCTTGAAACAGTTGAGGCAGTCAACGGCAGTTGACGGCGCTGGCGCGGTGCTTAAATGGCGATAACGGTGAAACAGGTCTGACTCTTGCGCACCATCATTGATATTGGTTTAGTAGTTGCGCTGGTCTACATGGTGCTGCTGGTGATTCGCGATCGCCGCACGACGTGGATGGTGCAGGGGCTGATTATGCTCATGGCAGCCACACTTTTGAGCAGAGTGCTCGGGCTACAGCTGCTGCATTTTGTCATGGAAAAGCTGCTGCTAGGGGCATCGGTCGCCCTGGCGATGATGCTGGTCCCCGAATTTAGACGGCTGCTAGAGCAGCTCGGACGCGGTGAAGTTGCCCAGCTCTTTGCCGCTCAAGAAAGCCACCTGTCCACGGCCAATAACGTGATTGACGAGCTAGTAGAAGCCGTTAAGGGGCTCTCGCAAAATCGCACCGGGGCGCTGATGATTTTAGAAACTGACGAACCGATTGAGGAGATTGATTTTTCGGTGCCGGGCGTCAGGCTCAATGCCGACCTGTCACGCGAGCTATTGCAAACCATTTTTCAGACTACGACGCTGCTGCACGACGGGGCTGTGCTGATTCGGGGCTCACGAATATTAGCAGCAGGGGTGATTTTACCCATCTCTGAAAAAGACGCCTCCCGGCAACTCGGCACCCGGCACCGGGCAGCAATGGGCATTACCGAACGGGTAGAGCACTGCCTTTGTGTCGTTGTTTCTGAAGAAACCGGCTCAATTTCGGTTGCCGAGCAGGGCGTCTTAAACCGACCGCTGACCAGCAGCAAACTGAGAGAATTGCTACTTGATAAATTTTCGCCCTCAGTAGATGGTGATACCGTTGCTCCACAGCTACGCAGTTTGGGCCGACGGCTGAGCCTGAAGGGTCTTAACTATCTCAGCTTTGTCAAGCGCAAGCTGCCCCGCCCCACTCCCAGGAAGAGAAATGACAGCTAATTCTAGTGTCTCTACTGCTTCGACCGCGCTGCCCCAAGACTTGGAGCAAGGCCGGATGCCTGCGCATGTCGCGGTCATTATGGATGGCAATGGGCGCTGGGCGAAACGACGGGGTCTGCCGCGCATCATGGGCCATCGCAAGGGCGTCGATACGCTCAAAAAGCTGCTGCGCTGCTGCCGGGACTGGGGCGTGGGGGCGCTGACGGCCTATGCGTTTTCGACTGAGAATTGGGGCCGGCCAACGCACGAGGTCGATTTTTTGATGACGCTGTTTGAGCGAGTGCTGCGTCAAGAAATTAAAGAAATGATGGCGGAGGATGTGCGCATTCAGTTTGTCGGCAACTTAGCGGCGCTGCCGGATACGCTACAGCGAGAAATCGACCGGGCGGTGACGATGACGCAGGCGAATCAGGGCATTCGCTTTTCGGTCGCGACGAACTACGGCGGCAGGCAAGAGATTTTGCAGGCTTGTCGGGCGATCGCCACCCAAGTCCAGCAGGGCCACCTCCAGCCCGAAGATATTGACGAATCGCTCTTTAGCCGCCACCTGTATACCGCCAACATCAGCGACCCCGACTTATTAATCCGCACCAGCGGCGAAATGCGCATCAGCAATTTTCTACTGTGGCAGCTCGCCTATTCGGAGTTTTACATTACCGATACGCTGTGGCCTGATTTTGATACGGACGAGTTTCACCAGGCAATGAAGGCATTTCAGAAGCGCGATCGCCGCTTCGGCAAAGTCAACGACAGCGAAGAAACCTAGCCATACCGCAAGATAGATGTCGGACTGGTAGAGCGCTTGGAGGGCGTCACTATCTGAACGAACTGAAACGGACGTTGGTTAAGGTACAAGCCGTGACAGGAAGTGAAAGAGCTACCAGACTATTTCTAAGCTCAAGCCCATAGCGGCTCAATATCTGGCAGTAGCGTGATCGCTAGAAATCGAGGTTGAGAACGGCAGCAGCTACCGCTACCCAGTAGAGCGATTCGACTTTAGCCACTGGAACGGCATACCTACGTACCCACAGAACCCAACCCAACCGATCCAGATTTAGAAACCAGCGTGCTGCGGCCCATTCATGGGCGTCAACTTGAGATCGGAAAAGTTAATACTTTCGCTTTTTCTGGTTAGGCCTCAGGGTAAATCCGTTTTTCGGTCTCTATATTTAGGAATCCCAAACTTTATGAAGTAGCCTGTCGCTACACCAGAAGCAATCGGAGCAATATACTTATAAGCTGTCCAAACAAAGCTGTTCGCATTGTCAGAGCTTGGGCAATAACCCCTTGAATCGTTAAAATCTCTGCAAAAGAGGGGGCCAAGAGCCAGCATATTGATGAACACCCATGCTATGGCTATCAGAGTCATCGAAAACAGCCATATCCGAGCCGCTGCTGCAACCTTGTTTTTCCCTTTCAGGGATTTATGTACAAAAGCTGTATATAGGACAGAGCTTGGTAGGAGGACAGCACTAGCGATTATGACAACAATTAAAAAAGACATGAAAGGCACCTTCCCTACTTTTCACTGGCATAGCTCAGCGTAGATTAAGATTGCCCAGCACCAACTTAAGATGAGACTAAGAAGACAGAAAACAGCTCTATTCTTATAACGAGACCTAACAAAACGTATTTTGGGCTAATCAGGAAAACATCCGTGATTCTCTGAAGATTAGAAGATTAGATTTTGTATTTACTTATGCTAGTGGCGGAGTCCGTAATAAGCAAAGTGAGGCAATATTCCGAATTCTTTCGGTTCTAATCTTGTACCCTCGTCACCCAGCAAAAAGCATGGGTTTAATCAGTAATATTACTGGTCTCGCAGAGTTGATTAGAAAATTGACTATTGAGACAAGTTTTATGTGGATAGGCGTTCGGTCAGATGTCAGTGGGATTGGGACGCATCTCTACAGTCAAGCTCAGCCAATGCCCTCAATTACTGGATGAAAGTAAAAAGATAGGCTGATGACGGCGTAAGTGGCGAGTAGCAGCGTGCCTTCTAGCCAGTTGGATTTGCCATCGGCGCTGATGGAGTTGGCGACCAGTACGGCAACGACCACCGAGAGCAGTTCAAAATTATTAAAGTCTAAGTCCATCGGCTGGCCCATGAGTGCGCCGATGATGACGAGTAGCGGGCCGACAAAGAGGGCAATTTGTAGGCTGGAGCCGACCGCGACGTTTACGGAGAGATCCATTTTGTTTTTGAGGGCGACGGTGACGGCGGTGGCGTGCTCGGCGGCGTTGCCAATTACCGGCAGAATGATGACGCCGGTAAATAGTTCAGAAAGCCCTAGCTGCTTAGAGGCGACTTCTAAAGTGCCGACCAAAAATTCGGATTCTATCGCTACGGCCAAAGTCGCGGCCAAAAGCACGCCGACCCAAAGCTTTAGGTTGGGCTTTTCGCCATGCTCCTCATGTCCGTTTTCATGGGCTTTCTCCGCGTGAGAATTTGACTCAGGATCTGTACCTTCGACTGGGGCTTCCGCCATACCAACGTCGTACAAGTAGGCGTGGGTTTTCATCGAAAATAGCAGGGTGAGGCCGTATACCAGCATGAGCACGACGGCCACTGCGATAGAAAGGCGCTGCAAAATCGGTTGTTCGATTCCGGTCGAGGTGAAGTCGACGGCGGTGGGCAGCAAAATTGCAATGACTGCTAAGTTCATCGAAGAGGCGTTGAGGCGGGCGATGGTGGGCTGAAAGGTTTGCTCTTTGAATTTGAGGCCGCCCAGCAGCATGGAAAGGCCCATCACCAGCAGCAGGTTGCTGATGATGGAGCCAGTGATGCTGGATTTGACGACATTTACCAGGCCCGCTCGGAGAGCGAAAATGGCGATGATTAGCTCGGTGGCGTTGCCAAAGGTGGCGTTCATTAACCCGCCTAGCGAGGGGCCGACGACGATGGCGATTTCTTCGGTGGCAGCGCCCATCCACCCGGCGAGTGGGATAATGGCTAAAGCTGCGGTGACAAATACAATCAAGTCGCCCCAGCCTAAAAAGTGAGCCGCCAGGGAAACCGGGATAAATCCTAGAAAACCGAAGAAAATTACATTTTTGATGGACATCTAGCAGCTCCGAAAGAAGTAGGCAAAGCGGCGATGCTCCACAGGAGCGGCTTCGCCATCGCACCCACAGATTACCCAGCGGGAATCATCCTACCAAAATACGTTGTTTTAGACAGAGTACCGGGCGGATAAGGCGATGAAAATGCTATTGAAAGGGCTAGGTTTGCTGGTGGGATTGCCGACAGCGGCGATCGCGCTTTTTTACTTTTGGGGCACCTCCGGCAGCGGCAACAAGCAAAACTATGCGGCTACTGTCAACTACTCCGCTGGTGGTCTGAACGAGGGCGAGGTGGTAATGCTAGATGAGGTTAGTCATACCATTGTGAGCTATAACCTGGGCTATCTCTCAGGGCTGGCAAATAATACGACGGCTAAAACCGACAGAGATTTTTTTGAGGCAAATCAGCGACAGGTAATCGCGGCTCTCAAGCAGGTTAAGCCAGATATTGTGGCCTTTCAGGAGATTGATTTTGACTCGAAGCGTTCTTACGGCGTGAATCAAGCGAAGGCGATCGCTCAAGGATTAGACCTGATTAATGGCGCGATCGCCATCAGTTGGGACAAAAACTACGTGCCGTTTCCCTTCTGGCCGCTGTCGGCGCACTTTGGCAAAATTCTCTCTGGTCAGGCCATTCTCAGCCGCTGGCCCTTTCCTATTCAAAAAAACAGTCGGGTGGTGCTAGAAAAAGTTGCCAGCAATCCTTTTTACTACAACGCTTTTTATTTAGACCGGCTAGCTCAGGTAGCAGAAATTTCCCTCTACGACAAAACTCTCATTGTGATTAGCGTTCACTTAGAAGCGTTTGATGAGCCGACTCGGGTTAGTCAGACCCGGTTTGTGCGATCGCTGGCTGAGGACTACGCCAAAACCTACCCGGTGATTGTGCTAGGCGACTTCAATAGCTCACCTAATCGAGCGGAAGAAACCGAATTCTCTATTAAGGAGATGGCAGCATCTGAGCAGTTTGTCTCAGCCGTGCCTGAAGCAGACTGGGGTAAAGCCGCCGCCACGTTTCCCTCTGACCAGCCTGAGTACAAGCTAGATTACATTTGGTACACGCCCAGCACCATCGAAGTGCTCAAGACTGAAGTCGTTAGCGCAGCGGGCGAAGCCTCTGACCACTTGCCGCTGATGATGAACTTTCGGCTGAAGCAGTACTAGCAACGTGGCATGATTCAAAGGCATTAGCACGTTCCTTTACTTTAGTTTTTTCATGCTTGGCCTTGCCATTCACACCACCAGCCCTCAGCTTGGATTGGCGATCGCCGCTATCGATTCACAAGAGCCGATAGCGCGTCATCAGGTATGGGACTTGGGCCGGGATGTTTCTAGCCATTTGCACGTCAAGCTCATAGAATTTATCGCACCCTACACATGGCAAGACTTGAGCTTTATCGCGGTGGCAAAGGGGCCAGGCGGCTTCACCGGCACTCGAATTGGCGTGGTGGCAGCGCGGACATTGGCGCAGCAGCTAGAAATTCCTTTGTTTGGAGTGTCTGCTTTGGCGGCGATCGCCGCTCAATCACTCGCGCAAACCACCTTCGACTGCTCTGGAGACGTTGCCGTCTCTATGCCCGCCAAACGAGAAGCTGTTTATGGCGCTATCTACCGGCCCGATGAAGCAGGCGACTTGACGCCATTAGTCGCTGAGGCTGTCGTTCCGCAAGGTGAGTGGGCAAACATCGTGGCGACGTGGAAACAGCCGCTGAGAGAAGTCACTATGGAGGCAGGTGTGGGGACGGCGAATTCGGTTAGCGGGGTGATGGCTTTGGCTAAGTGGCGCTGGGAACGCGGCGATCGCCCCGAATGGGCATCAGTGCTTCCCTTTTACGGACAACACCCGGTTCACCGCTAATCTAGATTTGCCAATCATTTTTTTCGCTCTGTGACTAGCGTCAGGCTGCTCCAAGCCCCAGCCGCATCGTAGCTGCGAATCATCCGCTGGCGAGTATTGGCATCTAGCAGCCAGCCCACTTCTAAAAATAGCGGTTGGCGCGGGGTGATGCGCAGCGGACAGGTGGCAGAGGCACCATCGGGCAGCAGCAGTATCTGTACTGGCTGAGATCTGCCTGTGAATAAGATTTTTTGGCCCTCGACCGTACCCGTAGAGCGAATCGGCGGCGAATCACCAAAAGTAATTGTCTGGCGAACCTGCTTGTCGCCTGTCATTTCGACCGTGAGCTGAGTGTGCTGCTGCTGCTCAGGTCGCAGATCGGCATACTGAGTCACCGATTCCCCTTGCCAGGTGCCAACCAAGTCTGATAGCGCTAGCGGTTCCCTTTCGGGAGTTTCAGAGCCCTGCAAGCGCTCTCGAATTAGCGTGAGTTGCTTCAGGTCGGATTGCTCGAATAGCTGCACCAGGCGCAGACGGCGATCGCCCGCAATCAATCCTAGCTCTGCGCCAAATTCGGAAAAAGGGCCCCACTGGATCGTGCCCTGCGAAAATGCGCCGTCTTCAAAAAACAGCGTAGACCGGCTGAGCGAGCGATATTCTAAGACGGTGGTTTGGGTGGGTTCGCTTGGCGGATAGCGACGAATCTCTTGGCGCATGGCCCGATCATTATCTTGAGGAATCAGCGCCACCTCAGTCGGCAGATCAGCCAAAACTTTCCCCTCAGGAGAAATCTGCGTGAATGACCCTTGCCAGGTACCGACATTTTTTAGCAGGCGCTGCCATTGAGAAAGGTAGGGTTCGCTCATAAGCCGGGTAGCGTGTCGATAGGGAATGGGCCATAAGACTCAATAACAGAGTATTTTCTTACAATGTGAGTCACCGGCTGAACAGTCGAATTGTGTAATTACTGATATCTTCGCTGATATCTTCTAAGGGGCCTCTGCCTTCTAAACTGTAGAGCGGCGATCGCCAAATTCACCTGGGACTCTCATGACTTCAGATTCATCTAACGCCGCTACTTTGCCTGCGAAGGACGAAGCAACCGGGCTTGGTACCTTTGGCGGGGTGTTTACGCCCTCTATTTTGA
This sequence comes from Leptolyngbya sp. BC1307, assembly GCF_002286735.1. Classification (GTDB taxonomy): domain Bacteria; phylum Cyanobacteriota; class Cyanobacteriia; order Phormidesmidales; family Phormidesmidaceae; genus Phormidesmis. Next base: position 16,031 of record NZ_NRTA01000023.1, read on the forward strand.
CCATTTTAGGCGTGATCATGTATCTGCGCTTTGGCTGGGTAGTCGGCCAGGTGGGGCTGTGGCCGACGCTGCTGATTGTGACGATCGCCACCTCAATCACCTTTTTAACGGCGCTGTCGATCAGTGCGATCGCCACTGACAAAGTCATCCGAGCCGGCGGCGCGTACTTCATGATCAGCCGCTCGCTAGGGATCGAAACCGGGGGGGCAGTCGGGATTCCGCTGTATTTTGCCCAGGCCCTTTCGGTGGCGCTGTACACCATTGGTTTTGCTGAGAGCGTCAATACGATTTTTCCAAACCTGACAATTGTGCCAGTAGCGCTGATTACGACGGTGCTGGTGACCGCGCTAGCGTTGATCTCAGCCGAGGCCGCGATTAAGGCGCAGTATGTGATTATGGCGGCGATCGCCATCTCGCTAGTCGCCCTGTTTTTCGGTCACGATGTGACGATTGATCCCTCCGATGCAATCAACGCGGCAAAGGTGCCTAAGGTAGGCTTTTGGGCGGTATTTGCCGTCTTTTTCCCGGCGGTAACCGGAATTATGGCTGGCGTCAATATGTCAGGCGACCTCAAAGACCCGATTCGTTCAATCCCTCGGGGCACGCTGGCCGCTGTCGCCGTGGGCTACGTCATTTATATGGCCATTCCCTACATTTTGGTCAGCCGTACCCCGACCGCCTACAACGCCCTGCTCAACCCGGATATGCTGGTGATGAAGCGGATTGCCATTGGCGGTCAGTATTTAATCGACTCCATTGTGCTGGGCGTGTGGGGGGCGACGCTTTCGAGTGCGATCGGCAGCATTTTAGGCGCACCGCGAATTTTGCAGGCGCTGGCTCGTGACAACATTTTGCCCAGGCCATTACGCTGGCTCGGTAAGGGCAATGGTCCGACGGACGATCCTCGATATGGCACGCTCTTTACGCTGGGAATTGTGCTGGCAGTGGTGAGCTTGGGGAGCTTGGATGCGATCGCCCCAGTTCTCTCTATGTTCTTTCTCACCACCTACACGGTGCTCAACATCGCGGCGGGCATCGAAGGTTTCTTACAGAGCCCCTCTTTTCGCCCGACTTTTAAGGTGCCTTGGTCGCTATCTTTATTAGGCGCGATTGGCTGTATCGCCGTGATGTTTTTGATCAACCCGGTGGCGACCATTGTGGCGCTAATTATCGTCGGGCTGATTTACTTCTGGCTGGAGCGTCGGCAGATAGAAAGCACTTGGGGTGACGTGCGCCAGGGTGTGTGGATGACCATTGTACGAACGGCCCTGCTCAACATCGACGACAACGCCGATCCGAAAAACTGGCGGCCTCACCTGCTGGTCCTCTCAGGCACGCCGACCAAACGGTGGTACCTGATCGAAATTGCCCGCGCCTTTACCCACAACCGGGGGCTGATAACGGTCGCCAGCGTGCTGCCTAGCGGCTCTCGCAGCATTGCTCAGCAGGAAAAAGCCGAAGTCACCCTGCGCGACTTTTTAGATCGTAAAGGCGTCCAGGCTTTCGCCAAGATCATTACCGCCGACGATCCGTTTACCGGCGCGCAAAAGCTGATCGAAGCCTACGGCATGGGGCCGCTGGTGCCGAATACTGTGCTTTTAGGCGATACCGAGAATCCGGAGATCGAAAGCATCGAGCGCTATTGCAACACTATTCGGATCTGCCACGAGGCCCAGCGCAACGTAATTATTTTTCGGGGCGAAAAAAATGAAGCCGACGATACTGAATCCTTTTTACCGCCGATGTTTGTCCGTGATGAAAAGCGCCAGATAGACGTGTGGTGGGGCGGACTGCAGTCCAACGGCGGGCTAATGCTAATTTTGGCTTATCTCTTGCGAACCAGTTGGCTGTGGCGCGCTGCGGAAATTCGCTTGAAGCTGGTAGTGCCCAACCAAGCCGCCGCTGAAGCTGCGCAGACTAACATGGAGAGTCTGACCAGCAGCCTGCGCATTGGTGCGACTTCTGAAATCATTCTGGCTGAAGATCGGCCCTTCGATGCCATTCTGCAAAAGTCCTCTGCTGCCGCAGATTTAGTGTTTCTGGGAATAGCCGTTCCCTCGGAAGATTTTCCGCAGTATTACCAAACTCTGAGAGATCGGACTGAGGGCCTGCCGCCGACGATTCTGGTGCTGGCTTCAGAAAACCTGGATTTCTCTGAAATGCTGAGTAAGGAGTAGATGGGCACTGTCGCGATCGCTAAGATGGCTTGGTGAGCAGCGCGTCTACTGACAGATGGAGCAAGGGGAAGGCTGCGGAGATGATTTCGTCTCCCCCCTGGTAGATCGCTTCCTGATAAGTCTTGTTGGCGAGCGTCAGCACCATGATTTGGCCTCGATGCGGATCAATAATCCAGTATTCCGGAATTTGCCACCACTCGTACTGCTGCCGCTTCCAAACATAGTCTCGCTGGTAGCTAATGCTAGATTTGCTGCCCGGACTCACTACTTCAGCGACAAAGGCGGGGGCGGGCATATCAAAGAAGATGGCTTTTCGGGTAATTTCCAGGTGCTCTGGCTGCATTACCATCAGGTCAGGCTTGCGGTTGACCCATCTGTCGCCTACGGGTTGAACCTGAAGTTCTTTATCGCCCCGGCGAATACGCCTGATAAATGAAACGCCATACGCCTTTAAGAAGGCTTCGATAAGGGTATAGGCAATGATGCGATTTAATTCATCTTCTGAGGCCACTTCTATCACTTCTCCTGTACTGAGCAGGCGATAGTCTTTTTCACCGTAGAGCTGCTCATCGTCTAAGTAGTCCTGGTAGCTTCGGTAGCGAGGAAGTGTGTAGGTCATTGACGTTGCCTGTTGTGCGCTAGGGTTGGGCATGGCAATTTAGCCAGGTGACGAAAGCGGCATGTTTCTTGGTTGCGAGTCCTGCTGGTGTGGGCGCTACCTGGGAGTCATTTTCCTATTGTATTAAATCTCGATGAAATCCCTTAACCCGATATGATCAGAGCATTCGCAAATCTATTTAGAGCGAGGTTCGGGCATTGATGAGTTTATTGCGTACGCTAGGGGCCAGAGCGCTGCTGGTTTCGGTGATGATATTACTGCTGGTCACTGGCATGAGTGACCCTGCCTGGGCGCAGGACAACCGGGTGGACTATACCCTCACCAATCAGTCTGGCGCTGATTTTTCGGGCAAAGATCTCTCGGGCACCTCCTTTGCAGCGGCGGAAGTGCGCGATGCCAACTTTGCTGGGGCCGATATGAGCGGCACTATTTTAACCAAGGCGACGTTTATGCGTACCGATCTATCGAACGTCGATTTTACAAAGACCTTTGCTGATCGGGTGATTTTTGATGGCTCTGATCTGACGAATGCGATCTTTATTGAGGCGATCGCTACCAGCAGTTCTTTCGCCAATACTATAATTACCGGCGCAGACTTTTCTGATTCAATTTTGGATCGCTATCAGGTAAAGCAGATGTGCGATCGCGCGGCGGGTGTCAACCCAGTGACCGGCGTGGCTACTCGCGATAGCCTGGGCTGCCGGGACTAATACATGAGCAAAGGAGGGCTACAGCTTACGCTCTATTGTCTCAGTCAGCTGCTGCATCGTCAGATCTAGCTTTTCAGTCGGTGTGGGCTCAGCCACGACTTCTTCTTTGCGCTTAAAGCGCTCAAACAGGCGCACGAGTAAGAACAGCACAAAGCCAATCACCACAAAGTTAATCACTGCCGCTAGAAAAGTTCCGTATTTGATGCCCCCAGCTGACAGCTCAGCAATGTTCTCCGCACCAGCTGCCTTCAAGGCTGGATTTAGAAGAATAGGGGTGATGATATCTTCGATGAAAGAAGTGACGACTGCCCCAAAAGCAGCCCCAATCACAACGGCAACTGCCAGGTCTACAACGTTGCCGCGCATCAAAAATGCTTTAAAGCCGTAGGCGAAACTGCTGACGGAGCTGATCGCTCTAGCTCTGGTCTGTCGGTTGGCCATTTTGGAACGCCTAATTTATAGAACTGGACTGAATGCCGTCAGAATATCAGTATTCTCTGGGCGTTCCAAGCGTTTTTGTTGCTCAGACCAGTCGATACTCTGCGACCATGACTGGTCTGAGCAACTGCCGTCTGTATTCTCAAGCGGCTACCTGAGACCTTTACAATTAAAAAGTGATTTAACGACCTAGTTTATGGCCACTGTTGTCGTCGCGACGGGCAATCCGGGCAAGCTGACCGAACTCAAAGACTATCTGCAGACGCTGGACTGGACACTAGCGCTCAAGCCGCAGGATTTGGAAGTAGAAGAAACGGGTAAAACGTTTATCGAGAACGCCCGGATGAAAGCTTCGGAAGTGGCGATCGCAACTCAAAACTGGGCGATCGCCGATGACTCTGGCCTCTCAGTCATGGCGCTAGGCGGTGCACCGGGCGTATACTCAGCCCGCTACGGTCACAGCGACGCCGACCGCATTAATCGGGTGCTCAGAGAGCTAGGCGATGAGCCCGACCGCCGAGCAGAATTTGTCTGTGCCATTGCCCTCGCCCGCCCAGACGGCACCATCGCCCTTGAAACAGAGGGCCGCTGCCCCGGCGCAATTCTCACCGCCGGACAGGGTGTGGGTGGCTTTGGCTACGACCCCATTTTCTATGTGCGCTCTCAGGGTAAAACCTTTGCCGAAATGACCCCGACCGAAAAAGAAAAATACAGTCACCGGGGCATTGCCTTTGAGCAGCTCCTGCCCGCTCTCAAGCAGTTAGAGATGGACATCTAGAGATACGCCAGTCATGACATACCCGGCAGTCAGCTCTACTACAAAAGGCCACCTCATAAATGAAGTGACCTTGTGAGATGATCCCTATGACTAGCCCTGATCGTGCCAGTCGTCAGACCGCTTTCAGACCGCTTAAATAGACAGGCTAGACGGCGTTGTTTTTGTTTAACAGATCTTGAACCTGACCTAGAGCGGCTCTGAAGATATTAAACCCTGCCCAGCTCGCAGCGATTAGCACTGGCGATAACACAGCCACAACACGAAAATCCAAGTCCATTTTTAGCCCTCTCTGTAAAAGTCTGCTTAAAAGGTTGTAACAATCCTCTCATATAATCTACACCATTCCTCATAAAACAGGCCAAGCTCGAAATTTTTAAACACTGTATTCAAAATAACCGCTGCTCATATCCTTACCCCTCGTGACCCTAAGCTGATGACAGACACCCCCTCTAGACCTGTGGCAATCGTGACTGGAGCCTCTAGCGGCATTGGACTAGCGATCGCCCGACGCTTGGCGGCTGCCGGGTACGATTTGGCCATTTGTGCCCGCCGTCAGGATCGCCTCTCAGAAGCCGCTGAGACCTTGCGCCGTCAGGATATTGACGTGCTCGCTCAGACCGTAGACCTGCGGGATGAGGCTCAGATCTTGAGCTTTTTTGCCGCTGTAAAGGGCCGCTGGGGCCGCTTAGATGCGCTGATTAACAATGCTGGGCTCGGCTATAAAGAGCCGCTAATGACCGGCAGCACCGCCGCCTGGCGGGAAATACTCGATGTGAATGTGCTGGCTCTGTGCATTTGCACGCGCGAAGCGGTCACCCTGATGCAGCCTGCGGGCACGGGTCATATTTTGCATGTCAGTTCGATGTCGGGGCACCGGGTACCGGCGATCGCGGGCATTTATTCAGCCACTAAGTTTGCCGTGCGATCGCTTACAGAAACGCTGCGCCGAGAGCTACGCGCCGCCGATAGCCGCATTCGCATCTCGTCTATTAGCCCCGGCATTGTCGAAACCGAATTTGCGCAGAAATATCATCAGAGCGCTGAAAAAGCTCAAGCAACCTACAGCCAGTTTCCAGTGCTGCAGGCGGTTGATGTTGCTAATGCTGTGGCCTACGTGCTCAGTCAGCCCGACTATGTAGAAATCAACGACATCCTCATCCGCCCCACTCAGCAGACCAGCTAATCCTGCTCGTGCTCAACGCCTAGCCCACCACTTATGCCTAGCCCACCAGTTCTAGCTCATCTTCGTGCAGGTGCGCCTTAAACGGACGCTTGGCCCCTTCCACTTCAAATGCGGTCACAATTTTGTAGTTAGGGCTGATCGGTCTACCTTTCCAATCGGAAAGAATGGCGGCAACGGTACCTTCCATGCCTTCGACATTGTGAGGCTGGTTACGGTGTTTGGGATGATTAAACAGCGTCAGGGGAGATTTGATGCGAACGCGATCGCCAACTTTCATGAGAGATATCAACAGAAGCTACAGGTCAAAAGCGCTTGAGAACTTAGGGCATTGTCCAAATTTAAGAGGGCAGCGCCCTCTACAAGCCTGCTTTATCGGGTGAAATCTATTCTCTCACAGCAGCGGACGTTCTCCGGTTGAGCCCAGATGATGAGTTCAGCGAACGGCTATGTAGACCCTTCGCTCTCAGAGGCATCGGGCTCAGGCGCATCGGGTAGCGCTGGCTGATCTTCAGGCAGCGGTGGCTCTGACTTTAAGGGTTCAAAAGTACGCCACAGCAGCCAGCCAATCGCGCCAATCGCGCCCAGCACAGCCACCGCCAAAAGCGCTGTGATCAGCTTTCGACCCACTGAGCGCTTGCCTGCTGGCGGCGTCTCAACAGCGGCCATTTCTTCTGCGGTCAGAGGCGTATCGTCATCTTCAGTTTCGCCATAGAGCAGCGCCCTAGAAGCGGCGGTCATTTCTGCAAACGGCTGGGGCGGGACGCCCCCGGCGGGCCGTCCGCCCTCTAGCTGCGGCATGGCCTCCCTTCCCAGTCTGGTGCTGCTCTCGTCGCCGGTCGCCGCGCCGGGTTCAGCCATTTCTTTGGGCAGGTAAACATTTACCAGCACCACGGCCACGTTGTCATGGCCGTTTTTTTGGTTGGCCAGCTCTATCCAGGCATCTACGGCAGCTTCAAGCGGCACAATCTGCTGCACAATCAGCCCAATATAGTTGGCCCAAGATGCCTCTACCTGATGATTATCACTGAGGCCATCTGAGCACAGCAGTAAGACGCCATCAGAGTCAAACAAAAAGCGCTGAGTGTGTGGGCGCAGCTGGTCGAATTCGCGCAGGCCCAGGGCTTGGGTGAGCGCGCTGGCATCGGACCGCTGCAAAGCTTGGGCGTAAAAGCTGTGACCGGCGCTGACTTCTCGGCCCGCGATGTCATCATCGACGGTGAGTAGCTGGCAGTGTTTGGGCGTAATCCAGTAGGCCCGGCTATCGCCGATGTGAGTGAGGTAAAGCTCATTGACTTCTGCAGGGCCAGCGGGGGTGTCAATCCGCTGCGGCAAAATCAGCGCCATCACCAGTGTTGTTCCCATGCGCTGGCGGTCGGCGCGGCCTTGCTGATCGTTTTGCTGCGCGACTAGATTATTAGCCACTCGGATGGCCGCTTCAATCTGATCGATGACGACTCGCGGAGGAATGGCTTGCTCTTGTTCCATCGCTTCGGTGAGCAGACTGCGGAGCTGGAGCTGGAGCGATCGCACCACCATTTGACTGGCCACTTCACCACCCGCATGGCCGCCTACCCCATCGCAGACAATCGCCAGCCGAGGCAGCAGCGGTAGATCAGCAGCGCTCGTGCGCTTTAGCTCTATGCGGCTGGGGTAGCAGGCATCTTCGTTGCGAGGTTTTTTAGGTCCAGTGCTAGTTGCGCCCGCAATCTGAAACTCAATGGCCGCGCCTGCGGCTGCTTGCAGTAGCTGCTCATTGATCTGCGCTTTAATCGCTGTCAGGTCAGGCTCATCCGCCTGTAACATTTCGCAGACAGACACTAGCAGCTCGGCCACAGCGGGTTTGGCACCGGGTAGATAGTAGCGCTGCCACGTCAAGCCCAGCTCGCTCAAAGGCGGATCACCCGGGTTGACCGATAGCCCGATCAGGCGCACTCGCCACGCCTCAACCCGGATATTGCTTTTTTTCAGCAGGCTGGCGGCAGCTCCAAAACTTTTCAGGGGCTCCCATAGGCCAACCATTTGCCAGAGCCAATAGAGCTGACGAAAGGCGGAGGCTTCCGGCCAGACTTTGCCAATGACGGGCATTAGCTGGCCCTGGTGGTTAACCGGCACATTGCTAAGCAGCAGCACTGCTTCCCCTGATGCCTGGTGACAGATGCCATAGACACCCGGCAAATTGAGCTGGTAAGCATAGGCTTTGAGGTAGGGCAACGCAAAGTTAGGCACCGGATCGGGCGCTTTGGGCGGCTGCTCGGGCTGGGTGTCGAGCCAGATAGAGGGGCCTACCACCTGATAGCGACCGTCAACGCGATCGCCAATCGGAATTTTGTTGGTGCCATGACCCAAGGCCCAAACGTACTGTCTGAAGGGATATTTGCTCTCTTCGCCGTTCATAGAGGAGGACTGCCCGGGGGCGAGTGCCGTTAATTTAGGTCAATGGTAAGGGAAAAGGGATTGAGCGCAAATAAATTTGGTGCGATTGAGACAAGGTGGCCGCTATAGCGTTGGTCACTTTGTTGAGGTCCATCACACCGGCTGAAAGCCTTATGTTGCAACGAGCAAAGTGACTCGCGGTTCCCGAATGCACCCGGAAACCGCTATGTTTTCCTGCAAATCACCTTCGTTAGAGGCCTACTCGCCTCGCCGCTGCCAAAAATTAGTAGCCGATCATCTGATCGCCTCTCTCGGGAGTAAAGTTCCATTTCTGGTACGTCAACACTGATCAGTCTGCTGGATTAGGCTATGGATAGAATGACTTATAACGACCTCTGGGCGACAAGCCCACGCACCCCCCTATGAACGCCGCCTTGCTATGGGTAATCATTGGCGCAGTGCTCTGCGCAATGGAAATACTGCTGCCGACTGCCTTTATTGAGTCAGCCCTGGGAGTGAGCGCGTTTATAGTGGCGCTGCTAACGACGGTAGTACCCAGCCTAAACTACCAGATTGCGCTGTGGATGCTGCTTTCGGTTGTAATTTTTTGGGCGCTCAAGCGGTTTATTCCCAACCGCACCGCTCCCGCCCTGCGAGACGCGACCGAAGCGAGAACCACCACCGCCATTCCGCCAGGGCAGTCAGGCAGAGTCATCTACGAAGGCAACTCATGGCAGGCACGCTGTAGCGATGACCAGGTCTCCATCGATCCTGATCAGGAGGTCTTTGTCGTCGAGCGACAGGGCAACACGCTAATTGTGATTCCTTTGGCTACCCTGCGGTGAATCTGATCGCCCCTTGCCCACGTTACAGCAGACCACCACACGCTAGACCACCACACGCTAAAACACCACTTATACAGGAACTAATATCTCAATGAACCCCTTTGCACTGCTAATTATGTTGGCACTCGGCGGTGGCGTTGCCGCTAATTCCATTCGCATTATCAACCAGGGCGACGAAGCGCTGGTTGAAACCCTGGGGCGCTATAACGGCAAAAAGCTCAAGCCCGGCCTTAACTTCACCGTCCCCTTTGTAGATCGCATGGTTTACAAGCAAACCATCCGCGAAAAAGTGCTCGATGTGCCTCCTCAGCAGTGCATTACTCGTGATAATGTCTCCATCAGCGTCGATGCCGTTGTTTACTGGCGCATTGTCGATCTAGAAAAAGCCTATTACAAGGTAGAGAGTCTGCAGGCGGCGATGGTCAATCTGATACTTACCCAAATTCGCTCTGAAATGGGCCAGCTCGAACTCGACGAGACCTTCACGGCCCGCGCCGAAATCAATGAACTGCTGCTACGTGAGCTAGATATTTCTACCGATCCGTGGGGGGTAAAAGTCACCCGCGTCGAGCTACGCGACATTGCCCCTTCTAAAGCTGTGCAAGACTCAATGGAGCTGCAGATGACCGCCGAGCGGAAAAAGCGAGCCAGCGTCCTCACCTCTGAGGGTGAACGCGATTCGGCCATCAATTCAGCTCGGGGCCGGGCCGAATCTGCCGTGCTCGACGCCGAAGCGCGACAAAAATCCGTGATTTTAGACGCCGAAGCTGAGCAAAAAACCATCGTGCTGCGCGCTCAGGCCCACCGGCAAGAGCATGTTTTGCGCGCTCAAGCCACAGCAGAAGCGGTAGAGGTGCTAGCTCAAAAGATCAAGACTGACCCTAACGCTCGTGAAGCCTTGCAGTTCATATTGGCCCAAGAATATTTAGCGATGGGCCGTCAGATTGGCGAGAGCGAGAGTAGCAAAGTTATGTTCCTCGATCCGCGTAGCATTCCGGGTGCCCTGGAGAGTATGAAATCCATCGTAGGCGAGGAGGCCGACAACCAACGCCTGGGCTAGACCCACACATCGTTCGCTGCCGTGAATTCGCTATCGGTCTCGCCTGTATTCACCACGCCACGAGGCTCGATTAACATAGCTTGACACTCACTCTCCGCGTGAGGACGGTGCTCCACACCTTTCGTAATAACAACCATCTCACCTTTCGTAAGGGTAACGGTACGGTCGCGAAACTCAATTTTCATTTCGCCTGCTATCACCAAAAATACCTCGTCTGTATCAGCATGATCGTGCCAGACAAAATTCCCTTGAAGTTTCACCAGTTTGAACTGGTAGTCATTCATCTCGGCCACCACTTTCGGTGACCAGTGATCAGAAAACTTAGCAAACTTTTGTGCGAGATTAATTGCGTCAGCCATTCTTTGAGTTCTACCAAAAGCACCATCCATAGCTTACTTTTCAGCTTCGCGAAGTGGTGCCGAAGAACTGAGCGGCAGAGGTGCTTGGGTGATTGCACGGCAGATCTGTTAGCTACCTGAGAGTATGCAGCCGACTATCGCGAATCTGCACGATGGGGTAGCTGAGCTGGCGCACCATGACTTCGTCGTGGGTGGTGATGACGACCGAAATGCCGATGCTGTTTAGCTTGCGCAAAATATTGATCACTTGGCGGGCGTTGTCGCTGTCGAGGTTGCCGGTGGGTTCGTCGGCTAAGAGTAAGGGCGGGGTACCGACGACGGCGCGGGCAATGCTGGCCCTCTGCTGCTCGCCGCCCGAGAGCTGAGCGGGAAATCGGTCGGCTTTGTCTTGCAGGCCAACCATTTTTAGGGCAACGGGCAGACGGCGGTTGATTTCTTTGCGGCTGTAGCCCTGCGCGTGCAGCACAAAGGCCACATTCTCGGCGACGGTGCGGCGCGGGATTAGCTTGTAGTCTTGAAAGACGACACCGATGCGACGGCGCAGCATGGCTAAGCGATCGCCCCGTAGCTGAGTAATATCCTGACCATTGATACAGATGCTGCCTGCAGTCGGGTTTTCCTCGCCGTAGAGCATCTTGAGCAGCGTCGATTTGCCTGCACCTGACGGGCCGGTGACAAAGAGAAAGCTGCCCCGTTTTACGGTAAGAGTGATATCAAGTAAAGCCGGGGTGCCATTGGCGTAAGTTTTGCTGACGCGATTGAGCGCAATGATCGGTACGGCTGCGTTTGGCTGTGGCGATCGCCCTTCGGTGAGCGCAGTCTCAGCGGTGATCACAGCAGGCGCTGCTACCTGGAAAGCACCGACTGGACCGACGGCTGGAGACGGCTGAACTTTAGGCTTACGCGAGAGAATAGAAACCATAGCGGGAATGACTCGGGGAATAAAGTCCGAAGGGGGATCGCACTAAATTCAAGGTTCCCTAAATCAGCCACCGTTGATAGTTCGGCTAAGAATTGCTGATGCCTAACGCGACGGGTACCAGAGCGCAGACCAGGCAAACTGAGGGAGTGCCAGCATTCGCCGCCAGCGCCAGGGCTCTTGATAGAGCCGGTAAAGCCATTCCAAGTGAGCGCTGCGCATCCACTGCGGTGCCCGGGCTTTCATGCCTGACCAAATGTCATAGCTGCCGCCTACGCCGATCCACACCGCCTGAGGGCACAGATGCCGGTGCTCAGCAATCCAAAACTCTTGGCGGGGCACACCCAGACCCACAAAGATCAGATCTGGCTGTACCTGCTTTAAATCGGTGAGGAACTGATCTAAAGCAGGGCCTTTGGCGTAGCCGTGCTGAACGATGGCTAAATTGAGTTGGGGCGATCGCGCTCTCCAGCGCTCAGCCGCCGCTGTTACCACCTCCGGCTTGCCCCCATAAAAAGCTACTTTCTGATTAGGATCAAGACTCTCCAGTAAATCAGCCGCTAGCTCTATGCCCGGGTAGCGCCTGATCGACGGCACTGCCGCTGCGATCGCAGATCGCCCTTGCAGCCGAAAGTACAGCTCAATTCCCGAGCCATCAGGTGCGACTAAATCAGCCTTCTCAATGAACTGGCGTAGCTGCGGGTCTTGCTGAGCCTGCATACACATTTCAGCATTAAGCGTTACCACGTGCGTGCCCTGCCGCTGCTCCACCCGGCGGCGCAGCCAGCCCACATAGTCTTCAGACTGATGAACGGGCAGGCCCATCACCGACAGCGTTTTTAATTTTTCGGATTCCGCCACAGCCATTTGCTGGTCTTGCCTGCCTGATTGAGGAATGTAGTATAAAGCCGCCCTAATCATACCGTGAGGCTAGTCACACATCTGCCAGCCTGACTGCGATTTTACTGAAGTATTACCGCTGTGTTAATAGTCAGTTTCCTCTTCATATTCCATGACTTTTTTCTTCGGAATATTCAGCGGCTTAGCTTCGATCAGCTCTTCTTCTCTCACTGGCTCATCCCAAATATCGCCGACCACATCCACATCTTCTACAGGCAGATCAACTACGTCTTGACGAGGGGCTCTCTGGGGCGGTCTCTGCTCTCTTCTTTGCTCCATCCGCTGAGGAGGCGATTCCTCACGCCGCCGCTCTTCTACTGCGGGGCGGCTACGAGCGCTCTGCGGCTGGCCCTCATTGCGCATACCAGAAGGCAGTTGATTAGAAGAAGATACTCGCATCATCGCACCGTCGCTGAGGCCGCGTTCCCAAGGCGCATTCCCTAGCCCCAAGCGCTCTAGCAAACCAACGCTGAGCTGCACCAGTTTTTCTTCACTGCCTTCAAAGACGATGATGCGGTCAGGCCCGGTGCTGACAATTTCTTCTACCGGCAGCTCATAGGTGCTCACGACCTGATCGGGAATCTGCGGCAGCCCTAAAGAGGCCACTACCAAAGTCTCTAACTTGCCGGTAATCACATTAAACTTAAAGCCCCGCACCCGGCCCAGTACTTCGCCAGATTCGGTAATGACTTCGTTGTTAACAATGCTGCTAAACGGGGCCGTATTAACATCGCCATCAAGTGCGGTGTCGTCATCGACGAGCAGCACATCCCCCATTTGCCGAATGTCGCTGAGCAGCATGACTCGCTCATTGCTGGCGATCACCTTAGAAAGAATATTTTCTTGCAGGCCCAGAGCCACGACTTCTAGACGGTCTAAATCCACCCACATCTGACTGACCACCCCCAAGCGGCGACCATTGCTGCGGGTGATGACCTGGGTGCCTACAATGTCAGAGCGGAGTCGGCTTTGTTCAAAAGTCATGACTGTTCAAAAATTGCCTCGAAACGGCATCACGCAGCTTGAGGGACTATACCTTATTAACTGACTATTGTATCGAATTGCCTACGCTTTGCCCGCTGGGGAATGCCGAACTCCTCAGGCCGACCCTGCCCACTATCCTCTAGCTGCTCGCTTTTGCTAAGTTAATGCCCAGCACCTGGGTGTAAGCGCCTCTGGCCTGCGTGACGCCAATGGTGCGCTCTGCTGATTCGATCATCGGGCGGCGCAGACTGACGACGATGAACTGCGCTTGTTGGGCCTGCTGCTGAATCATTTTCGAGAGCCGCTCGACGTTGGCCCCATCTAAGAACATGTCAACTTCGTCAAAGGCGTAGAAGGGAGACGGACGATAGCGCTGCAAGGCAAAGATAAAGCTCAGGGCCGTTAGCGATTTTTCGCCCCCTGACATCGAGGCCAGGCGGCGAACGGGTTTGCCCTTGGGGTGAGCGACCAGGGTGAGGCCACCGTTAAAGGGAGCGTTCGCATCGTCAAGCTGCAAGTGGCCGTCGCCATCGGAGAGTTCGGCAAAGATCGTCTGAAAGTTTTCGTTGACTGCGTCAAACGCCTCGCGGAAGGCTTCTGTGCGCAGCGTGGTGAAGTTTTCAATCCGCAGCAGCAGCTCCGTGCGCTCTTCTTCTAAGGTGGTGAGCTTTTCGGTGAGTTCTTCCAGGCGCTCTAGGGTGCGCCCGTATTCTTCGAGGGCCAGCATGTTCACCGGCTCCAGGGCTTCTAAGCGGCGCTGCAAAGACTTGAGCGATTTGCCCAGCTCTTCTAGCGTCAGGTCTGGGGGAATTTCGGGCAGGGGATCAGGCAGTTCTAAAGACTGTCTTTGAATGGATGCTTGCAGGTCGTGCAGCTGCTGCTGACGCAGGCTCTGGGTTTCCTGTAGCTTTTGAAGCTGCCACTGCTGCTGCTGCTGCTGGTTTTGCTCGTCTTTATACTGGCGCTCGACGCTGTCTCGGGCGTTTTTCTCTTGCTTCAGCCGGTCGTCAAGGATGGTTAAAGCCTGCTGACTTTGGGCAATGGTTTCGGTGAGGCTTTGCTGCTGCTGATTGACGGCTGATTGCTGATTGATCTGCTGCTGCTGCTGCTGGCGCAAGGTTTGAATTTGCTCACCGCCGAGCTGAATTTTTTCCTGCAGTCGCTGCTGCTGCAAGGCCAGTTCTTGCTGCTGCCTTTCGGCGGCTTGTAGGCGCTGCTGCTGCTCAGTGAGCCGGGTTTCAAACGCCCGCACTTGCCCCTGGGCCTGCTGCCATTCGCTGTGAGTTTGAGAATTTTCGAGATCTGCTAGCGCCTGACGCCGCTGGGCTAGCACTTGCTCTTGCTCAGGTAGGGTCTGCTCAATTTCAGCCAGCCGCGCCTTCGCCTGAGCCTGCTCCCGGTCGGCCTGGTCGAGCTGTTCTTTGGCCTGAGCGAGCCTTTGGCTCAGCGCCTGACGCTGAGTGGTGGCCTGGCTGGCTTTAAGCTCTGCTTCCCGGTAGGTTTGCCGAATTTCGATCATGGCCTGAGATTTGGTTTTAGCAGCCAGGGTGAGCTGGGCCACTTTTTGTTCGCAGCGGCTGAGAATGCTGGCGATTTCGGTGAGGCGATCGCGCAACCCCCGAGCCTCTTCAGACTCTCCCGGTGCAACCGTGCCAAAGTGCATTCGCCCCCGGCTGCGCAAGCTGCCACCCGTCATCGCCCCGCTCGATTCTAGAATTTCGCCCTCTAGCGTTACCATTCGGTACTGGCCCAGGTTGCGCCGCGCCGCTGCCAGATTTTCAAAGACCACTGTGCTGCCAAAGACGAAGGCAAACACATCGGCATATTGGCGATCGCACTCAATCAGATTCACGGCGTAGTCAATAAATCCCTCGGGCCGATTCCACTTGTCAGCCGCTCTAAACTGCGGCACCCGAATTTTATTCAGCGGCAAAAAGGTCGCCCGTCCGGCCCGGTTTTGCTTCAGCAGGTCGATGCCTTTCGCGGCTACCCGGTCGTCTTCTACCACCATAAAGCCCAAGCGCCCGCCCGCCGCAATCTCTAGCGCCAGCTGAAACTTCGGATCGACCCGGCCTAGCTCCGCTACCAACCCGCACAGCCCGCCGAGCCCGCTTCGCTTCAGCGCTTCTGTTGCCTGCGTTCCTTGAGACTCCTTAATCGCCTGCTCTTGCGCCTCTAGCCGGTCTAGCTCTCGCTGTTTTTCCCGCTGCTCTTGCAGCAGTCGGTTCAAGGTCTGCGTCTGCGTCTGCATCTCCGACTCTACCGCTGCGATCGCCTGCGCCGCCGCCTGAATCGCTGCCTGCCCAGCCGCTTCATCTCCCTGGCTTCCCGGCTCCCCAGCGCCCAGCGCCCCCATCTCTGTCTCCAGCGCCGACAGTGCCCGCCGCTGCGCAATCCCCTGCGCCTCTAGCTGACTAATGCGCTCTTGCAGTCGCACCCGCTCAGTCCGCTGCGGCTCTAGCTCGCTCAGCAGCGTCTCTACCTGACGGCGCAGATTGGTCTGCTGCTGTACCCAGGCTTGCGATTGGGAGGCGATCGCCGTCGTCTCCTCACGCTTTGCTTCTAATTGAGCGATCGCCCGGTCGCGGTCAGCTCTAATGTCAGCCAGTTCCTTTTGCGTCAGCGTGGTCAGCCGCTGAGAGAGCACGCCGAGTTCGCCCTCCTGCGTTTGCATATTCGCCTGAATCTCGGCTAGCTGACTAGCCAGATCTCGCGTAGACGTGCTCAAGTTCTCGGCCTGACGAACCAGCTGCCGCAGCTCTGCCTCCTGTGTGGCAATCTTTGCCTGCAGCGCCAAATACTCTTCTTCGCCCAGTGCCTTCACCTGAGCATTTAGCGCTGTCAGCTCGGCAGCGGTTTTCTCCATCTGCTCGGTCAGTGCCGCTATCTTTTGCTCAGTCGCTTCGCCTTCCTGGTGACCCTGAGCAATCTGGCTCTGAAGCTGCTGAGCCTGCTGCTGCTGCTGCCGCCACTGCAAGACGCCTTCCCACTGCTGCTTTTCTTGCAGGGTGGCCTTGATCTGCTGATATTTTTCCGCCTTTTTGCGGTCTTGATCGAGGCGCTCTAGCTGGTCTGTCAGCTCGGTTTCGACGATGCGAAAGCGCTCTTCGCGGTCTTTGACCACGTCTAGCTTGACCTTGGCCTGATCGATTTTGCGATCAAATGAGGCGACCCCGGCTAGCTCGTCAATAATTTCTCGCCGCTCTCGGGCGTTCATTGAGATGATGCTGGTTACGTCGCCCTGCAGCACCACGTTGTAGCCTTCGGGATAGATGCGAAAGCGCTGTAGCTGGTCGTGTAGCTGGTTGAGCGTACAGGGCGCGCCGTTGATGTAGTAGTTAGAGGTGTAGGTGCCCTGAACAGTGACGCGCAGCCGCCGGGTGACCTGCCACTCTTGCGGTGGCGGACTGCCGTTGGCATGGCTACCGCTATTACTACTGCCATTACTGTTGACGCTACCGTTTGAGCTAGCGCCGTTGGCTGCGCTCCCATCCAGGCCATTGCTGACAGGGTCAGTGCCCGCACTGCCCAGCTCATCGCTCAGATCGTTTCCCAGATCGGGCTGTAGCTTGTTTAAATCTTCAGCAGTGGGCTCATCTTCACTAGCTTCACCAATTAGCCTGTCTGCGACATCGCTAATGTCAAAAGTTGCTGTTACAACGGTCTCTACAGTAGAGCGGCGTTTGGCCTGATTTTGGTTGACCAAGTCGGGCAGGCGCTCGGCCCGCATGCCGCGAGAGCTGGCTAACCCCAGGCAAAACAGCAGCGAATCTAGAATATTTGATTTGCCAGAACCATTTGGGCCAGAGATTACCGTAAACCCTGGCAGCAGTGGGACATCTGTCGCCCCACCAAACGATTTGAAATTTGAAAGTTCGACTCGTTTGACGTGCACTCAGGCGTCGCACTGTGCAGTGCGTACGTATGTACTCAATAAAATAGCATTGGTTAAGTCGTATTCTTAACAGAGAATGGTGCAAAGATCACGCTTTTCTCCAAAAAGTCTGAGCTTGTAAGGGCGACTGACTGGCAAAATATAGCGGCGCGCGGATGCATTCGTAAGTCGCGAGTTACTTGGCCCGTTGTCGGATAAGGGTTTCGCCTGTAATGCTGTATTTCAGCTAAGTAACCAAAGCTATAGAGCCGACTGAACCATCCCTAATTGCCCTTTTTGAGCTTATCGAGTGTCTTCTACGCCTGACCTACCTCAGCTTGCTTC
The DNA here is from genome assembly GCF_002286735.1 of Leptolyngbya sp. BC1307. Taxonomy (GTDB): domain Bacteria; phylum Cyanobacteriota; class Cyanobacteriia; order Phormidesmidales; family Phormidesmidaceae; genus Phormidesmis. Next base: position 33,595 of record NZ_NRTA01000023.1, read on the forward strand.
TCAGTCGTCACCTGGCCCTGCTCTGATCGGCATTGACCCGGGCCGTGCTAAGTGCGGTCTGGCGGTGGTGGGGCTAGATCGGGCGCTGCTCTATCACCAGGTGGTGCCGGTCGATCAGGTCACTGAGACGATTCAGACCCTGCGCGAGAGCTACCCGATTTCTAATATTGTGATGGGCGACCAAACGGGATCTAAGCAGTGGCAGCAGCGGCTGGCAGAACTGCCCAATGCGCCGCGAATTATCTTAGTAGATGAGCGCTATAGCTCTTTGGAAGCGCGCGATCGCTACTGGCAAATGTACCCCCCCAAAGGGTTGGGCAAGCTGGTGCCGCAGAGCCTGCGCAGCATTTCCAGGCCAATTGACGATATCGTCGCAATCTTGCTGATAGAGCGCTATCTGAAGCGGCTCTCGGGTGAAGACTAGCGCCGCGAAGCTCAAATACTGCACAGGCTGAACCCTGCTAGAGCTGAGCGCGAATGGTAAACGAATAGTCGCCCCCGGGTTCTAGCTGATAGTCAGACTGCTCTAAAAATCGGCCTAGCGGCTCCTGAATTAAAGCTCTGCCCAGCGAAGGCTCTACCGTGAGCTGCCCCTTGCGAAACCGCCAGCGAAACTGCCACTGAAAATCATTCGCACTGACTTCGCCTTCAATCTTGCCGTTTTGCCAGGACTGATGGGTGATGCGGACATGGGCTGTGGTGGCGGGCAGGTGTTTGCTAGAACTCACGCGGGCGGGGCGCTCCTGGGAGGGTGGGCTGAGGGGGAAGGGGGAAGGGGAAACTTCTCTTTTAAACAAGATAGCGGGCGGTCTCTTCTGTAACTACCCCTATAAACCTGAAAGTTTTGTTAAGAAATATTTTTCGTAACGACTTGTTATAAATCAACATAACTGGCCGTTGTCTTTGTGCCCTCTATTCAAGGTATTGCTAAAGACGGTAGCCTATGAGGTATTCACCTCCTCGCCTTTAAAGAACATACCGTGCCCAAGGTTGGCATTATTTATAACGACATTAAGCCTATCGCTAATGAAGCGGCTCACAGTCTTTGTGATCGGCTTAAGGCAATGAACCATGAGGTTTGTCTGGCGACCGGTGTAGCCGGAATTTTGGGCTATTCGCAGGCGGGTAAGCCGGTGTGTCATACACCGATAGATAGCCTGGTGCCGCCTGGTTTTGACCAGGCGATGGATTTTGCAGTGGTGTTTGGGGGCGATGGTACGGTGCTGTCGGCTTTTCGTCAGGTTGCGCCCAAGGGCATTCCGCTGCTGGCGGTGAATACGGGGCATATGGGCTTTTTGACGGAGATCTATCTCAATCAGCTCAACCAGGCGGTTGATCAGGTGATTGCGGGTAAGTATGAGATAGAAGATCGGGTGATGGTGCGGGTGCAGCTCTATAGCCACGATCGCCTGGCCTGGGAAGCACTCTGTATGAATGAGATGGTGCTGCACCGGCAGCCGCTGACCAGCATGTGTCATTTTGAAGTGCGCGTGGGCAACCATGCGCCGGTCGATATTGCTGCCGATGGCATCATTATTTCGACGCCGACGGGCTCTACGGCCTATTCGCTCTCTGCCGGGGGGCCGGTGATTGCGCCGGGGGTGCCAGTGCTACAGCTGATCCCGATTTGCCCGCATTCGCTGGCTTCTCGGGGGCTGGTGTTTCCCGATTCGGACCCGGTGACGGTTACTTCTGCTAACCCCGAATCTTTGGTGATGGTGGTCGATGGCAATGCGGGCTGCTATGTAGTGCCTTCAGATCGGGTGAGGTTGGCGCGATCGCCCTACTCAGCCAAATTTATCCGCCTCAAATCGCCCGAATTTTTTAGAGTGCTGCGTGAAAAGCTCGGCTGGGGGTTACCCCATATTGCCAAGCCGACTTCGGTAGAGCTACCCTGAGCGGCATAAGCCAGAAGATAACTTAGAGAAACTGCCATGAGTAGTGTGCCGTCTGCCTCAGCCGCTGTCACCGGGGGTCTGCCCCAAGTGCTGATTGTAGAAAGTGATGAGAGCCTAGCCAGCGAAATTGGCGTCGATCTGCACGAAGCGGGCTACGCGCCACTCAAAGCCTACAGCCTGGCAGCGGGGATGACGGCTGTCCGCACGGCTCTGCCTGCCCTGGTCGTGGTCGCTCGCCGCCTGGCGGAAGACTCGGGTTTGGCGCTATGCCGCCAGCTCCGCGCCGAGCAAAACCGCGTACCCATCTTACTGATGATGGCTCACGATGCTATAGACGACCGGGTTGCCTGCTTAGAATCGGGCGCAGACGACTATTTTTTGGCTCCCTATCGCAGCGACGAATTTATCAAGCTGGTCAATGCCTACTTGCAGCCCAGCGCCACCAGCGGCGAGCAGCTCCGCTTTGCCGATCTCGTACTCGACCTGGCCCATCGCCACGTGCTCCGCAATGATCGGGTGGTTGAGCTGACGATGAAAGAATTTGAGCTACTAAAGTATCTAATGGAGCATCCGCGCGAAGTCCTGACCCGCAAACAAATCTTAGAAAGCGTATGGGGCTACGACTTCATCGGTGAATCGAACGTAATTGAAGTGTACATTCGCTATCTACGCCTCAAAATCGACGGCGAAAACGAAAAGCGCCTGATCCAAACCGTCCGCAGCGTCGGCTACGTCATGCGAGAAAGCTAACCCCGCCTCCTGCTTACTGCTTAACTGTCTCCTCCCACCCCACACCATGCCCATCTCCCCCTGGTCCCGCTACGCCGCCCTCCCATTCCTCCTCAGCGCTCTCATCACCAGCTGCTCTGTGCCCGATGGCCCCAACTCTGAGGCCGCGAGCCCGATGCCAGCGCCCGAAGCGAGAGCCGCCGACCCAATTACCTTAAATGGGCCGGGTCAACTGCTACCTGTGACCGCCACTGCTGAAATCAAGGGTGAAATGTTTGATTTGGAAGTAGCGGAAACGCAGCCGCAGCAGGCTTTGGGCCTGATGTTTCGCTCTGCTCTGCCCGATGATCGGGGGATGCTGTTTCCGTTTGATCCGCCCCGGCGCACCAGCTTTTGGATGAAGGATGTGCCAGTGCCTTTGGATATGGTGTTTATTCGGGGGGGTGAGGTAGTGGCGATCGCTCCCGAGGCCCCCCCATGCCCTGCTTTGCCCTGTCCTTCTTATGGCCCCAACGACCAAATTATTGACCAGGTGTTGGAATTACGCAGTGGTCGGGCGGCTGAAATCGGCTTGCAGGTGGGCGATACCGTAATGATTCGGAGTTTGCCTGCGGGGGAGTAGGCGGACAATGCTTAAGCAAATCGATAAAAAAGATCGCAGATTTGCATATCTACCGTAGAATTACGGAATTAAATAAACCCTGCTGCTTCTTTAGCTCCAGAAGATGAAAATTGGGTTCACTAAATCTCAAATTTGGCGAGTTTGTTTAAGCCTGAGTTAAACAATCTGCGATAAGCCTGACTTGATGTAGGTGATCTGCTAATTTGGCTTTGCGCCGTTGAGTCTTCTGGTTTTTCTGAGCATGTCATCTCTATAGATATATATAGCTGTGTGTTCAGGGCGGTATCCATTAAAAAGGTTTGGCTTTAAAGTCACAAAAGCGTTACTGTGTGCTCGCGAGAATTTATAACTGAGTTTTCAGATTCTCTACTGGCACGGTTTTGCTCTAGATAAAGAGGCCAACTTTTTAGAAACTCTGGCTTTAGACGGAGTTCTGTTTTGTAGCTATACGCAAAATTATTAGTATAAATCGCTGCAGCAAGACTCTTCCTTTTACCCATCTACAACCCAACTCCATCTACCTTTAATAAGACAATGATTTCGAGCGATTACACCAAACTCATTCGTTTTTTGCAAGACGAACTGGCGATTCCTCCCACGTCTATTAAGCTGGCGCTGCAGCAGTGCAGAGAAGACCTTGGCCCTCTGCCGATGGTGCTCTGGCAGCAGGGCGTGTTGACGGTGCAGCAGCTTGAAAGAATTTTTGACTGGATGGAAGTAGCTTAGTGGGCAGTGCGGCCTCGCTTCAAGCGGCTGCGCTGCTCTACTGACATATCAATTTTGTAAAAAATAGCGGGATTTACAGCAGTTTGCTGTGATGGATGCAATATTCGTAGAGTTGCTCTGCCGTTGCAATCTATGACGACTGATAGCCCGCCGCCTAGCCCTGAGTCGCGTTTCGTCACTAAAGTTGCCAATGCCATTATCCAGTGGACGCCAGTGGGTGGGAGTGGCTGGCTGCTGATTCATTTTTTGCTGCGGCAAGACTGGCTGTTTTCGCTGCTGATGTTTCCAGTGATGCTGGTGACGGCAGTGTGGGCGAAATATACCGAAAACTTTATTGAAACTTTTAGCCAAAGTGCGGGAGAGCGAGGCAAAAGTGATGCCAGGTCTCTTTCGCGGTGGCTAGGGCAGATGAGTCAATCGCTGCAGTGGCGCTTTGCCAATGCAGATGATCAGTATCGACGGGCACAGGCGGACGCTTGCCGGGACTATCGAATTGAGGGCGTAGGCGAGGCCCGGTGGAATGCTGTGCCGATGATGGAAGAGGTGTACGTGCCTTTGGGTCTGAGAAGCAGCTTTGCAAGAGGGGGCTTTGTCGGGGCGATGCGCTCGGGTGAAATGGGCGCTGAAGGATTGAAGGCTGAAGGATTGAAGGCTGAAGAAGAGAAGCCTCAATATATTTGGGATTTGCTGCGGCAGTCAAAGCAGCGGCCTGGTTACCGGCGGATTGCGGTGATTGCGCGGGGTGGATTTGGCAAGACGACACTGCTGCGCCACATTACCTATCGCTATGGGCTTAATCCTCATCGCATTTGCCGTGACAAGCAGGTGCCAAAGCTGATTCCGGTGCTGCTGTATTTGCGAGTTTGGCGAGATGTGATTGCGCGGGCAGATGCACCAGACTTGCCGACGCTGATTGCCGATTATCATGTGCCTCAGCTACCGGGGAAGTTGCCGGGTTTAGATGCTGACTGGGCGATAAGTTTGCTCAGTAGCGGTAAGGCGCTGGTGATGATCGATGGTTTTGATGAAGTGGCAGCAGATCAGTGCGAAATAGTGAGCCGTTGGATCGATGCGGCCATTCGGGAATATGGAAGAACGGCCACCTTTATTTTGACTTCGCGCCCGGCGGGGTATGAGCGCTACACCGGGGAAGCGTCTTGGACGCCAGTGGAGGTAAAAGAGTTTGATGCGGAGCAGCGCAACGACTTTTTGCAGCGGTGGTATTACTGCCAGGCGCGTCATGCTCGCGGTGGGCGTGAGACAGCAGATGTGAAAGATACGGCTGTGAAAGCGGCGAATAATTTGATTGAACAGATAGAGCGGCGGAAAGAACTAGCGAAAATGGCGGACAATCCGCTGCTGCTTTGCATGATTGCGACCTACCATCGGTTTCACCCGACGCGCAGGTTACCCATCGCACGGCCCCGGCTATATCAGGGCTTTTGCCAGATGCTGCTAGAAGATCGGCCTGCCTCTAAAGGAATTGAGATGGTGCTGTCGGCTGAAAAGAGTCAGGCGGTGCTGCAAGGGGTAGCACTGGAGATGGTGCAACAAGATCAGATTGCGCTACCGATGGCTGAGATGGCGCAGTTGGTAGAGCGAGAGTTGGGTAACTGCGCAGCAACGATGAATCGCTCAGCAAACACCGACAAGTTTATTGAACAAATTGAAGAAGTGAGCGAGCTGTTTGTGCGCAAACAGTCTTCAGATGAGTATGAGTTTGCTCATCGCAGTTTTCAGGAGTATCTGGCAGCGGTAGAGATCAAGCGAAGACAGGAAGATAGTTTGTTGCTAGGGCTGAGTAAAGAGTGGCGTGATACGGCAGTGCTGTATGCGGCGCTGGCAGAGCCGACGAATTTGATAGAGCAGCTATGCGAGCGGGGAGACCGCGAAGCGTTGGATTTGGCTTATGATTGCTGGCTGGAGAAGCAGAACCTAGTGCCGACAGCAACCCGCGAAAGGTTACAAGAAAAATGCTATGCGCAGCTAGAGCAATATATGGTTGCGGGCGACTGGAGAGCAGCCGATCAGTACAACTATCGGCTGATGATTCAGGTGCTAGGGAAGCGGTACGGAGATTACTTCTCAGCGGCGGAACTGATGACCTTTCCCTGCGCCGATTTGCTGCGGATAGACGGGCTATGGACAAGACACAGCAACGGGCGATTTGGCTTCAGCGTTCAAAAAGACATTTATGTTAGATGTGGCGGCGTGCTGGATGGCAAATACTACGAGAAGCCTTTTGTAAAATTTATTCAGGCTGTAGGCTGGTGCAAAGCAGACGCAAAGCAGTACGATAGCCTTAACGAGCTGATCGGAGATAGTGCGTTGCGAGACTACGATCAATTTATTTTTTCGTCAGAGAAAGGTGTTGAGGGGACATTTCCCTATTTTGTCGGTGGGGTGGTTGGGGTTGGTTTTTATTGGGGTGTTGGGGGAGTGGGGGATCTCTTTTCTCGCATCCAGACTTGTGAACTGTAGCACAAGGTAGCTTCAGCCCATTTTTAAATTTCGTAAACGCTAGCTATTCATACCAATCCTGGTCGTTTCATCAATTCAGTACCTGGCACCGTGCGATCTCTGGGTTGAGCGCATTTGCCTGTAAAAAACGGTCAGTTACAGCCTGAATTTCTTCTAGCGGAATGTCCCAGTTTTCCCACAGAGACTTTTGACCAGGGCTTTGCTTCTTTTTTGGCCTGCGGCTAAGCTTTATGCCCGCTAGTAGCTGAGTGCCCCAGTGATTTTTGCGCTCTGGCTTGGGTTTGGGTTTATATCGCTTGCAAAAGCGCCGGTAAGCTTCAGCGCATAGTTCCAACGTAGCCCCCAACGCCAAAAAGGCCGGGTGCCACTGCGTAATGCCATCCTGCGTGAGTCGGTCGTAAGTGCCGTAGTTGCTAAAGTCGTAAAAAAAGCCCTGCTGCATATTTGCCGCCTTTGGGTTGGCATGAATGTAGCGAATGGTATTGAGCGCTCTGCGATAGTCGCTCATCGGGAAGCCGCTGCTGTGATAGCGCTTCTCCCAAAAGTGACCTGTGCGGTTGAGCAGCCGATTGAAGCACATGGCGCTATACCAATTCAGCCAGTGCATGATTTTAGGCAAGTCTGCTGGCTGCTGCGGCCCGATCAGATAGTGAATATGGTTGCTCATAATGCACAGCGCATAGAGCCTGAATTCATATTTCGCCTGACATTTTTGAATGGCATAGAGCAACACCTCACGACACTCAAACCGGGTCAGGCGAAACTCCCGGTTGTTGCAGCGCACCGTGACGTGATAGCAAAAGTCAGGCTGTAGTTGACGCGGTAATCGGGCCATTGCCATATCATTCCTCAGTAACTGCCAAGATTAACTGCCAAAATTTCCTGTCAAAAATAGTTGCGCCGTAAAAATAAGACTGCTACGCTAAAACGCATAGCTGTTGCCTGGTAGAAGAAAGGCTCTTGGCAATAGCTTGACCAACCGCTCGAAAATTTAGTCGCTGCCGATGATTGCTTGAGACCCAATCACCGACAGCTAGCCCACTGAACTGACGAAACCAGTCCAGGTGGCTACGGCCATGATGCCATAGCCGCCCTGACTTTTGACAAGTTTGGGCGGCTAAATTTTCGTGCTTTTCTTCCTAAAACAAATAGAAGAGAACATGAAAACAATGGCCTATTTCGCTAGCGATCTGCTCGGCCCCCGTCAGAGCAGCCTACAGACCGATCCCTTTTTACTCCGCACCGATCCGCGCCCCGACGCGCCGCCAAGAGAAGACCTGCGCCACATTTTGCTAGGCAGCCCAGCGGTCATTCAGCAAACGATTCACCTGCTGCATCGGCTAAATTACGCTGAGCCAGGGCTATGGAGCCCGACAATAGCAGTGGAGGGGCAGCTGGTGATTACGCCAGCGCAGGGAGAGGCGATGAGTTTGTTGCGGCGGTTTGTGTAGGAGGTAGGAGAAGGAGACAGGGCTTTGACTACGCTCAGCCCTCGGTTGTTGCCTAATGCTTTTCTAAGGCATCCTTACCGCATCTGCGCTGACCCAGCCGCGCGCGCCTGATGCAAACTGCACCTGTGCCCACATGCGGCCATCGTCGCCTTTGGCGGTGTTGAGCACGGTGACGCGATCGCCCACCAATCCATAATGCGGCGAGTTAGAAGAAGAAGACGGCGCTGAGTGTACGTCTACCTGGTCGCCGGGTGAGCCGCCCTCTAGCTGAGGAGTCTGCGTGGGGGTTGGTGTGGGTTCGGGTGGCTGCGTCGGCGCGGGAGCGGGGGCAGGTTGTTGCGTGGGTGCTGCTGGTTCGGGTGCAGGCTCAGGTGCGGGCGGGGCGGCGCTGCCCGAAGACGCATAGGCCGAAGAGACCCAGCCTTCGGCACCCGAGTCGTAGCGCACGTAATACCAGGTCGCGCCATCGTCGCCCTGAGACTGTCGCAAAATGGTGGCGCGATCGCCGCTCACCCCCGACCCAGAAGACGAAGCGGCAAATGAAGGACTGTCGTACAGCGCAATCTGGTTGCTAGACGAACTGCTCAGCGTGATTTGTTCACCGCTCCGCGCGTCTGATGTTGCAGACGAATTCTCTTCAGGAATCTCCTCGCTATCTGTTGCGTCATCTGATGAGTTTTCTTCTTCGCGCTCCTGACTATCTGCCGCTTCCTCTTGATCTTCTCTATCTGACGGTCTCGCAGGTCGGTCGGCTGACTGTATGCGAGCCGAGTCAGTCGTCTCTTCTCCTGTCCGAGTCAAGAAAAATCCGCCCGCGATCGCACCCAAACTCACAACCGCAACGAGTAGCCCTAACAGAATCGGTGAAAGCCCTTTGCGGCCTGACTGACTTTGAGAGTTGTTATCTGCTTCGCCAACCTGCGTCGGCTCCATTGCCTGTTGATAGGTTGAAGGGTCTCTATTAGTAGGGCCTCTATTCGTAGGGCCTGTTTGAGTAGGGGTTGTCTGAGAGTAGGGTGACTGGGCAGGGGCCGCTTGAGCTGGGGAGACCACCACTGTTTTTAGCGTGCTGGCCTGGTCTCTAGCAGGCGGCTTGGCCGGGGCGCTGATCGGATTAACCGGAATGATCGGCAGTTGGCTAGGCGGGGCAACGGCTCCCGGTAGCGCAGAGAGGGCGGCTAACATTTGGCTGGCGCTGCTGTAGCGATCGCGTGGGTGCGATCGCACCGCCCGATCAATCACATCTACTAGCCCCGAACTCACATGCCCGGCCACTGGTCGCCAGATCAGCTCTCCCGTCTGCGGATCAGAGTCTAAAGACTGCGGTAGCTGGCGCGTCAGCAAGAAAATCGCCGTCAGCCCCAAACTGTACAAATCGCTAGAGGGAATCGGTCGCCCCGCCGCCTGCTCAGACGGCATGAAGCCCGGTGTGCCAATCACAATTGAGCTGCGCGGGCTGTTGTAGCTGCTCACAACGGTGCCCATCGTCTCGCGCACCGCCCCAAAGTCGATCAGCACTGGCTGCTGCGTATCGGCCCTGAGCATAATATTGTCTGGTTTCAGATCGCGGTGAATAATCCCTTGAGTGTGGATAAAATCGAGCACGGGCAGCAGCGCCACCAAAATTGACCTCACCGCCGCTTCTGAGAGCGCCCCTTGCTGGGCGACTAACGCCTCTAGCGTCGTCCCTTCGATCCACTCCTGCACCAGGTAAAAGCGCTGATTTTCGCTGAAGTAGGCATACAGCCGGGGGATTTGCTTATGATCTTCGCCCAGCCGTTCTAAAATAGCGGCCTCACGCTGAAACCGGGCCTGCACCACCTGATAAATTTCTGGTTTGGTGGTCAATGGCTTGAGCTGCTTGATGACGCATCGCCGCCGCGAGGGCATCTGCACATCGTCAGCCAGGTAAGCATGGCCAAATCCGCCTTCTCCCAACGTGCGGACTACCTGGTATCGGTTGTTGATGAGCATCAGTAGCGATCGCCTCAAAGCGCGGCAACAGCGACATAGAAAGCGGGCAGCCAAAGACTGACTGCGCTAATTCTATGAGCTGATCTAGCATAGTCTAAGCCTGCGGGTTCGCGGCGCATCACGCCAGCGGATGATGATTTGGTAAAACTAAGCGCCATCAGCATCAAGCTAAGTGTCATTAATCAGCGCCTGCCTCCGTAGAATAAGCTCCTAAAATATAGAAAAGCCTATCCCCCCGCCTCTATGACTGCTTCTAAAGCTGCGGAGCCGACCAACCCATCCGCATCACTTCAAAATCATGGCGTTCCCGAACGGCTCGCCAAGCATACAGTTCGCTACGCCGACTACCGCGAAGTCAGCCGCGAAGCGATGACGCCGATGATGCGCCACTACGCTGAGGTCAAAGATCAGCACCCCTACGCCCTGCTGATGTACCGGGTTGGCGACTTTTTTGAAACCTTTTTTCAAGACGCGATCACCATTGCCCGCGAATTAGAGCTGGTGCTCACCAGCAAAGACGCCGGTAAAACGATTGGCCGGGTGCCGCTTTCGGGCATTCCTCACCACGCACTAGAGCGCTACTGTACGCAGCTAGTCGAAAAAGGCTACGCGGTGGCCATTTGCGATCAGGTCGAAGACCCGGCTCAGGCGCAGGGGCCGCTGGTAAAGCGCGAGGTCACCCGGATCATCACCCCCGGCACAGTACTAGAAGAAGGCATGCTCGCCGCCCGGCGCAACAACTTTTTGGCGGCGGTGGTGATCGCCGGAGAGTACTGGGGACTGGCCCATGCCGATGTCTCTACCGGAGAATTTCTCACCACGCAGTCTACCGACTTAGAGGCGCTGGCTCAAGAATTAATGCGGCTACAGCCCGCCGAAATTTTGGTGCCGACGAACGCGCCAGATTTGGGGGCACTGCTGCGACCAGGCGAAAAGTCTGACCGACTGCCCGACTGCTTGCCCGCTCAGTTTTGCTACACCTTTCGCTCGCAGACGCCCTTTACCAAGACAGAGGCCCGGCAAAGACTGCTGGAGAGCTTTCGCCTGCGATCGCTCGAAGGCACTGGCTGCGATCACCTCCCCCTGGCTACCCGCGCGGCTGGTGGCCTGCTCGAATATCTAGAAGACACCCAAAAATCCACGCTGGCCCCGCTGCAAACCCTCTCAACCTATGCCATCACCGAATATTTGGTGATCGACCATCAAACCCGGCGCAATTTAGAAATCACTCAAACCTGCCGTGACGGTATGTATCACGGCTCCTTGCTGTGGGCGCTTGATAAAACCGTGACCGCAATGGGCGGACGGGCGCTGCGTCGCTGGTTATTACAGCCGCTGCTGAGCTTAGAAGGCATTAGCGCCCGGCAAGATACGGTTGAAGAGTTGGTCACTAACGGCAGTCTGCGTCAGTACTTGCAGCAGTTGCTCAAGCAAATCTATGACCTGGAGCGGCTGGCGGGTCGGGCCGGGTCAGGCACAGCTAACGGGCGAGACTTAGTGGCAATGGCGGATTCGTTTGCCCGCCTGCCCGATCTGGCAGCGCTGATGAACCATGCCGACTCGCCCTATCTGGTGAGGCTACAGTTTGTGCCGCCTGAGCTAGAGCAGTTGGGGAACGTGCTGCGATCGCACTTAGTCGAAAACCCACCGCTCTACCTGACTGAAGGCAACCTGATTCGCGATGGCATCAATCCGCAGCTCGACAAACTGCGATCGCAGGTCACCGCCGATCAGCAGTGGATCGCCAACTTAGAAACGACTGAGCGCACTCGCAGCGGTATTTCTACCCTCAAAGTCGGCTACACCAAAGCCTTTGGCTACTACATCAGCATCTCTCGCAGCAAATCGGCGCAAGCCCCCGACGACTACATTCGTAAACAAACCCTCACCAACGAAGAGCGCTACATCACCCCCGAGCTAAAAGAGTGTGAAAGCCGCTTGCTACATCTCAAAGAAGAGATTCATGAGCTGGAATATAATCTGTTCATTCATCTGCGCGAACAGGTCAGCGAGCAGGTCGCGCTCATTCGCAAGGTAGCCGCTGCCGTCGCCGCTGCCGATGTGCTGGCCGCGCTCGCCGAGGTTGCCATTTACCAGGGCTACTGCCGTCCGGAGATGGTGTCTGGTCGCCCTGTCTTTGTTGAAAACGGTCGCCATCCGGTCGTAGAACAATCGCTCCCGGCTGGCTTTTTTGTTCCGAACGATACCGGGCTAGGCAGTGTGGTCTCCAGCGCCGATCAGCTCACGCCGGATCTGATTATTCTCACCGGACCAAATGCTAGCGGTAAAAGCTGTTATTTACGGCAGGTCGGGTTAATTCAGCTAATGGCGCAGGTCGGGAGCTTTGTGCCTGCAAAGTCGGCGATGTTGGGCGTGTGCGATCGCATTTTTACCCGCGTCGGCGCTGTTGATGATCTAGCTACCGGCCAATCTACCTTCATGGTAGAGATGAACGAAACTGCCAACATTCTCAACCATGCTACCCCGCAGTCTCTAGTACTGCTCGACGAAATTGGCCGAGGCACCGCCACCTTCGACGGTCTCTCGATTGCCTGGGCCGTCGCCGAACATCTCGCCACCGAGATCGGGTCGCGCACTATCTTTGCGACGCACTATCACGAACTCAATGAGCTAGCCTCCATTCTCTCTAACGTAGCCAACTATCAGGTCACCGTTAAAGAGATGCCCGATCAGATTATCTTTTTGCATCAGGTGCGTCCGGGCGGCGCTGACAAATCTTACGGCATCGAAGCCGGTCGCTTAGCCGGACTGCCCGCCTCGGTGATTAGCCGGGCCAAGCAGGTGATGGGCCAGATAGAGCAGCACAGCAAAATCGCCGTTGGTCTCAGGCAGCCACAAGGTGAGGATTTTACAGAAGAAAAGCCTGAAGAACAGCTAGACATATTTGGATCTTAAGAGCGCCTAGTCAAGGGGGAAATCATCAGCACTTTTATCTTGCAAAACGCTGTAGATATCTATTTCTAGAGAAAGCTGGTAGATTTCTCGCTTGGAAAGCGCAGTGCTTTGAGCGAGCTGACGACTTGCCTCAGAACGGGAAAGCCCCTGAGCAATGAGGTTTTGCAATTCAACAACAATTTCTGTCTCTGAGAGGGCAGGTGATGTTTGAGGCGTAGGGGCGATCACGACCGTAAATTCTCCTTTGGGCACAACCGTTTCATAATGTACCAGCGCTTCGCCTATCGTACCTCGCCAAAATTCTTCATATCGCTTGGTCAGTTCTCTCGCCAGCGTAATTTTCCGCTCTGTAGAGAGCACTTCTCCTAAATCTGTCAGCGTTTTGACCAGTCGATGCGGACTTTCATACAGAACAACGGTGCGCGGTTCTCGCTTGAGCGCGTCGAGACGTTCTTGACGAGATTTACCTTTGACCGGGAGAAAGCCTTCAAAGACGAAGCGATCGCTCGGCAACCCAGCCGCCGCGATCGCTGTCACCACCGCCGACGGGCCAGGAATGGGAACAACCGTCAGCTCATGCGTGACGCAGGCGCAGACCAGTTCATAGCCAGGGTCAGAAATGCCGGGCATACCGGCGTCGGTGACCAGGGCGATCGCCTCTCCCTGCTGCAAGCGGGCCACTAGCTGCGGAATCCGCTGCTGAGCGTTGTGATCGTGATAGCTAATCTGCGGCGTGGTGATCTGAAAATGGTGCAGCAGTTTACCCGTGTGGCGCGTGTCCTCAGCGGCGATCACATCCGCGCTTTTGAGCACGCGCAGGGCGCGCAGGGTGATATCTTCCAAATTGCCAATCGGGGTGCCCACTAAATACAGCGTGCCGGGTTGGAGCGGGGCAGAATCGGTCACAGAAGCAGGGCCAAAATACGCTTTATAGTGAAGATCCTACCGCACCAAGCCCCGCCGATTAGCGCTATGAACGGACTCTTTATTGGCCTGACCACGCTCGACTGTCTCTATCAGGCCGATCATCCGCCTGCGGCTAATGAAAAAGTAGTGGCTGCTAAAAGCCTGCTGGTGGCGGGCGGCCCGGCGACTAATGCGGCTGTGGCGTTTGCGCATTTGGGCAGAGCCAGCGGTCACAAAGCAATGCTGGCTTCGGTTTTAGGCGAGCATTCCCTCACTAGCCTGCTGCGAGAAGATCTGCGCGGTCAGGGCGTGACGCTGCTAGATCTAGACCCGGCAAAACTATCGCCGCCGCCGGTTTCATCCATTGTGGTGACGGCTGCTACCGGCGATCGCTCGGTAATTTCTCACAATGCGGCGGGAATGCAGGTTAAGGCCGAGCAGATATCGCCCGATATTTTAACTGATGTAGACATTGTGCTGATTGACGGTCATCAGATGGCGGTGGGGGCGCAGGTGGCACAGTGGGCCAAGGCTAGCGACATTCCGGTGGTGGTCGATGCGGGTAGCTGGAAGCCCGGTTTTGAAACGGTGCTGGCCTGGGCGGATGTGGCGATCGCCTCGGCCAACTTTTTGCCGCCGCACTGTCTCACTACTGCCGATGTGCAGGCTTATCTCAAGGCGCTAAACGTACCCAAAATCGCCATCACCCGAGGCGCTCAGCCCATTGACTACGCCGATGCCGAGAGCAGCGGTGAAATTGAAATCCCCTCAGTGCGAGCGGTCGATACGCTGGGCGCAGGCGATATTTTTCACGGCGCGTTTTGTCACTTTTACCTGGCGCACACCTTTACAGAATCTTTGCTAAAGGCCAGCCGCAGCGCTTCTTTTGCCTGCCAGTATTGGGGCACCCGCGACTGGACTAAGATTTACCAGATGGTTGATGTAAAAGATGAAGGTAAAGATGAAGCGTCTGAGAAATAACGCCGTCCTGATGGGCGAGAGCCAGCGCGTATCACTAGGCTAGCTAGTATACTGGCGATGCCGCTGGGCCTGCCGCCATATAAGGCGGTCACAGAGCACAATCGCTGCCTGCCGTTATTTGGATGCCGCTTTATGCCGTTTGAGAAAGAAAAAGCAGTCGCGATCGCTGCTGCTACTGCCGCTGCCAAAGTTTGTGAACAGGTGCGCCAAACGATGGTGCCCGAAGCCATTGAAAAAAAAGACCGCAGCCCAGTGACGGTTGCTGACTTCGGCGCTCAGGCAGTCGTTTGCAAAGCCCTGCTCGAAGCCTTTCCAAACGATCCGGTCGTGGGCGAAGAAGACGCGGGTGAGCTGAAAACCCCAGAGATGGCCGAGCGCTTGCAGCAGGTGACCAGCTACGTTCAGCAGGTTGCGCCCGAAGCCACGCCTGAAGCGGTTACCCAGTGGATTGACCACGGCAATGGCGATGTTGCCGCTCGCTACTGGACGCTAGACCCGATTGACGGCACCAAAGGCTTTTTGCGCAAAGACCAGTATGCGGTGGCGCTGGCCCTGGTAGAAAATGGTGAGATAAAAGTCGGTGTGCTGGCTTGCCCGGCTTTGACCATTGGTGACAAAACGGGCATTCTACTTGTCGCGGTGCGCGGCGAAGGGGCGACCATGCAGGCGATCGCAGGCGGCAATCCCGAACCTATTCAGGTGACCAGCTCTAGCGATGCAGAACATTTCCGCTTTGTGGAAAGTGTGGAATCGGGGCATGGCGATCAGAGTTTGCAGAGTGCGATCGCTCAAGCTGCTGGCATTACTGCCGAATCCATGCGCATGGATTCTCAGGCCAAATACGCCGCCGTCGCCTCAGGCCAGGCCGTTCTCTATCTGCGCCTGCCCTCACCCAAATCGCCCGACTACCGTGAGAAAATTTGGGATCATGCCGCTGGTGTGATCGTCGTCGAAGAAGCGGGCGGACGGGTTACCGATATGACTGGCAAGCCCTTAGACTTTTCTAAAGCTGCCAAACTGGTAGATAATCGCGGCGTAATTGTCAGCAACGGTGAAATTCACGACCGCGTTTTATCAGCGCTTAAATAGGCCGCTGGGTAAATGAAATACTTTGCTGTGCAGTCCCGTTGGAAACGAAGTTTCGCTGTCGCTCTTAGCCTTTTCTTTCTACATACCCTGCCGACGAGTGCCGGAGATCTCCTTTCCCAACTGACAAGTCCTGTCTACCAGGATTCTGTTGCTATTGGTGAAATTTTATCTCGAAGCAAAAAACAGTTGGTCTTCGAGCATAGTCGTGTTTTGCTAGGTAATCGACTCCCTCGGACAGTCACGCTCACAGGTTTCACGCCGTCTCAAATCGACGACTTGAGCCCTGGAGATTTTGCTGTATTGTTCTTATCAAAGGGCAATAGTCGAGGGCTTTATACTCTGGGTCAGAATGTCTTTAAAGTGACTAGCCTAGAGCCTAGCGAAGCGAAAATTCTCACGGGGCCGCTAGGAGGAGCGGATCGCTTAGCATATAACTGGTTTATTAATAGCTGCGGCAAAGATAGAGAGTTTGCTTTTGACTACAGTGGTGAAAAGGCCGTAGTTTACACTCGGCAAGCAAACAGTCTGCATCCCATTGGGATTTTGCGCGATAATCAGTGGAAAACGCTCGCCGACCCTCCTGTTTGTGAGCCGGTAAGGTTTGGTTGGTGGTCTTCACTATTGCAAAAGCTGGGTCTCTGACGCCGCAATCTTAGAGCGACCCAAAGCAACCTTCAACCGTTGCCTTAGTTGTAGTCTCTTACAGAGCAGCTACCCATTTAAGTCTTCAAAGCTTTCTGCTTACTTTTCTGAGGCTCAGATTCTTCTAGCGTGTTGGAATTTGCCTTGCCCAGTCCTGGCAGCAGCCGCCTCGCCATTGCTGGGCTTTCTTCTAGTAAAAACTGTAAAAAGGTTTCAGCAACGACCGAAAGCTGTTTGCCCGCTAAGTTAGCGACATACCAGTGGCGCTCAATCGGGAAGCCTTCTACGTCTAAAATGGCAAATTCGCCCGTGGTGCCTTCGGAGATGATGGTGTGCTGCGAGAGGACAGAAATGCCGAGGCCGCCTGCGATCGCCTGCTTAATCGCCTCGTTACTCCCTAACTCCAAACTCACCTTCACATTGATATCTTTTTCTTCAAACAGTTTTTGCACCGCCATACGGGTGCCCGAACCGGGTTCTCGCATAATGAAAGGCTCATTGTTAAGCGCTTCAATCGGAATATTTTTTTTGCGAGCGAGCGGATGCCCCGTCGGAGCCAGCACAATCAGCGGATTTTCTAAAAACGGATGGATATTTAAGTCGGGCTGAGTAGGCGTTTGGCTAATGATGTAAAGGTCGTCTTCATTGGCTGCCATACTCTCTTGCAGCCGCTGGTGATTGGTCACCTTAAGCGAAATATCAATGCCCGGATAGCGCTTGCAAAACGGTCCTAACAGCCGAGGAACAAAATATTTAGCCGTTGTAATCACCGCTAGCTTGAGCTGCCCTTGCTTCATGCCCTTAATGTCAGCAATCGACATTTCAAACTGCTCTAGCCCCTGAAAAATATCTTGACAGGTAGACAGCAGCTTTTGCCCAGCTTGGGTCAAAAACAAACGCTTGCCAATCTGCTCAAATAGCGGCAAACCGACCGCTTTAGTCAGCTGCTTTACCTGAATAGAGACCGTTGGCTGAGTAAGATATAGCTCTTCAGCTGCGCGGGTAAAACTGCCGTGGCGGGCGGTCGCTTCAAAGACTTTGAGCTGATGGAGCGTTGCATGGATCACGGCGACAGTACCTCTAATTTCATCATCGGCTGCTGAGCTAGCTGGCGGCAAAGTCCCTTTCACATCTGCCTGAAACAGAGTGATGTACGGGCTTGTATAGAAACAAGTCTATCAAACAATGAAAAAACTGCCGAGAAATTCTATGCAGCAAAAAGCGCCTGCCAAAAATTGACAGGCGCTAAGCTTACAGATCGCGGATAGAGCCGTTGCGTCTAATCCGGCCCGACGGGCTGAAGGTTATGAGCTAGGCAGGTTGCGGCTGCTGTAGGCGTCACCGCTGTATATCGGTACGCGAACGGCATAGTCAGTTGGCTGGCCGGTTACGGTTCTAGCGAGCTGCTCAAACGACTCAGAGCGCCAGTTTCGCTCATGAATGGGTTTGGTCTGCTCGCCTAAGAAGTAGGCTTGGGTACCAATGACGGCTACGGCAACCCAGCCGATGGCAAAGAGTGATATTAAAATCGCACTCATCATATGAGAGTCCTTTGATAACTTATGTAAACAATCTTAACATAAATGTTACAAGTTATGTAACTTACTTGATTTTGTCCGGTCAGGTGACATCGTTTGAAACGTAAAGCTGAGAAGACAATGCCGATTTATTTCTTTTGGGGTGCCGACGAATTTCGGCTGAGAAAGGCGGTGACTGTGCTGCGCGATCGCACCCTCGATCCGGCCTGGGCTAGCTTTAACTATGACCGCATCTCACCCGAACTGGCCGACGCCCCGATGCAGGCGCTCAACCAGGTGATGACCCCGCCCTTTGGCAGTGGCCAGCGATTGGTCTGGCTGGCGGATACGACGCTGGGGCAGCGCTGCCCGGAGCAGGTCATGACCGAGCTAGAGCGCACCCTGCCCCGAGTGCCAGAGACCGCCGTGCTGCTGTTGACCAGTGCTAATAAGCCAGATGGCCGGTTGAAATCGACCAAGCTGCTGAAGCAGTATGCAGAGGTGCGTGAATTTGCGGCGATCGCCCCCTGGCAAACCGATCAGCTCATTGACCAGGTAAAGCGAGTCGCGCAAGAGATGAACCTGCGGCTCAAACCCCAGTCGGCAGCGCTCCTGGCTGAGGCGGTCGGCGCTGATACCCGCAGGCTCTATAACGAGATAGAAAAGCTCAGTCTGTACTGGAGTGAGCAGGGCCAGATTAAAACAGAGCCACTGCCGCCGGAAGTGATCACGCAGCTAGTGGCCGTCAGCACCCAGACCAGTTTTCAGCTGGCTGAAGCGCTGATTGCCGGGAAGACTGCCCAGGCCCTCAGTTTGGCAACCGATTTGCTGGCTAACAACGAGCCCGCGCTGAAGGTGGTCGCCACGCTGGTTGGGCAGTTTCGCACCTGGCTGTGGGTGAGCCTGCTGGCAGCAGAGGGCGAGCGAGATGTGCGGGCGATCGCCAAAGCCGCCGAAATCAACAATCCCAAGCGGGTGTTCATTCTGCAAAAGCAGGTGCGCGGCTGCTCTCCCACTCAGCTACAGACGGCACTTTCACTGCTGCTCGACCTAGAATTTGCGCTAAAGCGGGGGGCCTCTGACGAAATTACGCTGCAAACTAAAGTGATTGAGATAGCGAGCTGTTTTTAGCCGGGAAGCAGCGGTTTGCAATCAGCAGGATATGTAATGGGTCAGCCTCCTCTAAAATGACAAGATACCCATGACTACAACCGCATTTAGACGCCAAGCTCTATGCCTGACCAGCTTTTCTAGCTTTTTCTAGCTACTGTCAGGATCGCCTATCAGCTAAGTAACGCTCATGACTTTGTTCTCTTCCCGTCACAACTTCGCCCGCCTGCCCGTTCGCCTGAAGTCTGTAAGTGCGATCGCTCGTCAGTTTGCGATTGGCGCATTGATCCTTACGCCCTTAGTCTTGCTCGCTCAGCGGCCTTCAGCTCAGGCCCAGGCGCTGATTACCGATGAAGACGTAGCCGACTATGCCCGCGCCGTTGCTGCCATCGAACCGCTGAGGCAGGAAGCCTTCGCCACCGCCAGCGATATTTTGATCAGTGCCGACAGCAATCTCAGCCTGCTGGACTACCCGCTGAACTGCACAGAAGCTCAGCTAGACGCGATGCCCGACATTTCCAGAGCCGACCGGGTATCGCTGCGTACGGTGCTGGTAGAGTTTTGCAATGAGGCTAGCCAGCTAGCCGAAGAGAACAACCTGACGCCCCTCCGCTTTAATACAATTACCACCGCTCACCAAGAAGACCCTGACCTGACGGCTCGCATCCAGGCTGAAATCGGCACGCTCTAGACCGTTTCATACAATTATCATCTGTCACCATACTCAGGCGCTACAATGGTTTACTGCCCCTGAGCTGACTGCTGGGGGATGCCCTATCCTCTCTGCCCCCCATTCTTATGCAGTTCATCGACCAGGCCGAAATTGAAGTAGAAGGCGGCACAGGTGGCGACGGCCTGACTGCCTTTCGCCGGGAGAAGTATGTGCCTGCTGGAGGGCCTTCTGGCGGCACTGGCGGCAAAGGGGGCTCAGTTACACTGGTCGCCGATAGCAATCTGCAAACTCTGTTAGATTTTCGCTATGCTCACCGGTTTCGCGCTGAAAACGGCGAGCGCGGCGGGCCAAAGAATAGAACGGGGGCCAATGGGGAAGATCTGATCATTGAGGTGCCTTGTGGCACATTGGTCTACGATCTCAACGCTGACCAGCTAATGGGCGACCTCACCGAGTCGGGACAGGAGTTGGTGATTGCCCCTGGGGGAAAAGGGGGGCTGGGCAACCGCCACTTTTTAAGCAATCGCAACCGCGCGCCCGAACAGTCTCAGCCCGGTGCCCCTGGCGCTATTCGGCGGGTAAAACTGGAGCTAAAGCTGCTGGCCGAAGTAGGCATTATTGGCCTGCCGAATGCAGGCAAATCCACGCTGATTTCGACGCTGTCATCAGCCAAGCCCAAAATTGCCGATTATCCGTTTACGACGCTCATTCCTAACTTAGGCGTCGTGCGTAAGCCAACGGGCGACGGTACTTTATTTGCCGATATTCCAGGGCTGATTGAGGGGGCTCATGCCGGGCAGGGGCTAGGCCACGACTTTTTACGACATATCGAACGCACAAAGCTTTTGCTGCATTTAGTCGATGGTATTGCACCCGACCCGGTGGCTGACTATCACACCATTCAGCAAGAGCTGATGGCCTATGGGCAGGGGTTGCCTAGTCGCCCGCAGCTGCTGGCAATTAATAAGGTAGACGCGCTGCTAGAGGAGGAAGTAGACGCGCTGGCTACAGAGCTGTCGCAGGTCACTGGGGAGAAAGTTTTTCGGATCTCAGCGGTGAGCCGTCAGGGTACAGACGAGCTGTTGCAGGCAGTCTGGCAGTTGTTAGATGAGACTAATGCAGCGATCGCTGCCGAAGCCGCCCGCACCGCCGCCGCTCTGATCGAATTCAACACGCCGTCTTTGCGCTCAACCGAACTGTCTGAACTAACGAGTGATGCCTGATGAGAGAGGTGGCGGAGCTACGAAGCGTTTAATCGGTATCGCCTAGCTGCAGTGCATAGAGTTTGGCATAGACCTTGTCCTGTTCGATGAGCTGTTGGTGGGTGCCGCTTTCGACGATGCGGCCCTGCTGGATAACCAGTACCTGATCGGCCTGGGTGACTGTGCTGAGGCGATGGGCGATGACAAAGCTGGTGCGGTTTTTGAGGAGAGTGGCGATCGCATCTTGCACCAACGCTTCTGTCTGCGTATCGATGCTGCTGGTAGCCTCATCTAAGATCAAAATCTGCGGGTCGATCAGCACCGCGCGGGCAATACTCATGAGCTGCCGTTGTCCCTGGCTGAGCGAGGAACCCTTTCCGCCTAGCACGGTCGCATAGCCCTGGGGCAGCGTCGTAATAAATTCATGCACGTTGGCCACCTGAGCCGCCGCTTCGATCTCGGACTGCGAAGCGGTGGGATGGCCAAAGGCGATGTTTTCGGCAACCGTACCGCTAAAGAGCACATTGTCTTGCAGTACAAAGCCAATCTGCCGGCGCAGGCTGGCCTGAGTCACCTGGCGAACGTCTGTATCGTCGATTCGCACCGCGCCCTGGCTCACATCGTAAAAGCGCAAAATGAGGTTGATAATGGTACTCTTGCCCGCCCCCGTCGGCCCGACTAGCGCGATCATTTGCCCTGGTTGAGCGCACAGACTAACGCTGTCTAAAATCGTCTGTCCGGGGACGTAGCCAAAGCTAACCTGATCGAACTCTACTTTGCCTTTGATTGGCGGCATTTCAACAGCGTCAGGCTTATCATTGAGCAGTTCGGGTTCGTCGAGTAGTCCGAAGATGCGTTCTAGGCCAGCGATCGCACTCTGCGCCTGCGTATAAAACTGACTGAGAATTTGAATCGGCCTGAAAAACTGTTGCACATAGAGCAAAAAGGCAGTGACCGTGCCCACTGTGGCCGCGCCTGTAACTGCTAAGTAGCCGCCATAGGCCAACACCCCAGCGGTAGCCAGCGTATTGAGAAAATCAATCGAAGGGAGAAAGGCTGCTGTCACAGCAACTGCCTGCACGTTAGCATCTCGATTCGCCGCATTGAGTGCTTCAAACGTGTTGATGTTATATTCCACCCGGTTAAACGCTTGGGCTTCTTTGACGCTGCTGACATCTTCTTCGATGCGAGCGGAGAGATCGCCAATGGTTTCGCGCGTGACTCTAAACCTGATTCTGGCCCAGCGAGAGAAAAGGCTAGTCGTGAGAATCATAATCGGCACGACTAAGTTGCTCAACAGCCCTAGCTGCAAATTGATCAGCAGCATGGCAATGATAATGCCGACCAGGCTAAACGTTTGGCCCAAAATTTGCGGAATGCTTTGACCAAACGCCTGATTGATCACGCTGACATCGTTGAGCAAGCGGCTCATCAGGTCGCCCGCTTCGCTTTTGTCAAAAAAGCCAATAGAGAGACTTTGAATCTTGGTGAAAATATCTTGCCTTAGCTGGGCCAGCACCTTTTGAACAATTGCGCCGACTCGAAAGATCTGAGCGCGAATGGCAATTGTGCCAATCAGGTAAATAACGGCTAGCCCTGCAATCATCCACATCAGCCCCGAGAGATTGCCCGGACTGATGAGATTATCAATAGACCAACCAATGAGAAAAGGGCCGACTGCTTGAGTCGCGGCGCCGATGATGACCGCCCCAATCGCAATGGGTAACTCACTACGATATGGCTTGAGATAGCCTAAAAAGCGCCGAAAGGCCGAAAGTTGTTTAGTGGCTTTTTGTTCAGGAGCAACCGGGGCACTGCGCATAGTTAAAGAGGCGTAAAGGGCTATTCGGCTAAGGCAGCAGCGGGCTGTTTCATCTGCGATTCTAAAATGGCACCGTAAAGTGAGCTTGTTTTCATGAGCTGTTCGTGGGTGCCTTGGGCAGCAAGCTTACCTTTGTCAATCAACAAGATGCGGTCGGCGCTTTGAATGGTGCTAATGCGCTGGGCGATGACGAAGGCGCTACAGGTGCGCTCTTGCATGAGCTTGTCTAAGTCGGTTTGAATTTGGGCGGCGGTTTCGGCATCTACCGCAGAGGTGCTGTCGTCGAGAATAAGAATGTGGTAGTGGGTGAGTAGGGTGCGAGCGATCGCAATCCGCTGCTTCTGACCGCCCGAAAGCCCCACCCCGCGCTCACCCACAATCGTATCGTAGCCCTCTGGCAAGCTCTCAATAAAGTCATGAATATGCGCTGTTTTTGCCACTTCGATCACGTCTTCTAAAGCGGCGTCTGGCCTAGCGTAGGCGATGTTGTCGCGGAGCGTTCCTGAGAACAAAGTGGTCTCTTGAAAGACGATGCCGATGCGCGATCGCAAACTCTCCAGGTCAAAATCACGCACGTCTCGCCCATCAATTCGCACCGCGCCCTGAGTCACGTCATAAAACCGCTGCAACAGATTCACGACTGTGCTCTTGCCCGAACCAGTCATGCCCAAAATCGCAATCAGCTCATTCGGCTTGGTCTCGAAAGAAACGCCCTGTAGTGCCGGTGTCGTCGCGCCCGGATAGCGAAACCAAACATCTTCAAACGTGATGCGACCGCCGCAGCCTTCAAACGGCACCGCGTTAGGCCGGTTTTGGATCTCTACTGGCGCATCGACAATTTCATACACGCGCTCGGCAGAGGCGGCGGCTTGGGCGATGACAGGCGCAGCAAAGCCAATCAGCAGCACCGGCTGCAGAATAAACAGCAGATAAGCATTGAATGCCACCAGTTCGCCAATCGTAAAGGTGCCTTCGATCACCTGAGACCCGCCATAGCCCACCACGGCCAGCGTAATCAGGTTGCTCAGCAAAAAGATAAACGGAAAGGTGTTGCGAATGGCGCTGAGCGTTTTCAGATAAACCGCGACTAAGCTGCTGTTCATCTGCGTGTAGCGCCTCAGCTCGACGGGTTCGCGCACAAAGGCTTTGACTACGCGCACGCCCAGCAGATTTTCGCGCAGTACCTCGTTCAGGTCGCCGAGTCGCTCTTGCACCTGGCCAAATAGGGGCTGATTTTGGCTGAAAAAGCGAAATAGCAGCACCCCCGCCAGCGGCACGACGGCCAGGGTCACTAGCGCCAGCCGCCAGTTCATGATCAGCAAAATGGTGGCAATGGTCACCAGCGTCAGCAGCGAACTAATTACCTGGATTAGGCTAGTCCCAACAAACGTGCGAATTTGCTCAATGTCGCTAGTGATGCGGGTAAGGAGCTGAGAGGTCTGGGCCTGATCGTGGTAGCTAAAGCTGAGGGTTTCTATCTTGCGAAAGACCTGACCGCGCAGCTCGTAAGCCACGCTTTGGGAAATCGCTTCGGCCCAGTAGCTCTGGCCAAAGTTGAAGAGACCTCGGGCGATCGCCACTCCCACCATCAGCGCTCCGGTCACCAGCACCACCTGCAAATTCTGCGGCGTAATCCCCTGATCGATGCCACGCCGAAAGAGCTGCGGCGTAACCGCATTTGCCGCCGTTAGCAGCATCACGCTCACCGTTGCGCCTATGGCTAGCCAAACGTAAGACTGTAAAATCCCAAGTACGCGCTTGAGCGGTTCCATCGGCAGCGGTTATCCTAACGGTAGATGACCAAAGGATATCAGTAGAGTGAGCGATCGCTCCACTCAAACTTCTGTCAGACTCCTGTCAGACTCCTGTCAGAGGGCAAAGCAACAGATTGGGTAGAATGTCTCTCATCTGAGCAACGCCAGGTTTCTTATCAAGATTTCATTGTGGGCGCAGCAAAGCGAACTAACTGCCCGATCACTCGCCTAATCTCTTCTGGAGAGTTTCCCCAAGGGAAGATGCGACTTTGAAGCACCTCCAAAGGAGGGGATGGGCGCTGTTTTTTTCATGCCTGATGACGGTTAGTGCTTAGGTCTGAGGGTAGAGCAACTTCTTCAAAAAAGTTTCTACCATGATGGCTTCAGCTCGGTGTTCAATTTTATCCGAATCAATTCCATCCGAACCAATTCCATCCGAACCAAGAGACATTATGGAAACCTCTCAAGCTCAGTCTGGTTCTAATCACGCGGGTACACCCTATCCCAATGTTCCGCCGCTGATTGACAGCCGTGAAACCGAGTACAGAGATAGTGGAATCACTAGCTCAGTGGCCATTTTAGGTCACCCTATTCACCCGGTTATCGTCATTTTCCCCGTTGCTTTTTTAAGTGCTGCCGCTGGAACTGACTTGGGCTACTGGTTGACAAAAGGCGAGTTTTGGGCGCAGGCTTCTGTGTGGCTATTGGGCAGTGGCTTGCTGACGGCGATCGCAGCAGCCATCATTGGCATGTTCGATTTTATTCGCATTCCCCGAGTTCGGAACCGCCGGGCAGGTTGGGCGCACATGTGGCTGAATGTAGGCGTGTTAGCCCTCACGCTAGTCAACTTTGGCCTGCGCCTGATCGGCACAAACGCTATCATTTTGCCATTCGGCATCAGTCTTTCTCTGATCGTAGCGGCCTTACTGATGATTAGCGGCTGGTACGGCGGAGAACTCACCTTCCGCCACAAAGTCGGTATTATCGGCCCTGGCGAATCTCAAATACTCTAGCGCCTGATAGCTTACCTGATAGCTTAACAATGGTGTCTTAGCGATCGCCGCTCTCTTCTGCTTCTAAACGCTTTTCAAACGCTCAGGAACTTCATGAATCTCAAGCCAATCAGCCAGCAAGTTGTTGTAATTGCAGGGGCCTCTACCGGCATTGGGCGAGCTGCCGCCTTAGACTTTGCCAAACAGGGCGCTAAGGTAGTAGTGGCCGCTCGCAATCGACATGCCCTCGATTCGCTGGTCGAACAGATTAAGGAGCGTGGTGGAGAAGCGGTGTCTGTCGTCGCAGATGTTGCCGAGTTTGAACAGGTAGAGGCGATCGCCCAAACCGCAGTAGACACGTTTGGCCGCATCGACACCTGGGTTCAAAACGCTGCTGTCGGTATCGTTGCCTCTTTTGCCGAAACAGACATAGCAGAATTTCGCCGCGTTATTGACGTGACCCTAATGGGCCAGGTGTACGGCGCCAAAGCCGCACTGCCGCGCCTTAAACAAGCCGGGCAGGGTTCCTTTATTTCTATCTCTTCAGTAGAAGGCATTCGCGCCATGCCTTTGCAAAGTGCCTATTCAACCGCGAAGCACGGCGTAGAAGGCTTTCTCGAATCGATCCGCGTAGAGCTACAGCACGAAGGGTTAGATATCAACATTACCAGTATCAAACCTGCCGTCATCAACACGCCCTTTTACAACCATACCCGTACCAAAGTCGGGTACAAGCCCACCGGCATACCCCCTTACTATGACCCTCAGCTCGTTGTAGCTGCCATTTTATATGCGGCAGAGCATCCCACCCGCGATTACATTGTTGGCGACGTGGGGAGAGTCTTGGATATTGCCCAAAGGCTTTCGCCAGGATTGCTGGATCGCCTTTTGACCACGCCTCTCGGCTTTAAAGGCCAAACCACCGACATTCCCAAAAGCGAGCAAGCGCCCGATAATCTGTTTGAGCCCATGCCAGGCTATGAGCAGGCCGATGGCGACTTTGATGCGCTAACGGTTCCTAGCGTTTCGGACTGGGCGCACCGGAATCCGGTAAAAGTTTTGGGGATAGCCGCGATCGCAACCGTCGCGCTAATGCTTTTTGCATACCCCTCAATTACTGCTATGGTCACACTTGAAAGCGAACCTGAAGCGTCAGCGTGAGCGAGACAGCCTCCGTTCTGTATAATTAACTACAACATAATCAACTACGATGAGCTGAACAGGCTATTGAGGGTAAAGGGATGAATGACCGCAAGGAAAGCAACAATCGGTTAGTCGTTTCCTATTTGATGCTGCGAAAAGCAGTGGGCTGTTTGGGCATGGGGTTGCCTTTTATTCTGGCTTTAGGAGGCGGTCTGCTCTTTGGGTTAGAAATTCAAAATTCGATCAGCGACTACTATTACACCGAGATGAGAGATATCTTTGTCGGTGTGCTTTTTTCTATGGGCATCTTCCTGTTCTCTTACAAAGGCTATGGACAAAAAGATAATTTGCCTGCCAACATCGCGGCTATTTGCGTGATTGGCACGGCGCTGTTTCCTACGACGCCGCCCGATCCTTCGGCGCTGGCCGCGACCATTGGCAAGCTACACCTTCTCTTTGCAACGGCGTATTTCATCACGCTCGCCTATTTCTCTCTGGTGCTTTTTACAAAAACGGATACTACTCGGCCTGCAATGCCCCGAAAGAAACAGCGTAACGCGATCTACAGAGCCTGTGGCTACACTATTATCGCCGCAATCGTTTTAATTGTTTTGCTGTTACTCTTGCCTGCCAGTATTAGAGACCCGCTGCGATCGCTCGATCCTGTTTTTTGGTTAGAGGCGATCGCCGTCTTTGCCTTCGGCGTTTCCTGGTTTGTTAAAGGCGAAGGTATTTTAGAAGACGACAAGTGAAGATCCGACTTTGATACGTCTGTGGGGCAGTTTTGGATTCGGAAACTTTGGAAGTGACAAAGCTATCGGCTTTAGATTGTTACTCACACCTCTGATAGAGCGATCGCTTCATTCCAAAAGCTGGGGCCAGTCTAATCTGCGTAACCTAACCACAACAGCGTAAACAGGGTTAGATATGAGAATAGAGCGGCAGTCCCGATCCCGCTGACCAGGCTGGCGATCGCTTTGGGCAAGCGATTGTTTCTACGCTGAAGCATCAGGATAACCAGCAGCATTGCGGCTATACCGGCTGTGAGCGCTCCGCCCTGCATGGTTAGGCTCCAGTCTTGAATCGTCTCATCGGTGTTACCAGCGATATCGTACGGCAGTCTCCCCAAAAAGTTCCAAGTTGAAAGATACATCCCAAACCCGCAGGCTAAGCTGACAAACAGATTGCTCAGCCATCCGGGCTGAAGCCAGGCAAAGCAGGCCGCGCTCACTCCGCCCAGTAGCGCTAGCCCAATGCCAATTCTCATCAGACGAGGCTCACTTAACTTCTGGAGGGTGTTCACGCCCCAGTACTTTTGCCGAACGGCTCGTAATTGCTGAGCGCTCAGCCCCAGCTCTGTCACTTCGTACCGTTCTGGCTGATTCAGGACGGAGCCTGTGCCCTGGCTGTTACAGCCGACGGCTTGGCCATCATACACGGCCTCACAGTTCTCAGGGTAGGGCGGATTGAAGAGGTCGTTTTGAGCTGCGCCTCCTTTTTGCCAGGTGAGTGTGAGGGAGCGATTTTGAATAGCTGTCTCACACTGAAACTGCTGGTCTGTCGCTATGCAATCAAAGATCCGAGTGGGCAGATAGACATCGGGCTTAGCGGCGATCGCCACGCTCGAAAAAGGCGCGTCAGGTGCAGTAGGCGCATTGAACAGGAGCAGAAATGCACTCGCGCAGACGAGCGCTACCCATAGGCCCAGCGAAAATCTTGACAAAAATAATCCTACTCGACGCATAGCACTGATCTCCTTCAGTATTGACTCTGGTTGATTTACCTTTTGGATAGCTCAAAAGTAGCGGTCTACTAATGCCCTGTGTTCACTTCGTTTAATTGGCTCAAAACGCTTTCAAAGAGTAGCGATACGATGAAGAGAAAAGCGTTAAATAGCGCCTTATCAGGCCAAATCGAGGACAGCAGCTCGCTCACTCTACCTAGCAGTATCAATCTTTACAGTTAGAGCCGTTAGCGGGTCTCTTAGCTTTATAAAGGGATATGCTGATCGGGGAAAGCTATCACTATGCTCGGGCTAGAGGAGCGTTTTAACCGTGCCGTTTCGCACAGACTATCCTTGTAATGAGTACTGTATGCATATTGCAACGCTGGCTAACTGTCGCTCGCTCTACGGCCACCGGCTGTCTTCCTATGAATTTTGCAGCATCAGCGCTTGGCGGTTATTTACTCATTACGCTTCCGTTCAGGGGTTATGGCGTACAGCCACAGACGGCAGTAGGCTCAATAGCGAACTCATCGCATCCGGCCTCAGAGGCTTTGCTAGAAGGCTGGGCAGTGCCAGAGACCGGGGCAAGTGCTGCCCAGATCGGACATATCTGGATGAACCTGGCCGCATATGGCGCAGTCGTCGGCTTAGCAGTCACGCTCGTTTGGAATCGGCAGTTGAAAAGGGAAGTTCGCCAGCGCCAGCGAGCTGAAGCCTGCCTGCAAGCGAGTGAAAAGCGCTACGCCATGCTAGCTAGAGCGGCCCCGGTAGGCATTTTCTATGCTGATGCAGCGGGCAGATGTCTCTATGTTAATCAGTGCTGGTGCCAGATGAGGGGGATGGCTGCCGAGAGGGCGATCGGTACTGGCTGGCAAGAGAGCGTGCATCCTGAAGACTATGATCGCGTTGTGGCTGAGTGGTCACAGGCTGTTCAAGAAAACCGCCCTAGCCAAATAGAGTATCGGGTGCAGCGGCTCGACAATGGTGAGGTGACGTGGGTATACGCTCAGTCTGTAGCAGAACGAGACGACAATGGGCAGGTCGCCGGCTATGTGAGCTTCGTCACGGATATTGATGATCGCAAGCGCTCAGAAAAGGCGCTACAGCAAAGCGAAGCCTATCAGCGGGCGCTGGTGAATGCCTTACCCGATCTGATTATGCGAATCAACAAAGCGGGTATTTTTCTAGAATTTTTGGCTTCTCCCAATTTTTTGGTGCTGGGTGAACCGGCAGACTGGGTAGGTACCCACGTCTCTGATAAGCTACCGCCAAACATAGCTCAGGAACGGCTAGCGGCCATTGATCAGGTGCTACAGACCCAGACCATTCAAATCTATGAGCAGGAACTCTCTATAGAGGGCAAAATTCAGGTTGAGGAGGTGCGGGTGGTGCCTCATGGGGAAGAAGAAGTGCTGTTCTTGGTGCGCGATATTAGCGATCGCAAACAAGCAGAGCTATCCCTCAAGCAAAGCGAGGCTCAGAGCCGAGCGATTTTAGAAGCCATTCCAGATTACCTGGTGCGGGTAGGTATAGACGGGCGCTATCGTGAGTGTTCTGGCCCGGAGCGAGATTTTGCAATCGTTTCGCACGCTGGTCTGGTAGGCCGGTCACTAGCAGATGTACTGCCTACAGAGCTGGCTGATCGACATCTGTACTATCTGCGCAAAGCTTTGCAGACCGGCGAGCTACAAGTTTTTGAGCAAACTATTCGAGTGGGCGATCGCATTCAAGAAGAAGAAATCAGGGCGGTTAAGAGCGGCGCTGATGAAGTGCTGCTGATCATTCGTGAGATTAGCGATCGCAAGCAGGCTGAAGCCGTCCTACAGAAAAAGCTTCAGCAAGAAAAAGCCTTCAACCGAGTAGTTCAGGCCATCCGCGACTCCCTCGACCTAACGACCGTATTTACTACCGCCAATGCCGAGATCGTCGGGCTGCTGCCTGGTCTAAACTGCGCCGTCGTTCAGTATCTGCCCGAACGCGGCGTCTGGAAAATTATTGACCGGGTTTGTTCTGACCCAGATGAGCCAACCTGGGTGGGGTTTGAAGTATCAGACGCAGATAATCCCTTTGCGGCCCAGCTCAAGCAATTGCAGATTGTGCGGGTAGAAGATACCCAAG
The DNA here is from genome assembly GCF_002286735.1 of Leptolyngbya sp. BC1307. Classification (GTDB taxonomy): domain Bacteria; phylum Cyanobacteriota; class Cyanobacteriia; order Phormidesmidales; family Phormidesmidaceae; genus Phormidesmis. The sequence goes on from NZ_NRTA01000023.1 coordinate 64,067, forward strand.
AGATTGAAGATACGACCAATCAGCTAGCGGCTGAAACGATGCCAGGAGCCTGGTTGATGATGCCGCTGGTGATTGAAGGCAAAGTCTGGGCAAGTCTCTCGCTGGGCGTATCGCAGCGGCTCTTTCGCTGGGAGGATGAGTTGGTTAGTTTGTTGCGAGCGATCGCCGATCAGCTAGAAGTGGCCATTCAGCAGGCGCAGCTTTATCAGCGGGTAGAAGCAGAGAAGCAAAAGCTGCTCAAGAGCCAAAAAGCCCTGATCCAGGTGGGACAGATGGCTGGCCTGGGTAATTGTGAAATCGACGTGGCCACTCAGACAGTGACTTGGTCAGACAATCTGCTTCGGATCTTTGGCCTGGAAGCTCTCCCATCCACAGATTTAACGGATCTCATGCTGAATTATTTTCATACTGAAGATCGTCCCCAGCTAGAGCAGGTGCTTACTCGCGCCATGACAGAAGGGACACCCTACGAAATTGACCTGAGATTCTTTCGGGCTGATGGCACGATGGGTTATATGGAGATTAGGGGGGAGGCACTGAGAGATGAGCAGGGGCAGCTTGTTAAGGTCTTTAGCACCGCTCTTGATATCACTGATCGCAAACAGGCCGCAGCTGAAATTGCCGAAGGTGAAGTCCGCTATCGCAAAGTGGTAGAGGCTCAGACTGACTTTATACTGCGATCGCTGCCCGATACGACCGTTACCTTTGCCAACTCATCCTTCTGCCGCGCTCTGGGAACTTCATTAACAGCATTGATAGGCAATAAATGGAGCGACTTTACTAGCTCAGAGGACACGCGGAGGAACATCTCTGGGTTAGCGACTCTCAGCCTACAACAGCCCAGGTTCTTTGTTGAAAACCGGCATCGACTCGCCGACGGTCAAATCAGATGGACTCAGTGGCTCGACGAGGGAATTTTTGACGAGTCAGGGCAACTGATAGAAATTCAGTCAGTAGGGCGCGATATTACCCTCCTTAAGCAAGCAGAACAAGCGCGTAAAGAGAGTGAAGAGCGGCTGCGACTGGTGACCGAAAACATGAGCGATATGGTCTGTCTGCACGATCTTGATGGCCGCTATCTCTATGTGACGCCCTCTAGTCAGGCATTACTCGGTTACAGCCCAGAAGACCTGATCGGAACCAGTCCCTACGAGCTGTTTCATCCAGATGACGCTGATCGGATTTGCCACATGGGCCACCAGCGAGTGCTGAAGGGTATATCCGATTGCATTACCTACCGGGCTCGCCGCAAAACAGGAGACTATATTTGGTTAGAAACGCTCACTACCCCCATTTTTGACGAGCAGGGGCAGATGATACATTTGCAGACGAGTTCTCGGGAGGTGGGCGATCGCATCAAAGCCGAAGAACAGCTCAAGCACGCTGCCCTCTACGATAGCCTTACCGGCTTGCCCAACCGCACCCTTCTCATGGAGCGGCTAGACCTGTCGCTGCGTCGCGTCAGCTGCCACGAAAACTATCAGTTTGCTGTCCTCTTTTTAGACCTGGACAATTTCAAGGTGATTAACGATAGCCTGGGTCACCTCGTCGGTGATGAGCTGCTGTTAGCCGTTGCTGCCCTGCTCACTCAGATGATTCGTAAGACCGATCTAGCCGCGCGACTCGGAGGGGATGAGTTTGTTATTTTGCTAGATGGGTTCGATCAGTGTGATCAAGCGGTGCGAGTTGCAGAGCAGCTCTTAGCGGCTTTAAAAGCTCCCTTGCAAATATCAGGTCGAGAAATCTTTATGGGTACCAGTATCGGTATCGTCGTCGGTACGCCCGAGTATCAGGGCGCTGAAGAACTGCTGCGAGACGCCGATCTGGCGATGTATCGGGCTAAGCAAAGCGGTCGAGGACGCTACACTGTCTTTAAGCCTGCCATGCATCTGCAAGCAGTGCAGCGTTTGCAGGTCGAAAGAGATCTGCGAAAAGCGTTAGAGCACCATCAGTTTGTGCTGTATTATCAGCCCATTGTTCACCTTCAGACGGGCGCTGTACAAGGGTTTGAGGCATTGATTCGGTGGCAGCATCCGCAGCGGGGGCTAGTCTCACCTGCTGACTTTATTGAGATCGCTGAAGAAACAGGTATGATCGGGCCGATGAGCGAATGGGTTTTGCACAGTGCCTGTCAGCAGTTAGCGCGCTGGCAAGCCCAATTTGCCCCTCAGCCCTTAAAAGTCAGTGTTAATCTTTCTGCCAGGCTGTTTCAAAGCTCGCTTCTCCCCCAACTCGATAGCGTACTTACTGCTTCGCACATCCGGCCCAATAGCCTGATGCTCGAAATCACTGAGAGTATGCTGGTGCAAGACATAGAGGCTACCGTCAGCCTGCTGGGGGAAATCAAAGCAAAAGGCGTCGATATCAGCATTGACGATTTTGGTACAGGGTACTCCTCACTGAGCTATCTGCATCAGCTACCTATTGACGCCCTCAAGATTGACCGGGCCTTTGTCAGCGCCACTAAGCCAAATGCTCGCAATCGGGCCATTGCCGAATCTATCGTGGCGCTGAGTAACCTGCTGAAGCTCAATGTGATCGCCGAAGGCATCGAAACGGCCCAACAGCTCGAATGGCTGCAAATGCTCGGCTGTGAGTCAGGGCAGGGCTACTTCTTTTCTCCACCAGTCACGGGCGATGAGGCCACTCAACTGCTCGCAAAGATGCTCACTTAAAGTCGGTGCGGAGAAATGCCTCTGTCGGTAGAGTTGCTGGCCTCGCTCTTAGCCTCACTAGATCTTTACAGGCGAATCCACATAGATAGTCGGATCTTTGACCGAGAACCGAATGTTGTACTCTGAGAGCTTTTTAGAAATAGTCTCGTTGGCTAGCTCTAGCAGTCGTTTGCGCAGCTGAAGCGAACTTTCGCTCGATCCTAAAATGAAGAAGGTCACCCTGGCCCGCGTGCCCGGATGAGTATCTAAATTGAATAGGCTGACGGTGGTACTGCCCGGATCGATGCCGAACAGCGAATTGGTACTTTCTTTGACGACTTGTTCTACCAGCGATCGCTCTCGCTCTTTTAAAATTTTGACAAAATCTAAATAGAGCAAAACCATCACCTTTTTGCCGCGCGTGATGTTCTCAATATCCAGATTGGCCATAATCGAATTGGGCACAATCACCAGCGTACTTTTAGCCGCTGTGCGCATCTTGGTTGACCGCAGCCCAATCGACTCAATTCGGCCATAGACATCTTCGGCATGGGGGTTGAGCGCCACGCGAATATGGTCGCCCGGAACGAAGGGACGGTCTAGATAGAGGACGACCGTTCCTAGCAATTGTTCTAATGTCTTTTGGGCGGCGAAGGCGATCGCCGCGCCGCCAATGCCAAACCCGGCGAGCAGGCCGACTAAGCTCACGCCCTGATTTTGAGCAAACGCCACCACCGCTACCAGCCCAATCGTGACATTCATCAGTGTCTCGACCACCAGCAGCATCTCGTCTACTTCTAAATTGAGTCGGCGCACCAGATCAATGCCATAGATGCGAACAAACTGGCGAAACAGCCGCGACGCGAGCCAAGCGATGCTGATAACGGTTGACAGCTTGATAAAAAAGCCGAGAAACCCGTAGATAGCCTCATAGGCTTGCAGTAGGTTTAGGCTAAACGAAATTAAAATCAGCGTGCCTGCTGTGCGCAAGATAGGCTCAATGGGCTTAACAAAGTTGGTGTAGATATCAGAGACTCTGTCAGAAGCTACCCGCCGCAGAACCAGTCGAATGAGTGAAGGCGTATAGCGACCTACGATAATTGAAAGCAGGACAAATATAAAAAATAACCCCAGCCGTAGCCCCAGTCGAATTAAAAAAAGCTGCGCTTCGCGGTCAAATTGAAAAATCTCTTGCAAAGCTGATATAAAAGTGTCCATAAGAACTAAACGGCAGTACAACAGACCAATTTAAATAGTGATAGGAGAATCCACATTGATGCGTTGCTCTTCAATGTCAAACGCAATGCCAAACTCTTTGAGTCTTTGGGCGATATTGAGGCTGGCAATGTCTAACAGCTGACCGCGCAAATCCATCGAAACTTCACCCGAACCCAAAATAAAGAAGGTAATCTGCGCCCGAGTCTCTATCGCATTGTCAGTGTCCATAAAGGTGATGTCAGTGCTGCGTGAGTCAATCCCAAAAATGCTTTGAGTACTCTCTAAAATCACCTGACGGATCAGCGCTTTTTCATCGCTGGCGATCGCCCGATGAAACTGCAGATAGATAATCGACATCACCTTTTTAGCATCCGTAAAGTTCTCGATGGGTATTTGGGTCAGCATATTGTTAGGGGCAACCACCAGCGTCCCCTTACCCGAGGTGCGAATTTTAGTCGAGCGCAGGCCAATGGATTCGACCTGGCCAAAGGTGCCATCGGGCAGGCCAATATAGTCATCAATCACGAATGGGCGATCCACGTAGAGAACGATACTGCCCAAAATTTGTTCTAAGGTTTTTTGGGCGGCAAAAGCCAGCGCCAGCCCGCCAACGCCCAAACTAGCGATCAAGCCAACGACGTTGACCTGATGGGTTTGGCCGAAGACCAGCACGACGGTGACGACACCGCCAGCCGTCGCTGTCACCTTGCCCAGCAGCAAAATCTCGCTGTTGATTTTAGTCCCTTCTCGGACGGCGGCATTGAGCAGGTATACATCAAAAAATAGCTTTGATAGCCGAAAGCTCAACCAGATAACGAGCCCACTTACCGCCAGGCTAAGCGGAATATCGACCAGCGAATAAAACTTGGCTCCAGGCTCTAGCAGCGTTATCAGCAAGTCGACAGCGCTCAGTCCGAGGGCGATCGCCAGTAGCGTCTGCTGCGGCTCAATCACTTCGGTGTAGATCGTCTTTGGCCAGCTCAGACGGTCAAAAGCAGCGCGAAAGATAGCCGGGGCAACGCGGAAGGCGATCGCCGTTATCCCAACCGTCAGCAGCACAACTAGACCAAGCTCTAGTTCAGCCTCGCCAAACCCACCCAAAGCCGCACCTAACATACATTTCCTCCTGACTTAGCCTACTTTCTGGCGAATGCTTCCGCCAGCCTACTCGTCGCTGCGAGCTATCCCTGTTAAGCTTCCAGGATTACATAAAATCAGAGTTATTTTTGTCTCTGCTTGCTTTGACAACTCTATCAAGCTGCTCTTTTGGTATTGTAGGCAACTATCATCAAGATAATGTGGCAGCGCCGCAAAATGGGATTCAACACAAGCATAGCTATCGTCTCAGGCTTCACCGCTTCTTTGAGTTCTGTGCAGATAGATTCGCAATCTATAGAAATCAAGGGCATTCGCGAAATTAACTGCGCTGATGGTGACACAACAGTTTGCCTCTTCACAGTTGCTAACGCAGATTTAGAGAACCCCGATTTGGGATTTGTAATGAGCTTTCCGGTTTTTGGTAACGTTGACGGTCAGCAAGTGATAAGGCCTGCTGTTAGCTTCTCTACGGATCGCTAAAGTGATATCAACAGATCTGAACAGATGAGCTTCTATTAAGCTTCTATTTGCCAAACCTGCTCAAAAGACCAGCACAGGAGCTCGCTTATAAGCGGGCGTGTGCGACTTTGGATCGGTGACGCCTTTCATTAGCACGTTGGCTTCTGGGTAAAACATCAGGGCCGCGCCGCGTCGGACTGCGCCGCAGATGACTTCGATGTTCTCAAGTTTACCGGCTTCGCCTTGCACGGTGACTATTGAGCGATCGCGCCATCCCCCCGCTCGCACATCCTCCGCATTCATTAAGATGCAGTGCCGATGCGGCATTCCTCTGTACTTATCGGCGGTGCGATAAACAACTGTGTTGTGCTGCGCGTAGCTACGCCCGGTAATCAGTGCGAGAACGATTCCCTCGCTTCTGCCAAAGTCTTCAGGTGAGGGCAAAGTTAGCTGTGGTAAAGGTGTTAGCTGAATCTGAGCTTTGCCGGAAGGCGTTTTAAACTTTGGCGTCGTGAAAATGCGATCGCCGATAGTAAATTCTTCTTTGGTCTCATCAATTTCGCCGATCTTCTCGTAGCCGGAAATCGTTTTGGCAATGAGGTGGCGCACGTAGCGAGTGTCTTGTAGTTTTCGCCAGTCAATCGGTGAAGCGCCATGCAGCCGATGGGCTAGCTCCGTAATAAAGTTCACTTCGGCGACTAAATCAGCCGTTTTGAGGTGGGTTTTGCCCTCGTCGTTGAGTCGTACAAAGTTGTTGCCAGATTCAACCGTGGTTTTATGTGGGTTTTCAAAGCGGTTGAAAACGGGAAGAATTAGCGTGTTTTGTTTGGCCAGACCGTGGAAGTGTCCTAGATTTGGTTTGGTGGCAAGGTAAATTACGGTATCAATTTGGCTGAGGGCGCGCTTGGCCTGGGTCAGGTCAGGATTGGCGGCGTACAGGTTGCCGCCTAAGCATAGCAGCGTATCGACTTTGCCAGCGTCTGCGGCTTCGATGAGCGATCGCGTATGATAGCCAGGATTTGAGTTGAGCGATCGCCCCAACAGTTTCTCCAGGGCCTTTTGCAAAGCAGGCTTCAGTTCATTTTTCACTCCCATTGAGCCAAAGCCCTGTACGTTTGAGTGGCCTCGAATCGGCATGACGCCCGCGCCCATTTTGCCGACGTTGCCAGTCATCAGCGCCTGATTGACTGACAAAAGATTAGTCAGGCAGAAATTTAACGGTGATCACCATGAAGTCAAGGCGACCGGCCTTTTTATTGTGTTGCTGCCTAGAAG
>NZ_NRTA01000024.1 GCF_002286735.1 Leptolyngbya sp. BC1307
CGATTATGGAGATCCTTAAAGTATGAGTTGATCTATCTCAAAGCGTTTGAAGACGGACGACATCTATCACGAGAGGTGACGACTTGGTTTCATTGGTATAACCGGCAAAGACCGCATCAGTCGCTAGACTATCGGACACCTGATGAAATTTATTATGAACGTCGATCTGAAAAGGAGGGGATGTGTAATACTCGTTGAAAGCGTATTGATTACGTAGACCCTTCAGAGCTTAACTGCCCTTTCAAGTTGTCCAGTCTCTGGGGTCCACTTCAGATGTTTACGATTCCGAATCAGTCATCGGTAGCGAAAGCGTATCAGGAATTTAATGAAGATGGCACGATGAAAGAATCGGCTTATCGCGATACTCCTTCGGAGTGGCCTCGCCATCGCGTCATTGACGTAATGGAAGAACTTTATCGCTTCACTTTACTTCTACGGGAAAACGTAGACGAACTAACAGATCGCTACAGCGAACGCAAGGCAGAAACGGCTAAACAGATCCAGGAAACCGTCAAACAAGCGTTGAACCTTTGAAGAACGCAAGCAGCCCTGATTTCATTTTGATTTCACATTCGCAAAAGAGAATGTAGATGTAGAAATCTTGCGATGGGGCAGTTTATGAAACGCAGACATTTTCTCTCCATAAGCGCAGCAGGTGCCGGTTCGGTTTTCCTAGCTCAGTGCAGCCGCGTATCTACGTCTTCGACCAATGAAGCTCAAAAGGTTGCTCAGTCCTTTAGCCAAAAGTCTCTGCCCGCCGTCTATACCAGTACCGATGGCCTACTAGACCTGGATTTGGAAGCGAGCTATAAAACCATCAACTTGAACGGCAAACCAGCCACACTCATGGCTTACAACGGGCAGGTGCCAGGGCCACGGCTAGAAGCCAGACCAGGAGATACCGTTCGGATTCGCTTTACCAACAACTTGCCAGACCCGACCAATATCCACTATCACGGGCTGAATATTTCGCACAGCGGCAATGCCGACAACGTCTTTTTGAGCGTTCAGCCAGGTGAAACTTTCACCTACGAATTCAGCCTGCCTGAAGACCATCCGGCGGGAACTTTCTGGTATCACCCGCACCGTCATGGCTTTGTCGCCAATCAGGTCTTTGCCGGACTCAGCGGTTTTTTTGTGGTGCGCAGCGACCTGGATGAAATTCCCGAGGTAAAAGCCGCCTCAGAAGCATTTCTCGCCCTAAAAGATTTTCAGCTAGACGATGAAGGCAATATCGCCTCGCCCGACCGGATGGCGGTGATGATGGGCCGGGAAGGGGCGCTCGTGACGGCCAGCGGACAGGTCAACCCCAGTCTCTCAATTCCAGCGAACGGACTGCTGCGCTTGCGTCTGCTCAACGCCTCCATCTCGCGGTTTTACCGATTGCAGGTAGAGCAGCATTCGATGCAGCTGATCGCGACCGATGGCGGAGCGCTATCGGCACCAGTGGAGGTGAAAGAGCTATTGCTGGTGCCTGGAGAGCGGGCAGAAGTTTTGATTCGCGGCGATGGCGAAGCCTCTCCGCAGGAGAATCGCACCCCAGGCTCATACCGCCTACTAAACCTACCCTACGACCGGGGCGGCATGGGCATGATGGGCGGCAACTCAATGGGCGGCATGCAAATGGGCGAAGGCCATTCGATGGGCGGCATGGATATGAACTCATCTGATCCGGCAACGAGCGGAGAAACCCTGCCCTTAGCCACCTTTACTTATAGCGATTCTCCGCAGAATGAAATAGCCGTGCTCCCAGCTCAACTCATCCCGATAGAGCCGCTGCCTGCGGCCCAAAACACGCGGCGCATAGAACTCTCCATGCGAATGTTATTTATGAGAGGCATGGCGTTTACCCTCAATGACAAAACCTACAGCGAAGACCGCACAGACATTCAGGTACCGCTCAACACGGTAGAAGAATGGGAAATTGCTAACGTCGATGCCGACATGATGGATCACCCCTTTCATCTGCACGCCGCTCCTTTTCAAGTAATCAGCCGCAACGGTCAGCCCGAGCCCTACCCTGCCTGGAAAGACACCGTCTTAGTCCGGGGCGGCGAAACTCTGCGGATTCGCATTCATTTTAAGGACTTTCCGGGTAAAAGCGTTTATCACTGCCACATTCTCGACCATGAGGAGCTAGGCATGATGAGCGTGATCGACGTACAGGCATAGCCTCGACCCGCCTTAAACCAAATCTCTCTACCCCCCTTTACCCTCGACCGAACTAGAGAGTTTATACTGATAGCAACAACGGGTTAGGCAGTCCTAAGCCTCCGCCCGCCCGAGCAAATTCAGACACAGCAAACTCAACAGTCATCAAGCTTATGAAACTCCAACTCAACGTCCCTAGCATGGCCTGCGGCTCCTGCGCCAAAACCATCACCAACGCCGTGAAATCAGTCGACCAAACCGCCAAAGTCGAAGCTGACCCCAAGACCAAGCAGGTCGTAGTCGAAACAGAATCTTCTGAAACCGCCATCCGAGAAGCCATTAAAGGCACAGGCTACGCTGTCTCTTAATCTCCTCTGCTCTCCCTCCCCCTCCGCCCCCACGAGCAACTACCATGACCACGACCACCTTAAAGCTCAAAGGCATGAGCTGCGCCTCCTGTGCCAACAGCATCGAAACAGCCATCCAACAGGTGCCGGGAGTCAGCAGCGCGCAGGTCAACTTCGCCGCCGAACAGGCCAGCGTTGAATACGACGAGCACAATACCAACTTAGAAAAGATTCAGACCGCTGTCGCCGACGCAGGCTATGAAGCCAGCGAAAAAGAAGACCTGAGCATCGGTGAAGAAGATGCCCAGGAACAGAAAGAACGCAAGACTCAGCAAAAAGCACTGCTGACCAAAACCATCGTCAGCGGTGTAGTCGGCATAGTTCTGATTCTGGGCACTTTGCCGATGATGCTGGGCGTCGATATTCCTGGCTGGCCAATGTTTTTACACAACCCGTGGCTTCAGCTTGTTCTAGCCACGCCGGTTCTGTTCTGGTGCGGGCAATCTTTTTACGTCGGCGCTTGGAAAGCCTTTACCCACCGCGCTGCAAATATGAATACGCTAGTCGCGCTAGGGACGGGAGCGGCTTATCTCTATTCTATTTTCGTGACTCTGTTTCCTGGCTTCTTGATCGCGCAGGGCCTTGCCCCGGAGGTGTACTATGAAGTCGCTGTCGTGATTATCGCGATGCTACTATTAGGCCGCTATCTGGAGAATCGAGCTAGAGGACAAACTTCAGACGCGATTCGTCAGCTCATGGGGTTGCAGGCGAATACGGCGCGGGTGGTGCGTCAGGGCGAAGAGATTGACTTGCCCTTGGAAGAAGTGGTTGTCGGCGATGTGATCATCGTTCGCCCGGGTGAGAAGATCCCGGTAGACGGTGAGGTTGTAGAAGGGTCTTCTACCGTCGATGAGTCGATGGTGACGGGCGAACCTGTGCCGGTGAAAAAAGGGCAGGGCGCAGAAGTGATCGGGGCAACCATCAATAAGACGGGTAGCTTCCGGTTCAAAGCGTCGCGCGTGGGTAAAGATACCGTGCTCGCGCAAATTGTGCAGCTTGTGCAAGATGCTCAGGGTTCGAAAGCGCCTATTCAAAAGCTTGCCGATCAGGTGACTGGGTGGTTTGTACCGGTGGTGATTGCGATCGCGCTCATCACCTTCATCCTCTGGTTCAACATCATGGGCAATACGACATTAGCCCTCCTCACTACAGTCGGCGTGCTGATCATCGCCTGCCCTTGCGCCCTGGGCCTGGCTACCCCCACCTCGATTATGGTCGGCACCGGCAAAGGCGCTGAAAACGGTATTTTGATCAAAGACGCCGAAAGCTTAGAGCGGGCCCACAGGCTACAGGCTGTTGTTGTCGATAAAACCGGTACGCTGACTGAAGGCAAGCCAACAGTCACAGACTATCTGACCGTGCGAGGCACCGCCAACAGCAACGAAATTAAGCTGTTGCAAATGGCGGCAGCGGTCGAGCGCAATTCTGAACATCCCCTGGCTGAAGCGGTTGTCAACTATGCCGGGTCTCAGGGCATTGAGCAGAAAAAGCTGACCGGCGTGCAGGACTTTGACGCGGTGACCGGCAGAGGCGTTCAAGGAACCATCAACGGCCATTTGGTGCAAATCGGCACCGAGCGCTGGATGCAAAGCTTAAGTATTGACACTAGCTCACTTCAGTCCCAGCGACAGGCTTGGGAAGCAGCCGCCAAAACCACCGCCTGGATTGCCGTAGATGGCGAAGCGGAAGGGCTGATGGGAATTTCTGACGCGCTGAAGAAAACCTCCGCTCAGGCAGTGAGTGCCCTGCAAAAAATGGGCCTGGAAGTGGTGATGCTCACTGGCGATAACCAGCAGACAGCGGAAGCGATCGCCCAGGAAGTCGGCATCCGCCGCGTCTTTGCAGAAGTGCGCCCCGACCAAAAAGCCGATCAGATCAAGCAGCTTCAGTCCGAGGGTAAGCAGGTGGCGATGGTCGGCGACGGCATTAACGACGCGCCTGCCCTAGCTCAGGCCGATGTCGGGATTTCGATTGGGACGGGGACGGATGTAGCGATCGCAGCTAGTGACATCACCCTGATCTCCGGCGACCTGCAAGGCATCGTCACCGCCATTCAGCTCAGCAAAGCCACCATTGCCAACATTCGCCAGAATCTGTTCTTTGCCTTCATTTACAACGTAGCGGGCATTCCGATTGCGGCAGGTATTCTCTACCCCATCTTCGGCTGGCTGCTGAACCCGATTATCGCCGGGGCCGCGATGGCCTTCAGCTCAGTTTCAGTGGTTACTAACGCGCTTCGTCTAAGAAACTTTCAACCCAAAGGTGTTCGCTAAAGCACCCCCGAACCCATGAAACTCACATCCTTAAAAAACAAATGGCTGCTCAGCGGTCTGCTCAGCACCAGCCTGTTACTGGGAGGTGCCCATACCGCCCAGGCTCAGATTTCTCAGTCCGACACCGGTGAATTTCGCCGAATCAACCAGTCGCTTGGTCTGAAGGTCGGCGTTACGGCTGTTGGCCTTGGACTCATCGGGTTAGAGCTGTGGTGGTTTCTCTTCAGCAAAACTAAAGCTCAGAGCGCACAAGCCTCTGACGGCGTTCAGTCAATAGACATCACCGTAGACGGCGGCTACTCCCCCGACCAGATTGTGGTGCAGGCCGGTCAGCCAGTGAAGCTAAACTTCTTGCGCAAAGACCCCAGTAGCTGCTTGGAGCAAATCATTCTCCCCGACTTCAACAAAGCGATAGACCTGCCGCTAAATCAGGAGGCGACGGTAGAAGTTTTGCCCGAGAAAGCAGGCAACTATACCTTTCACTGCGGCATGAACATGTTTCGCGGCACCCTCATCGCGCAGTAAGGCTGGCCTGTCTTTTGAGCAAAAGAGGAGCAACCGCATTAGGGCTCCTAACGCTTGTGGTCACCGGATCAATCAGGGGGATGATCTCTCCTGGCCGCAAACATAAGAAAATCGACTGCCGGGATGACGCAATGGCTACAGCGCAGCCAAGACAGCATTTATAACGCTTAATCCCTTGAGAGAATAGTGAATTTTCCGGAATTTAGCCGCATCAAAGTATGCACTAACTGCAGCCGTTGTGTCACCCCAGCAGGTAGTTGCCATCCGATACTTCCTAATAAACCGAGGGAATTCTCGGGGTAATAACAATTCGAAAGATGGCCCTTATATTATGTCTACCTTTCCAGACGCTGATCAGTCCTCTAATACACTTCAGCAAGCGGCGTACCAGCTAGCCTCATGTACTGATCAAATCTTCCTACAAATTAAGCAGGAGGAGGCGTTAACTAGAATTATTGACCGCATCAGGACATCAATGCGGCTAGACGCTCTCTTTAAAACGACGGCAACAGAAATTCGAGAGTTGCTGAATGCGGACCGCGTGGGCGTCTTTCGATTTACACCAGGCAGTGGATGGGATGAAGGCGAGTTTGTAGCAGAAGATGTGATCGACAGCTTTCCTTTGGCAATGGCTGAGAAAGTTTATGACCACTGCTTTGGGTCGCAGTTTGCCACCTACTACACCCAAGGTCGGGTACAGGCTGTTGCCGATATCCGAGATGCCGGTCTCAGCGATTGCCATATTCGGGTACTCGAACAGTTCAAAATTCGGGCCAACTTGATTGTCCCGGTACTCAAGGGCAATGAACTATGGGGATTATTGTGCATTCATCAGTGTGCTCATCCTCGACGCTGGCAGTTGGGAGAAATTGAGTTTGTCAAAAAAATAGCAGGTCATTTTGCGATCGCCCTTCAGCAGGCAGAATACGTAGAGCAACTACAAGACAAAGTCGCTCAGCTAGATCGAGCAAAAGCACAGGAAACCGCCCTGTTTAAGATTACTAATCGGATACGGCGTGCCTTGGGCTGGGAGACTATTTGCGAAACGGCGTCTGAAGAAGTGCGTCATTTACTCGGGGCGGATCGCGTTGCTATTTATCGCTTCAATTCAGACTGGAGTGGGGACTTTGTGAGCGAATCGGTGGCCGATGAATGGAAGCCCCTCGTCGGCGTTTCTGCCACGATTGCCGATACGCACCTGATGGAAACCCAGGGTGGGCGCTATGCCAACAATGAAACCTTTGCCGTCACCGATATTTACGCAGATGGCCATACCGACTGCCATTTGGCTCTGCTAGAAGAATTTCAGGCGAGAGCTTATTTGATTACCCCCATTTTTCGAGGCGATTGTCTTTGGGGTCTATTAGCCGCTTTTCAAAACGCTGCCCCCCGCCACTGGCGCGAAGATGAGATCAATTTACTCGTGCAGATCGGCGAACAACTCGGGATTGCCCTACAACAAGCCGAATCAGTGCGAAAAATACAAGCGCAGTCTATAGAGCTAGCGCAGACTCTTAAAGACTTGAAGCAGTCCCAAATGCAGCAAATTCAGAACGAGAAAATGGCCAGCTTGGGCCAGCTCGTTGCGGGCGTCGCCCACGAAATCAACAACCCTGTCAACTTTATTCATGGCAACATACGCCATATAGATCAATATGTTAAGGCTCTACTGGCACTCATCGACTTCCATCAGAAACAGGCTGCTGAATCGACTAAAGATAGCAACACATACAAGGAGAAAATAGAGGAGCTTGACTTCGATTTTATCCTAGAAGATTTACCCAAAATGTTGACCTCGATGAAAATGGGTGCCGAGCGCATCCGCGATATTGTTCTCTCGCTTCGTAATTTCTCGCGACTAGACGAAGCTGACTTTAAAGCGGTTGATATTCATGAAGGCATTGACAGCACCTTATTGATTCTTGGTAGCAGAATAAAGGATTGTGGTGGTCAGCGTGTCGTGGAAATCATCAAGGAATATAACGATATCCCACCTGTAGAATGTTATCCAGCCCAACTCAATCAGGTGTTTATGAACCTCGTGAGCAATGCTCTAGATGCTATTGAAGAAGCCATAAAAGCGGAGACGCCAACCAACGAAACATCCACAGATTGCCAAAAGCATAAGATTTGGATCAGTACACAGGTAACCGGGCAAGAACAGGTGGAAATTCGGATTCGAGACAGCGGCATAGGTTTGAAGGAGACCATTGCCCCTCAAGTCTTCGACCATTTCTTCACCACTAAGCCGGTTGGCAAGGGAACCGGCTTAGGCTTGTCTATTTCCAGGAATATCATCACGGAAAAACATTTTGGTACGCTTGGTGTAAAGGCCGTGCCTGGGCAAGGCGCAGAGTTTATTGTCTGTTTGCCCATCAAACTAAAAAGTAGCCTTGCGGCAAAGCATTGAGTTCTGCTCACGACGCAACTATTCTATACATTCGAAACGCTGCTACTTATGGGGTGGATCAAACCAGGATTACGCTTTCGGTGCAATTAGGAAGTTCAGTAACGCGATTCTCTGGACGAGAGGCTCTACCAACGCATAGCTGAATGGTTGTGGTCATCTCCCCTGCGATCGCTCCGTATGGGACCTATGAAGTTATCCATAACGACGCAGGCTCCCGCCCATAACGTCGGTGCGATCAGTCGCACCGACGATGCTATAGATTGCTGAGAGCGATCGCCATTTAGTGTTATCCTAGATAGCCGGGATGTAGCGCAGCTTGGTAGCGCGCCTGCTTTGGGAGCAGGATGTCGCAGGTTCGAATCCTGTCATCCCGATTTTTACTAGAATGATTGAGTCTCAAACATTTAAGCTTTGAATGCTAAAGCTCAGCGCGAGGCCGATTTCTACTTGATCATTGATAAATCTTACCAAACAGATCAGTTTATTAATTGTCCACCCGGGCTTGAGTGATGTGGAACAGCTCGCCCATGATAGATGAGCAATTTTTGCCGAATCGGGAGAATCTATGAAGCCTTTTATTCGCCGCGTCTGTAGTCAAACCCTGGCCTTAGGGATTATCGGCACCACTCTTTTAGGAACGGGGCTGGCGGCACGCCCTGCCTTTGCACTCACGCCAGAGCAGGTAGCTGAGAAGCTCTCTAGCGTGCCGGTTTTTATCTTAGGTAATGACAGTGGCCTGATTCTCATCTCCAGCTCTCAAGAAGGTCAGCCTGAGCAGCCCAGTCTCTACGTCTTTATGACCGAGCAGGACGCTGAAACCTTTTTGGCACGGGCTAACGAATCTAATCCCGAATTCGCGCCCGATGCGCAAGTAGGGGTCACCAGCCTCCAGCGGCTCTACCAGGAGACCCAGTCCAGCGAGCAGCCGCTACAGCTGGTCTACGTGCCTGAGGAAGCTGAGGCTAGCCAGGCTGCTGAAGTCAATACCAGCTACAGAGGCGGTGTGCCGCTGTTTTTTGCCCGGTTTGAAGATGGTTCGCTCGCTCCGGTACAGCAGAATAACGGTGAGACTATCTTCCCGATGTTTTTCTCACGCGCAGATTTAGAGGCGCTGCTGAATGAACTAGGGGAGCGCAATCCTGAAGCTCGCGCGGCTATTAGCGTAGGAGTGTTGCCATTAGAGGCGATGCTGATAGAAATGCGCAATAGCGACGATGAAACGCTCAATCAGATTCGCCTGCTGCCCGACTCTGAGACGATCAGCGACATTCAGCAGAATGCCGCGCCGAGACCAGGTAACTAATAACCGGCGACTGGCAAAATCGCGCTGATTACGGCTGTCTTTCGCTCACCAGTAAGAAATCTTCTAGCAAGAAATCATACAGCTGGTGAGCGAGAGCTAGCTTGCTGCCATGCACTACCTGCCGCTGCCTGCCGTCAGCAGACAAAATGACGGCTTCATTATTCGAGCTGCCAAAGCCGCTGCCTGGTTTATCAATTGGGTTAGCGACAATGGCATCTAGCTGTTTACGCTTGAGTTTGTCGAGCGCTGGCGCGACAATTTCACCGGTCTGGGCGGCAAAGCCAACAATGCACTGGCCCGGCGCTCTGCGAGCTGTGAGCTGAGCAACGATATCGGGAACGGTGTCCAATGGTAGCTGGCTGGGCAGGTCCTTTTTGGGGAGCTTGTGCGGGGCCGTATCGACTGGGCGAACGTCAGCAACGGCAGCGGCCATGATTACCCAGTCGGCCTCGGCCAGGCAGGTGAGCATGGCTTGTTCCATTTCGGCAGCGGTGGTGGTGGCGATCGCCCGCCCGCCCACCGGCAAAGTCGCTTCTAGTTCTAAAGCAAGCGGGCCGTGAACGACGGTCACCTGCGCCCCTCGATGCTGTGCCGCTGCTGCCAGGGCCAGCCCCATCCGCCCAGTAGCCGGGTTGCCGATAAATCTTACGGGGTCTAAATATTCTCGGGTGCTGCCCGCGCTGATTAAAATATGCTTCCCTGCCAGATCTCGCCGTCCGCTGGTATGCAGCAGCGAAGTGATATGAGCCACGACGGTCACTGGTTCAGCCAGGCGACCGGGGCCAACGCGATCACACGCTAGCCGACCTGCCCCCGGCCCGACAGCATGGTAGCGAGCATCCTGTAGCAGCATCTGCCAGTTGCGCTGTACGGTAGCCTGCTGCCACATATCAGTATTCATCGCCGGGGCTAGCAGCACGGGGCAGACAGAGGCCAGCACAGTATTAGTCAGTAAATTATCCGCCAGGCCGTGAGCCAGCTTACCTAACGTGTTGGCCGTCAGCGGTGCAATTATGAACACATCGGCCCATTCGCCCAGCGCAATGTGTAGCGGTTTATAGACCGAATGATCTGAATGATCTGAGCGCGCTGACCAGAAGTCGGCATCGGTGTAGACCGGATGACGCGATAGGGCTGCAAACGTCACTGCTGACACAAAGTGCTGTGCCTGATCGGTCATCAGCACCCGTACCGCGACCCCCGATTTTGCCAGGGTCGAGACCACTTCACAGACCTTATAGGCCGCGACCCCGCCGGTTATGCCGATCAGTACACGCATGCAGCGACTGGTACTAAGACTCGTCGTACGCTTCTAAATCGAGCAGATGCATGTAAGGTTCGACTAGCTCAGAACGTTGAAAGGCCACCGCCCTTAGCCGGTGCCAATCTTGCAAACCTGCGAAAGCGGTATTATACTCGTCCTGCTCCAGACGCTGGGCCAGCTGAGCCACGTCATCTGGCGTCATCTGGGCGATTTCCTGAGCGGAAATATGTGTTGAAGCTTGGTTAGCGGTCGATCCGGCACTCGGCCTGGACTGACGATATTCTGCTGATTGCTGCATTGCCCATCCCCTATCTTGCAGTGACAGATTCAAACTTGAGTGGAACCCGAGAGCTAAGACTATTCGCTTACTCACAAACCGCTGTCGATTTGTGCTTACAACAGACTAGCCTAGCTTAGCTATTTTTAGTGTAGGCGCTATAGAAATAACTGCTACCAATCATTGTCTAAACGTTAAAGAGTTCAATCAATACTTGGGTTGTGCCTACCCTCAGCCTTAAAAACAGCTGTTTCAGCTTACTATTCTGGCTGATTGACTCACTTTCAGGCAAAACTGACCGGCAATTTTGAGCGCTTCTAAAGTGACTTCGTGTCCCATGTCAAACTCTTGATAGGTAACAGTTAGTCCCTGCTGCTCTAGCTGCGCTTTGGTGTCGTGGGCTTTGGCTAGGGGCACGACTGGATCTTGCCTGCCGTGTAGCAGCAGCACGGGGCGCGGCGTGATGCATTTGGCAATGGGCGCATGGCTGTAGCTGCTCAAGATCATCATAGCGGCTAGGGGAAGCTGAGGCCCTACATCGAGCGTCATCGCACCGCCCTGAGAAAAACCGCCCATAATGGTTTTCTCCAGCGGAATGCCGGTTTTCTCGGGCAGTGATTCCATCCAAGCTGTGAGCTGCCGACGGCTCGATTGCAGATCGGCCTGGGCCGAAAAGTCGTGCGGCATTTGAAAGTTGTAGTTGGGCGGAAAGCTATACCAGGCAAGTCCTCCTGGCACCATCGGATGGGCAAAGGGAGCGTTGGGCAAGCGGGCTGCGATGGGGGCGCTGACCATGCCGATACCTTCGATTAGTCCGGCAACGTCTTGAGCGTTGGCTCCCCAGCCGTGAAGCAGCACCAGCAGACAATCGCTGTGAGCAGCTGTCGTAGCCTTGGGGGTGAGAGCGATCGCACGCAAAGCCAAAGGAGACCTCCTTGCAAAAAAATCAACTTGTTCATCATAGAAGAGAATAGATCTTCCCTAATCTTGGCTATTGCCTGTAATGTTTTAAACCTGTCCTTTCCTTGCTTGTCTGCCCATGTCCCGCCTTGCCCTGCTGAGTGTTTCAGATAAGACTGGTCTAGTTGAGCTGGCGCGATCGCTGACCCAAGACCTCAACTTTGAAATTGTCAGCTCAGGCGGCACGGCCAAAGCCATCAGCGCCGCTGGGATCGCCGTTACTAAGGTCTCTGACTACACGGGATCACCTGAAATTCTAGGCGGGCGGGTAAAAACGCTGCATCCCAAAGTCCACGGCGGCATTTTAGCCAGGCCCGACCAGACAGACGATGCGCAAGACCTAGCAGACAATGACATTCGCCCCTTCGATCTGGTCGTGGTCAATCTATACCCGTTTGAGCAGACCATTGCCAAACCTGACGTGAGCTTAGCGGGCGCGGTAGAAAATATAGACATCGGTGGCCCGACCATGATTCGCGCCGCTGCCAAGAACTACGCTTATCTGACTGTGCTGTGTAATCCCAATCAGTATGAGGATTACCTGGTCGTCGCCAAGGCTAACCAGGGCAACCCGCCGCTGGCGTTTCGAGCGTCGTGCGCGCAGCAGGCATTTTGGCATACGGCTAACTATGACTGCGCGATCGCCCAATATCTGACCCAGGTACAAACGCTCGCCAACCAGCCCGATGTAGCAGCACTCCCGGCCCACTACGCCATCAGCGGGCAGCTCAAGCAAACTTTGCGCTATGGCGAAAACCCGCATCAGGCCGCAGGCTGGTATCAGCATGGTGCAGTTGCCAGCGGTTGGGCAGCCGCTCAGCAGCTCCAGGGCAAAGCACTCAGCTATAACAATCTGATCGATTTAGAAGCAGCCCGCCGGATCATGGCCGAATTTCCTAGCTCAGAGCAGCCTGCCGCCGCTGTCCTCAAGCATACTAATCCCTGCGGTGTGTCCCTCAGCGATGCGCTCTCTACCGCCTATCAGCAAGCGTTCAATGCTGACTCGACCTCTGCTTTTGGCGGCATTGTGGCGCTTAACCAGCCAATTGACGAAGCAACGGCTGACGCGCTGACTGGCACTTTCCTGGAGTGTGTCGTGGCTCCTGGCTGTGACCCGGCAGCCAAAGAAATTCTCAGTCAAAAGAAAAATTTGCGGGTGCTGGTACTGCCCGATCTGGTGGCAGGGCCGAGTCAGAGTGTGCGGGCGATCGCCGGTGGATTCCTCAGCCAAGCGACAGACGATTTGCGCCCCGACCCCAGCCAGTGGACATTTGTCACCCAGCTAAAACCTAATGAAGCCGAACTCGCTGAAATGCTATTCGCTTGGCGAGTGGTGAAGCATGTGAAATCTAACGCGATCTTACTAACGGGCAATAGAACTACGCTAGGCGTTGGCGCAGGTCAGATGAACCGAGTGGGTGCTGTGAAAATTGCCTTGGAGCAAGCAGGCGAGCAAGCCCAGGGCGCAACCTTGGCTAGCGATGGGTTCTTCCCATTTGACGATTCGGTTCGCACTGCCGCTGCTGCTGGCGTTAAAGCTATCGTGCAGCCAGGCGGCAGTATTCGCGACCAAGACTCGATTGCCGCCGCTGATGAACTCGGGCTAATGATGGCCTTTACCGGCACTCGTCACTTTTTGCACTGAGCCCATCTATAGCGTTACCCGGATGCATTCGGGCAACGCGAGTCACTTGGCCTGTTGTTATGCAAAGGTTTTGCCTGCGTTGCTGTATTCAAGCCAAGTGACCAACGCTATAGCTCGCCAACTATAGGTCAATTGCGGGTCAGCCACTTTTGCCCATTTAGCCGCTGCAAGGTGTACAGCACCATCAGATCTAAGGTAATTCGGCGCTCGTCGCCCATAAACTGCTCAATCGTGCTGGGCACTGCGCCATTAGAGGCTAGTGTAAAAACCTTTTGGCCGCTGATATCCTCGTCAATGAAAGCGATATTAAACTGGCGCTGGCCTTCTTCTGGTTCTTGCCACTCGCCCTGCACCTGCCAGTAGGGGTCGCTGTCGGTCTGCCCAACGGCCACTAGCTTGCGCTTGGCAAATTCTAAGCTGAGATCGTCAATACCTTCTTTCGCCAAAGCTTCCTTGAGACTGGGCAGGTAGTGCTGCTCCATAAACTCGTCAAAGGGCTTGTCTTCTAGCTTGGGCGGCTTTTCTTTTTTGGCCTTAGCAGCGGGTTTTTCGCCGGATTTGTCGGCAGATTTCGCGGCCTTATTATCAGACCCTTTATCGGCCTTAGCGTCGGCTTTTGCCCCTTCTGACTTAGCTTCGGACTTCGCTGCCTGATCGGTTTCCTGAGCGTTCTTGTTTGACGGGTTTTCTTCTGCCATATCTAGCTAAATGTCCTCTAAACGCCTGAGCAAGCTGCAAGCGCAGCAAATCTATAGCGTTGATACTGGCTACAGGTCTGCCGCGCCCTAATTATAGAAGCTATGCGGTTTAATTTTCCATTTAACCTATGGCTGACCTACGCGGGCTGCAAGACTGCGTTTTTTCGGTACCACTCAATCGTACTTTTCAGTCCCTGACGGAAATCAGTTTGCGCTTCAAAACCAAACGCCTGTTTAGCACGCTCCGTATCCAGACAGCGCCGGGGCTGGCCATTGGGCTTGTCAGTCTGCCAGATCAGCTCACCTTCAAAGCCCATCAGCTCACAGATCAGCTCGACCAGGTCGCGAATAGAAATTTCAGAACCCGTACCCAGATTGACCGGGGCGGCATCCGAATAGTGTTGAGTGGCCATGACGATGCCTTGAGCCGCATCGGTGGAGTAGAGAAATTCGCGAGTTGGGCTACCGTCGCCCCATACCGGCAGAGTTTTGTCGCCATTGGTCTGCGCTTCATGCACTTTGTGAATCAAAGCCGGAATCACATGCGAGCTGCGCGGGTCAAAGTTGTCTTCGGGGCCGTACAGGTTAACCGGTAGCAGGTAGATGCCGTCAAATCCGTACTGCTGACGATAGGCTTCTAGCTGTACCAGCAGCGCTTTTTTGGCAATGCCATAGGGAGCATTGGTCTCTTCGGGATAGCCCGCCCAGAGGTCGTCTTCTTTAAAGGGGACGGGGGTGAACTTAGGGTAGGCGCAGATGGTGCCGACGCAGACAAATTTTTCGGCTCCGGCCTGATAAGCTGCGTGAATCAGCTGGGTGCCCATCATCAGATTGTCGTAAAACAGCTCAGCGGGCTTTTCTCGGTTGAGGCCAATGCCGCCGACGTGAGCTGCCAAATGGACGATCACGTCTTGACCTTGCACAGCTCTCTGGCAGGCTTCCATCTGGGTGAGGTCGTATTGGCGCGATCGCGGCACAAAAATATTGTCAGGATCAGCACCTGCCTTTTGGAGCTGCGCTACTACCTGCTTACCTAAGAAACCCGCGCCGCCGGTTACCAGAATTTTCTTATTCGCTAATTCCATAGTCTTTCATCTTGCTTTGAATACGCACTTATAGACATCTTTACGAAATAGATACCCCTATCATTCGCACTCATTCAAACCTGAGAGCTGAAATTTATTAGTTCTCTACGCATACAAATGTGAGCCAACACCATCCGCAAGACGTTGGCTCGCAGTCTACATTTCACATGCTCTTGATATTCAGATACAGAACGCTCAAATATAGGGCGCTTAGGACATCGAACCGATCATTTCGCGGCGGATGGTCGCCATATCTAGATTGCTACCGGACTCGGAGGCGCTGATTGCCTTTTGCCCGATCGCTTCTAGATCAGAATCGACCATTAACTTCACTAAGCCTTCAAATGTGATTTCAGGTTCCCAGCCCAGAACCTTCTTTGCTTTGGTCGGGTCGCCAATCAGCAGGTCTACTTCTGCCGGGCGCAGATAGCGCTCATCAAAAGCGACATAGTCTTGCCAGTTGAGGTTGGCATAGTTGAAAGCCACTTCCAAAAATTCGCGGATAGAGTGAGTTTCACCGGTCGCTACGACAAAATCGTCGGGCTTCTCCTGCTGCAGCATCAGCCACATTGCTTTGACATAGTCTTTGGCGTAGCCCCAGTCGCGCTTAGAATCGAGGTTGCCCAAGTAAAGCTGCTTTTGCTGACCGGCGACGATGCGAGCGATCGCCCGCGTGATCTTCCGCGTGACAAAGGTTTCGCCCCGACGCGGTGATTCGTGGTTAAACAAAATGCCGTTGGTGGCAAACATGTCGTAAGACTCACGGTAGTTAATCGTTTGCCAGTGCGCGTACACCTTGGCGCAGGAGTAGGGGCTGCGCGGATAAAAAGGCGTCTCTTCTGACTGAGGGACGTGCTGCACTTTACCAAACATCTCTGATGAGCCTGCCTGATAAAAGCGAACTTCGTCACCCGTGCGCTGCTGATAGTCACGAATGGCTTCTAGCAGACGTAGTGCGCCCATAGCGACCGTATCTACGGTGTACTCTGGTGAATCAAAGCTGACCCGCACATGTGACTGAGCGCCCAGGTTATAGACTTCGGCGGGTTTTACCTGCTCTAGAATGCGGCGCAGCATAGTGCCGTCGTTGAGGTCGCCGTAGTGCAGAAAAAGCTTGGCACCTTCTTTGTGAGGGTCTACATAGATGTGATCAATGCGGTCAGTATTGAAGGTAGAAGTTCGGCGGATGACGCCATGAACTTCGTAGCCTTTGTCGAGCAATAGCTCCGCTAGATATGAACCATCTTGCCCTGTGATTCCGGTGATAAGTGCCCGCTTCGGTTGCGTCATTATTCTCAGCGTCCTTGAAGTGTGTAGTGTGTAGATGTAGCTCTGGCAGTAGGGCTACTCAGCAAGCTTTAGTATAGGGTGCCCAAAAACAGCAACTGGCCGAAAAACCTCCGATAGCTATCTTTGGGTCTAGCTACTCAGATGAGCTAGATAAAGCTTTGTGTAGAAACGGTAGAAGAAAGCTAACGGTATGTTTGTACGCCGCGCTTCATTCAAGAGTACATAACCTTAGGCGGATAATCCGGTCAGGCACATCAAGAGTCTGTGATGTGTGTGCAAAATGTCTATGGAGTGTTCAGGTAAAATCGCTAGAGCATTAAGGGAAAAGCCGCGCTGCTAGACCCTGCGATCGCGCTCAATATCATAAATAGCTTTCTCCCAGCACCACTGCTCTGTGCGGCCCGGATTGTGTACCTGCACGTCTTTTACTAGCCGCTGAGCCACGGCAGCATTGCCCCCCACTAATCTCATGAGCTGTTTACGGGTAGACCGCGATACGCCCCGGTCGCGCTGAATGCTGCGGCTACGGCTCGGGCGGCGGCCTTGAATGGGCAATCGGCGACCGGTGAGCCAGCTAAATACGGCTAGGATGCTGGCGATCGCCAGCACAATCGGTAGAAAAGACATAAAAACTGAATGTAAAGACGTTTCAGTAATATTAGGAGGAACCGCACTCAAGTCGCTGTTACTGCCGTGCCACTGGTTTAAAACTATGCCCTCACAACCCTCCTCTCTTCAGCAGAGCCGGGCAGACACCATTCTGACCTTTTGGTTTGGCGAACCCTCTGCCCCTAACTATGGTAGCTATCGTCAAGCCTGGTTTAGTAAGCGTGACGATTTTGACGCTCAAATTCGGCAGCATTTTTTAGCTGACTACGAAAAAGCCGCTGCCGGAGACTATGCCAGTTGGCAAGACTCACCGCGCCACGCTCTCGCGCTCCTCCTTTTACTCGACCAGTTTCCGCGCAATCTATTCCGGGGCAGCCCGCGCAGCTTTGCGACCGATGCTCAAGCCCTAGCGGTGGCCCAGCAGCTCGTCGAGACAGGCGCAGACAAAGCGCTGATGCCTGTCTATCGTTTCTTTATCTATGTGCCGTTTGAGCACAGCGAGGTGATGGCCCATCAAGATCGCTGCGTTGAACTGATGAAGGATTTTATTGAAACGACACCCGAACTCGATGACGGGCTAAAGGGCGGGCTCGACTATGCCATTCGCCACCGGGAGGTGATTGAGCGCTTTGGTCGCTTTCCCCATCGCAACGAAATTTTAGGACGCCAGAGTACGCCTGCAGAAATCACCTTCCTTCAGCAGCCCGGATCGCGCTTTTAGCGGCATCCCTGGTCAAGAATTCTACTAGCGGTTGACCACATATTGCAGCCATAGCGAGCAGCACAGCCCAATGTAGTGAGCAAAAATAGTATTGGTTGCCGAGCACACCACAGCAATATCAGCGGCGTTGATAAAGGCTGAGGAATCTCGCGTGGCCCCAATCACTACCGGCCCTTGCCTGAGCCCGCGCAGCAGCAGCGGCCCAACGATGGACTGAGTGCCTAAGATAGTGACCAACATGCCCACTAAGCTGATAATCAGGCCAATGCGGATAGCTCTAGCGGCATCTTTAGGCTTGGGCCGCAGGTCGGGGTTGGGGTTGCGCAGTTTGCGGGCCAAACGGGTGTAGCGAAAACCCCAGAACGCGCTGACGAAGGCAGTCACAATGCCGATGGAGGTAAAGATGCCAGCACTGGCCTCCCCTGGCCCGGTCTCCGGCTCTAGCGAGTAGATGACAAACAGCCCGCTCGCTACGACGCCAATTACGGCCTGAGCCCACAGCCCAATCCAGCCCGCTAGCCGAAAGTTGGTAGCAATGCGGCGAATGGCCGGAGGCAAGGAGTAACCAAGTTCACCTGTCATAGCGTCATTTTTTTAGTGTAATGGGGGTGGCGGGTCGGAAAAATCGCTTAGCTCTATGGGTCTAGCTCTATGGGCCTAGCTCTATGGTAATACGAGACGCCTGCCGTTAGGCATCCCCCAACAATCGCGCAACATTTCACGGCACAATAACACCACTAAAGAATGCAGGCATAGGACTGACATGCAGACATCTGACGCTTCATTTGGGTCACAAATTGGGGGCAGTCGCCAGCGGACTGAATTTACCCTGGATAGCTATAAAGATCAGGTCAGCGATCTGATCGGTCGGCATCGCCACCGGGTAGATTATCTGGCGATTCGGCTGGAGCGATCGCAGGGCTGCGAAATTCGACTGCGCGGCGATCGCCCCGAAGCCCTCAGCGAAGACATTTCCATCGGTGGTCAAGTGCGAGCCTGCTACAGAGGCGGCTGGGGCTTTGCCAGTTTCAATCGGCTAGCCGATCTGGGGTTGAGGCTAGAAGATGCGATCGCCGCCGCCCGACTGATTGGCGATGACACCACCCAACTCGCCCCGATTGACATTGTTCAAACCCGCTGCGTGTTGCCCCTGAGCGGTACTGACCCCCGGCAGGTCTCCCTGGCTGATAAAAAAGCGCTGTGCCATCACTACACCGAGGTTTTGCGCAGCGCCCATGCCGACATTGCCTCCACCGCCGTCCGCTACGAAGACAGCTATCAGCAGATCTTGCTAGCGACTTCTGAAGGCACGCTGATTGAGCAGGGCTGGGCAGATATTGAAATGCGCTTTGTAGCGACAGCGCGGCGGGGCGAACAAGTGCAAACCGGCAGAGAAACAGTCGGATCGCGGCGGGCCTATGAAGATGTGCTGGGGCTCGAAGCGAAAGTGAAAGCGGCAGGCGATCGCAGCGTCACCGCCCTCACCCTGCCTCCAGCCAAAGGCGGCATCTATACCGTGGTGATTGACCCTATCCTCAGCGGGCTGTTTGTCCACGAAGCCTTTGGTCATCTCTCTGAAGCCGACATGATTTACGAAAATCCTGAGCTGCTAGAGACCATGACACTGGGGCGACGGTTTGGCCCTGAAAACCTACAGATCTTTGACGGCGCAGCGCCTACTGGTCATCGCGGCAGCTACTTTTACGACGATGAAGGCACGCCCGCTACCACTACGCAGCTGATGACTGATGGGGTACTCACAGGCCGACTGCACTCCCGCGAAACGGCTGGCGGCTTAGACGAAGCGCCCACTGGCAACGCCCGCTGCCTGAACTATCACCATTCTCCCCTGGTTCGCATGACCAATACCTGGATTGAGCGTGGCAGCACGCCCGTCGCCGACCTGTTTACCAACATCGAGACCGGCATTTACGCCCGTAACTGGGTAGGCGGTGAAACCAACGGTGAGCTGTTTACCTTTACTGCCGGAGAAGCCTGGATGATTCGCCAGGGCGAAATTGCTGAGCCGGTGCAGGATGTCACGCTATCGGGCAACGTATTTAGCACGCTGGCCAATATAGAAGCAATTGGCGATGACTTTTACTGGGATGAATCGGGTGGCTGCGGTAAAGGCGGTCAGAGCGGGTTGGCGGTTGGCTGCGGCGGGCCAAGTCTGCGCATTAAAAACGTTGTCATTGGCGGCGACGCTGACTAGCTGGGCCATATCTAGGACTACATCTGGGACCACATCGCAGATTGGACGCTGCCTCCGCCCCGGCTAAGCGCCTCTAAAAGTGCCCAAACTGTAAAATTCGCTACACAATCTTCATCAGAATCTGTGAGCATTTGACCCCAGCTTCACACTATAATGCGGCTATCTAAGAAGCATCTACCATAATTGTTTAAAGGTATTGGTTGAGCGTTCCTAATGCTCCCATCGTTCACGACTGCCCCTATCAGCCAGCTGGGAGCACTCTAGGCTTATAGCTTGCGTGAGCATCTGTACCTTTGCAGTTGTCGGTAGCAACCATCATTTTTCTAGTGATTAATGCCTTTTTTATAAGGTGATTCTTCGCTGATGAATTTTTACAGGCTGGGTTGCTACACCCCTCATTTGGTCACCTTCGCCTGAAGCTTCTTCGATAAAGTAATGTCTTTGCCTGCTAATACAGCGAACGGTTTCAGCCGTTCATTCTTAGAGTCGCTGGAGAGCGATTTCCGTACTGCTCTTTTAGAAATTTTGCCTGACCTCAATCAGGACATGATTGCGGAAGTTTTTTCTGGCATCGCCGCATACGTCAGTTCTCAGAGCGGCGGCGATGAGAGTGATCCTCGCGCTGAGTTAGTCAATTCTTTAACAGACTTGTTAACGGCTCCCCAAGCATCAGCTAACCCGACGCTGAGTGATTTTCAGCAGAAAGCCGCTAGTTTGGGCGCTAATCTGGGCCTGAATGACACTTTGAACGGAGTAGGGCTAATCCGTCAGCTTTTAGCTGCTGTGCCTTTCGTCACTCCTGGGGATGCCGCCGCGTTTACAACGGTGACTGCTACTGGTCAGCTTGTGAGCAACGGCAACCCTCAGAGTCCTAACCAGCTCAAATGGACTCAGCTCAACACCAAAGCCAATGGCAAGACGAGCACTGCCGTCACGTTTGCCTTTGCTGACAGCTTCGCCATCACCGGACTGGAGACGGGCCGGGCCAAAACTTTGTTTGCCTCGGCACTGCAGACTTGGGCAGACTATGCGCCGCTAGATTTTTTTGAAATCGAGAATCCGGGCTCGGGTGATGCGGTAGATATTTGGGCGCAAAGCGCTAACATTGATGGGCCGGGCAGTACGCTGGCTTTCGCTTACTTTCCTAGCATTGGCGACATTACTTTTGACATCGGTGAAAGCTGGACTGAGCCGCTGTTTTTAGAGACGGCTGTGCATGAGCTGGGGCACTCGCTGGGCCTAGCACACGAAGACGGCACCGAGGCGATTATGAACTCGGTTTTGGCCAACCGCTTTGCTGGCGTAGATCGGCCGTTTTTGCTAGCAGATGATATCAACGGTATTCGCAGCCTCTACGGGGCTGGCCTCGGATCGGTAAAGACGTTGGCGATGCCGCTGCTTGCGCCTAACCTGGTGGTGAACGGTAGCTTTGAAGAAGTCCCAATTGGTCCGGGTGAATCTGGTGTGTATAAGCCGATTAAGGGCTGGTCTGTTATCTCTGGCTTAGGGATACAGGTGGATAAGCGCACTGAGCTACTAGGCGCGGCGGCTGAGGGCGTGGCCTGGGCAACGCTTGATGTCTACGGTCAGAACAGCACTATTGGTCAAAATATAGACACCGTCACAGGCCAGACCTATCGCCTTTCTGGGAGCTACAGAGGTCGCGGACAGTTACTAAATACCGCAGATATCCAAGTATTTTGGGAAGGTCAGCAGGTAGATGTCTTGACGGGGGGTGGTCTCGACGAGTGGCTCAGGTTTGACTATGAGGTGAAGGGCGGCGATCGCGCTATGAGTACCCTGGCTTTTCGTGCCATTGGCCCTGCTGATGGCATTGGCGGCTTTATTGACAATATATCTGTGACCGCTAAGGCATCGCCCCTGGCTCTTGCCGAGGTAGACAGCTTGGGGATGAGTACTCAGCCGCTGCCCGATGACCCGAGCCCAGCGCCCGACTTTACCCCAGCTCCGAGTGCTAGCGACCCGACGGCTAGCCCCTTTCCGACTGTATCCAGTTTCGTTTAAGCGATCCTAATGAGACCCGCGTAGCCCAACTGCGATCGCTGACAAATCCTGATCTATCGCTAGCTATCAGGACAGTATAAAACCTGTTCAGATGGCTTTTTCTTCGGCTGGCCGCATACTATTAGGTAGCGTATACCCCATGCCCTCTCGCCAGACTGCGCCCAATGCTTTCGCGAATCACGCCCGACGATACGAATGGCCCCTTGCTGTCTACCGATCAGCCTCATTTACGGCTTTATCTGGACACTGCCGATGTGGCTGCCTGGCAGACCTGGCTCCCAGTAGGACTTTTTCATGGGGTGACCTGCAATCCGCTGCTGACTGAGCGGGCGAGAGTTGATTGTCAGCCAGAGATTCTACAGGATTTAGCTAAAAAAGCGTTTGACTTGGGCGCTCAAGAAGTCCACCTGCAAGCCTGGGGTGGCTCCGTTGATGAGCTGCTACGAGTTGGCAAGGCGCTGGGCAGTGCCGATAGTCGCATTGTCGTTAAGCTACCGGCAACTCGCATGGGGACAGCGGCGGCTAAAACGCTAATTCAAGAGGGCATTTTGGTGACGCTGACGGCGGCATACGCAGTCCATCAGGCTCTGATCGCGGCGGCGATTGGGGCGAGCTATGTCGCGCCTTATCTGGGTCGGATTAATGACAGCGGTCGCGACGGCCGTGAGGAAATTGCCACCATGCAGCAGGCGCTCAATGGCGTTCGCAGCCAGACCCGCATCCTCACTGCGAGCATTCGCCAGGTAGAAGATATTGCTGTCCTGGCGGCTCGGGGCGTTGATACGTTTACTTTTTCGGCGGCGATCGCCCAATCCCTTTTTGAGGTACCTGCTACACTCACCGCTACCGCCGACTTTGAGCGAGCCGCCCAAGCCATCAGCCGTTAAACCTAATGTCGTTCCTGCACTGCCATGTCTCAGCCCAACCTGTACGAGCAGTCTGTATTTATTAAAGCTAACGCCACTAAGGTAGAGCGCTGCTTTACCGAGCAAAAGCTAATGCACCAGTGGCTCAACCCGGCCCTGGTATGCGAGCCGGTCGGTCAATGGCAGACGACGCTGGGCAGCGAATTTAAGTTTAAGCTGAAGGTGCCGCTGCTGGCTCCGGCCTTACCTAGCACAGTGATAGAACGCGCGCCGGGGCTGATTGTCTGGGCGTTTGATGGGTTTTTTCGGGGACGCGATCGCTGGGAATGCCAGCCCGAAAATCAGAACAATATTAGGGGCACTCGCCTGCTCAATCGCTTTGAATTCACCATTCCTAATCCCCTAGTCAGCTTTGGCTTTAAGCAGTTTGCCGCTGACTGGACCAAACAAGATATGGAGACTCAACTGCAGCGGCTCAAGCAAATTGCCGAAAGACTCTGACTGCTGGCATTGAGCAGAAAGCGGGCTCAGACAAAATCCAGGACGGTCACTTTGCTCTCAGGCTGAGTCAGATAGGGCTGAGCTGCTGCTTCAATCTGTCTGAGCTGGCCTAGCGCGCGGCTACAAGGAAATCCGTATTTGGCCTGGACGCGATCGCTGGCAATCTGTAGCGATTCACGAGAACGGTTCAAAAACTCAGTCACGGTATAGGCTTCACCCGGATCAAAGTAGTCTTTGACCACCAAAGAAGGAGAATAACAGCTCTCTTGTTTGCCATCGGGCCACTGAATTTTGAAATGAATTTCAGGCATAGATAATGGGAATAGAGAGAAAGGATATGCGAATAGAGTAGCTACCGGCTGCTCGCTCTTTTGTCTGCCAAACTACATTTGTCTGCTAAAAATCAGGGTCAAGTCTTGCAGACTTCAGGGTTCGGGCAAAGTTCTTAGCCTGCCGAATGCAGCAAATGCAGTTGCTTATTTTCTCCCTAAAAACGGCTGCGTCTCAAACCCCAACATCCCAGCGACCACGACGGTTGGAAAGCCTTCAACTGAGCGGTTATAGTTTTCAACCGCCTGGTTGTAGCGCATTCGCTCTGTAGCGATTCGGTTTTCGCTGCCTGCAATCTCATACTGTAAATTGACAAAGAGCTGGCTGGCCTGAAGCTGTTGGTTATTGGCGGAAAAGGATTGAAAATTGGCGATCGCTCCCTTCATCTTCTGATCTGCCACATTCTGCTCAGCTACGGTTGCCGCTGATAAAAAAGTCGCTCGCGCCGCACTCAGATTTTCGACGATCTGCGTTTCGCGCCCGACATACGACTCCGCCACCTGCGTTAGCTGAGGAATGAGATCGGCCCGGCGCTGCATCTGATTTTCGACCTGAGCCCATCTACTATCGACGGTTGTTTTTGCTTTGTTTAACGAATTGTAAACGCTGCCTATCCAAAGCGCAGTGGCTAAAGAGAGGGCTGCTATTAGCTCTTCTAAGGAGAACGCATCGTCTGAAAAAATTTGCTGCTGATTGAGGAGAATGTCCTTTTCTGAAGCAATAGGCACCAAGTCTTTAGAAATATTGTTGTCAGAATTCATTTGGCTCACCAACTCCCCCGGCACCGCCGCCACCGCTGCTGCCACCACCGAAACTACTACCGCTGCTAGAACTAGAGCTGCTAGAACTAGAGCTGCTAGAGCCAGAGCTGCTAGAACTAGAGCTACTAATCCTTGGAATCACGTATTCATGCTCACTACGGTGACTGCAGCAGTGGCACTGCCCTATAGTTTTCGCCCAACCACTTGATCGAGTAGTCGCCGCTTCGAGGGTGACATCTTTGACTGCAACAGTGAGTGCTTCGCAGGTCGGACAGTCCACAAAACCTCGCTTGCCCAACAACTGAGACCACAAGTGGATATTCGAACTGTTCTGATCCGCGTTAGGAGAGCAGTGTGTACAGCGCCACCCTTCATAAAATTTGGTTTGAAGCTGTATTTCAACCTGCGCTGGCTGGCTCAGGTAAGGTTTCAGCTGGCTGCCGCTCAGTAACTGTAGAGGATGCTCACAGCTTTGGCAAACAACGGACGGCTCTGCCGGCAGCGATCGCAATAGCCGTAAAACGCCCGCACCAGCGCCATAAAATGAGGTCAATGCAGCCATCATTATCCAGGCTGCAGCGTTTTCAATAAGAGGGGCTGATAAGGTACACAACAAAGCAAAGCCAAAGCTGACGCTAATAACCCAAAACAGATTTTGACCGACTAGCGATCGCAGCCCGGTATTTGTTAATTTATTTGTCTGCTCCTTTTTGACGCTGAGCCAAAGCTCATATCCAAGCCATACCCAAGCCAGCAAAGGAGCGAGAAATACTTTCTCTTTAATAAACAGCCTCGATATAGACACGAGTATGAAGCACAAAAACAACAGCTTAAGGCCGCTGTCGATCAGCTCTCTATGACAACCTCGCTTTCGGCCAACAGCTCTTCGATACCGTCAATGCGTTCTCTAATCAGCTCAGGATATTGGCGAGTGGTATCGGTAAAGGTGCCGTTACTAAAGGCCATCACCAGCGGCGGTGGAAAAGAGCCTGCGTAGGAAGAAAAGGCATAAAGAAAGGCATTGTCAGCGGAGACGAACTCGTAATTGCCATCGCCATCTAAATCTTCAAACTGGCCGCCGTCACCGTCTAGGTAGCCTGTCTCGACCTGGCTGAAGTTATCTCCTTGCCAGCTGTAAACTACGGTGTTAGTGCAGCAGTGAGCGCCGCCGTTAAAGTCTTTCACGATGACTTCTGCGGTGCGATCGCCGTCTAAATCTTGCAGACTGATGCTAGAGAAGCCAAAAGCCTCAGTTGCCGCTTCGATGAACGGCACACCGTCGTAATAAACCTGATACTGCAAATGCTCGCCGACATCGTCCGCTAAAGCGTCATAGTCAGGCGGTGTGTAGTCTAAATTGATAGACACCGATCCTTCGCTGAGTGTCAGATGGCTGAAGGCAGATGTCTCAGAGCTAATCTCTAGCTGGGCAGCGGCTACCTGGTCTATCAAGAGCCCGCCCAAGCATACGGTTGTGATGCCAATAGCCGCGATCGCCCCTGGCCGCATCGTTAGGTTTTTATCCACTTGCACATTACTAGACCCGATAGCTGGGCCGGTTCAGTCACTACCTCTAATAGCTTCACTGGCGATGCTCTCTTCTGCAGAAAATCGTTTGATTTTGTTGCAATTGTCAATAAGCTGCCCAGATAGAAAACCGCCGCAGATGCCTGTTTAACAGGACCTACGGCGGCAGTGAGGAGCTATCAAAATGAGCTAAACCAGAGTGCTAGCTTTGAGCCGGTAGCGGGGCTGGTCGCAGAGATACCGTCTGGCTTTCACCATCGCGCTCAATCTCTAAACGCAGGTCGCGGCTCAGTCCGTTGGCTTCTACGGCATCTTGCACTGCCTGACCATCGGCGATCGCCGTACCATTGACCCGACGCACCACATCGCCCGCCCGTAGCCCGGCTCTAGCTGCTGGCGAATTTGGGATGACCTTATCGACAAAGACGCCGCTATCGGCCTCTACGCTCACTCCACTGTTAGAGTCTTGGTTAGTAGCGTCTCGAATCTCAGGCGTGAGGTTCACCATCTGAATGCCGATGAAAGGATGCTCTACCTTACCTGTCGCGACAATCTGCTCAGAGATCCGCTCGATGTCGCTGATCGGAATGGCAAACCCTAATCCCTGCGCGCCGCTGATAATCGCGGTATTCATGCCGATCACTTCGCCCCGGGCATTGAGCAGCGGCCCGCCCGAGTTGCCGGGGTTAATGGCCGCATCTGTCTGAATGAAATCTACTCGCTTATCGGGAACGCCGACCTGATTGCTGGTGCGTCCGGTAGCGCTGACGATGCCCACTGTCACCGTGTTATCGAGTCCGAGGGGGTTGCCGATGGCGATCGCCACTTCCCCCGGCTGTAGCTCAGCCTGATTGATAGCCACCGTCGGCAGGTCATTAGCGTCGATATCGATTACAGCCACATCGGTCACCGGGTCGCTGCCAAGCACTTTCCCTTCAAAACTGCGTCCGTCTTTTAGCGTCACCTGAACCGTATCTGCTCCTTCTACCACGTGAGCATTGGTCAAAATTTGTCCGTCTTCCTGCACGATGAACCCCGACCCGACGCCGCGCTCAGTTCTTTCTTGCGGCCCCTCTGAGGGCACCTGATCGCCAAAGAACTGGCGAAAAGCTTCGGGCACCTGGGGAGACTGGCTGGTCACCGTGCGGGAGGCATTAATCCGGACGACAGCTGGCCCCACCGCTTGCACTACATCTGCGACAGACCCTACCTCTGCTGGCAACGCTAGACTGGCTGGCACCGTCTCGTAGGTGGGCTGAGCCGCATTAGCAGCAACTGGCTCTAGGTTGCGAGGTTGGCCCCAAGCATAGTAGGCACCCGTCGTGGCTGTGCCCGCACCGAGCAGCACCAGTGCTAGAGAAGTCGCTACCCGTTTGCTGACGGTCTTGCCAGCAGGCAGCGGCTGATCAGATGAATGGTTGGAGTGATTGGCTTTCATAAATCCCTACACGTATCGACGAATGTCTTTAATATCAATATAAGGAGTCGATTTGACAGGGAGATGACAAAGGTATGGCTATCGTGTGAAAGATAAGCGGACATGTCTTCCCGGCATCCCCAGGCAAATCAGCCCGGCGAAGGATAACTCAGATGCGGTTAGCTGTTCTAATTGGGGTGAAATAACTGAGAGCAGTTACTAGAACTGACTCCAAAGCGATGGTTAGCGATTTGTCGCTGATAGCTCGGTAGTAGGTAAGCCTGTAGGGCAAACGCTGTAAAAGCAGGTATCTTCTCAAGTCAGCCAGTTTTCAGTGGCAGCCGCCTGTCGGTCAACTTTTACCTTTCAGTTCTCATCAGCTTATTTCCATTAGCTAGCGGCTTTTGGAGAGGTTCTTATCGTTTTTAAGGAGATTCACTATGGACAGTACCTCTACCGTTGTTTGGCAAGGCAGCGTTAAAAAAGGACAGGGCAAGATTACGACCGAGAGCGGCGTACTCAAGGAGTCGGTATATACCTACGGCACCCGATTTGAAGACAATCCGGGTACCAATCCGGAAGAGCTAATTGCCGCCGCTCATGCCGCCTGCTTTACGATGGCGACCACTGATTTTCTCGGTGAGTCAAACGTCACCCCCGACAGCATTCGGACGGTCGCTAAGGTAACGCTCAGCACAGAGGGCAATGCGCCTGAGGTGACTAAAATTCACCTGGATGTCACTGCCAAGTTACCAGGTGACGATAAAGCAGCTTTTGAAAAGGCAGCTCAGAAAGCAAAGGAAAACTGCCCTATTTCCAGACTGCTCAATGCTGATATCACCATGGATACTCACGTAGAGCGCTAGGAACTTAAAGCATTACAGAGGTAGCACAGAAAAAAACTAAAGCAAAGATGTCAGAGATTAAACAGGAGTTATATAGTATGGCAACTCAGACCAATCAGCTCAGTGGTAAGCGAATCGCCTTTTTGGCAACCGATGGCTTTGAGCAGGTAGAGCTGACTCAGCCTTGGGAGGAAATTAAATCGGCAGGCGCAACGGTGGAGCTAATTTCTCTAGAGTCTGGAGAGATTCAGGGCATGAACCATGCCGACAAGGGAGATGCGTTTTCAGTCGATAAGACGCTCTCAGAAGTTAAACCGACGGACTACGACGGGCTGGTGCTGCCGGGCGGCGTGCACAACCCCGATACGCTGCGGACTAAGCCAGCGGCTGTGAAGTTTGTCAAAGCTTTTTTTGAGCAGTCTAAGCCGGTGGCTGCTGTTTGCCACGGCCCTTGGCTATTGGTAGAAGCTGACGTAGTAAAAGGCCGTACGCTCACGTCTTGGCCGAGTTTGCAGACTGATATTCGCAATGCGGGCGGCACCTGGGTTGATGAAGAGGTGCATGTGGATAGTGGCTTGGTGACCAGTCGTAAACCTGGCGACCTGGATGCTTTCTGCGCCAAGGCAATTGAAGAATTTAGCGAAGGCTATCACGCTCAGCAGGCTGCTTAGTTAGCTTCGACTGCAGGTTTTAATCAGGTTTTAGCAGGGCGATCGCTTCATGCCGTCAGGGTATAGTGCTCTGACGGCGTGTCCGTTCGTCCTAAAAGCCTGACGAGATTCTGTTTATTCTACAGAAACCCGATATTCGCGTAAGAGAGAACTTAAATAAAATGGCTGAAATAATCACCTTCCAACGTCCTGATGGGAAAAGCTGCTCAGGCTACTACTCAGAACCGAATGACGAAGGCAGCAGCGCGCCGGGCGTGGTTGTGATCCAGGAGTGGTGGGGCTTAAATGACCAGATTAAAGGTGTCGCTAACCAGCTAGTAGACGTGGGCTATCGCGTGCTAGTCCCTGATTTGTACAAGGGAGAAGTCACGCTCGAAGCGGCTGAAGCTCAGCATAAAATGGAATCGCTAAATTTTGAAGATGCCACTCAGCAAGACATTCGCGGGGCCGCGCAGTATTTACAAAAGGCCAGCCCTGACGTGGCGGTGATGGGCTTTTGTATGGGCGGTGTGCTGACGATGCTGGCGGCGATTCACCTGCCGGAAGTCGATGCGGCGATTAGCTGGTATGGCTTGCCTCCTGAGGGTGCAGGCGATCCTGGCGATATTGACATTCCGCTACAGGGGCATTTTGGCGAAAAGGACAGCTTCTTTCCGATCGCGCAGGTAGATAAGCTAGAGGAAACGCTCAAAGATGACGAAGTAGCCTACGAGTTTTATCGGTACGCGGCTGAACATGCCTTTGGTAACGAAACCGGCGATAGCTATAATCCTGAGGCTAAAGCGCTGGCATGGGAGCGATCGCTCGACTTTTTAGATAAGCATCTCTAAGCCATTGGGCACGAAAAATAGGTGATTTTGCCCCGACTTTTGCACAGACTGGCACAATAGAGGGGTTCTCTACTTATCCATGACTTTGTGTTAGCGCCTGAAACCCTTTTTCCTTTTCCGCTAGATGACTTTCAGCTAGAGGCGATCACTGCCCTCAATCAGGGCGAATCGGTGATTGTCTGTGCGCCGACTGGCTCCGGAAAAACCCTGGTCGGCGAATATGCCATTCACCGGGCGCTAGCAATGGGGCGGCGGGTATTTTACACCACGCCGCTCAAAGCCCTTTCCAACCAAAAACTGCGAGACTTCAGACAGACCTTTGGTGACGAAAATGTCGGCCTGCTCACAGGCGATAGCTCCGTCAACCGCGATGCGCCCGTCGTGGTGATGACCACCGAAATCTTTCGCAATATGCTCTACGGCACCACCATCGGCGAAGTCGGCACCTCCCTGCGAGGCGTGCAGGCCGTCGTGCTAGACGAGTGTCACTACATGAACGACCGGCAGCGCGGTACCGTCTGGGAAGAATCGGTGATTTACTGCCCGCCCGAAGTGCAGCTAGTCGGCCTTTCTGCCACCGTTGCCAATGGGGGGCAGCTTACTGACTGGATTTCCGAAGTCCACGGCCCTACCCGACTGATCTATTCAGACTTTCGCCCGGTGCCGCTCAATTTTCACTTTGCTGTAGATAAAGGCATTTTTCCGCTGCTAAATGAGCGCGGCGGCGGTATGCACCCCCGGCTTAAGAGACGCCGCAAGCCCCCTCGTCAGCAGCGCGGCCAGAAAAAAAAGCAGGCAGTCCCTACCATTCCGGGTATCGTCGCGCAGCTTCAGCGAGAAGATATGCTGCCCGCTATTTACTTTATCTTCAGCCGTAAAGGCTGCGATCGCGCGGTGCAAGCAGTCACTCATATGAACCTGGTTACTGCCGCCGAGGCTGAACTGCTCAAGCGCCGCATCGATAGCTTTTTACAGCGGCACCCCGACGCGGTCAGAGACAATCAGCTAGAGCCGCTTTATCAGGGCATTGCCGCTCACCATGCCGGTATTTTGCCTGCCTGGAAGGGGTTGGTCGAGCAGCTGTTTCAATCGGGGCTGATCAAAGTAGTCTTTGCGACCGAGACCCTGGCCGCTGGGATCAATATGCCCGCCCGCACCACCGTCATTGCCAGCCTGTCTAAGCGTACCGATGACGGCCACCGACTGCTGCACGCTTCTGAATTTTTACAGATGTCAGGCCGGGCCGGGCGGCGCGGGATGGATAGTGAGGGTCATGTGGTCACCGTAGAGTCGCCTTTTGAAGGTGCGCGTGAAGCCTCTCAGCTCGCCCTATCGCCGCCTGATCCGCTGGTGAGCCAGTTTACGCCCAGTTATGGCATGGTGCTCAACCTGCTGCAAATCCACACTGTAGAAGAGGCCCAAGAGCTGATCGAACGCAGCTTTGGGCAGTATTTGGCGACGCTACACCTGACTCCGCAGCGTCAGGCCCTGACGGATGTAGATGACCAGATTGCAATGCTGCAAGATCAGCTAGCGCATGTGGATGAGGCCGCGATCGCGGAGTACGAAAAGCTGCGCGGCTGGCTAAAAGAAGAGCAGAGACTGCTAAAAATCTTGCACAAGCAAGCTAGAGAAACGCTAGGCGGTAGCGATTCGGTAACGGTTTCATTTGCGATGACCGGCACCATGCTTTCGCTCAAGGGGCAGAACATAAAAGTGTCTGTGCCTCTACCGGCAGTGCTGGTGAGCAAGGTGCCGGGGCCCGGGCAGTTTCCTTTTTTGGTGTGTTTGGGGCAAGACAATCGCTGGTATGTGGCGGCAGTGAAGGACGTTGTGGTACTGCATAGCGAGGCTGAGCGCGTCAGTGCAGCGGAGACACTCACCCTGCCAACAGACTGGGAGATGAAGCCTGGCTCTACTTACAAAGGAGATGACACAACAGCGGCAGTCGTCGCTGAAATGCCCCAGATTGTTCCTTTTGAAGAACAAGCCCCGGAGGTCAAAGAACAGAGCCAGAAGATAGACGCTGTTTGGGCTAAGATCGCGGCTAATCCGGTGGGTCAGTTAGAGAAGCCTAAAGCGGTGGTTAAACAGCGACAGCGACTGCAGCGACTGCAAGAAGAGAAAAGCGATCGCACGCAAAAATACGAACAAGAAACCCACCGCTACTGGCTAGAATTTGCCAGCCTGATGCAGGTACTAGAAAACTTTGAGTGCTTAGAAGACAACTTTCCAACGCCGCTAGGACAGATGGCCGCTGCTATTCGCGGTGACAATGAGCTTTGGCTGGCCCTGGCCTTAGCCTCAGGCGAATTTGACGATCTAGAGCCGCAGCAGTTTGCCGCCGCCTGCGCTGGCCTGCTAATGGAAAACAACCGCCCCGACACCTGGATTTACTACCGGCCTAGCAGCCCAGCGGTCGAAGCTTTAGAAGGCTTACGCCCGCTCAGACGGCGAATCTTTCAAGAGCAGCGGCGACAGGATATTCAAATTCCGGTTTGGCTGGAGTGGGATTTTATTGCGCTGGTAGAGCACTGGGCGCTAGAGGCCAGTTGGCAAGATCTGTGCGATAACACCAGCCTCGATGAAGGTGACATCGTGCGCATTCTTCGCCGGACGTTGGACTTTCTCTCGCACATTTCTCACGTTCCCTATCTGTCGAGTGCCGTAAAAAACACTGCCCGGCAAGCAGCTTTTCTCGTTGACCGATTTCCAGTTAAGGAAGCCTCTGAGTGAATTTTATTCAGTCTAAGTGAGTCAAAAGCTTCACCAGATTTTACTCATCTGAAGCCTGAATTCGGGCAGCTCTGGGTCACAGCTGACGCTGTCAGGATGTTCTAAGACTTGAGGCAAAGCGTTGGGTCGGTAGAGAGAGACTGTCCGCTGTTTTCGGTCAATCAGTAAGCCGAGTAGAGCCCCATTCTCTGTATATTCCGCCATCTTTTTTTGAAGACTCGTCAGCGAATCGCTAGCGGATCGCAGCTCAATAACAAAATCTGGGCAAATGGGTGCAAACGAAGCCTTTTGCGTTTCTGAAAGGGTGTTCCATCGGGTAAGCTTAATCCAAGCGGCATCGGGCGATCGCACCGCTCCATTTGGTAAGGTGAACCCCGCACTAGAATCAAATCCTTCTCCAGTGCCATCTTTTGCTGCCCAGATGCCTAGCTGCACCGCAATTCCAAAATTCCGGTTGCCCGTATCCGAAAAGGCTGGTGGCATGACGATGACTTCCCCCTCTGCGGTTCGCTCAATCCGTAGATCTCGATTGGCCTGACAAAATGCATAGAATTGCTTAGCCGTCATTGTCGTCTGCTGCATAATTGACGATATATCAACTGTCAGCGGTGTCAGCTCACTTTTAATTTGCAGGCGGGTCATCGTAGCATTAACTCC
Organism: Leptolyngbya sp. BC1307; assembly: GCF_002286735.1. Lineage (GTDB taxonomy): Bacteria > Cyanobacteriota > Cyanobacteriia > Phormidesmidales > Phormidesmidaceae > Phormidesmis. The sequence goes on from NZ_NRTA01000024.1 coordinate 33,000, forward strand.
TCAGAGGGCTGCTGCTGCTGATCTTAGCAAAGGTCTGGTGATCTCTAAAAATGCCAGATAACAAGCAAACATCAGAACGCGCAGCCGTTGGGCTGTGGCTCAGCCTCGACCAGTTCTAAGGCGAAACTGGGCGGCAGCGCGGCTGACTCAAAGCCGCTACTGACACTGCCCTGCATCGCTTGACTGGCGTAGCCGGTAGGATTCATACGGACTCGCACCCTCACAACCTGGTCAGCGCAGTCAAAAAATCACCACAGCGCTCTCGGGCTAGAACCGGTACTGCCCCCAGTTGGCGTTGGGGTGGCTGCTGGCGAGGGCGACGGGGTGGCTGCTGGGGACACGACGGGCGTCGCAGCAGGGACTGCCGGAGCACCTACGTCAGCGTCTGGCATTTCTGCTGCTTCGGCTTCAGCCGCTGCTCCAGTTCCTGGCTCTGTTTCCTCAACCAGCGTCCCCTCAACTGGCGTTTCCTCGACTGGCATTTCTGAGCCAGTATCCGGATCAGTTTCCATCATCGGTGCTGGCGTCGGCTCTGGGGTGACGCTGGGCGTTGCTTCAGGCAGCGGCATGGTAGAAGGGGTCGACTCAGGCGTGTCTTGAGCTGAGGCGGCTATGGGCCAGGCTGCCGATAGTCCGACTGTAGACAAGATAGAAACTGCTACAAGCAAACGCTTTGCCGGGGCGAAGGGCTGCTGACGCATCGTGATTGGCCTCTTGATAATTGTGCATTGTGCTATCGGACGGGAATGTGGTCACTCAACAGGCGCGATTTTTCTCCTAAAAGTTTCGCAGTGAAAGTTTCGCCGTAAAAGTTTCATAGAGAAAAGCTTAACAGAGAGAACACCGCTAACCGTTGAGAGAAGACGGCAAACTTAGGTCGCCTTGGTCACAGGAAAGGTCGTCGTTTGATAGCTTTCCCTGCGTCCACACGCCTGACTTGGAAGACCCGTCAGCATATATAAAGGTTCCTTGACCGCTGCACTGGTTGCCTTTAAATTCACCGATATAGCGATCGCCATTTTCTAAAGTCCAAATGCCCTGACCGCTGAACTGATCGGCTTCAAACTGACCGACGTAGCTTCTGCCGTTAATAAAGGTGAAGGTACCACAGCCGCTGCGCTGGCCGTTGGCATACTCGCCGTCATAGCGATTGCCGCTGGCATAGACCATGATGCCGCGACCGTCAGCTGGCTGTCCGTCAATCAATTTGCCATAGTAAATTGCATCGTTTTCATATCTGTAGCGGTTTGCATCTACAGGCAACGTTGGCAGCGTTGATGCTTGGCAATCAGGGGAGCGTGCCAGTTCGTCAGCCGAAGCTGCAGTGGCCTGTTCGCCAGTCGAGATGATAGCGTCATTTTCGCGGAAGGCGAAGATTGTCCCTGTGAGGGCGATCGCCGCTGCTGTCCCGAGGCCCACAAGTAAGCGCTGTCGGGTATCGCTTTTGGGGGCGATCGCCGCTGGCTCCAAGTCGGGCAACTGTCGAATAAAGACCGCCAGCTCGCCCGGCTGAAAAGCGCCCTTCCAAGGCTGTCGCTGCCGTCCGGCGGACTTTGTATCCCCCGTGTAGATGTAGCTACCGCCAAGGTTATCAAGCGCAGTCGCCAAATCGGTCTGCCAGTATCCTAGATGAGCACCTTCAAGACGAGCATTTGCCAGACTCGCTCCCTGCGCTTGCACAGTCAATAAATTGGCATGACTAAAATTGGCCTCACTAAAGTTGCCTCCGCTGAGGTCGGCTCCGCTGAGGTCGGCTCCGCTGAAATCGGCGCTGCTAGCATAAACCCCTTGCAGACAGGCGGCACTCAAATTAGCTTTGCGTAGATTCGCCCCGATCAGGCAGGCCCGGCTCAAGTTAACACCGCTTAAGTCGAACCCTTCCAGGGCTTGACCAAACAGATAGGCTGCGCTCAAATCCGGCTGAGCGTCAGGGTGATTTGTGCGCCAGCGATTCCAGCTCTCGGCTCCCTCTGCGATTAAATCTAAAAAGTCAATATCTACCATGAGCTATGGTGCTCCGCTGAAAAGCTTAGCCGGCTCCTAGAATCGCTTTCTTAGACTCGCTAGAGAGCCGTATTGTTGCCCGCATTCATGTTACTTCACAGTATCAGACTGCCCGCGTAAGATCCGCTGCCAACGGCTGCCTTCTCAGATTAGACAAACTAATGACTGCAGCGTACGATTTCGGATCAGCCTTTTTATCTTTTTACTGCGCCTGCCCTTCGAGAGCAAAATTGCACAGCCTACTGTACAGTCTGATGCCAGTCTTTAGCCTGCTGACTAATGTCATCGCGCTCTTCGTCAGACATCTTGTCTAAGTTGTTCAAAATGAAGTTCATCCGCCCTTGCTGGCTCAGCTTGTCGCGATGACGGGCCAAAAAATCCCAATAGAAAAAGTTGAAAGGGCAGGCGTCTTCTCCGGTGCGGGCTTTGTGATTGTACTGGCAGCCTTTGCAGTAGTCGCTCATTTTGTTGATATAGTTAGCGCTGGCCGCGTAAGGCTTGGTTGCCAAAACACCGCCGTCAGCGAATAGGCCCATGCCAATCACGTTGGTTTGCATTACCCAGTCATAACCGTCAATAAAGGCGGCGTGAAACCAGTCTTCTACTTGTTGGGGAGAGAGCCCGGCAATTAAGGAGAAGTTTGCCAGCAGCATTAACCGCTGAATGTGGTGAGCGTAGCCGGTTTGCTTGAGCGTGGTAATCGTCTGATGCAGGCAGTTCATCTGCGTGTCGCCGCTCCAGAAGAAGTCGGGCAGTGGCTGAATATGCTCAAAGTAGTTGCGCGAGGGGTAGTCAGCATCAACATGGTTGTAAATGCCGCGCATGTATTCACGCCAGCCCATGACCTGACGGATGAAGCCTTCTACACAGTTGAGCGGCAGATCGTTTTCTTCGTAGGCATGTTCTGCCGCTGCAATGACTTCCATCGGCTGCAACAGACCGATATTAAGATAAGGAGAAAGGAGAGCGTGCCACATAGTACTTTCGCCTGTGACCATCGCGTCTTGATAGGGACCAAAGGTTTTGAGGCGATCGCTCACGAAATAGTCCAATACTGCCAATGCCTGCTCTCGGGTCACCGCCCAACCAAACCCTTCAGCATCTCCAAAGGTAGAATAGTCAGCCGACTCAATCGTTTTGATCACAGCTTGGGTAATCTCATCCGGCTCAAACTCTAGCGGAGCAGGCGGAGAGATTTTACCTTTTGGGGGCTTGCGATTCTCTTTATCAAAGTTCCATTTCTCTCCCACTGGCTTTTTGCCGTTCATCAAAATGTTGAATCGTTTGCGACCTTCCCGGTAAAACGATTCCATTAAAAGACTTTTGCGAGTTGCCGCCCAGTCTTCAAACTCATCTTTCGACCAGAGAAAGTGATTGTTTGGCATCTGCACCAGGTTACAAGAGAGAGTGAGACCCGCTAAAAACTCTGCAAAAGGCCGGTCGGCGGGCTCCATCACCCTCAGCTCATTAATTTTGTTTTGCTCAATCCACTGAGCCAAAGGTTCTTTAAACATCTCAGCCGTTTCATAAGTTACCGACCAGCCGTCATTTTTTAGTTCCTCAGCAAAGTGACGCATTGCCGACCAGAGCAAGATCAGCTTTTGCCGGTGATAGCGCCGCTCTTTTACGTGGCTCAATGACTCGATCAGAATAATCGATGTGTGGGCTTTGTCCGCTGCGCAGCTAGCGATCGCCGACTGCCCAGCCCACAGCTGATCGCCCAACACCCAAATGCCGATAGTCATATATACTCTCAAACTCCCAACCCATCTCAGCCGTAGTGTATCGCTGAACCTATGGGATTTTGACTGTCGGTAGGCTGAGAGCTTCAGAGGCTTCATTGATCAAGTGTTGGGGCAGGCCGTTAACGCTTGATCGCAACGCCCCACTGAGATAGATGGTTACACAGCCACAAAATCTCATGACGAGTGCCGCCGATGCGCAGCCGGTTGATACGGCGCGACTGATGTTCGTAAAGCGTAAGACTGATCTGGCAGCTCAGCGGACTCAAGCAGACCGAGAGCGATTCTCCTTGCAAGAGGCTGTGCCATCTGGTCGGGGCTAGCTTGATGCTTCGTAGCGGCATGTTAAAGAGATGATGGGTACCCTTCAAGTGTCTGGCTGACTTAGAACTGTTTTGTAGGTGGCTTCTCGGCGGCAGCGGCGCTGTAGACAGGCTCAACAATGTTCGGCCATCGGGCGAGCGGCTGATCGCCAGGCTTGCCATCCGAACCGGCTGAACCCTGATCGGAGGAACTGCCAACCCAAAGAAAATAGGCAGAACTGCCGCCACCATCACACCCGGCCACACCGCCCCGGTAAAAATAACAGCGCCACCGACAAAGACGACTGTGCATAAAACCGTTAACACGCCCAGACTGACGCTGTCCCACGAACGGCTTTCAGAAGTAACTGGGAAAAGGGCTTCTCGAATGCGATGCTGAGAAAACTGAATTTTTAGCACTTGATCGCTTGACTGCACCTTGAAATCGGCGCGGATGGTCTGCGGAGAACGGGACAGACCCGGACGCACCTGGGTCAGATTGAATTGATTGAGAGGGCTTGACGCTCTAGGCGTTTGAGCCGTATCGTCGTAGCGATTCATAGGGGTTAGGGGCACTAGCTTTTCTAACGTAGTCTGAGGTTTGAATATATTACCGTGTAAATACTGAGAAAGTCAGAATAAACAGACACAGCGTACTAATATAAAGAGTCAGTATTTCTATGCAAAATCCGGGAACTTTCAGCAAACTGGTAGACTGCCTCGCGCAGACTTTTGTCATTGCTTATAAAGAACCGACTGAGCAACTGACGACAGCGTTAACTCAAGCCGGGTGCGACTGTACGGTACTGCGGCAGGTCCATCAGCCGGGCTATGAAACCTACTCACCCAGTTTTTTGTGCCTGCTAAACCACCGCAGTGCCTGGGAGCTAGCCCTTCGCTCCGAAAAGCCCACGCTGATCGTAGAAGCTGATTTTGTGCCAGTGAAGAATTTTTCTGAGCTGCCGCCGCCTTTTGACCCGGCTGATGCAGATGTAGGAATTGCCTGGCTCTATACTTGCGCAGCGCAAATTTACAGCATTCGCAGCGATTTTGCGCAGGGCTACTCAACTTCGATGGTGGCCTATGTGGTGACCGCTAAAAGCGCCCGGCTGCTGATTGAGCTAGCTGCGCAGATAGAAAAAGAGCCGGGGCCGAGAGCTTATTCGCCCTGGGACTCGGGAATTGAATACTACCTGAGGGATCGCCACCTGCATAACTATGTGCCTTTTCGCAACTATGGCGAACATGGAGGACGCCCCAACCCTGAACATGGCAAGAACAAACTTAGCAAAGCCCACCGAGCTGATGTGCTGTACGGCAAACTCGCTTTTGCGCCGATGTACGCTGAGATAAATGGTGAAGTGAATCGCTGGCAGTGGCTGAAAGGGAGAGTATACGGTCGGATTAAAGGATTTGGAAGGTTGTTGCTGATGAAATATTTACGCGGCGCAGTCATTAAAAAATCAAGCCAGGGCGGGCAGCTAATTCGGTGGGCGATCGCTCGTCAGCTCACCCTATAAACGCCAATTTGGGCTCAGCAGAGGTCGCCAGGTTCGGCCTCTGGATGGGCATCTTCGTAGCTGAAAAAGCGGTCGGGGACGCCGTTGTAAATGATGTAGTCGTTAAAAATGTAGGTGCCTGGTTTGCCGTTGACATGAGCGATCGCCTCCCTTACCGATTTCAACTGGTCTACCGTCATTTGCAAGGGGCATTCGTAGGGCTGGTAGCTGCTGCGAATCAGGTAGTCAAGCTTGGGGTAAATCGACATTTCAATATGACAGCCCAAAAGATAGGCAATCGGATGGGCCTCACAAAAGGCAATCATCCGCTCAATGCTGCCGACAAAGGCATTCCAGTCTTCGATATACAGCCTACCAGGATAGAAGATATCTCCGGTGAACAGAATGTGGGTGTAGGGATCGTAAATGGAGACTTCGGCGGCTTCGTGGCCGGGCGTGACGATGATGCGAAGAGTGCGATGGCAAAGCCACTCCTTCGGAGTATCGCCTAAGTCGGAGGTGACTTCATCCTGCGGCCAGTTTTGAAAGCCATAAAAGGCGATGGTGGCCTCTAGGCTTTTGCCGACGACGGTGGTGTCGGGCCGGTCGGCAAATTGAGAGTCGGCTTCAAAGTGATCGCGGTGCAGGTGGGTGTGGGCCACGACGAGGGGATAGCCGTCTCTAGGGTGATTAGCTAGCCACTGGGCGATGAGGGTATCTACGGTTTGGCGGAGGGGGAAGTACTCGGGCGATCGCGTTGCTCCGGTATCGAGCAGAATGACGCGCTCATTGCCAAAAAGCAAAAACATGAAAGGCGCTTCGACATGCACCGCCATGTTTTGCCGAAGGATAAAGGTGTGCTCGTTGTAGGTGTGAATTTGGATATCGGGGTCGGTGTTGTGCTTGGCGGAAACTGACCCCGATATCCAGTTCACTTCTAGGCTACCGGGCGCGGGCGTAGAAAAGTCAATCACTTCAGCGGTCGTGGATAGCGACATTGTTTATATCCCAATTTCTACAGGTAAATTGCTCGGTGTGTACGATAGTGAGTATTCATATTTTGTACCGTAATAGAGACTTTAAGCCTCTACTAGCTGTTGAAATAACGCTCAAGCTGAAATGAGTATTATGGGTTCGATTGCCAAAAGCGCTGATGAACGGCGGCAATTTCGGCTTCTACTTCGGGAACGGGACCTTGGATAGCGATCGCCTACCTATTCATCGCCATTTCGGAGTCGCTTTCTCTCAGTGATGGGTAGACCGGTAGTTTGACTAATCGTTTCGTTGGGCAGCTTGCTTAGGAGGGCACGGGTGAACAATAGTTTCCATAGCTATCCAGGTGGGTTCTTTGTGATTATTGACACCCTACATCCTGGGTAGCTTTTCTGTCTAAGCCTCTCCTTCTTTTGTCCGGACTATTGAGCACTTGAAGTAGCAGAGCAGGAAAAAGTCAGGGTGAGCCATTCCACCATGAGGAGAATCACCCGAGTCCTTGGACTCAGCCGGAAAAAGATGATCGAGGCTTTGAGCGTGAGCGGATTGCTGGCCCCGATGACTTGGCAAGGCGGTACCGACGGCATCACGTTTTTGACCTATATGTCGAGCAGGTACTCGCACCGATCGCACTGATCGCATCGGTCACTTAGCTTGAATACAGCAGCGCAGGACAGGTAAAACCTTTGCATAACAACAGGCCAAGTGACTCGCAGCGTACAGATGCATCCGCACACCACTATATAATTCCAAGTTCAGCCATTCCAATTCAGCCGGATCCGCCTTGTGAAGTCTGCCAACCATTCAATTGCCCATTTGCCCGGCCTGAGCGAACCTCAGATCGAGCAGCTCAGCGCCCTGGGCATCTCCACTACCTTCGACCTACTGCGTCAGGGTAACAGCCTCAGCCAGCGCCAGCAGCTTTCGCGACAGCTGGACACGCACATCAAGCACATTAATAAATGGACGGCGCTGGCAAATCTGGCTCGGATTCCGGGCGTGGGCTGTCAGCACTGCGGACTGCTGCTGCATGCGGGCGTGAGCACTCCTCAGCAACTAGCGGCGATGTCCGTACAGCAGCTGCATCCCCAGCTTCGCCGTTTTCAGGTGCAGTTGCTTAACCGCGCCGATTTAGCGCCAGACACCGCTCAGGTAGCTACCTGGATTCAACAGGCGAAAAGCCTGAACCGATGAGGTAACCAGGCGCGCTCCCTATTCATCGCGCATCGTTCCTATTTCATCGCTGCTTTAATCTGGATACCAGAACATGCCTTTAATGCCTTCTGGGTCGGGCATGAAACCAAGCTGCTTGTAAAAGTTCACCACGTCCGGATCAGCAAACAGAGTGACGTTGCTGATATCTTCGCTGCGCAGCTTTTTGATCAGCTGTTTCATCAGCGCTTTGCCTAATCCCTTACCCTGTGAATCGGGATGGACGACCACGTCCCAAATGGTGGCGTTAAAGGCATGGTCAGAGGTTGCCCGCGAAAATCCGATCAGGCGCTTGCGGTTGCCTTGCTGCTCCCACATCGTGATTACCAGAAAGCTATTTTGAATGGCTTTGCGCACTTTGCGAATGGGGCGGCGCGACCAGCCGACCGCATCACACAGCTCCTCTAGCTCGTAGAGGTCGATGGCGCGGTCGGTGCTGAAAAAGATGCGGGCAGCACTGTCGGCAGTCGGGGCTTCGGCAAGATAACCGGCGGAGGCTGTTTGCTGGGAAGCTGAAGTAACTTCAGAGGTGGTAAATAAGCTTTTCCAGAAACCCATGCAGGCAAAGTAATGATGTCGTCAAGTCAAGCGGCGCTTAATAGAAGTATATCCTCTGTCAGCTCACTTCATGAGCCAGATTGTCTGTGATTACCTGAGGCAATAGCCTCAACGCAGCGTCAATGTATCAAATGAACCCAATAGAACCTAACGAATTGCCAGCAAACCGGGCAAACTAAAGCGGCGCTCAGATTGGGTACCAGGCGTTTATAGCGTTGGTCACTTTGCTAAGGTACATCACACCGGCTGAAAGCCTGATGTTGCAACGGGCAAAGTGACTCGCGGTCCCCGAATACATCCGGGAACCGCTATATCTCTGTGGGTACTGATATTTCGTCTAATGCTCTTTAAATATCCTCTTAAGAGGTCAGGCCCCTTATGGCATCTGGTTTAGACCCCTCTACTTTAGAGTTGCTCAAACGCTTTAATAGAGCTTTTCCCCAGTTCTACGAGCAGTTTGTGGGTAGCGATATTCAGCTGCAAAATCTGCGGCTGGCCTATCAGCTGTTTAGAACTCGAAAAGCAGTGATTGAGCTGACCGCTGAGGGCGATCGCACCACCCTACATTTTGCCTACCGCAATCAATCGTTTTTACTCAGCGATATCTTCGGCGTTTTAGCCGCTTATGGCCTGACGATCCACAGCCTGAGCCTGTACGGGCAAATCTATCCGCCGATGCTGGTATTTGCCAAGCTAGTCGTCTCCAGAGGGGGCAAAGAGCTTTCGGCTAAAACCGCTGACAACGTGCGAAGAGCGATGCGAGAGGCCCTGTCGGGCCGCTTTGAAGTCGAAAATATGCTCAATATAGAATTTAATTTAGATGCGGGACTAGAGCAGGTAGAAACCGAGTTTTATGTTGATCCAGTGTTTCATCTGCCAGCGCTATTGATTGAGGCCGACAATCAGCCCGGCCTGTTTTACAAGGTGATGTACACCATTTGGCAGGAAGACTTGCTGGTGGTCAACGCTAATTTACTGGTGTGGCGAGGCCGTACTCGGCTGATTCTGTACTTGCTGGGGCCTAACGAAGGGGTGATTCCGGAGTATTTGGGCCAGAAAATTGCCGAGGGCGTCCGCTGTCGGCTGCTAGAACATCAGGTCAGAGAGCCGGTCAGCTAACCGCGTGTAGACAGTTTTTTGTCTGACTCTGGGTGACGCTTGGCGCTAGCATATTAAGTATGCCGACTGTCAAAATTTTGGGTGTCCCCCACAGTTACACACTCACCGAGCCAGCCCTTGCTGAGCCTCCTAGCAGCGAGCCTGTCAGCAGTGACCAGGCGCTGGTCTTTATCCACGGTTGGCTGCTGAGCCGCGCTTACTGGCAACCGCTAGTTTCGCAACTGGCTGCTCATCACCGCTGTCTGACTTACGATTTGCGCGGCTTTGGTGGATCTGCTCAAGGGTCTCATGCTGATAAGCAAGGACGACAGGCTGCAAAAGGATCGCCGCCCCGTCAGCTCAAAATTCCCACTGGCTATAGCTGGACAGCGCCCCATTCCGCTTCGGCGTATAGCTTGGCGGCCTATGCTCAAGATCTCGGTGAACTGCTAGATCGGCTAGGTCTTGACCAGGTATGGCTGCTCGGCCATTCTCTAGGCGGCAGCATTGCGCTATGGGCCGCTTATCTACTGCCTGAGCGAGTCAAAGGGGTAATTTGTATCAATGCTGGGGGCGGCATTTACATTCCCAAAGAGTTTGAAAAGTTTCGGTCGGCGGGTCAGCAGATGGTGAAGTACAGACCTACTTGGCTGCCAGCCGTGCCCCTGTTGCCTCGATTATTTTCGCGGCTGATGGTACACCAGCCTTTAGATACTCGTTGGGGACGGCAGCGCATAGATGACTTTATCCAAGCCGATAAGCAGGCGGCAGCGGGCGCACTGTTAGAATCGACGACCTGCGAAGCGGTGCATCAACTGCCTCAGCTAATTGCTCAGCTTAAGCAGCCTGTTCACTTCATCACCGCTAGCAAAGATCAGGTAATGCCGCCTCGCTATGTGAACTATCTGGCCAGTTTTCACCCTCACTTTCAGGCCGGCATGTCGGTGTCTGAGCTGGCAGACTGCGGTCATATGGCGATGGTGGAGCAGCCGGAGGCGGTGGGGGAAGTGGTGCGGGTGGTTTTGGAGAATGGCAGTAGGCAGTAGGCAGTAGGCATTGGGCGGGCGCTAGTTGTGGTAGAGCTGAGCAATGTCGGTGATAGATAGCTTGGATTGGCCGCCGAGGGTGAGGGGCGATCGCTCTCCTTTCTCAAAATGCTCAACCGCTGCGCAGGCAATCATCGCGGCATTGTCGGTGCAGTACTTGAGCGGGGGAAACAGCACTTTTAAATGACGATTAGCGGCTGCTGCCTGCAGTTCCCGGCGCAAACCGCTGTTGGCCGCTACGCCACCGCCAACGACGATAGTAGAGAGGCTATGGTCTTGAGCGCAGGCGATCGCTCGCTTCACCAATGCCCGCACGACAGTCGACTGAAAGCTAGCGGCAATATCAGCTACCGGCAATTCGCCCCCATTTTCATTTTTTTCAGTCTTCAGCTTTTCAGTCAGTCGCAGCACCGCTGTCTTCAGCCCGCTAAAGCTGGCGTCATAAGGATGGAAGCCGCCCTCGGGCAACGAAATCTTTCCCTCTGGCAAAGCAAAGGCTTTGGGATTACCCGTTTGCGCCAATCGATCAATCACGGGGCCGCCGGGATAACCTAAGTCCAGCAGCCGCGCCACTTTGTCAAAAGCTTCACCCGCCGCGTCGTCACGAGTCTTACCCAAAATCACGTAGTCTCCAGCGCCCCGCACATGTACAAAGCTGGTATGTCCGCCAGAAACCAGCAGGCACAAAAACGGCGGATTTACAGCCGCATCGCTCAAATACGAGGCGTAGATATGGCCTTCTAAATGGTGAATGCCGAGGAAGGGCTTGCTGTGTACCATTGCCAGGGTTTTTGCAGCGGTGATGCCCACCATGAGCGCACCGACTAGACCCGGGGCGCAGGTGGTGGCTACTGCATCAATGGCAGACCAGGGGAGATGCGCTTCGGTGAGGGCCTGTGCGATCGCCACCCCAATAGCGCTCACATGCTCTCTAGAGGCGATCTCAGGCACCACCCCGCCATAGCGCCGATGCACTTCAATTTGCGAGGCCACGACACTGCTCAGGACCTGCCGACCCTCAACAATGGCAACTGCTGTTTCATCGCAGCTAGTCTCTATGGCTAAAACAGTACTCATTGGCTTGGCTCTTTAGGTAGATTTGTAGCAGAGGATAAATTTACTTTTTTAGGTATTTTTTGAGCCGCTGCGGGCAAGTGTGTCGGGATGTAAAGCCTTGCCATGCTTTCTTTACGGGATTTCCGACTGAGGAGTATGATTACCTAAAAGCTGGGCTGAGCTTGTAGGTCTTCATTCATTAAGACTTAATCAAAATATAAGTTAGCCTACGTCTTTTTAATCAAATGAGAGGAAACCGATTTATGAGACGATTGTTTGCTCTGGCTTTAGTTCTTTGTCTTTCCTTGGGGTTTGCCTCTCCGGCTACCGCAGGCATTGCAGGTGACGATGTGTCAGGTCTAGTGCCCTGTGGCGAGTCAGCCGCTTTTCAAAAGCGCGCCGCTGCTGCGGCAACTGATTCCGATAAGGCTCGCTTCGAGTTCTATGCCAACACTAGCCTTCTGTGTGGCCCTGAAGGACTTCCCCATCTTGTCGTAGACGGCGATCTTGCCCATGCTGGCGAGTTTCTAGTTCCTAGCGTTCTATTCCTGCTGATTGCTGGATGGATTGGCTGGGCCGGTCGTTCTTATGTGATTGCCGTCCGCGAGACTAAGTCTCCTGAAGAGAAAGAGGTCATCATTGATGTGCCGCTAGCTATCAAATGTTCGCTAACTTCACTGACCTGGCCTCTGTTGGCTTTTAAAGAGATTACGACGGGTGAGATGTTTGCCAAGCGCGAAGAGATTACGGTCTCACCTCGCTAGCTGTCTTAGCTGATTTTAGTCTGGGCTACTTTTGATCTGGCCATCCGTTTTTGATCGCTTGCTTTTCAGCAGTAGAACAAAAGACGAGGTGCATGAATAAGGTACATAGAGGCCGGTTGATGAAGTAGCCAATTTGTTGTCTATTGCTCCACAGGAGGAGTTCTTATGAGCAGTAATTTCTTGAAGTATCTTTCAACAGCGCCAGTGCTAGCGACCGTTGTGACGATCATTGCTTCTGGCATCATTATTGAGATCAATCGGTTTTTTCCTGACATGCTGCTGTACCCGCAGTAGCGGCTGTACCCGCAGTGGCGAGCACACTTGGCGGGTTTTTAACATTTTCGTAGCGTGTTGAGTAAGTTTGGAGAACCCATAATAAAGATATGCCGACATCATCACAGTTTATTAAACCCTGGTCTGGCGATCCGCAGATTGGCAACCTGGAGACCCCGTTAAATTCATCGGGTCTGTCAGAAGCATTCATTAGCAACCTGCCTGCCTACCGTGAGGGGCTGTCTCCTCAGCGTCGCGGGTTAGAAGTAGGGATGGCCCATGGCTATTTGCTATATGGCCCATTTTTCTTGCTAGGGCCGCTAAGAGATACTGACGTACCTGCGATCGCTGGCCTGCTGGCCTCAGTTGGCCTAGTGATCATTTTGACCGTTTGCCTCTCGCTCTATAGCGGTGCTAACGTCAGCCCCGCCATCTCTCGTAACACTCTGCCCTATAAGCCGCCCGAAGGGCTGAGCACCGATGAGGGCTGGAGTGAGTTTGCTGGCAGCTTCCTGATTGGCGGTATTGGGGGCGCGGCCTTTGCCTACCTGCTATCAGCGAATTTGCCGTTGATATCTGGTCTGATGGCAGGCGCTCAGTAGCGTCTGACCATTATCTGATTTGGGTGGGCATGGCCTACTGATTGAATTGGAGTAAAGAATCCCCTGTCTGGTCACTTGGCCTGCAGGGGATTCCTTTATGTTTAGATATTTGGCGTTGGGCAGTTTGTCTTTGGGTTGCAGATTAGAGAAAGGCGACTGTAAAGCTACAGCTCTTCTGAAAAAATCGCTCTAGAATAGTCATGTTTTAACCGTAGCTTAGCCTCAGGCGACTTTTCATGGATATTGGTGTTCCCAAAGAGATAAAGGACCAGGAGTTTAGAGTGGGGCTGAGTCCTGCGAGTGTGAAGGAACTATGCGATCGCAATCACCAAGTGGTCGTCGAGACCCAAGCGGGCATCGGAGCCGGGTTTGGCGATGAGGACTATGTAAAAGCGGGGGCTAAAATTGCGCCTGATGCAGCGACGGCTTGGGCGCAGGCAATGGTGGTGAAGGTCAAGGAGCCGCTAAGCGCCGAATATGGCTATATGCGCTCAGAGCAGCTGCTGTTTACCTATTTGCATTTGGCCGCTGGCAGAGAACTCACTGAGAAGCTGATGGCGAGCGGGGTGAGTGCGATCGCCTACGAAAGCGTCGAACACAAGGGCACCCTGCCGCTGCTAATGCCCATGAGCGTGATTGCTGGGAGGCTGTCAGTACAGTTTGGCGCGCGTTTTTTAGAAAAGCAGCAGGGCGGGCGCGGTGTGTTGTTAGGTGGCGTCCCGGGAGTCGCTGCGGGTAGCGTTGCTGTTTTGGGCGGCGGCGTGGTCGGCACTGAAGCGGCGAAAATGGCCGTTGGGCTAGGCGCGCAAGTCACTATTATCGACATCAATATAGAGCGACTGTCGCAACTAGAAACGCTCTTTGGCTCTAGAGTAAATCTGCTGTATAGCAACAGCGCCAACGTCGCTGCCGCCGTTACCGCCGCTGACTTGGTGATTGGGGCGGTGCTGGTACCGGGTCGCAAAGCACCGACGCTGGTAACTCGTGAGATAGTCGCTCAGATGCGGGCGGGCTCGGTGATCGTCGATGTGGCTGTCGATCAAGGCGGCTGCATTGAAACGCTGCGAGTAACCTCCCATAGTGAGCCGGTGTATACAGAGTCTGGGGTGGTTCACTACGGCGTGCCCAATATGCCAGGCGCAGTGCCCTGGACAGCCACTCAGGCGCTGAACAATAGCACCTTGCCCTACGTTTTACAGCTAGCTGAAGGTGGTTTGACCGCGCTCAAGAGTAGCTCTGCTGTCGGCAAAGGTTTAGCGACTGGCCTCAACGTTCATAACCATCGGCTGGTACATCCAGCTGTACAAGAGGTCTTCCCAGATCTAGCGGCTTAGTGCTGTTAGGTCTGCGCGCCTGCTGGTCTGAGCTAGAGCACTTTTTCTCCGCCTGCTTCAATAGCTTCTAGCTTGTCCAGGCGGATGATGGTGTCATTTTCTAGCTTGCAGTAGTCTGCGCCGTCTTTGGCATAGACATCGACGATTTTGCTTTCTACGTCTACTTTGTCACCAGCTTCGTTGCGGTAAGCGATTTGGCTGGTGCGGTGGAGAGTGGCGATTGCCTCTAGCTTGTCATATAGCTCGCAGCTCACAGGCGTATAGTCGCTCATAATTATCCTAATCGTATCGTTCTGATGCAGACTAGCACAGGTCATTTGCTGCCGAACTCTGCCCGTGGTGGGGCGCTAATCTTATGTGCTAATCTTGCGTGCTAACCGTGAGCACTTGAGGCGGCGTGGCATCCGGCGGATAGAGAAACTGAAAGTTAACGTTGCGCTGTTCACCGGGGGCAAGCGTAATTTCTATCAGCGGCTGACCTTGCTGCCCCTGGCTTTGCTCTAGATACGTGTAGTAAGCGCGAGACCTGCCATCGTCTTCTCTATAGATAAACAGCGCCGTCCCTCGAAAGAAAATGCGAGAACTGGGTGAGGTGTAAAACTGAAGCGCATCGCTCAGATTGTCGTTTTGTAAAGGCGTCTGTACAGACAGTGACACCGTTTGCGCACTGCCTGTATTGTTGGTCAGCGGTAGGTCCAGGTTATATTCGACGCCATAGTTGCCGTTAGCACGATAGGCCGTGTCCGAGTAGCGAGCGTCAATCGGCGCGCTTTGAATCTGGCCAGTGCCAAACGTATTGCGCTCCAGGGTGCTGAGCCCGTAGGAAAACTGCTCGCCTGGCTTGGGAATCGCTAGCTGGTCGCTCCGACCATCAGTCAGGGTTGCTTTCCACTGCGAGCCCCGAGCGACGCCGGAGACCCGGCCATAGCGAAAGGGATTAGCGCGGCTGCCCGGCTGGCTGGGCGGCTGGTCACGAGGGGTCGCTAGCCGCCCCCGGAATAAGACCTGTTTCCAATCTTCTAAGCTCGGAACGCGCTCTGTGCCATTGACCTGAGGGGCATGCATGGCCAAACTCGCCACATAGACCGGGCCGCTGCTGTGCAACCGCACCAGGGTAGAGCGGCCGTTCAGCCGGGGGCCTTCTCCCGATGAGACGCGAACGGGTGCTGGCAAAATCTCGCTGCCGGGGGGTAAGCTGCCATCGGTAGCCACGCTCAAGCGACGTAAGGGAATGGGGGCGTTTAAGAGCAGGCGGCTTTCACCAGGCGGGAGGGTGAGCTGATCGGGTAGAGGAGACTGACGGCGATCGCGCAGCACATCGTTCATCACCCGGCTACCCGGCCCAGAAAAATTATTGCTATACAGGTTAGAGCTACCTGAGGCGATCTGATTCCAGGGAGACTCCTGGCTAATTTGAGAAGCGCCTTCTCGCACAGAGAGCGTCACCGGGCGACTGCCAGGGTTATGAACGATAATGCCTTCGTATATCGTTCGCGTATCGGCATCGTCCTGGCCTCGGGCCACGTGATGAGAAAAAATATCAAAGCGACCGTTAAAAGCGTAGTCAAGGTGAGCTTCGGGCGCACTCTTACCTCGGGAGGGAAAAGTAGAGAGCAAAATGCCATCAGACTCAATGATTTCGGGGCTGTTGCTATTGAAGACTGGGACGCTGTCTAAGCCACCGGGTAGAGGGCGCACCTCTTGCGGAATCGTGATGAGGGTACTCTCGGCCTGAGCTGTCAGCGGCGCGCTTTCTATCGGTTCAGCCCAGGGCAGTGAAGTGTCGGCTGAAAGTGGGGTAGCCAGAACGTTAGCTAGTGACAAAAAAGAGAGTAGCGAAAACATTAATTCCAGAAACCTGCTCAAACGTACAGACCGTTCGGCAAGGTGTACAGAAGATCAGACACCCGGTCAAACGGACGGATAAGACCATATCACTGCAGGTGAACAGCTCGCAATTGGAAGTGGACAGTTAGGGTCAGTCGTGCCAGCAAAAACGCTGGTTCGGCAAACTTAGCGCCCAGTAGCGCTTAAACCTGGAGGGCTACCTTTATGAATCTTCTATTTCCCTAAAGTTGTATTCAAAAGGAAGCACGCGCCTCTTAACCCTGACCCACTAGGGTTCGCGTCGAGTTACCTCATTTGCGCCAGCGGCTAAAACGGCAGTACCAAATACCAACGTGGTTACCCCATTGATTAATAATCCGATGCCTATCCATAAGCCCAATATCCAGGGGGCGTTCAGAGGCCACTGAGACCAGATAAAAATGCCTAAAATAATCATCAAGATGCCATTGAGCAAAATCCATCCCCATCGGGACGCAGGCTTCACTCTAAAAGCGAGAAAGACGCGAAAGATGCCGTCTACGAAAAAGAAAATGCCGATCAGCAAAGTCAACGAGACTGCGCCAGCCAATGGATTGAACAGTAGCAAAGCGCCCACGACTATGTACAAAACACTGAGGATGAGCCGGAGTGCAAGAGTGCCACTACTGCGATGGTGCCGAAAAGCATCAACCGCCTGAACAATGCCGCCAATAACAAACACCCAGCCCAAAAATATGCTGACTGCAACCCCTGCTAGCAAAGGACTGGCGATCGCCAAAATCCCCAATATAATCATGACAGCGCCTAAGCCAACTACCCAGCCTGACCCTCGCTTAACTTGTTCACGGCTTTCCACTTTTCATCTCCTTTTTCTGGCTGTCAGCATTCGACTTGCGCTTGTTCTGACGATTAGCGTTATGGAGCGTAGTTCTAGAGCCCTCTAATCAAACCCGGCGTTCCTATTATGTAAAGTATGTAAAGTCAACCTCAAATTTCATCCCTCTAAATCTAGAGAGCAGCCTGCGCTAGCTCTCTCCATAAACCAATGATAAGTTGCAAATGAATTTCAAAGTAGTTAAATCTTGGCTAAGCAGTCGCTCAGACAATTTTCTGGACAGCTCGCGCAGGCAAGGGATGTAGCTTTGCAGATAATGACCACATCAGGACGGTTTGAGGAGATACCAGGTCTCTACTTCGGCATCTCCCGCTTGAAAATCGGGACTGAGATACACCTCGAAGGGGCTGTCTTGGGTTTGGCGGGGCCGGGCGGCGATCGCAGCGCTGAAGGTGCCGCGCACCCGGTAGACATCCCCAGAGAGACGATTGGACAGGGAATCACCTAGCGCTTTTTGCAATGTCGGGCCGGACAGCTTTTCACGTTCAGAAACTGCTAGCTGTTTGATTTTAAAGTTGGGCTCAAGCTCAGCTGCGCTCGGCTGACCTAAGGCTTGGGTGATGGTCTGCTGCGTTTGGGTGAGCTGCTGAGCGATCGCTAACTTAACAACCTGATCGGGCGGCAGCTGATTGAGCAAACCGCAGCCGGTAAGAGCAAACATCGCCAAACACGCCAGCAGCAGTCCTACTACCTTACGGCTATGCCACTGCCTGGTGATTTGCGATATTTTCTGAGCGAATAACAACATGGGTTTTCCTCACTAAGGTTAGGCCAAATACTAGAGGCTAGATGCGGTCGCTTGTTCAAAAAACAGATATAGAAAAGACAATCTACGCAGATAGGACAGCGGGCGCGTGATGGGTGTGCCAGTGGCGAGCAATATCCACTCGGCGGGCAATCCAAACCTGGTCGTGCGTTTTCACATAGTCTAAAAATCTAGCGATCGCAGCGGCTCTGCCGGGGCGTCCGGACAACCGACAGTGTAGGCCGACGCTCATCATCTTAGGGGCGGTTTCGCCCTCGGCATAGAGCACATCAAACGCATCTTTGAGATAAGTAAAAAATTGCTCGCCTGAGTTAAACCCCTGATAGGTGGCAAAGCGCATATCGTTGTTGTCTAGCGTGTAGGGAATGACCAGATGGGGCTGGCCATAGTCGTGATTCCAGTAGGGCAAGTCATCGGCGTAGCTGTCGGCATCGTAGAGAAAGCCACCGGTTTCAACCACCAGGCGGCGGGTGTTGGGGCTCACACGACCCTGATAAAATCCAAGCGGACGACTGCCCGTTACCCGAGTGTGAATGTCGATGGCGGTTTGAATGTGCGATCGCTCCATTGCCTCACCCGCATACTGATAGTCAATCCAGCGATAGCCGTGACTAGCCACTTCCCACCCGGCTGCCACCATTGCCGCCGCCACGTCCGGGTTGCGCTCCAAAGCCATCGCCACCGCATAAACCGTCAGCGGCACATCCCGCTGGGTAAACAGCCCGTGCAGCCGCCAAAACCCGGCCCGGCTGCCGTACTCATACATCGACTCCATATTGATATTGCGAACGCCCAGCAGCGGCTCAGCGCCGATCGTCTCAGATAAAAAGGCTTCCGAAGCAGCATCCCCATGCAAAACGCAGTTTTCGCCTCCCTCTTCGTAGTTAATGACAAACTGCAGCGCTAGCCGGGCGTCATTGGGCCAGCGAGGGTGCGGTGGATTTTGGCCATAGCCAATCAGATCTCGGGGATAGCTGGAAGACATCGGAACGATCACCTAAGGGTTAGTGCAGTTGGGTCAGGGCTGACTAAAATTATTGCATCCCACGATGGCACTCTACGAGGGCACTTGTCCGATGATCTCGCCTGACTACAGCATCAGGCCCATGACTCGCCCTGATTTAGACTTGGCGATAGATTGGGCAGCAGCGGCAGGGTGGAACCCTGGCCTATACGATGCCGATTGCTTTTATGCTGCTGACCCCACCGGTTTTTTGATGGGCCAGCTAGCAGACGAACCGATTGCCGCGATCTCGGTCGTCAAATACGGAGCCACCTTTGGATTTTTGGGCCTGTATATCGTGAAGCCAGCCTTTAGGGGGCAGGGGTACGGTCTGCAGCTTTGGCACGCTGGGCTTGAGACCCTGAAAGGACGCAATGTAGCGTTAGATGGCGTCGTGGCTCAGCAGGATAACTACATCAGGTCTGGATTCCGACTAGCCCACCGCAACATTCGGTATCAGGGAATCCGTCCGACCCAGCTGCCAGATCTGCCACCCAGCGTTCAATCTTCCCTGGTCTCGCTAGCCTCGCTGCCCTTTAGCACCGTCTTAGAGTACGACCAAGCCGTCTTTTTAGCAGCGCGATCCGCCTTTCTCAAATGCTGGCTAGCTCAGCCTGGAAGCCACGCCATCGGCTTAGTCCATCATCAAAAACTAGCCGGTTACGGCGTAATGCGACCTTGCCGAGAAGGATACAAAATTGGCCCCCTCTTTGCAGACACGCCAAGCTTTGCAGAGGAAATTTTTCTCGCCCTAATTGCTCAAATTGAACTCGGCAGCACGTTTTACTTAGACGTACCCGAGCCCAATTCACCAGCCGTTACCCTAGCCGAGAGATATGGCCTAATCAGCGTCTTTGAAACCGCTAGGATGTACAACCAGCAGATACCCCCGCTACCGCTAGATCGCATATTCGGCGTGACCACCTTCGAACTAGGTTAGCGTCAGCGACAAGGGCTGAAGAATCCTCTAATGAACGGGCTGCGAGTAAGGGTAAAACCTTTGATATCGAACGTATCGTCGGTTGCGACCAGTCGTTGGGCGACCAATCGTTGGGCGAATAGTTATCGAATAGTGGCTGCGGCTAGCGCTATCAGCATTGGGCGCAGGGGATGGATAAAGCTGGGCGCGGTTTGGCGGGGAGACCAGGACGCCATTCACATAGACAGCAGAGCCCACATTAGAGACCACCTCAACGGCTACTGCTGGCGATCTGACCTCTGCGGTGGTGCGAGGTTCGGTGGTGCGGGATGAAGCGGGGCGATCGCTGCTCACCTCAACCTCACGACAAAGACTTGCCAAGCTCACCCGAACATCATTCTCCCATTCGACATAGCAGGTATCAGCGGGCACCGCCGTCGCCGCCTGCTGTGCCAGGGCCGCCGTCGTCAAAAAAAGCAGCGAGACGGTAGCCGTCCCTAAGCTGATAAAAAATTTCATGCGCGCTATTGCGATTGGTGACAGCCAAAGCAAGTCAAGGGTTAGCTAGTGCGTCATCAGGCCACTTAAATTAAGCTATTTGACCGGCTCGCTCTAGCACTGATTTAAATCATAGAGCATCCGTAGAATCACTGTGCTAAAAACCCGCTAAGGACATGCCTATGTTGGCGCGGGGATCATTACTTCATACATTTGCGGCGCGGCTGGCCCTGATCGAATTTTGAAAACGTGTTTATCATGACCAGTAGTAGGACCAATAGATAGGCGGCTGATTTTAACCTGGGGTGTCTATGCTGCTAGAGGTTGCTATGCCCGATAGCGCAATCATCCCTTCTTTAAGACCTCAGGTAAAACCCAGTTATAAAAACTTCAGCTAAAAACTTCAGCTCGGGTATAAGCCGCCCGACAGGCCCAGTTAGTTCAGGCTCTCAGGAGAAACCAGTGTTCGAGAATTTATTGCCCCCATTGAACGATCACAATCTGCCCTATCCCGACACGATTCATCCGATTGTGGTGCACTTTGTTATCGCTATGGTGCTGTTTGCCGTCATCTGCGATGGGGTTGGCTACTTTACCAAAAATGCTCAACTGCATGAGGTGGGCTGGTGGAATATGGTCTTTGCGACCATCTCTATTTTTATCGCGATTCTGTTTGGCCAGGTGGAAGCGGGATTAGCCATGCCTTACGCGGCAGCGGTGGGCGACCTCAACCTGCATACTTTGCTGGGTTGGTCGCTGTCGGGCATTTTGGCGGCGATCACCGGCTGGCGCTACATCATTCGGCTCAATTCACCGGGATCGTTACCCAAGGCTTACATGGGTCTGAACGCGGTGCTGACGCTGCTCGTCGGTTTTCAAGTTTACTTGGGTGACAAGCTGGTGTGGGTGTACGGTCTGCACACAGAAGCGGTTGTTGAGGCAGCGCGAGGAGGTCTGCTGAAATGATGATGTTTGGCTTAGCAGGCAACAATGGCCTCCCTTACGGTATCCCGATCCATCCCAATCTGGTGCATCTGACGCTGGGGCTGTTTATTGTGGCGATCGCCTTCGACATCGTCGCCGCCCTTTACCCACTAGAAAAGCCCATTTTCAAATTTCTGGCAATTCCGGTCACCAGCTCTGGCCTTTACGATGTGGGCTGGTTTAACCTGGTCGCAGCTGCCATCATCACCTTTTTTACAGTCGCGGCTGGGTTCTACGAAATTTTGCTGGCCGATCCGCCAGATGACATCGTGAGCCCCTGGGGACTCAACGCCACCGACACCATGGTATGGCACGGCCTTGGCGGTGTTTTGCTGCTGGCGCTGATTGTCAGCATGACGATTTGGCGAGGCTTTCAGCGCTACTCATGGCGCGAAGATCGGGCTAGGCAGGTGCAGTGGAGCTATCTGGCTGCTGGGCTGTTTATTTTTGGGCTGATGTTTGCCCAGGGGACACTAGGTGCCCATTTGGGCGGTGATTTCGGCGTTCATGTGACCGCCGACCGGCTGATTCGAGCGGGGATCAATCCTAACGAGCAGGTACCGGGCACGCCACCAGCCGAGGTACTGACCCAGCCACGGGTCGTTGGGCCAAGGGATTTTGGGCCAAAAGGTTAGCCCAGAAAATTAGTTTAGAGAATTAGTTTAGAAAATGAAACCTAGAGAGTCGAGTGAATACTGAGAACGAGAGGACAAGCGATCTAAACCGGGTACTCAATCGGCGCAGGATTATGGGGCTGGCCGGGTTAGCGACTGCAAACCTAGGCATTAGTTACTGGATGGGCCAGCAAGCCTACAAATGGATGCCGACCCAAGCCTCCGCAGAATCGGTGCTAGTCGATAAGCTTTTTAGCTTTATGACCGCCGTTGGCACCTTTATTTTTATCGGGGTGGTCGGGACGCTGTTGTATTCCATGGTCTTTCAGCGAGCAGCCAAGTACGACCCTACCGATGGCCCACCGATTGAAGGCAATCTTTGGCTGGAGATCGTCTGGACAGCGGTTCCTATTGTGCTGATTATCTGGATTGGGTCGGTTAGCTACAACACCTACGATCAGATGAGCCTATTGAGCCCCTTTGCTCCGAGGGAGATGAAAACGGCGGGCACCGTGCCTGGAGACAAAAAGGAAAAAGTGCCAGGCGATACCGAACCGACCAAAAACTGGCCGCCGATTGAAGTACATTCACGGCAGTGGTCCTGGGAGTTTCGCTACCCAGAGGACGACGTTAGCAGCACCGAGCTACATCTGCCGATAAACCAGCGAGCCCGCTTCAAACTGACATCAGAAGACGTATTACACGGCTTTTACATCCCCGCGTTTAGGGTGAAGCAAGACATTATTCCCGGCAGGGAAATTGACTTTTCGTTCACACCCATTCGAGCAGGTCGCTACCGCCTGCGGGATTCGGCCTATAGCGGCACCTACTTCGCCGACAACCAAACCAATGTCGTCGTCGAATCGGAAGAAGACTATGAGCAGTGGCTGTTAGCTGCTGCCCAGATGCCGCCCGCCGCCGCCGAAAATGTGGCCGATGAAGCCTTTAGCCGCGCTGCTGAAGGCTCGATTAGCTTGGGCTGGGCGACTGTGAAGCCTGCCCCCGCACCCATTGTCAACTACAGCAGTTCAGTGAAGGATTCTTATGAGTAATGCATCTTTGGAGGTGAAGCCGCCTGAGGCGCAGCCGGTTATGCAGCCCGAACCGGGCGCACCGGATAACTGGCAGCGGTTTTTCACCTTCAGCACCGACCACAAGGTCATCGGTATTCAGTATATTGTCACGGCCTTTACCTTCTTTTTGTTTGGCGGGCTGCTGGCGATGGTGATGCGCGGCGAGCTGATTACGCCCGAGGCAGATCTGGTAGATCGCACGGTCTATAACGGGCTCTTCACCATGCACGGCACGATCATGCTGTTCATGTGGACCTTCCCGATGCTGAACGGGCTGGCGAACTATCTGGTGCCGCTGATGATTGGGGCGAGGGATATGGCTTTCCCTCGGCTGAACGCCGCTGCCTTTTGGATGGTGCCTGTGTTCGGCGTTATTCTCATTACCAGCTTTTTTATCCCCGGTGGCCCCTCTCAGTCGGGCTGGTGGGCCTATCCGCCCGTGAGCTTGCAAAACCCGACCGGCAATTTGATCAACGGTCAGGCGATGTGGCTAGTGGCGGTAGCGCTGTCGGGTGTGTCCTCGATTATGGGCGCGGTGAATATTGTCACGACCATTTTTAGAATGCGCGCTCCCGGCATGGGCTGGTTCAAGATGCCCGCCTTTTGCTGGACGGTGCTGTCGGCGCAGATGATTCAGCTGATTGGCTTGCCTGCTCTGACGGCGGGCGCGGTGATGCTGCTGCTCGATCTCACAGTTGGCACGAGCTTTTTTGACCCGACTCGCGGCGGTGACCCGGTGCTGTATCAGCACTTCTTTTGGTTCTACTCTCACCCGGCGGTATATGTGATTGTTTTGCCGATCTTCGGCGTGTTTTCAGAAGTGTTTCCGGTGTATGCCCGCAAGCCACTGTTTGGCTACCGGGTGGTGGTGGTTTCTTCTGTGCTGATCACCGTGCTCAGCCTGATGGTGTGGGTTCACCATATGTTTGCGAGCGGCACGCCGGGCTGGATGCGGATGCTGTTTATGTTTACGACGATGGCGATCTCGATTCCGACAGGCATTAAGGTGTTTGCGTGGGTAGCGACGGTGTGGGGCGGTAAGCTGCGGCTGACTACAGCAATGCTGTTTGCTTTGGGCGGGCTGTCGATGTTCCTATTTTCGGGCATTACCGGCATCATGCTGTCTTCGGCTCCTTTTGATATTCACGTGAACAATACCTATTTTGTGGTGGGTCACTTTCACTATGTGATTAACGGCGCGGTGGTAATGGGCTTTTATGCGGCAATTTATCACTGGTTTCCTAAGATGACGGGGCGTATGTATTACGAGGGCTTGGGCAAGCTGCATTTTGCGCTGACCTTCATTGGCGCAAATCTGATCTTTTTGCCAATGCACCCGCTGGGTTTGATGGGAATGCCTCGGCGCGTGGCCTCTTACGATCCTGAGTTTGCTTTTTTGAATGTGATAGCGAGTCTGGGCGGCTTTTTGCTGGGCGTTTCGACGTTGCCTTTTATTTTGAACATGCTGAGTTCCTGGAATCAGGGAAAAGAGGCGGGGGATAATCCTTGGCGAGCGATTGGACTGGAGTGGATGGTGTCATCGCCGCCGCCGCATGAAAACTTTGAGGAGATTCCGATAGTGGTGTCGCCGCCGTATGGCTATGGCAGTGATGAACCGCTGGTGTCTAATAATCCTGCGGGTAAGCCTGTGGGAGAGACGATGGCAAAGCCTCTTAAAGGGAGAATCGCATGAGCAGCATCAACGTAGATCCTTCACTCGACGGCAAAGTCGCTCATCTAGAGCACGCCCATTTAGAATCCGAAGAAGACCATCGCATGTTTGGCTTCGTGGTCTTTCTACTGTCTGAAAGCATTATCTTCTTTAGCTTTTTTGTCGGCTACATCGTCTTTAAAACCGGTGCCGCAGATTGGCTTCCTGCCGGGTTTGAAGGATTAGAGGTAAAAGAGCCGCTAATCAATACGATAGTGCTAGTTTCGAGCAGCTTTGTAATCTACTTTGCCGAGCGCTTTTTGCACCGTGACAATCTGTGGGGCTTTCGGATCTTTTGGCTGCTGACGATGGCGATGGGCAGCTTTTTTCTCTACGGCCAGGCGGTGGAGTGGATGGGCCTGCCCTTTGGCTTTACCGATGGGGTGTTTGGCGGGACGTTTTACCTGCTGACGGGCTTTCATGGGCTGCATGTCTTTACCGGGGTGCTGTTGCAGGGCATTATGCTGGCTCGTTCGTTTATCCCGAACAACTACGCGGGCGGCGAGTATGGCGTTGCGGCGACTTCGATCTTCTGGCACTTTGTCGATGTAATCTGGATTATCTTGTTTCTCTTGATTTACGTGTGGCAGTAGCTCATGATTTTTGACGACCAACACTACGACGTGATCATTGTCGGTACGGGGGCGGGCGGCGGTACGCTGGCGCAAAAGTTGGCCCCGACTGGCAAGCGGATTTTGATCTTAGAGCGCGGGTCTCAGATGGCGCTTGGGGAACAGAACCGGGCGGATGTTGATGTGTTCAAAAAAGAGCGCTACCACGCCCCAGATCAGTGGTACGACGAGACAGGTGAGCCGTTTTCACCGCAGACGAACTATGCCATCGGTGGTAATACAAAGGTATACAATGCTTCGCTGATGCGGATGCGCGATCGCGACTTTGAAGCGGTTACCTACCAGGACGGTGTCACCCCCGAATGGCCCCTGAAATATGCCGATTGGGATCCTTATTACACAGCGGCAGAGCAGCTATACCAGGTGCATGGCGATGCCAAAGCTGACCCAACCGAGCCGACTCACAGCGCTGACTATCCCTTCCCCGCAGTCGGTCACGCGCCCGTGATGCAGCCGATTGTAGAGGCAATTCAAGGCAAAGGGCTCAGCGCTGCCCCGCTGCCAATGAGCCTGACTAAGCGAGAGGATGATCCGACTGGGGACGCGGAGGTCTTTGGGATTGATCGGGCGATCGCCCACCAAAACGTCACCCTCAAAGCCAACGCCCAAGTAGTCGCCCTGCACACCAATCCCACCGGCACCGAGATCAAAGGCGTACAGGCCGAGGTCGATGAGCAGCCGATGCTATTCACTGCCGATATTGTGGTGCTGGCCTGTGGCGCGGTCAACTCTGCTGCCCTGATGCTAATTTCTGCTAACGACCAGCATCCGCACGGACTAGCTAACAGCTCAGACCAGCTAGGCCGCAACTTAATGAAGCATCTGATGACGGTGATTGTAGAGCGGGGGGCAGCCAAAAACGACGGCAAATTTGCTCGCAGCGTCAGCATCAACGACTATTACTGGGGCGATGAGTACTACGATTTCCCCATGGGCCATATTGAAAACAGCGGCGGACTGCTGCAAGACATTATCTTTGCAGAATCGCCACCCCTGCTCTCAGTTCTGGCCCGCCTTCTTCCTGGCTTTGGTCTAAAAAAGCTGGCAACCGGCTCCATCGGCTGGTGGGCTCAAACCGGCGTGTTGCCCAAGGCCGAAAACCGCATCTATCTCAAGCAAAGCCGAAAGAAGAAAAAGCTACGCTACGAATTTACCCCCAACAATCTTGAAGCCCATGACCGCCTGGTGTATCGCTGGATGGGAGTGCTCAAAGAGCTAGAGGGCTCAGCGCTCGGTATGAGGCAGAGCACCGTTTACCCCCGAGGAGAGTCGCCCATCGAGGTAGTCGGCTACCAGTGCGGCACCTGTCGCATGGGACACGATCCAGCGACATCTGTTTTAGATATCAACTGCCGCACCCACGAAATCGACAATCTCTATGTAGTAGACAGCAGCTTTTTTCCCTCCTGCGCCAGCGTCGGCCCAGCCCTGACAGTGATAGCCAATGCGCTGCGGGTAGGGGAGCACCTGATAGAGCGGCTAAAAGCTTAGTAGGCTTTCATCTCTAGCGGTTGAACACACCTATGAAACGCCGTCAGTTCACGTTCTTCCTGGTAGGGCTACTCTCTACACTGTTGATCTTCGCTTGTAGTATCCGTGAACAGCCGGTGACTATTACGGTATCGGCAGCGGCGAGCTTGCAAGATGGTTTAGAAGCGATCGCTCCTCAATTCAGCACCGCCTATCCTAAAATCGCCGTAGACTACAACTTTGGCGCTTCCGGTGCGCTTCAGCGACAAATTGAACAAGGTGCCCCGGTCGATGTCTTTTTCTCTGCGGCGACTAAACAGATGGACGCGCTGGCCGACAAAGCGCTAATCCTACCTAGCTCTCGTCAAAACCTGCTCACCAACAGATTAGTACTGATTGCGCCCACCGCCTCTAACCTCAACATCACCAATCTTTCTCAGCTTAAAGACACCGACATCAGCCGCTTCGCTGTTGGAGAATTTCGCAGCGTCCCCGCCGGACAATACGCCGAACAAGTCTTTCAAAAGCTGGATTTCTTAGACGCCCTACAGTCCAAATTCGTCTTTGGCAACAATGTGCGCAGCGTGCTCTCTGCCGTCGAAAGCGGCAACGCTGACCTGGGCATGGTATACGCTACTGATGCGGCACTTTCTGAACGGGTCAAGGTAATCTTGACGGTGCCCGCCGACGCTCACTCGCCTATCACCTACCCCATCGCAGTCGTACAGAATTCGCCCAGTCCTGAAGCCGCTCAAACCTTTATTAATTTTCTCACCACAGAACCCGCTCAGGCAATCTTTCAAGCATTCGGATTTGGTCAAAGCTAGTACCCATTCCTCACTTCCCTATGCTCACCCTCTCACCGCTCTGGATATCTCTGCGGATTGCCGCGATCGCCACCCTGATCACCTGCTTTCTCGGTATCGCCGCCGCCCACTTCATGCAGCGCTACCGGGGTCGGGGGCGATCGCTCCTCGACAGCCTCTTTCTCGCCCCCTTAGTCATTCCCCCAACCGTACTGGGTTTTTTGCTGCTGCTCCTGCTCGGTAAAAATGGCCCATTGGGTTCGCTACTCTCCCATCTCGGCCTCAATATTGTTTTCACCTGGTATGCCGCAGTCCTAACGGCAACCGTTGTCGCCTTTCCGCTCATGTACAAAACAACCCTGGGCGCATTCGAGCAAATCGACAGCAACCTGCAACAGGCCGCCAGAACCCTGGGCGCTTCAGAACTCACCGTCTTTTGGCGAATCACTCTCCCTCTGACTCTACCCAGTCTTTTAGCCGGAACAACCCTGTCCTTTGCCCGCGCCCTCGGTGAATTTGGAGCCACCCTGATGCTCGCAGGCAACATCCCGGGCCGCACCCAAACGCTACCGATGGCCATCTACTTCGCCGTCGAAGGTGGCGACTTTCGCGAAGCTGCCCTCTGGTCATCAGCCACCCTCATTCTCTCTTTAGGCGCAATCATCCTCGTCAACCAATTCGCCACCCGCAAAACCCTTCTAAAAACACCTCCCCATTCCCCATTCCCCATTCCCCATCCCCCCCCGCACACGGCGGCTGAGCGTAGCCGAAGTCCCACTCCCCCCTGCCTCCAAGTCAACATCTGCAAACAACTCCCCGGCTTCACCCTCGCTGTCAACTTCACCACCGACGACCAGCACCCTCTCGGACTTCTCGGCGCATCCGGAGCCGGTAAAAGCCTGATTCTGCGCTGCATCGCTGGCATCGAAACGCCCGATGCGGGTCGAATTGTACTGAATGGCCGGGTACTGTTTGACTCTGGGCAAGGAATCGATCTGCCAAGCTGCGATCGCAAAGTCGGCATTCTCTTCCAAAACTACGCCCTTTTTCCCCACCTCACGGTCGCTCAAAACGTCGCCTTTGGTCTTCATAGCCATCCACTTCCCCCCTCCAAAATGGAAGCCGCCGTCAGCCAACAGCTCACCGCTGTTCACCTCAGCCCATTAGCTCAGCGATATCCTCACGAACTGTCAGGCGGGCAACAGCAGCGCGTAGCCCTCGCCCGGTCACTAGCCAACCAACCCGAAGTTTTACTCCTCGATGAACCCTTCTCAGCGCTGGATACCCACCTGCGTAGCCAAGTTGAACAGCAGCTCAAACTTCGACTTCAGAGCTATTCTGGTATTACCCTCTTAGTCACTCACAATTTAGAAGAAGCCTACCGAATTTGCCGTTCCCTCCTTATCCTCGAAAGTGGCCATGTAGCGGCCCATGCCCCCAAACACCGTATATTTGAGCAGCCTAAAACCGTGAGTATTGCCAGGCTCACAGGCTGCAAAAACTGCTCTACAGCGATCGCCCGTGGCCCCCACCAAATAGAGGCGCTAGACTGGCAATGCACGCTTACCACCGTCGAACCGCTTCCTACAAATCTCACCCATATTGGCATCCGCGCTCACCAAATAACCTTCCTCACTGCCTCAGCAGATGCGCCAAAGCCCAATACCTTTCCCTGTTGGCTAGCCGCTACGAGCGAAACGCCCCACCGCATGACTTTGTTCTTAAAGCTCAATGCTCCCGCTGACAGCGATCGCGATTATCACCTCCAGGCAGAGATCTTTAAGGAAAAATGGGCCACTATTAAAGACCAGGCTTTCCCCTGGCAAGTCGTTTTAGATCCGCTGCGGTTGATTTTGTTAAGCGATTGAAGACAAGGTTACTGAGAGAGATTGGCACTTAGTGAAACATGACAAAAAACAATAGCTATACTCTAAACGACTAAGAACTGGACATTTCCGGGATATTTAAGGTGAAATACAGTTGTCGCGTCTAATCCTCCTGAGAGATGATTACTCTAGAATTCACCGAAGCCGATATTGCAGCGCTTGATTATGAGCGCTA